>NZ_JBIBYN010000008.1:0-13611 GCF_043083325.1 Streptomyces sp. NPDC014734 | reverse complement strand
CCCGCCCGCCCCCCCCCCCCCCCCCGCCGGGGCGCGGCGCGGCGGGGGGCGCCCCCCCCCCCCCCCCCCCGCCGGCCCCCGGCGTACAAGGGGGGAAGGACCTTTGGGGCCCGGCCCGGTTCAGCCCGCGGCGGCCGGCTCCGGCCGTTCGAGGGCGGGGCCCGGCACCGCGGGAACGGCCACGGGGCGCTCGCGCAGCGACAGCAGCACCCGCACCACCGCGATCCACACCAGGCACGAGCCGAACATGTGCAGCCCGACCAGGATCTCCGGCGTGTCCGTGAAGTACTGCACGTAACCGATCACGCCCTGTCCCAGCAGGACCAGGAAGAGGTCACGGGTCCGGTGCCGCGGGCCCACCGGCGCGTCCACGGCCTTCAGCACGAACCACAGGGCGACCGTCAGCGCCACCACGACCCAGGCCAGATCGGCGTGCAGCTGCGTGATCATCTTCCAGTCGATCGGGATGCGGTGGACATCGCTGGAGTCACCGGCGTGCCGCCCGGCACCCGTGACGACCGTGCCGACCGCGATCAGCAGCCCCGCCGCCACCACGAGCAGCCAGGTCAGCTGGGACACCGCCTTGCCCACCAGCGGCCGGGGCTCCTCGTCGCCCTCGCCGACCCGCTGCCACATCACCATCGCGACCGTGAGCAGCGCCGTGGAGAGCAGGAAGTGCGCCGCGACCGTGTACGGGTTGAGGCCGACCAGCACCACGATGCCGCCCAGCACCGCGTTGCCCATGACCACCCAGAACTGCAGCCAGCCGAGCCGGGTGAGGCTGTGCCGCCAGGGCTTCGCCGACCGGGCCGCGATGATCGCCCAGCCGACGGCCGCGCACAGCACGTACGTCAGCATCCGGTTGCCGAACTCGATGGCGCCGTGAAAGCCCATCTCGCTCGTCGCCGTCAGGCTCTCGTCGGTGCACTTGGGCCAGGTGGGGCAGCCGAGGCCGGAGCCGGTCAGCCGCACCGCACCACCGGTCACGACGATGGCCACCGACATGAAGACGGCCGACAGGGCGGCACGGCGCACCGTGCGGGCTGTCGGAGTCCACCGTTCGGCAATGTAGAGGAGCGGGTTCCGCGCGGCTTGAGCGACTTCGGCTCGGGTCAGCTTGGGCACGCGCACCATCGTAGGCGGCCGCTTGTGCAAGCTTTCACGAGGGGGACGACTTGCGTGAATGCACCCACGTGGCGATGGAGCGGACTCACGCCGGGCACAGGGCCGGGGCCGTCGGGCTCACTCCCAGCGGAAGAATCTCGCCGCCGCGCCGAGTCCGAGCACCGACCACACCGCGAGGACGCCGAGGTCGCCCCACGGCATCGCCGCCCCGTGCTGGAGGACGTCGCGCAGCCCGTCCGACAGGGCCGCGATCGGCAGCAGCCCCAGCACCGACTGCACGGCGTCCGGGAACTTGTCCAGCGGCACGATCACCCCGCCGCCGACCAGCAGCAGCAGGAAGACCAGGTTGGCCGCGGCGAGCGTGGCCTCGGCCCGCAGCGTCCCGGCCATCAGCAGCCCGAGCCCGGAGAAGGCGGCGGTGCCGAGCACGAGCAGCAGCAGGACGGCGAACGGGTTGCCGTGCGGCGACCAGCCCAGTGCGAAGGCGATCACCGTGAGAAGCACCACCTGCAACACCTCGGTGACCAGCACCGCGAGGGTCTTGGCGGTCATCAGCGCCCAGCGCGGCAGCGGTGAGGCGCCGAGCCGCTTGAGCACCCCGTAGCGCCGCTCGAAGCCGGTGGCGATGGCCTGGCCGGTGAAGGCCGTCGACATCACGGCGAGCGCGAGGACGCCGGGCGTCAGGAAGTCCACGGAGCTGCCCGCGCCGGTGTCCACGATGTCGACCGCGCTGAACAGCACCAGCAGCAGTGTCGGAATGATCACGGTCAGCAGCAGCTGCTCGCCGTTGCGCAGCAGCATCCGCGTCTCCAGCGCCGCCTGCGCGCCGATCATGCGGGACAGCGGGGCGGCGCCCGGCCGCGGTGCGTACGTACCGGCGCTCATGCGCGCAGCTCCTTGCCGGTCAGTTCCAGGAAGACGTCCTCCAGCGTGTGCCGCTCCACGGAGATGCCGGAGGGCATCACCCCGTGCCGCGCGCACCAGGAGGTGACCGTGGCGAGCAGCTGCGGGTCGACGTCGCCGGTGATGCGGTACGTGCCGGGGGTGGGTTCGGCCGCCTCCGCGCCGTCGGGCAGCGCCTTCGTCAGGGAGCCGAGGTCGAGGCCGGGGCGGCCGGTGAAGCGCAGGGTGTTCTCGGCGCCGCCGCGGCAGAGCGCCTCGGGGCTGCCCTGGGCGATGACCCGGCCCGCGTCGATGACGGCGACGTCGTCGGCGAGCTCCTCGGCCTCGTCCATGAAATGCGTGGTCAGGACGGTCGACACGCCGTCGGCGCGCAGTTCGCGCACGAGCTCCCAGGTGGAGCGGCGGGCCTGCGGGTCGAGGCCGGCCGTCGGCTCGTCCAGGAAGACCAGCTCCGGGCGGCCCACCACGGCCATCGCCAGGGAGAGCCGCTGCTGCTGGCCGCCGGAGAGCCGGCGGTAGGCCGTGCGGCCGCAGCCGCCGAGGCCGAGGCGCTCGATCAGGGCGTCGACGTCCAGCGGGTCGGCGTGCAGCTTGGCCATGTGGCGGAGCATCTCGTCGGCGCGCGCGCCCGAGTAGACACCACCCGACTGGAGCATCACGCCGATCCGGGGGCGCAGCCGCGCCGCGTCGGCGACGGGGTCGAGGCCGAGGACGCGTACCGTGCCTTCGTCAGGGCGGCGGTATCCCTCGCAGGTCTCGACGGTGGTGGTCTTGCCGGCGCCGTTGGGGCCGAGGACGGCGGTGACCGTACCGGCGCGGACGCACAGGTCGAGGCCGTCCACCGCGGTCCTGCGGCCGTACCGCTTCACCAGCCCGCGGATCTGGACGACCGGCTCGCTCTTCATGGCCGGTAAGTCTAGGGCGGCGCGCGGGGCCCCCGGTTCCCGGGGCCGAATTAGGTGACCCTAAGTGATGAAGCGCACCGTAGATCGTTTCGGACCGTGGTTGTCAGGGCGAGATGAATTACGCAACAATGGCGTTGTGAAAAACGGTGAGGCCAAGCGGGAGACACCCCGGGAGGAACTCGCGACCGGCGAGCGCCCGACGCGCAACCGGATCGCGCGCTCCGTCCTGGACCACGGCCCGTCCACCGTCGCCGAGCTGGCGGGGCGCCTCGGGCTCACCCAGGCCGCGGTGCGCAGGCATCTCGACGCCCTCGTCACCGATCGCGTCGTCGAGGCCCGCGAGCAGCGGGTGTACGGGGCCCGGACCCGAGGCCGGCCGGCCAAGGTGTTCGCCCTGACCGACTGCGGCCGGGACGCCTTCGACCAGTCGTACGACCAGCTCGCCGCGGACGCACTGCGCTGGATCGCCGAGACCTCGGGCGACGGGGCGGTCGCCGCCTTCGCGCGGGCCAGGATCGAGGCCCAGGCCGGGGCGTACCGCGCCGCGGTCGAGGCCGCGGAGCCCGGTTCGCGCACCGAGGCGTTGGCCAAGGCCCTGTCCGCCGACGGGTACGCTGCTACGGCGCGTCGCGCGCCCGGCCCGCAACGGGGCGAGCAGCTGTGCCAGCACCACTGCCCGGTCGCCCATGTCGCCGAGCAGTATCCGCAGCTGTGCGAGGCGGAGACGGAATTCTTCTCCAGCCTCCTCGGCACGCATGTGCAGCGTCTGGCCACCATCGCCCACGGCGACGAGGTGTGCACGACGTACATCCCGCGCAGCGGTCACACAGCACCACAGACCACCTCATCAGCATCTGCAAGCACGGCCGGGAGGAACCCCGCATGACGCTCCCCACGGAGACTGCCCACCCCGAACTCGAGGGTCTGGGCACGTACGAATTCGGCTGGGCCGACTCCGACGCGGCAGGCGCCGCGGCCAAGCGCGGGCTCTCCGAGGATGTCGTCCGCGACATCTCGGGGAAGAAGAACGAGCCCGAGTGGATGCTGAAGCTGCGCCTCAAGGGCCTCAGGCTGTTCGACAAGAAGCCCATGCCCAACTGGGGCTCCGATCTGTCGGGCATCGACTTCGACAACATCAAGTACTTCGTCCGTTCCACGGAGAAGCAGGCGGAGTCCTGGGAGGACCTGCCCGAGGACATCAAGAACACCTACGACAAGCTCGGCATCCCGGAGGCGGAGAAGCAGCGCCTGGTCGCCGGTGTCGCCGCGCAGTACGAGTCGGAGGTCGTCTACCACCAGATCCGTGAGGACCTGGAGGAGCAGGGCGTCATCTTCCTCGACACCGACACCGCGCTGAAGGAGCACCCGGAGCTCTTCAAGGAGTACTTCGGCACCGTCATCCCGGTCGGCGACAACAAGTTCGCGTCGCTGAACACGGCAGTGTGGTCCGGCGGCTCGTTCATCTACGTGCCCAAGGGTGTCCACGTGGACATCCCGCTCCAGGCGTACTTCCGTATCAACACGGAGAACATGGGCCAGTTCGAGCGGACGCTGATCATCGTCGACGAGGACGCCTACGTCCACTACGTCGAGGGCTGCACCGCCCCGATCTACTCCTCCGACTCGCTGCACTCCGCGGTCGTCGAGATCATCGTGAAGAAGGGCGGCCGCTGCCGCTACACCACGATCCAGAACTGGTCGAACAACGTCTACAACCTGGTCACCAAGCGCGCCGTGGCCTACGAGGGCGCGACCATGGAGTGGGTCGACGGCAACATCGGCTCCAAGGTCACGATGAAGTACCCGGCCGTCTACCTGATGGGCGAGCACGCCAAGGGCGAGACCCTGTCCATCGCCTTCGCGGGCGAGGGCCAGCACCAGGACGCCGGCGCCAAGATGGTCCACATGGCGCCGAACACCTCCTCCAACATCGTCTCCAAGTCGGTGGCCCGGGGCGGCGGACGCACCTCCTACCGGGGTCTGATCGAGATCGGCGAGGGCGCGCCGGGCGCGAAGTCCAACGTCCTGTGCGACGCCCTGCTGGTCGACACGATCTCGCGCTCCGACACCTACCCGTACGTCGACGTCCGCGAGGACGACGTGTCGATGGGGCACGAGGCGACCGTCTCCAAGGTCTCCGAGGACCAGCTCTTCTACCTGATGAGCCGCGGTCTGACGGAGTTCGAGGCGATGGCGATGATCGTGCGCGGCTTCGTCGAGCCGATCGCCAAGGAACTGCCGATGGAGTACGCGCTCGAACTCAACCGGCTGATCGAGCTGCAGATGGAGGGTTCGGTCGGCTGACTTGGCCCGACGACCGAATCCCCGGACACTTCACTGAGAAAGCGAGCACCACGACAGCCATGGCTGAGGCTCAGAACATCCCGGCGGGATCCGCCACCACCGGTTCCCTCGCGGTGGCCGCCGAGTCCACCGTCGCCACGCGCATGAGCGCGCCCCCGTCCTTCGACGTCGCGGACTTCCCCGTCCCGCACGGCCGCGAGGAGGAGTGGCGGTTCACACCGCTGGACCGGTTGCGCGGACTCCACGACGGCACCGCGGTCGCCACCGGCGGCGGCGTGAAGGTCGCCATCGACGCCCCCGAGGGCGTCACGGTCGAGACCGTCGGCCGGGACGACTCCCGGCTCGGAAGGGCCGGCACCCCGGTGGACCGCGTCGCCGCCCAGGCGTACACGTCCTTCGAGCAGGCGTCCGTGATCACGGTAGCCAAGGAGGCCGTGCTCACCGAGCCGATCCGGGTCGCGGTGCACGGCGAGGGCGGCGTGGCCTTCGGCCACCAGGTCGTCGAGCTGGGTGCCTTCGCCGAGGCCGTCGTCGTCATCGACCACACCGGTGACGCGGTGCTCGCCGCCAACGTGGACTACGTCCTCGGTGACGGCGCGAAGCTGACCGTCGTCTCCGTGCAGGACTGGGACGAGTCCGCCGTGCACGTCGCCCAGCACAACGCCCTGGTCGGCCGGGACGCCTCGTTCAAGTCGATCGTCGTCACCTTCGGCGGCGACCTCGTCCGCCTCCACCCGCGCGTCAGCTACGCGGGCACCGGCGGCGAGGCCGAGCTGTTCGGCCTGTACTTCACCGACCGGGGCCAGCACCAGGAGCACCGCCTCCTGGTGGACCACAACACCCCGCACTGCAAGTCCAACGCCGCCTACAAGGGCGCGCTCCAGGGCGACGACGCCCACGCGGTGTGGATCGGCGACGTGCTGATCCGGGCCGCCGCCGAGGGCACCGACACCTACGAGATGAACCGCAACCTCGTCCTCACGGACGGCGCCCGCGTCGACTCGGTGCCGAACCTGGAGATCGAGACCGGCGAGATCGTCGGCGCCGGCCACGCCTCCGCGACCGGCCGGTTCGACGACGAGCAGCTCTTCTACCTGATGTCCCGCGGCATCCCGGCCGAGGAGGCCCGTCGGCTCGTCGTGCGCGGCTTCTTCGCCGAGCTCGTCCAGCAGATCGGGCTGCCGGACGTCGAGGCGCGGCTGCTGGAGAAGATCGAGGCCGAGCTGAGGGCGTCCGTCTGATGGCCTTCGTCAAAGTGTGCGCGCTGAGCGAGCTGGAGGAGGACACCCCGAAGCGGGTGGAACTCGACGGCGTCCCGGTCTCCGTCGTCCGCACCGAGGGCGAGGTGTTCGCGATCAACGACATCTGCTCGCACGCGAACGTCTCGCTGTCCGAGGGAGAGGTGGAGGACTGCATGATCGAGTGCTGGCTGCACGGCTCCAGCTTCGACCTCCGTACCGGCAAGCCGTCCGGCCTTCCCGCGACGCGCCCCGTCCCCGTATACCCCGTCAAGATCGAAGGGGACGATGTGCTCGTCTCCGTCACCCAGGAGTCCTGAGTCACCCATGGCAACGCTTGAAATCCGCGACCTGCACGTCTCCGTCGAGGCCGACAACGCCACGAAGGAGATCCTCAAGGGCGTCGACCTGACCGTGAAGCAGGGCGAGACCCACGCCATCATGGGCCCCAACGGGTCCGGCAAGTCCACCCTCGCCTACTCGCTCGCGGGCCACCCCAAGTACACGATCACCGGCGGTTCGGTGACCCTGGACGGCGAGGACGTCCTGGAGATGTCGGTCGACGAGCGCGCTCGCGCCGGTGTCTTCCTCGCCATGCAGTACCCGGTCGAGATCCCCGGTGTCTCGGTCTCCAACTTCCTGCGGACCTCCGCCACCGCCGTCCGCGGCGAGGCGCCCAAGCTGCGCACCTGGGTGAAGGAGGTCAAGGAGACGATGGCGCGACTCCAGATGGACCCGGCGTTCGCCGAGCGCAACGTCAACGAGGGCTTCTCCGGCGGCGAGAAGAAGCGCCACGAGATCCTGCAGCTGGAGCTCCTCAAGCCGAAGATCGCGATCCTCGACGAGACCGACTCCGGCCTGGACGTCGACGCCCTGCGCGTCGTCTCCGAGGGCGTCAACCGGGTCCGCGAGAACGGCGAGGTCGGCACCCTGCTGATCACCCACTACACGCGGATCCTCCGCTACATCAAGCCCGA
This sequence comes from Streptomyces sp. NPDC014734, assembly GCF_043083325.1. Lineage (NCBI taxonomy): Bacteria > Bacillati > Actinomycetota > Actinomycetes > Kitasatosporales > Streptomycetaceae > Streptomyces > Streptomyces sp. NPDC014734. The sequence continues at coordinate 6,159 of NZ_JBIBYN010000008.1, read as the reverse complement.
CTTCGTGCACGTCTTCGCCAACGGCCGCATCGCCGAGTCCGGCGGCGCCGAGCTCGCCGACAAGCTGGAGAACGAGGGCTACGAGGCATACGTGAAGGGTGGCGCTTCCGCGTGACACAGCTGCCGGGCCTCCTCGACACCGAGGCGATCCGCAAGGACTTCCCCCTGCTGGATCGGACGGTCCACGACGGGAAGAAGGTCGTCTACCTGGACAGCGCGGCGACCTCGCAGAAGCCGCGCCAGGTCCTCGACGCCGTCAACGAGTACTACGAGCGGCACAACGCCAATGTGCACCGCGGTGTGTACACGATCGCGGAGGAGGCCACGGCGCTGTACGAAGGCGCCCGTGACAAGGTCGCCGCGTTCATCAACGCGCCCAGCCGCGACGAGGTGATCTTCACCAAGAACGCCTCCGAGTCGCTGAACCTCGTGGCCAACATGCTCGGCTGGGCCGACGAGCCCTACCGGGTGGACCAGGACACCGAGATCGTCACCACGGAGATGGAGCACCACTCCAACATCGTGCCCTGGCAGCTGCTCTCGCAGCGCACCGGCGCGAAGCTGAAGTGGTTCGGCATCACCGACGAAGGCCGCCTGGACCTGTCGAACATCGACGAGATCATCACCGAGAAGACGAAGATCGTCACCTTCACGCTGGTCTCGAACATCCTCGGCACGATCAACCCGGTCGAGAAGATCGTCCGCCGGGCCCAGCAGGTCGGCGCGCTGGTCTGCATCGACGCCTCGCAGGCAGCCCCGCACATGGTGCTCGACGTGCAGGCGCTGCAGGCCGACTTCGTGGCCTTCACCGGCCACAAGATGGTCGGCCCGACCGGCATCGGAGTGCTCTGGGGACGGCAGGAGCTCCTGGAGGACCTGCCTCCGTTCCTCGGCGGCGGCGAGATGATCGAGACCGTGTCGATGCACTCGTCGACATACGCTCCCGCACCCCACAAGTTCGAGGCGGGTACGCCCCCGATCGCCCAGGCCGTCGGCCTCGGCGCGGCCGTGGACTACCTCTCGGCGATCGGCATGGAGAAGATCCACCGGCACGAGCAGGCGATCACCGAGTACGCGGTGAGGCGTCTCCTGGAGGTCCCGGACCTCAGGATCATCGGTCCGGCGACGGCCGAGGACCGCGGCGCCACGATCTCCTTCACCCTCGGTGACATCCACCCGCACGACGTGGGCCAGGTGCTCGACGAGCAGGGCATCGCGGTCCGGGTCGGGCACCACTGCGCACGACCTGTCTGCCTGCGGTACGGAATTCCTGCGACGACGCGAGCGTCGTTCTATCTGTACTCCACGCCCGCCGAGGTCGACGCCCTGGTGGACGGCCTGGAGCACGTACGGAACTTTTTCGGATAATTGGGCGAGCGGCTGAGGGTTGACTGGTGAAGCTTGATTCCATGTACCAGGAAGTGATCCTGGACCACTACAAGCACCCCCACGGGCGCGGCCTGCGGGACGGCGACGCCGAGGTGCACCACGTCAACCCGACGTGTGGCGACGAGATCACTCTCCGGGTGAAGTACGACGGCGAGACCATCGCCGACGTGTCGTACGAGGGACAGGGCTGCTCCATCAGCCAGGCCAGCGCGTCCGTGCTGAACGACCTGCTGGTCGGCAAGGAGCTGGGCCAGGCGCAGAAGATCCAGGAGACCTTCCTGGAGCTGATGCAGTCGAAGGGTCAGCTGGAGCCGGACGACGCGATGGAGGAGGTGCTGGAGGACGCGGTAGCGTTCGCCGGCGTCTCCAAGTACCCGGCCCGGGTGAAATGCGCGCTGCTGAGCTGGATGGCGTGGAAGGACGCGACGGCGAAGGCGCTGTCCGAAGGGAAGACGGCATGAGCGAGAACACGGTGGCATCCGACCAGACCCCGGCGATCAAGCCGGCCTCCGAGGAGGAGGTCCGCGAGGCCCTGTACGACGTCGTCGACCCCGAGCTGGGCATCGACGTCGTCAACCTGGGGCTGATCTACGGCATCCACATCGACGACGCCAATATCGCCACCCTCGACATGACGCTGACGTCCGCGGCCTGCCCGCTGACCGATGTCATCGAGGACCAGGCGAAGTCGGCGACCGACGGCATCGTCAACGAACTGCGGATCAACTGGGTCTGGATGCCGCCGTGGGGTCCGGACAAGATCACGGACGACGGGCGCGAGCAGCTGCGCGCGCTGGGCTTCAACGTCTGATCGCCCCGCCGATCCCGGCGCACCGCACCGACGGCGAACGGCCCCCGGCAGGAATTGCCTTCCTGACGGGGGCCGTTCGCCGTCTCTTCGCCGTCCGTACGCACGAGGTGTGTCCGCTGTTGTCCTGGGTACCGGAACCTACCCGCGACATCACGCCGACGAGAGGCATGCCGTGCTGCATCAGCTTTCGCTCCCCGGGCGCCGGGTGGCCGCCGCCGCGAGCACCGTTCTCGCACTGACCGCCGTCGGACTGAACGCCCCCGCGCACGCGGCGGGTTACGGCACGCCGACGATCGCGTTCTCGGCCTCCTACCTCTCGGGCGCGGTGGGGGCGACGGGCGACCCGGTGGTCACCGTCACCGTCGCGCAGAGCGGGGCCGACACCGGGGCGCTCACGGTGGCGGCGTCCGCCAGCTCCGCATCGTCCGTCGCCCGCACCGCAGACGTGGCCGTGACCGGGACGGGCGCCACCCGCACGCTGTCGGTGGCCGCCCGCGGACGCGGCTACACCGACCTCACGATCAAGGTCACCGGGCTCGGCGGGAAGACCGCCACGAAGAAGCTGCACTATGCCGCGTCGGCCGCCGTGCGCGACGCCGCCGACACCCGCTACTTCACCGGCTCCTCGGACGCCTCGGCCGCCGTGGACGTCGGCGACGGCTACGCGGTCGTCGCCGACGACGAGTCCAACACGCTGCGCCTGTACGACCGTTCGGCATCGGGCGGCCCCGTGCGGAGCTGGGACGTGGGCGCGGACCTCGGGGTGTCGAAGGAGATCGACATCGAGGCCGGGACCCGGGTCGGGAACACCATCTACTGGACCGGCTCGCTCGGCAACAACAAGAGCGGCACGTACAAGTCCGACCGCAACACCGTGTTCACCACGAAGGTGACCGGGGCGGGCGCCGACACCCGGCTGACGGTGGGCGGTTCGTACAGGAAGCTCCGCGACGACCTCGTCGCCTGGGACAAGAGGCAGGGCGACCGCTACGGTTTCGCCGCGGGGACGGCCGACGGCCAGGTCCCCAAGCAGATCGACGGGTTCAACATCGAGGGCCTGGAGTTCGCGCCCGGCTCCACGACCACCGCGTACCTCGGCTTCCGGGCCCCGCTGGTGCCGCCGAAGTCCGGCGGCAAGGCCCTGATCGTGCCCGTCACCAACTTCGACAAGGTGGCCGGCAAGGGGGATGAGGCGGTCGTCGGCGAGCCCATCGAGCTGGACCTCGGCGGGCTCAGCATCCGCGACATCCGGAAGAACGCCGCCGACCAGTACCTGATCGTCGCCGGTTCCTGGGCGGCCGACGACAACTCCGATCCGTACGCGCTCTACAGCTGGGACGGTGTCGCCGGACACGCGCCGGTCAAGCGGGTCGATCTGCCGACCGGCGACCCGGGCGGCTGGGAGTCCGTCGTGGAGGTTCCGGACCTGACGGTTCCGGGCGTCCGGGCGCAGTTGGTCACTGACTCCGGCTCGGCCGATCTGTACGGGGACGGCACGGAGGCGAAGGACCTCGACCACGCGGAGTGGAAGAAGTCCCGGGCCGTCTGGTTCACCGTCGGCGGCTGACGGATCGCGGGCGTGCGCGGCAGTGACGCGGGGCGCCCGGTGATCCGCTCCGGTGAGCGGCCGTGCCCGCGGGGCGGAATCGCGGGGACGGCCCTCTTCTTCCACGGCGCCGTCGTCGACGCCCACGACCTTCCGTCGCCGGCCCGCTTCCGGCGCGCCGTCCTCGACGGGCAGGTGCTCCGCGGCGAGCTCGGCGCCGCATTCCCCGAACGCCTTCCGGCGCGGGATGTCCGAGGCCGCGTACGACGCTGCCGCGCCTTCGCGGCGGTCGTCACCGCTTCCCTCGTGCGCTCGATCCCCTCCGGTCCACCGCGGTCCATGTGCCGGTGGACCGTGACGGGGGTGCCGGGCGGCGCGACGCCGACGCCCGCCACCCCGATGTCCTCGCCGCCCGGCGCAAGGAAGGCGCCCGCACCCCGGGCGGGAAAGGCACTCGCTGGGGCGGACGCCACCTCACCACCGCGGCCCGACGCGTCCTCGCGCCGCAGCCGGAGCGGCAGGAAGCCGCGCCGTCGATCACTTGACACGCGCGGCGATGGCGCGTGCGCATTCCATCGCCTCCGCATGAGTGGTGTCCATCTCCAGGTCATATGTCACGCCCCGGTGGACCAATTCCGCCTGGGAGGCGGCCATCCCGACGGTCCGGTCACCTCGTGCGACCTCGCGGCCTGCGGCCACCGCAGCGTCACACCTGACGCCGACCCACAGCACCCGCAGTTCACCCAGCGCTTTCTGCCATCGCTGCTGTGAGTACGCCCCGCCGAGGAAGACCTCGTCGACGATCACCCGGGCGCCCGCACGGGCCATCGCGGCGACCCCCGCGATCCAGGCCGCCTCCAGCGTTCGGAACCCAGGACCGACGATCACCTCTCCGTCCGGGGCGAATTCGATCCCGGCGTCCGAGGCCTGCATGGACGCCGGCATTGCCTCAATCAGTGTGTCCGTCCCGAGGGCCAGCCATGGATCCGGCAGCACGGCCTGCAGGCACCGGATGATCCCGGACTTCCCTGAGCTGGAACCGCCGTTGACAACGATCACCTGAGTCATCACCGCGCCACAGTAGAGGCACCAGGGCAACGCCCGAAACGGTTTTCCGTGCACCGTCCGCCACGACCCGGCGAGCCTTCCCGGTCGGAGCGCCGGACACGCGTGTGGGGAGGCCCGGAGCGCGACGAGCTCTGCGCACCGACGCCGAAGAACTCGCTCGTCGGCTGGGACGGGGGCGGCGCCCGGTGCTACGGGCCGTACGGTCCGTGGTCCGGGGGCGTGGCCGCCGCCTCGGCCAGGACCGGGCCCAGGTTCTCCGTGCGCATGCGCCGGTCGATGTAGAGGAGGCCGGTCACCAGCTGCGGGAACGCCGTGGCGATGAACTGGCCGACCAACTGGCCCAGGGCCATGATCACCACATAGCCGCTCATGGCGAGGACGATCGCGGCCGGGTTCGGGTCGTCGTCGAGGCCCGCACCGCCGATGACGCCGGAGAACACGCCGAGGAACGTGAAGGGGATCTGGATCACATAGCTCGCCAAGCCGGCCATCAGGAAGGCCAGCAGGCCGATTCCGAAGACTCGCCACCAGTCGCCCCGCACCAGGTGCGACGAGCGGCGCAGGGACATGACCGGGCCCTGCCCCTCGATGACCGCCACCGAGGGGGCCAGGCTGAACTTCACCCAGAGCCAGACGGACACCGGAGCGACGGCCAGGGCGCCCAGGAACGCGAAGAGGGTCCACAGCATGGCCCCTGAGCCGTCGGACAGGGTGATCGCACCGATCACCAGGGCGAAGAAACCGACCATCAGGAGCACGACCGGGACCATCATGATCAGGCCCATCAGGATCACCGTCCCGATCAGCGAGGGCACGCGGGACCAGGCGCGGCGCCACACCTCGGAGAAGGTGGTCGGCCGGCCGAGCACCGCTTCCTGGAGCACCGCGGGCACGGCCGCGTAGACCACGGCCGTCGCGATCAGGAACGTGAGGGTGCCGATGAGCCAGACGGCGCCCAGACCGATCAGCACCGGCACCAGGTCGCTCGACGCGGGGTCCTCGTCGGCGCTGAGCGCGAGGATCCGGTGCAGGGGGTCGCCGGCCGCGGAGTACGCGACCACGGCCGCGATCGCCACGACGACCAGCGTCCCGCCGTACGCCGCCGCGCCCACCCCGAGCAGTTGCTTCCAGTGGCGTCCCATCGTGCTGAAGGCGCCGCCGAGTATGTCCCCCAGTTTCAGCGGCGCCAGGGGTATCACCCCCGGCTTCGGCGGGGGAGGCATCCAGCCGCCCCAACCCCTCGGGGGGGCCGGCGGCCCCCCCCCCCCCCGCGCCCCCCCCCCCCCCCCAGTGTACTTCCGGACAGCGTCAACCGCGTGTGCAGTCGGGTTGCGTGGCCGGCGCG
>NZ_JBIBYN010000007.1:156949-336542 GCF_043083325.1 Streptomyces sp. NPDC014734 | reverse complement strand
ACGGCGGAGATCCTGTCGGCGAGGCGCTGGGCGGCGGCCTTGCCGTTCTGCGCGTCCTCGACGAGCTTCGCCATCCGGGCGAGCTGGGTGTCGGCGCCGACCCGGGTCGCCTCGACCACAAGTCGGCCGGAGGTGTTCACCGTGGCGCCGGTGACGGGGTCGCCGACGCCCACGTCGACCGGGACGGACTCGCCGGTCAGCATCGACGCGTCCACGGCGGACGTGCCCTCCGCGACCGTTCCGTCGGTGGCGATCTTCTCGCCGGGCCGGACGACGAAGCGGTCGCCCACGGCGAGTCGGCCGACGGGGACGCGGACCTCCCTGCCGTCCCGCAGCACGGTGACGTCCTTCGCGCCGAGGCGCAACAGTGCGCGCAGGGCGGAACCGGCCTTCCGCTTGGCCCGGGCCTCCAGGTAGCGGCCGAGCAGGATGAAGGTGACGACGCCCGCGGCGACCTCCAGGTAGATCGTGGAGGCCGCTCCCTCCCGGGTGACGGTGAAGTCGAATCCGTGCCGCATTCCGGGCATGCCCGCGTCACCGAGGAACAGGGCCCACAGGGACCAGCCGAAGGCGGCGAGGGTGCCCATCGAGACCAGTGTGTCCATGGTGGCCGCGCCGTGCCGGAGGTTGGTCCAGGTGGCGCGGTGGAAGGGCAGCCCGCCCCAGACGACGACCGGGGCGGCCAGGGTGAGGGAGAGCCACTGCCAGTAGTCGAACTGGAGGGCCGGGATCATGGCGAGCAGCACGACGGGGGTGGCGAGGACGGCCGAAACGATCAGTCTTCGGCGCAGCGCGGCGAGCGCGCCGGTGGCATCGCGTTCGGAGTCGGCCGCGTCGCGGGCGGGACCGGAATCGCCGGTGGGGGCCGGACCTGTGGGGCCGGCGTCGGTGTCCGCGGACGGGGCCGCGGGTGTGACGCCGGGCCCGGAGGCCGCGTCCGTGGCCGGCGGCGGTGGTTCGGCGGGCGTTACGGGCCGCGCCGTGTAACCGGTCTTGGCGACCGTGGCGATCAGGTCCGAGAGCTCGGTTTCCGGCCCGAAGGAGACCCGGGCCTTCTCGGTCGCGTAATTGACGGTGGCGGTGACCCCGTCCATCCGGTTGAGCTTCTTCTCGACGCGGGCCGCACAGGAGGCGCAGGTCATCCCGCCGATCGCGAGTTCGGCGCGGGAATCCTCCGCCGTCGGGGCCCCCGCCGCTGTCGTGCTGTGCATGTCCGAACTCCTGAAACACCGACCGGGCCGTACCCCACCAGTATCCGCTGGTCGGTCCGGCCCGGCGTGCGCACGGGGCGGTGCGGGTGCTCGGTGGTGTTCAGGCCCGGCCGACGAGCTCGTAGCCGGCCTCGTCGACCGCGGCGCGCACGGCCTCCTCGGACAGCGGGGTGTCGGAGACGACGGTCACCTGGCCGGTGGAGGCCACGGCCTTCACCGAGGTGACGCCGTCGATGCCGGAGATCTCCTCGGAGACGGCGCCCTCGCAGTGCCCGCAGGTCATGCCGGACACCTGGTAGACGGTGGTCACCGCGCCCGCGGCCGTGTCGGCGGCGCCGTCGTGGCAGGAGCCGCTGGGCGAGCAGCAGGAGCCGTTGGCCTGGGGGAGCTGGGTCTCGGCGGCGGTCATGGTGTTTTCTCCTCTACGACGTGGACTTCGCTTGCCGCGCAGCCCCGTGCCGGGTGGGTACGGGACGGCGCGGCGGCCGGGTACCGGCAGGTCCGGTGGGGCCCGACACTCATCACACTATACCCCTAGGGGGTATGAAGCGAGCGTTGCGGGGCCCATTTCCGTGTCGCGCGCCGTGCCGTGGGGCATTCGGGGGAGCGGGGCGGCGGGAGGGGTCACCTGGGCGGATAGGGGAGTGGGGCGGTGCGGCTCGGGCCCGCGTGCCAGAGGGCCGACCAGGTGGCCGCCGTGACCATTCCGTCGGCCGCCAGCGGCGGGTGATCGGCCTGGAAACGCTGTACGGCGAGGAAGGTCTGCGGCCCGAACCGTCCGTCGAGCGCGGACCACGGCAGGTAGTGCCGGTTGGCGAGGATGCACTGCACCTCGGAGACCCGGTCACCCCGGTCGCCGTACACGGTCGGCTCGTCGCCGTCGTAGAAGACGCAGACCGGGCTGGAGCCGGGCGGGGGCGGCGGGTTGTGGGCGTCGTCGGCCGAGGCGGTCGGGGCGACGGCGAGGGCGATGGACAGTGCGACTGCTGCCAGGGCGGTGGTTCCGGCCGTCCCGGGGGACGACAGCATTTTCCGGATCATGGAGAGTTGTGCTCCTCGTGCGGTGGGGTGCGGCGGGCGACGTTCGGCCGGAGCCGGGCGCCGCCGTCCTCTTGCCGAGGACAACACCGGATACCGCCACTACGTCACGTCACGTCACCTCGGGCCGCGGCGCGTCACGTCCTCTCGTGTCACCGGACGTCATCCCGTGCCACCACACGCCACGTCACGCACGCCACGTCACGCACGCCACGTCACGCACGCCACGTCACGTCACGTCACGGAGCCGGTCGGTCCGTCGGAGGCAGCCGGGGCCCGTCGTGGGCCGCCGCCGCAGGAGCGAAGGAAGTCCCGGGTGCGGCGGGCGATGGGGAGCGGCTTGTCGGGCGGACAGGGGTACATGTCCTGTTCGACGATGGCGAAGAGGTCGACGTCCAGTTCGCGGGCGGCGGCCAGTACGGGCTCCAGCGCGGGCACCCCGCCCGGCGGCTCGCACATCACGCCGCGGGCCACGGCGGGCCCGAACGGCACCCCGTCGGCCACCACCCGGGCCAGGACCTCCGGATCGACCTGCTTGAGGTGCAGATAGCCGATCCGTTCGCCGTAGGTCCGGATCAGCTCGACGCTGTCGCCGCCGCAGTACGCGTAATGGCCGGTGTCGAGGCAGAGCGAGACCAGGTCGGGATCGGTGGCGTCGAGGAAGCGGCTGACGTTCGCCTCCCCGTCGATGTGGGTGTCGGCGTGCGGATGGACGACGACGCGCAGCCCGAACCGGTCCCGCACCTCCCGGCCCAGCCGTTCCGTCTGAGCGGTGAGGTCGCGCCACTGCTCCGCGGTCAGTTCGCGGTCCTCCAGGACCTCGCCCGTCCGGTCGTCGCGCCAGAACGCCGGAATGACCACCAGATGCGCGGCGCCCATCGCCCGGGTGAGTGCCGCGATGCCCGCGACATGCTCCCAGGTCCGGTCCCATACGCCCGGTCCGTGGTGCAATCCGGTGAAGACGGTGCCGGCCGAAACCGCCAGTCCGCGTCGGGCGGTCTCGTCGGCGAGGCGGGCCGGGTCGGTCGGGAGATAGCCGTACGGGCCCAGCTCGATCCACTCGTAACCCGCCTCGGACACCTCGTCCAGGAAACGCCGCCAGGGCACCTGCCGCGGGTCGTCGGGGAACCACACCCCCCACGAGTCGGGTGCCGAACCGACGCGGATACGGGACGGAGCCGCTGCGGAGGAGGAGGTCATGCCGTCCAGGCTCCCGGCCCCCGCGAACCCTGTCAATCATTCGTCCTTATGTCCGGACAAAGCGTTGACAGGGTCTCAGGAGGCGGATAGACCTGAGGGCCGCCCCGTAATCGGCCGGACCACCGGGCGTCACGGGGGCCCCGGGAACAACCGTCGTCGCCGGTCGGAAGGGACGCGCATGCCTCAGCCCCCTGAGCCGTACGACGTGATCACCATGGGCCGGATCGGGGTGGATCTCTACCCCTTGCAGACCGGTGTGCCCCTCGCTCGCGTCGAGACGTTCGGGAAGTTCCTCGGTGGTTCGCCCGCCAACGTCGCCGTGGCGGCTGCCCGGCTCGGCCGGCGGACGGCTCTGGTGACGCGCACCGGCCGGGACCCCTTCGGGGACTATCTCCACCTGCAACTGAGGAAGTTCGGGGTGGACGACCGGTGGGTGACCCCGGTCGACACGTATCCGACCCCGGTCACCTTCTGCGAGATCTTCCCGCCCGACGATTTCCCGCTCTACTTCTACCGTCGGCCCAAGGCGCCCGATCTGGAGATCCGCGCCTCTGAGCTGGACCTCGACGCGGTCCGGTCCGCCCGGGTGTTCTGGATGACCGGCACCGGGCTGTGCGCCGAACCGAGCCGGGCCTCGACCCTCGCCGCGCTGCGCGCCCGGGACCGCCGCGGCATCACCGTCTTCGACCTCGACTGGCGCCCGATGTTCTGGGACGCCGAGGAGGACCCCGCCGCCCCTTCCGCCGTCGCCTCCCGCCCGGCCTCCGGGCCCTGCTCCCGCCCCGGCCCCGCCGCCCGCTACCGCGAGGCGCTCGCCCACGCCACCGTCGCCGTCGGCAACCTCGATGAGTGCGAGATCGCGACCGGTGAACGCGAACCGCATGAGGCCGCCCGTGCCCTGATCGCCGCGGGCGTCGAACTCGCGGTCGTCAAACAGGGGCCCAAGGGCGTGCTCGCCGTCCACCGGGACGGCTCGGTGGCCGACGTGCCGCCGCTGCCCGTCGAGGTCGTCAACGGGCTGGGCGCCGGGGACGCCTTCGGCGGAGCGCTCTGCCACGGGCTGCTCGCAGGCTGGGACGTCGCACGCGTCATGCGGTACGCCAACGCGGCAGGGGCCATCGTCGCGTCCCGGCTCGCGTGCTCGTCCGCCATGCCGTTCCCGTACGAGGTGGAGGCCGTTCTTGCCGCGGGCGCCGTGGCCGGGGACCGCGGCGGGAGAACGGGACCGGGACGTAGATCGAGTCCGAGTCCGGGACCGGGACCGGGACCGAGGCAGGGGCAGGGACCGGGGTGGGAAACGGGGCTGGGCACGGAAGCGGCTTCCGGGTAGGGAGTGGACATGACGACGTACGACGAGAAGCGGTACCACCTTCCCGCCGGGAGCGCGGCCGACGGCCCCTACGCCCTGGACATCTCGCCGGAGCGGGCCGGATGGGACCGGTCGAGCCTGCGCGTAATCGAACTGGGGCCGGGCGGAATTCACACACTCGTCACCGGAGGGAGCGAGTGGATCGTGCTGCCGTTGACCGGTGGCTGTACGGTGCACACCTCAGGTGAGATCTTTGAACTGCTGGGCCGGGAAAGCGTGTTCAGTGGAGTATCCGACTTCGCCTACGTACCGCGCGACGCCCACGCACAGATCGCCTCCGGCGCAGGAGGCCGCTTCGCCCTGGCAGGAGCGAAGTGCGAGCGACGACTCCCCGCTCGCTACGGCCCCGCGCCGGAGGTACCCGTCGAACTGCGCGGCTCCGGGAACTGCTCCCGGCAGGTCAACAACTTCGCCGCCGCCGACACGTTCGCGTGCGACCGGCTGATCGCCGTCGAAGTCCTCACCCCCGGCGGCAACTGGTCGTCCTACCCGCCGCACAAGCACGACGAGCACCGCCCCGGCGCCGAGTCGGTGCTGGAGGAGATCTACTACTTCGAGGTGGAGCACGACGGCCTCGGCTACCACCGGGTGTCGCCGTCCCGGCCCGGCGGGGCGGACGTCCTGGCCGAGGTCCGCAGCGGCGACGCGGTCCTGATCCCCGACGGCTGGCACGGCCCGTCCATCGCCGCCCCCGGCCGCACCCTGTACTACCTCAACGTCATGGCGGGCCCGGGGGAGCGGGAGTGGCTGATCACCGATCACCCCGACCACGCCTGGATCCGCGACACCTGGCCCTCACAACCGACGGATCCCAGGCTCCCGCTGTACCGGACGGAGGAGGCCCACTCATGAGCAGCAGCACCCGCCGACTCACCACCGCCCAGGCCCTGGTGGCCTTCCTGACCCGCCAGTACACCGAACGCGACGGCCGGCGGCAGCGGCTGATCCCCGCCGTCTGGGGCATCTTCGGCCACGGCAACGTCGCCGGGATCGGCCAGGCACTCGTCGAGCACCGCCGGGCCATGCCCTACCTCCAGGGCCGAAACGAGCAGGCCATGGTGCACGCCGCAGTCGGGTACGCCCGCCAGTCGGACCGGCTCTCCGCGCACGCCGTCACCACCTCCATCGGCCCAGGCGCCACCAATCTCGTCACCGGGGCCGCCCTCGCCACCGTCAACCGTCTCCCCGTCCTCCTGCTGCCCGGCGACACCTTCGCCACCCGGCCCGCCGACCCCGTGCTCCAGCAACTCGAAGTCCCGTACGCGGGAGACATCTCGGTGAACGACTGCCTGCGCCCGGTCTCCCGCTACTTCGACCGGGTCACCCGTCCCGAGGCCCTGATCCCGGCGGCGCTCCAGGCCGTGCGGACCCTGACCGACCCGGCCGAGACCGGTGCGGTCACCCTCGCGCTGCCGCAGGACGTGCAGGCCCAGGCATACGACTGGCCGGAGGAGTTCTTCGCCGAGCGCGTCTGGCACGTGCGCCGCCCCGCCCCCGACCCGTACGAACTCGACCGCGCGGTGCGGGCCCTGCGCAGCGCCCGCAGGCCGCTGATCGTGGCCGGTGGCGGGGTGCGGTACAGCGGTGCGCAGGAGACCCTCGCCGCGTTCGCCGCCGCCACCCGCATCCCCGTCGCCTCCACCCAGGCGGGCAAGGGTTCGCTGCGCCACGACCATCCCGCCGATGTCGGCGGCATCGGTCACACCGGCACCGGGACCGCCGACGACCTGGCCCGCACCGCCGACCTCGTCATCGGCATCGGGACCCGCTGGTCCGACTTCACCACCGCCTCCGCCACCCTGTTCCAGAACCCGGCGGTCCGCTTCCTCGACGTCAACATCACCGGCTTCGACGCCCACAAGCTCGGCGCGCTCCCGCTCGTCGCCGACGCCCGCAGCGCCCTGGAGTCCCTCACCGCCGCGCTCGCCGCCCGCCACCACCGAGTCGACCCGGCCTACGAGACCGAGTACACCGAGGCCAAGGAGGAGTGGGAGCGGCGCGTCACCGACGCGTTCACCGCCCACGACCCGCACGCCCGCCCCACCCAGGCCCAGGTGCTGGGTCTGCTCGACGGCATCGTCACCGAGGACGACATCCTGATCAACGCGGCAGGTTCGCTCCCCGGCGACCTGCACAAACTGTGGCGGGCCCGCTCCCCGCACCAGTACCACGTCGAGTACGGCTACTCCTGCATGGGCTACGAGATCCCGGCCGCGATCGGGGTCCTGCTGGCCGCCCCCGCCCGCCCCGTCTGGGCGCTGGTCGGCGACGGCACGTATCTGATGAACCCCACCGAGATCGTCACCGCGGTGCAGCAGGAACTCCCGGTCAAGCTGGTCGTCCTCCAGAACCACGGCTACGCGTCCATCGGAGGCCTCTCCGAGGCGGTCGGCGGCGAGGGCTTCGGCACCGCCTACCGCCACCGCGCCGCCGACGGCACCTTCACCGGCCCGCCGCTCCCCGTCGACCTCGCGGCCAACGCCGGCTCGCTCGGCATGCGGGTGCTGCGTGCCAAGACCGTGCGTGACCTGCGCGAAGCCCTCGCCGAGGCACGCGCGACGGACCGCCCCACTTGTGTCTACGTCGAGACCGAAACGCCAGACACAGTGTCGGGCCCCCCTCCGGCACAGGCGTGGTGGGATGTGCCCGTAGCCGAAACGGCCACCCGGCCACCGGCCGTGGAAGCCCGTGAAACCTACGACCGCCATGCCGCCGACCGACGTCGCCACCTGTGAAGACGCGACCGTGAAGACGCCACCGAAGACGCCACCGAAGACGTCGTTCGAGACGCCATTGAAGGAGTTCCTGTCATGAAGACCGTCAACCACTGGATCGGTGGCAAGACCGTCGAGGGCGCGTCGGGCAACTACGGCCCGGTCACCGACCCGGCGACCGGTGAGGTCACCACCCAGGTCGCGCTCGCCTCCCTCGAAGAGGTCGACGCCGCGGTCGCCGCCGCCAAGGACGCCTACGCCACCTGGGGCACGTCCTCGCTGTCCGCCCGCACCGCGATCCTGTTCCGCTACCGCGCGCTGCTCGACGCCCACCGCGACGACATCGCCGCGCTGATCACCGCCGAGCACGGCAAGGTGCACTCCGACGCGCTGGGCGAGGTGGCCCGCGGTCTGGAGATCGTCGAGCTGGCCTGCGGCATCACCACCCAGCTCAAGGGCGAGCTGTCCACCCAGGTCTCCAACCGGGTCGACGTCTCCGCGATCCGCCAGTCGCTCGGCGTCGTCGCGGGCATCACCCCGTTCAACTTCCCGGCCATGGTGCCGATGTGGATGTTCCCGCTCGCCATCGCCTGCGGGAACACCTTCGTGCTCAAGCCCAGCGAGAAGGACCCGTCGGCCGCGAACCTGCTGGCCGAGCTGGCCGCCGAGGCAGGTCTCCCGGACGGCGTGCTGAACGTCCTGCACGGCGACAAGACCGCCGTCGACGGCCTGCTGAACCACCCGGACGTCGCCGCGGTCTCCTTCGTGGGCTCCACCCCGATCGCCCGCTACATCCACACCACCGCCTCCACCAACGGCAAGCGCGTCCAGGCACTCGGCGGGGCGAAGAACCACATGCTGGTGCTGCCGGACGCGGACCTCGACGCCGCCGCCGACGCCGCCGTCTCCGCGGCGTACGGCTCGGCGGGCGAGCGCTGCATGGCGATCTCCGCGGTCGTCGCGGTCGGCTCCATCGGCGACGAACTGGTCGCCAAGATCAAGGAGCGCGCCGAGAAGATCAAGATCGGTCCCGGCAACGACCCGGCGTCCGAGATGGGCCCGCTGATCACCGCCGCGCACCGCGACAAGGTCGCCTCCTACGTCACCGGCGCCGCCGCCCAGGGCGCCGATGTCGTTCTCGACGGCACCGGCCACACCGTCGACGGCTTCGAGAACGGCCACTGGATCGGCCTCTCCCTCCTCGACAACGTGTCCACCGACTCGGACGCGTACAAGGACGAGATCTTCGGCCCGGTGCTGTGCGTGCTGCGCGTCGACACGTACGAGGAGGGCGTCGCCCTCATGAACGCCTCACCGTTCGGCAACGGCACCGCGATCTTCACCCGGGACGGCGGCGCCGCCCGCCGCTTCCAGCTTGAGATCGAGGCGGGCATGGTCGGCGTCAACGTGCCGATCCCGGTGCCGGTCGGCTACCACTCCTTCGGTGGCTGGAAGGACTCGCTCTTCGGCGACCACCACATCTACGGCAACGACGGGGTGCACTTCTACACCCGCGGCAAGGTCGTCACCACCCGCTGGCCGGACCCGGCCGACGCCCCGACCGGTGTGGACCTGGGCTTCCCCCGCAACCACTGATCCGCCGCCCCGCCCACCGCTCGTCGCCCACCGCTCGGCACAGCGGTCCCGCTCACGGGCCGGCCCTCCCCGCCGGCCCCTCCTTGCCGGTTCTCCCCGCCGGCCCTCCCCCGACGGCCCGCCCGGACGCATCCCCCGCGTCCGGGCGGGCCGTCGCCGCATTCCGGCTCCGCAGGTCCTGGAGCGGGAGCGGGTAAGAAGGTCCGGATCCGGGCCGAGGGATGCCTTCCGGAACGTGCCGGAGGGAAACACGGTGCGTCCGGGGGGATGTGCCGACGGGAGGTGGATGCGCTGCGTTTTTCTTCCCATACGTGGGGTAATTCGGCTCTCTCATTTGTGGCGCAGGCCACGTGACGGGCGCCACTCATATGGTGATTTGGTGGGATTGCGGTGTGCGGTGGACCACGTGACGGCGGTCACTATGGTCGAGGGTAGTAGCCATTTCCGGCGCTGCCTGCCGTCTTTCTCGTGTCCTGCCGGTTCATTTCCGGAGCCATGTACGATCCCCTTTAGTAAAAGGGGGCTATTGACCCGGATTTCCTCGTCGAATAACAATTCTTGGCATCACCCCCCGACGGAAGAGGAATTACCGAATGCAGATCACCGCGATGTCCCAGAAGTTCGCCCGTATGACCGGCGCCAAGAAGGCCTCGCTGGGCATGCTCGCCGCCGGTGCCGCGATCGTCGCCGGTACCGTCGCCGGAGCCCCGTCCGCCTCGGCCGCCACACCCGCGGCTCCCACCCAGGCGACCGGCGGCAACGTGGACACCTGGATCAAGCAGGCGCTGGAGGTCATGCGTGCCAAGGGCATCCCGGGCACGTACGAGGGCATCCACCGCAACCTGATGCGTGAGTCGGGCGGCAACCCCAACGCCATCAACAACTGGGACTCCAACGCCGCCAAGGGCATCCCGTCCAAGGGCCTGCTCCAGGTCATCGACCCCACGTTCAACGCGTACCACGTCGGCGGTACCGCCAAGAACGTCTACGACCCCGTCGCGAACATCGCCGCCGCGGCCAACTACGCCGCCCAGCGCTACGGTTCGATCGACAACGTCAACTCCGCCTACTGAGTGGGGCGTCCGGGTTGAGCGATCTCGCCGAGGGCTGTTCCGGTCCGGGACCGGAGCCCAGCAGAAAACGGGGAAAGGGGAGCCACGACGGCTCCCCTTTCCGCGATTCCGCCCCGCTGCCCTTTCCGCGATTTTTTCCTTCGGTCCCCGGCGCCCGGTGCCCCGAGGCCCCGGCGTCAGCGCGTGGTGTCCGCGACGCCGTCCCGCCGGACCTCCTCGGCGAGCATCCGCGCCATCGGAACGGCCCCCACCCGCCCCGAGACCAGGAACGCGCACACCATCGTCGCCACCATGATCACGGTGCCGAGCCACACCATCGTGTCGACCGGCACGGTGCAGGCGCCCACCGTCCGCACCACGCACTCACCCAGCAGTGCCGCGCCCCACACGGCCGAGAACCGTGTCTCCGCCCGGCGGAACGCCTCCGACCCCGCCGCGAGCCGCCACCACGCGGCGTCCTTGGCCGCGTCCCCCTTGACCAGCCACGGGCGCATCGCCGCCGTCATCATCGGCTGTCCCCTCCACACGGTCACCAGGATGAGGATGCCGACGATGCTGCTCACCCCGCTGTCCTTGGCGAGCATCAGCCGAGGGTCACCGACCATCAGGCTCGTCAGCAGACCGACAAGGTTGACCGTCACCATCAGCGCCGCCAGCCCGTTGAGCCGACGCCCGCGCAACACCCCCCAGGCGGTGCGGACGGCCGGCACCACGCTGCTCCACGCCAGCGCGGCGAAGGTGCTCAGGCCCGCCGCCTTCAGCGCGTAGTACGAGACGAGCGGCACCCCCACGTCCACCAGCAGCGGCAGCACGCTGTTGAGCAGCGCCGCCCCGCGCGGACCGGCCGGGACGGCGGTGGCGATGACCGGGGCGGCGGCGGTCGTGCTGCTCATGACGGGTTCCTCTCCCGTGTCGGCGGGGCGCCTTCGTTGCCCCGCTCTCGATACGTACAGACTCGCCGCCGGGGCGGGGCGCCCGGCAGGGCCGCGTGTACCGAGGTCCGTATGACGAATGTCAGGCTCTGTCGGTGACGCGGCTTCCGGACGCCCGGCCCGCCGTAACTCGCTCGCCCCACGGGTCCGCCCGGTGCTCTGATGAGGGCATGACCGCTCCGACCAGGCCATCGCACGAGATCCGCGCCCAGTACACGGACACCACGATCACCGTCTACCAGGCGTACGCCCCGTTCATCGGCCTCCCCGCCGTGCGCGACGGGCGCTTCCCGGACGTGTGGAAGCGCGACCGCATGACATGGATCAAGCCGAGCTTCCTGTGGATGATGTACCGCTGCGGCTGGGCTTCGAAGGAGGGGCAGGAGACCGTCCTGGCCGTCGAGATCACCCGCGAGGGCTTCGACTGGGCCCTCGCCCACTCCGAACTCTCCCACTACGTCCGGGGGGTTCACCCCGACCGCACCACCTGGCAGCAGCGGCTGCGCCGGAGCCCCGCCCGCGTCCAGTGGGACCCGGAGCGCGACCTCCGCCTGGAACGGCTGCCGTACCGGTCCCTGCAACTGGGCCTCTCCGGTGAGGCGTCACGGTGCTACGCGGACGAGTGGACGGTTTCGATCCGTGACGTCACCCCGCTCGCCCGGCGGATCCACGCACAGGTGAAGGCCGGGCGGCTCGACGACGCGGCCGGACTCCTGCCGCAGGAGGCGCCCTACCCGCTGGGCGAGGCGCCGCTCCCGACGGCCACGTCCGTCTGACCCGAGGACCGAAGAGGGAGACCCTACGGAAACCCCCGACGGGGAAGCCCCCGGCGAGGAAGCCCCCGGCGGGGAAGCCCCCGGCGAGGAAGCCCTCGACGGGATGCCCTCGACGAGGAAGCCCTCGGCGGAAGGGAAATCCCCAATAATGCCCATATGGGGCATTACGCTCCGCGCATGATTCAGCATGTCATGCCGCTCGCCGCATCCGGTCTGAAGATCGACTGGACCAGGATGCCGACGTACAACACGATCATGTCGGTGGCCGCCGGCGCCGGACTGCTGCTCGTGGTGGCGCTGGGACGTCAGCTCCTGACCCCCGGGCGCACCACCACACCCGACGGCTGGGCGCTGGCGTTCGGCGCCCTCGGCTTCACCCTCGTCACCACCGGTCTCCACATGACGCTGACCTGGCCACTCGCCGGACAGGGCTTCCCGTTCGACAACGTCATCTTCGGCGAACCCGCTCTGGCCTTCGGCGTCTTCCTGCTCGCCGCCTCGTTCTACCTGTGGAAACGCGGCGCCGAACTTCTCGGCGACGACCGCGTCGTCCGTACGGCGCGCGTCGCCTCGCCCCTCTCCGTATTCGTCTTCGGCATGGGGCTCGCCTGCTTCGGGATCGCCGCCGCGGGCTGGAAGTACACCCTTTTCGCGGCACCGCCGGAGGAGCCCATCTCGGGGGAGTTCGCGAAGTGGCCGATCCTGGAGGCCAGCTTCATGTCCGGGCTGTACGTCCTCGTGGGCATCGGCGCGCTCCTCTTCCCGTTCGCACTGCGGCGCCCCAGGAGCTGGATGAGCCCGGTGATCGGCGTCGTCTGGGGGCTTGCCGGAATCGCCTTCCTGTTCTTCGGCGGACTCAACTACTTCACCCACATCGGACTCATCGTCAACACCATGTGAGCGGTCGCGGAGCCGGTGGCCCCGTCGGGCCCGCCACCCACCGGGACCACCGGACCCACCAGCCTCACCGGAGCCACCGGAGCCACCGGAGCCACCGGAGCCACCGGAGCCACCGGACCCACCAGCCTCACCGGAGCCACCGGCCTCACCGGGACCGCAGGCCTCAACACTCGATCGCGTACACCAGCCCCGCCCGTTGACCAGCCCGTCCCGTTGACCAGCCAGTCCCGTTCACTACCCCGTCCCGTTCACCACCCCGTCGCGTTCAGTACTTCACCCGCGATGTCCGTGACCTTCCTTCCGTCCGTGGCCACCCTGATCGTGTCCGCGGGCGAACGTTCGTCCAGGAGGCGGGCCTTGCGGACGCTGTTGGCCATCTCGCCGTCCAGCTCCGAACCGATCTCGCGGCCCACGAGCCGGCCGTACGTGGTGGTGTCGGAGGCGGTGAGCAGCACACGGATGATCCGGACGTCCGCGCCCATCGCGCGTTCGAACATCGCCGCCGATTCGGGCAGCACGCTCACCGTGTTGGTGTAGATCAGCCGCCGGTACCCGAGTTCCGCGAAGTTCGCCCAGACCGCCGTCAGGTTGCGCTCGGTGATCGCGGCCCGGTGCGGGTCGTTCTCCGGTGCCGGGTGGACCTGGCCCATCAGATCGCCCTCCAGGACCGTGTGCGCCGTCCTGGCGGCCCGCAGCAGCGCCGAGACCTCCAAGGCCACGGTCGACTTCCCCACGCCCGCGCGCCCGCCGATGAGTAGTGCTTCCGCATGCTTCATGGGGGGCAGAGTGCCAGTCCGTGGACCTCGTTGCGATCCGTTTCGGCGGGTCGTGTCGCCGGGCGCGTCGCGTACGCGCCGACGGGTGCGGTCCGGCGCCGCCCGGTGCCCGCGGGGGGAGGGACGGGCGGCGCGGATGACTCAGGGCCTGTCGGGAGGCCTCTGGCCGGGCGGCAACGTCCTGGCACGCACGCTTTTGGTGCTGCCGGAACGACCGAGCGGCTCCGCCACCGGGCCATCCCGGCGCCCTGGAATCGCACCCACCGCCCCGTCCGCCTTCCGGCCGAAGGTCACCCGACAGGTTCTCAGAGCTCCGACACGTGGTACGGCGAGACGCTCATCCAGCCGTTGCCCGCGGCGCCGTTGCGCGTGCCGCTGGTCGTCCTGGCGAGGGTGTACCAGGAGTCGACGTAATCCGGGTCGTCGGTCCACCAACTGGTGGGGACGGCGTCGAGCAACGCGTCGGCGAGCGGGATGTACGCGCCCTGGTCGGTGATGGTGAGCAGAACCGCGACGATCGCCTTGGCCAGGGCCTGGTAGTTGGTGTCGCCGTCGTCCTCCATCATGACCGCGTCGGCCATGTCGTACTTGTAGTTGGCCCAGTTCACGAGGACCTGGTTCGGGTAGTAGGTCGTGTTCTCCTTGTTCAGGTAGGGCATGTCGACGGTGTCGACGCGCGGTTTGCCGTCCTTGCCGAAGCCCGTGACGAGGGTGAAGATCTCGGCGTCACCCTTGAAGAACGGCTCCTTGACGTCGGCGATCCGCACCGAGTCGATCCGGGTGGTGTCGATGCCCGCCGCGGCGGCCGTGGCACTGACCGCCGAGGTCCGGGCGGGGGCGTTCAGCCCCTTGGCCTCCAGCGCCTTGTCGATGACGTCCAGACCCGCGGCGACGGCCTTCGCGCCGTCGACGTCGACGAGATAGACGGGCCGGTCCGGCGCGGAGTCCAGGGCCAGTTCGTGGGCCGTGCCACTGCTGTCGTACGCGGTGAACGTCGAGGCGTCGTCGTCGGACGGTGCGGCTGCCACCAAGGGAGCCGTGCCCGAGGCGAGCCGGCTCCTCATCGACGCGTCCGCCAGGCCGAGCCGCAACAACGAACCGGCCCGGCCGGACAGGCCCTTGGCGGCGGCGACGTCCTCGTCGGCCCTGACGAGGCGCGCGGCGAGTTTCCGGCCCGCCGCGGCGGTGGCGTCGGCGGTCAGTTCTCCGAGGCCCACCGTGTCCGATCCCAGGGCGGCTCTTCGGACCTCTCCGCTCCACGCCGGATCGGCCAGGGATCTGGCGAGAGCGAGTGCGGTGGCTTTCTCTATGCCGGACACCGAGGGTGCGGCAGTGGCCGCGC
Source organism: Streptomyces sp. NPDC014734 (assembly GCF_043083325.1). Lineage (NCBI taxonomy): Bacteria > Bacillati > Actinomycetota > Actinomycetes > Kitasatosporales > Streptomycetaceae > Streptomyces > Streptomyces sp. NPDC014734. Next base: position 321,615 of record NZ_JBIBYN010000007.1, on the reverse strand, counting down.
CGACGGGTTCGGCCTGTGCCGCCAGCGCGGTGCCCTGAAGCGGGACAAGGGCGGTCGAGGCCAGGGCGACGCCGATCAGGGCGGTGCGCAGAGGTGTGGATGCACTCACGGGGATCTCCTGCTGACGAGTGGGGTGACGGCGCGGTGAGGACGTGCGTACCGACGGACGGCGAACGGCGAACGACAACGGACGGGCGAACGACAGACGACGGACGGGCGGACGAAGAACGACGGATGACGGACGACGAAGCCGGTGGCCACACAGATCTATGCGAGTAGACCGCTTGTAGGTGCTCATGACAAGAGTGCCTGGGGGGGGGGAAGAGGACGTGATTCGGCCGGAGGGTCATCGGGCGGCGATCCGGTCGAGATCCGGTCAAGACACCGGTCGCGGCCGAGATCCGGTCGAAGTCCGGTCGGGGTCACGTCGAGGCCCGGTCGGGATCCGGTCGGGATCCGGCCGGGGGCCGCCTGGCGACGACTGCCGCAATCCGGCGACCCGCACCCGCTCGGGGCCTTCGTACCGCGTACGGAGTACGGCGGGCCGGAGCCGTACACCCCGAGGAGGCCCGGGAATCCGTCCTGATGACTGTCCGTCCGGGACGGCCGACCGCTTAGGCTCGGGAACCATGGCGGCAACCAGCAGAACCCCCGACCCTCGTACGTCCCGATGGCGGCGGCTGATGCCCCGAGGGCGCGGCCGATGGACCGCGGGCATCGCGGCGCTCGCCGTGCTGGCCGGAGTGGGAACCTGGACCGCCGCGGCCGACGACAGCGGCCCCGCCGTGCACCGCCAGGACCGGATGATGCGAGTCGACGGGGTGTCGATCGACACCTCCTACTTCACCACCGGCGGCACGGAACGCAGGCCGGCCGTCCTGGTCGGGCACGGCTTCGGCAACAGCAAGGACGAAGTACGGGCGCAGGCAGAGGAGTTGGCCGCCGCCGGGTATGCCGTGCTGACCTGGTCCGCCCGGGGGTTCGGGAAGTCGGGCGGAGAGATCTCGCTCAACGCCCCCGACCGTGAGGTCGCGGACGTGTCCCGGCTGATCGACTGGCTCGCCGACCGGCCCGAGGTGCGGCTCGACGCCGAGGGCGATCCCCGGGTCGGGATCACCGGGGCCTCCTACGGCGGAGCCGTTTCGCTCCTCGCCGCCGGTTACGACAAGCGGGTGGACGCCATCGCCCCGCAGATCACCTACTGGAACCTTGCCGACGCGCTGTTCCCCGACAGCGTGTTCAAGAAGCTCTGGGCCGGGATCTTCGTCACCTCCGGTGGCGGCTGCCAGAAGTTCGAGAAACAGATCTGCGCGATGTACGAACGGATCGCCGTCACCGGGAAGCCGGACGAGGCCGCGCGTGCGCTGCTCGCCGAGCGGTCGCCGAGCGCCGTCGCCGACCGCATCGAGGTGCCCGCACTCATCGTCCAGGGCCAGTCCGACTCCCTCTTCCCGCTGGGCCAGGCCGATGCCATGGCCAGGGCCATCAGCGGCAACGGCGCACCGGTCGCCGTCGACTGGATCGCCGGCGGGCACGACGGCGGCGACCCGGAGACCGGCCGGGTACGGCAGCGGATCACCGACTGGTTCGACCGGTACCTCAAGGGCGACGAGTCCACCGGCACCGGACCCGGATTCCGGGTCACCCGGACCGGAGGCATCGACTCCACCGACGGCGCCGCCCGCACCCGCGGGGCGAGCAGTGCCACGTACCCGGGGCTGGGCGCCGGAGGGAGAACGATCGACCTCGGACTGCGGACGCAGACATTCCGTAATCCCGCCGGGGCCAACCCACCGAGCGTCTCCGCAGTGCCGGGCGTCGGCGGCGGGCTCTCCGGGCTCTCGTCGCTCGGCGTCGGCCTCTCGATGGACGTTCCCGGGCAGTACGCCGGCTTCGACTCGGCGCCACTGGACGAACCGCTGCGCGTCACCGGCTCGCCCACGGTTCGGGTGAACGTGAAGGCGGACCAGGGCGACGCCGTGCTGTTCGGCAAGGTGTACGACGTGTCGCCGGACGGAAAACAGCAGGTCCTGCCCGCACAACTCGTCGCCCCCTTCCGGATCACCCCGGACCGTCAGGGCCGACCGGTGTCCCTCACCCTCCCCGCCGTCGACCACCGCTTCGACACCGGGCACCGGCTCCGCCTGGTCCTCTCCGCCACCGACCTCGGATACGCCTCACCGGCCGAACCGACGACCTACACCGTGACCACCGCCGGACCCCTCACCGTCCCCACCGCTCCCGGACTGAGAACCGCGGCGGCCACCCTGCCGTGGTGGACCTGGGGCCTTCCGGCCGCCGCCGCGGTGATCGCCGCGCTGCTCCTGCTCACCGCCCGCCGCCGCACCGCGGCCCCCGCGCCCGATCCCGCACTCGCCGAGGTGCCCCTCCAGATCACCAACCTGTCGAAGAAGTACGCCAAGTCCGGCGGTTCCGCGGGTTACGTCGACAGATACGCCGTGCGGGAGCTGACCTTCCGGGTCGAGAAGGGGCAGGTCCTCGGCTTGCTCGGGCCCAACGGCGCGGGCAAGACCACCACCCTGCGCATGCTGATGGGCCTCATCGCACCCGACGACGGCGAGATCCGCGTCTTCGGGCACGCCGTCCGGCCGGGAGCGCCCGTACTGTCCCGCGTCGGTTCGTTCGTCGAGGGCGCCGGATTCCTTCCGCATCTGCCCGGGCGCGCCAACCTGGAGCTGTACTGGCGGGCCACCGGCCGGCCCGCCGAGGACGCCCGCATCGACGAAGCCCTGGAGATCGCCGGGCTCGGTGACGCACTCGCCCGCGCCGTGCGCACGTACTCACAGGGCATGCGGCAACGGCTCGCCATCGCCCAGGCCATGCTCGGAATGCCGGACCTGCTCATTCTCGACGAACCGACCAACGGGCTCGACCCGCCGCAGATCCGCGAGATGAGGGACGTGATGATCCGGTACGCGGCCGGCGGCCGGACCGTCATCGTCTCCAGCCACCTCCTCTCCGAGGTCGAGCAGTCCTGCACCCATCTCGTGGTCATGGACCGCGGCCGGCTCGTCCAGGCGGGCCCGGTCGCCGAGATCACCGGATCCGGCGACACGCTGCTCGTCAGCACCGCGTACGACCTGACCGATCCCCTCGTGGAGAAGGTCGCCGCGCTGCCGGGGATCGGCTCGGCGGCCCGCTCCGAGGACGGCCGCGGACTGCTGGTACACCTCGACGGGGCCACCACGCCCGAGCTGATCGCCGAACTGGTCCGACTCGACGTGCCGTTGACGGGCGTCGGACCGCACCGACGCCTGGAGGACGCGTTCCTCACCCTGATCTCCGGAGGCTCCGCATGAGTGCCGCGGGCGACGCCACAGAAGCAGAATCGGCAGTAGGAACAGAAACCACATCAGGAGCCGAGAAAGGAACCGGAACAGGAACCGGAAGCGAGACGGCAACCGGAACCGGAATCGAGACGGAAACAGGAACCGGAATCGAGACGGAAACAGGAACCGGAATCGAGACGGAAACAGGAACCGGAATCGAGACGGAAACAGGAGCGGGAACCGGAACAGGAGCGGGAACCGGAGAAGGAGTGGGAACCGGAACTGGAACAGTGACTGGAACCGGAACTGGACTGAGCGCCACGGACATCGGGGTTGCGGAGGCCCTCGGCTACCGAGCACGGCGCACCCTGCCGCTGCGCGTCGAGGCGGTGCGCCAACTGCGCAGGCGCCGCACGCTGCTCATGGGCGGGGTGCTGGTCGCGCTGCCGTTCGTCCTGATCGCCGCGTTCGCGATCGGCGGCACCCCGTCCTCGCGCAGTGGCGGAGCGAGCCGGCTCACCCTGATGGACACCGCGACCGCATCCGCCGCGAACTTCGCCGCGACCTGCCTGTTCGTCTCCGCCGGGTTCCTGCTCGTGGTCCCGGTGGCACTGTTCTGCGGCGACACGGTGGCCTCCGAGGCGAGCTGGTCCTCACTGAGATACCTGCTGGCGGCGCCCGTGCCACGGGCGAGGTTGTTGTGGAGCAAGCTCGTGGTGGCCCTCGGCTTCAGCCTGGCCGCGATGGTGCTCCTGCCGCTCGTCGCGCTGGTTTCGGGAGCCGTCGCCTACGGCTGGGGCCCACTGGAGCTTCCGACCGGAGGCGCGCTCGACGGCTCGACGGCCGTCATCCGGCTGGCGCTCGTCGTCGCGTTCGTCTTCGTGTCCCAACTGGTCACCGCCGGACTGGCGTTCTGGCTTTCGACAAGGACCGACGCCCCGCTGGGAGCGGTCGGCGGGGCGGTGGGACTGACCATCGTCGGCAATGTCCTGGACGCCGTCACCGCCCTCGGTTCCTGGCGCGAGTTCCTGCCCGCGCACTGGCAGTTCGCCTGGGTGGACGCGCTCCAGCCGCAACTGGAGTGGGGCGGCATGGTGAAGGGAGCGGCGATCTCGGTGACCTATGCCCTGATCCTGTTCGCGTTCGCGTTCCGGGGATTCGGCCGGAAGGACATCGTGTCCTGAGCCTGTGCGCCCGCTCCGACGGGGGCGTGCGCACAGGCCCCGTCTCCCGTCGTGCGCGTTCCGGCGAACCGGTCTCGGGCGGGTGTGCACACCGGACCCCGGGCGGACACACCGAATCCGGGGGACACACCAGACCTCGGGTGAACACACCGGACTCCAGGCGCGTACACACCCCGACTTCGGGCGCGTGTGCGGAAACCGGCCGTGCGGCGCGTTCTCCGAGGCCATGATGTGGGCCATGTCCTCCCTGCTCCTGGCGCTTGCCGTCATCACGACCGGCCTCTACGCAGGATTCCTGCTGACGTTTCTGATCGCGATCATGCCGGGTATCGCCGTACTGCCGGACGAGCGGTTCGCGGACGCGATGCGCCGCTTCAACGAGAAGGTGCCCGGCCCGCTCTTCCTCGCCCTCTTCGTCGGCGTGATCGCCTTCCCGGCCGCCGTGGTCGTGGCGGGGGGCGGGGCGGACGGCGGGGGCGGCGGTGCCGACCGGGCATGGGCCGGGGCGGCACTGGCCTGTGCTCTTGGCAGCCACCTCGTCACGATCGTCGGCAACATCCCGTTGAACAAGGCGCTCGCGACGTCCGAGGGCGGCGACGACACCGGGGCCCGCAAGGTGTTCGAGGCCCGCTGGAACACCCTCCACCGCGTCCGGACCGTGCTGTCCCTGGCAGCCTTCGTGCTTCTCGCCGTTGCCGTGTAGGGCGCCGCGGCCGGGGCCGCCCGCGCCGACCACCGACCACTGGCCCGCTTCCGGCCCCGTGATGGCAGGCGGATGGCACGGCGGGCGTCGCGACCCGACCCGGCGGCCGGGCCCTCAACACCCTTCCGGATCTCGCCCCCGCCCCCGCCCATGCCCCCGTCCACCGCAGCCACCCACCGGCAGCCGAAGCACGAGCGCCCCGTCCCGATCACGATCCACCCGCGAGCCGAAGCGGCGACCGGCCCGCTCCAGGACCGTGCGCAACCACTCGGCGTCCTCGTCCGACGCCCCCTCCAGCCGCATCCGCCGCGCCCGGAAGGGAACCATGCGCACGTCGACCGACGTGCCGGTGTCGGCCTCCACCGTGACGAGGTGCAGCAACCGCAGGTCGTCGCGGTAGCGCTCATGACCGCCGATCCCCTCGTAGTCGTCCACGAAGTCGCCGCACCCGTACAGGATCGGCCTCCCCCGGTGGACCTCGATCGGTCGCGGATGGTGCGAGGAGTGGCCGTGCACCACATCCACCCCACCGTCCACGAGTGCGTGCGCGAAACGGACTTCGTCCCGCGACACGCCAAATCCCCAGTTCGGCCCCCAGTGCAGGGACACCACCACGATGTCGCCGGGCCGCCGCATCCGACGCACACGGTCGACGATCCGTGCCGCCACCGCGTCGGACGGTTCGGCCGCGAAGTCCACGCCCGCCCGGTCGCCGGTGGCGGCCCAGCCGTGCGGGACACCGCTGGAGGCCAGTCCGCAGGAGAACACCAGCACCCGGCCCCCGCCGCGCAGCGGGACGGCCGCAGGTCGCCGCGCCTCGTCCGCGGTCCGTCCCGCACCCGCCGTCCGCAGCCCGGCGCCGGTCAGGACGGCGAGCGTGTCCGTGAGCCCGCGGCGTCCGAAATCCAGGACGTGGTTGTTGGCCAGGACACAGACATCGGGGCGGACGGCGGCGAGACACGGCAGGTTGTCCGGGCTCATGCGGTAGTGGACCCCCTTCCCCGGGGCGAACACTCCTCCCCGGGTGACGCAGGTCTCCAGGTTGATGATCCGGGCGTCGGGGGCGACCTCGTCCAGGAGGCCGAGCGCCGCCCCCCAGGGCCAGGTGAAACCGACCGGTCGGGGGACGGGTCCGGCGACCGTCTCGGCAAGTGCCACGTAGTCGCGGGCGTCCCGCACCCAGGGCTCGCGCAGTGCCGGGTCACCGGGGTGCGGCAGGATCTGGTCGATGCCGCGGCCCAGCATCACGTCACCGCAGAGGAACAGGGTCACCAGCCCCTCACACATGACGCCGAACCCCTTCCCGGGCTCCCGAACTCCCGAGCTCCCGGGCTCCCGAACTCCCGAGCTCCCGGGCTCCCGAGCTCCCGAGCTCCCGAGCTCCCGAGCTCCCGAGCTCCCGAGCTCCCGAGCTCCCGAGCTCCCGGGCTCCCGGGCTCCCGAACTCCCGAACTCCCGAGCTTCCGGGCCCCCGAACCCACTCGCACGTTCTCAGACCGGAGCCGCGTGGGCGGTCGGGGCCATGTGGTCGACGAACCAGTCACGGGCCAACGCCGTGACCTCCTCCAGGGCGCCGGGCTCCGCGAACAGGTGAGTGGCACCGGGGACGACGGCGATCCCGTTCTCGCAGCGGAGGCGTTCCTGCGCCTGCTGGTTGAGTTCGAGCACCGCACGGTCGCAGCCGCCGACGATCAGCAGGGTGGGAGCCGTTACCGAGGGCAGAGACGCCCAGGCGAGATCGGGCCTGCCGCCGCGCGAGACGACCGCCGAGACCCGCCCGTACTGCTTCGCGGCGGCTCCGAGCGCGGCGGCTGCGCCCGTACTGGCCCCGAAGTAGCCCAGCGCCCGGCCCTCGGCCTCGGGCCGGGCGCGCAGCCACTCGGTGGCGTCCGCCAGCCGTCCGGACAACAGGGCGGTGTCGAACACGTTGGCCCGATCACCCTCCTCACCCTCGGTGAGCAGGTCGAACAGCAGAGTGCCGAGCCCGGCGCGGTTCAGCCCGTCGGCGACGAACCGGTTGCGCGGGCTGTTCCGGCTGCTGCCGCTGCCGTGGGCGAAGAGCACGATTCCGGCGGAGCCCCTCGGAACGGTGAGTCGCCCCTGCAGGCGCACGGCACCGGCCTGCACGACCACCTCCAGGTCCGCGGCCTCCCGATCCCCGGCCTCCTGCCCCCCTACCTGCGGTCCGGCGGCCGAGGCGTCCCCGCCCGGACGGTCTACGGCCGACCGTTCGAGGCAGGCGATCACCTCACCGTCGTCGACCTGGGAGAAATCTGCGTAGAACTGTCCGATCGCGTAGAAATCCCTCGGTGTCTCCGGGCAGATCAACTCGTCCGCCTCCCCGCCCAGCCTCCCCGTCCAGCCCTCCGGCGCCACCGGGACTGCCAGCACCACCCGCGCCGCCCCACGGGCCCGGACGATGCGGCAGGCCGCCCGTGCCGTGGAACCGGTGGCCACGCCGTCGTCCACCACGAGCACCGTCCGGCCCGCCGCCTCCGCCGACCGCCCGTTCCCCCGGTAGCGCCGCGCCCGCTCCTCCAGCACCGCGTGTTCACGGGCCTCGACCCGCGCGAACTCGTCCGGCGAGACCCCTGCCGCGCGTACCACCTCGTCATTGACCACCCGCACACCGTTCTCGCCGATCGCGCCCATGGCCAGCTCCGGCTGGTACGGCACTCCCAGCTTCCGCACCAGACACACGTCCAGTGGCGCGTCCAGCGCCTTGGCGACCTCGGCAGCCACCGGCACCCCGCCACGGGGCAGCCCCAGAACCAGGACCGGCTCGCCCCGCAGGTGCCGCACCCGGTCGGCAAGTCGTCGGCCGGCGTCACGACGATCCATGAAGAACACCATCACGCCTCCTCCCGGAGGAACACCGCGCCCGAACCGCTGGACGCGCCCCCCCGGGCGCCTTGCGTCCGCACCGAGCGCGGCGCCCGTCTTCGGCCCCGACCACCGCAGGCCACCACGAGACTCCACCCGCACCGGTCCGCGGTACGCGCCCCGGCCGACAACCCCATCCTCGCCCCGGCGACAACGACGTGCAGCCCCCGGAGCCCACTCCCACCGCGAGTCCTGCCCCACCCGTCCGACCCGCGCCCCCGGCGACACCGCCTGACGCCCCCCGCACGGACCGCTCAACACCCCGCAGGGTCGAGCCGGCCCGCAGGACCGTTCCCGCCGACGCGGGGCCCGGAACGGAGGTGTACGAACGCGGTCTCGGCGAGTTGCGGCAGCACCTGCGGCGCCAGACGGGGAAGCAGGGGCAACGCATGATGCCAGCCCTCGCCCGCCAGTACCTCCCGCACGAGGCGGCGGGCCTCGTCCACGTCCCGGGAGGAGCCCGTACCGAGGGCATCGGCGAGTGCGCCGAAGCGCAGCACCGAGCGCTTCCGCGGCGCCCAGTCGTCCGTAGCCGGGACAATCGGCCGGACGCCCGCGAGGTACGCCGCCACCGAGACGAGGGCAGCGGCACGGCCGTCCGGGTCGGCCGCCCGCTCGGCCGTCTTCCGGGCCTCGGAGACACTGCCCCGGAAGGCGTGCAGGACCGCCCATTCCGCGACGGGCAGCACTCCTCCGGGCAGTGCCGTCCCGGCCATGTATCCCTCCCAGTCCGCCAGCTTGCCCCGCAGCCCAGGCACCTCGGAGCAGCAGGCACCCTCGTCGAGCAGGGCGTGGATCAGCACCGCGTACGGGTCCCACCGCCGGATGTCCTCCTCCACGCGTGCACAGCCGTTCCGGAGCGCCGCGCACATCTCGGCGTCGTGCCGTCGGGGGTCGGGCAGGGCGAGCAGCAGTTCCGCCACGGCGGGAAGGGCCTTCGCCCGAAGCTGCGGTGGCAGAGAGGTCCGGCGGCCCGCATTCACGAGGTGTTCCCCGACGATCCGGGCGGCGGCCTCCGGATCGTGTGCCGCAAGTCCCACGGCCACGGCGGTCCGCGTTTGTTCCACCTGGACGTGCTTCCTGCCCCCGGACGCGCTCCCGCGCGTCCACACCTCCGCCGAGTCCGCGTCGCCCGCGTGGGCGAAGGCCTGAGCGACCACATCGGCCAGGGACGTCTCGCGGCCGTTCGAGTGCGACGGCGATTCACACAGGGATGCCGCCGCCTCGGCCGCCTCCCGGGCGCACCGTCCGGCCTCGGCGACATGCCCACCGGACGCGCAGGCCACCGACAGGGCGGCGAGCGCACCCGCCCGATCGGCCGGTTCAGGAGAGCGCACCGACAGACGCACCGCGTCGTCGATGTGCCCCGCTGCGGCGAGTGCTCCGGCCAGCAAGTCCGTCCACCCCCGGGCATCCGCCGTCGCGACGTGGCCCTCCCATCGGGCGAAGGCCGCAGCAAGCAGCCGACGGCCGTGCAAAGGGTTCGCCTTCAACGCCTCTTCGACCTGCTGGAGTTCAGCGTTCCGACCCGTCTCCCGCCCCGTGTCGTCCCCGCTCTCCTCCACCTCGACCGGCCTCAGCTCCCGCGCTGTTGCCCCTGCTGCCGTTCCCAGGCCCAACGAGTTCTCGGTCAGCACCGCGATGGCGGGCTCCCGGACGTCGTCGCCGAGCACATCGTGGTGCCATTCGGCCGGCACCGCCCTCAGAAACTCCACCGCGTTCTTCGGCATTTCCACATCGATGAGGGCTTTTACCACGCGGGCCAGAGTGGTGGAGAGTTCGAGCTTCAGATGGGCGCGGTCGGCGGGTGACAACGCTTCGGGCGCGGCGAACGCTTCGAGTAACGCCTCCTGCGCCCGCTGCAACAAATTGCGGGCACTCTCCCGGCGTCCCGAGCCCAGCACCGTGGCAGCCAGCGCCAACAGGTCGACATGGGCCAGATCCGACTTGGGGTCCAAGTCGGCGCAGAAGTCTTCCACACGTTGCCGGAAGACGACGTTTCCCCGGAGAGAGGCTCTTTTTGCCAAGCAGGGGACGCACATCGGCGCGTGACGGAAACCCAGGACCAGGTCCCGGAAGACGGGCTCGTCCTTTCCCGACGCTTTGATCAGTTCGCCCCAGATCTCCAGGGCCTCGGCCTGCTGTTCCGGGTTTCCCAGATGCAGTCCTTCCGCGTGTTCCGCCACGGTGATGAACCTGTCCGTGCTTTTGCCGCCGAGTGCCACCGCCGCCTTGAACCGGGAAGTCCATCCCGCGTTCCCGCAGGAGAGAACGGCACGCAGTATCTCGCCTCCGGGGGTCGTCAGCCCACAGCCGCAGAGAGCCAGTCCGGCGCCCTTCAACTGGTCCAAGACCTCGTCCGGTTCGATGACGGACAGCGCCTCCCCCGCGGCGCGTTCCGTCCACCCGACCGCCTCCCGGGCGATGTTCTCGGCTTCCGGACCCGATCCTCCCGCCTCGGCGAGCACCACGGCGACATCGGTCAGCCGCACCGCCTTGGCCGCCGACTCCGGTGCCGACAGCGCCAGCGCCCGTGCACGCGACACATCACCCGCCAGGGCGAACAATTCGGGGAACCGTCGCGGTACGAGACGCGCCTGTGCCGTGAGCAGGGCCCGGGAGACGGCCACCCGGGCGGTCACGCCGAGATCGTCCGCCCGCTCGGCCGTGACGAGTTCGAGCTGCGCCCGTGCCTCGTCGAGGCGGCCCAGTTCGACAAGCGTCGACTGGCGGTGAGGATCGAGCACGAAGCGTTCGACCCGGTCTGTCCCATGCGGCAGCCGCGGATAGTGCGACAGCAGATAGCGAGGGGTGTCGACGGGCCAGCCACGCGCCTGCCAGGAGTCGGCCCAGGCGTGCAGCGTGTCGACGGCACGTCCGAGCCCCTCCCGTCCGACCTCCTCCCGGGCGCTGCGCAACAGCTTCTCGTCACCGAGGACATAGCTCGGCAAATCGAAGCCCTCCGGCATGAGACACAGCCCCCGCACACCCGCCAGCAGCCGAGCCAGTTCGACCTGCTCGACACCGGTCAACTCCGCCAGGTCCTCGACGCGCAGACCGGCCTCGGCGGCCGCCAGCAGCCCCATGACAGCCCGCCCCGGCTCCGACGCACCGAGCGGTTCCAGCTCATCGCGTACGCTCCGCTTCACCGGCCGGGCCGCACGGACCGGAGCGAGGGACCGCACGGACTCCGGCCTCCGCAAGGGGTGTTCGGCCGGAACATCGGTCGGCAGCTCCGCAGTGGGGCGACTCGACACGATGACGCGGATGCCACGCTTCGCGTCCCGGGCCGTGGCCCGTTTGGGCATGCTGGGTGCCTCGTGGGGGAGCAGCGCCGCGATGCTCACATCGGGCCTTCCGCTCTTCGGTAGCCCGCCGCGCCACGCGGCGTCCTCGTCGAGACCGTCGACCACGATCACGAGTCGGCGCCCGTCCCTGGACGAACGCCTCGCTGCGTCCTGAAACAGCTTCTGGAGCTTCGCACGTGGAACGGCCTGTGGCCCGGCAGGTTTCTTCCTTCCCAGAAGGTCGGTCAACTGCCCCGCCATCTCGTACGCAAAATGCTCGTACCGGTTCCATGCCTTGGCTCCGGACAGGAAGTAGCCCACCACATTCACCCCTTCCGGCGGGTTCAGCACGAACTGCGCCAGCAGGGCCGACTTTCCCGCCTCCGGCGGCGCCTGCCACCAGAGGTACGAGGGGAGGTCCCCGGAGGCTTCGACGAAGGACGTCATGGCCTGCCATTCGCTGTCACGACTGTGAAATGGCCTTCCCGTAAACCTGTCTGCCCCGAAGCGAGCGAGACGCTTCCGGTCCTCACCACGGCCCTTGGACGTGCCGCGATGGTCCTCCGCCTCCAACTGCGCGTCGTCGAGCACCCGGCGCCACTCGTCGTCGAAACCGGCGTCCTCCCCGGCCTCGTGCCGAAGATATTCGACGAGCCGCACCACACCCTGGGTGCTGGCGTGGCCGGGGGCCTTCTCACCGCGGCACCACAATCTGGCAGACGCCGCGTCCACGTCGGCCTCCTGCCCGCAGCGGACGAAGCTGGCCCCGGCCTTCTTCCGGAGGTCGTCCAGCTTGGCGCCGAATGCCTTGCGCGCCCTCTTCACGATCGCCATTTCTCCTCCGCCTTTTGCGTCCTGAACGATCACTCTGGCGCCCTGACCTGGGGCGATTAAGTGCCCCGTGCGATGGCTCGGCCTCCGCTGGGCCTCTCCGCCAAGCTGGCTGTGCAGCCCGGCGGAGGAAGCCCCGGGCCCCAGCCGGAAGGAATTCCACCGTGCACTTCCTGTCAGCCATCGCCAAGGATGCCGCCACCCTGGCCGCCGTCGGCGGCGTGATGTACACGGTCCTGCTCGCGGTCGTCGCCATCACATCGGTGGCGGCCCGTACTCCGGGCCATCGCCGGGACGCTCGCGCCACGTTGGCCATCCTGATGAAGCGGAGGCCGCCGCGTTGACGGCGCCCACGGGCGCTTTCGCGGAGGACGCCAAGTGGGTAGCGAGAAGGAACACATGCACTTCTGATCACCGTCCTTCAGGTCTACTGCTCCGTCTGGGCTGTAGTGGTGCGGTCAGTGGCGAGTCGACATTGCACGGCAGCCGCGCCCGGGGAGGCTTGCGACGTAGGGCCTCGACGGATGCCCACGATGTGCGACAGGAATGGAGAGACGCGATGAAGCGGAGACGCAGCCCGGACGGCGAGGAAGAACCGGAGCGCCGCGCTCGTCGGCGAGACGCCGTCTACGGGAGCTGGTGGCCAACCCTGACCTGCCTTGTGCTCGGTGCGACGGCGTCGCCGGTGATCAGCTGTATGGGTGATCACCTGGCAATGTGGGCGGCCCCGACGATCTGAGATCCCCGAGACCGCCCAGTCGGACGGCTTGTCCGCCTCGTCGTCACCAGCGAGTACAGGCGGATCGAAGCCAGGAAAACGTGTGTGGCTGCCGCTGGGAAGGCGGTGGTCACACGCTCCGACGTGCTGACAGGCTACCTTCCGCTCTCACGTAAACGATTGATTCCGCCACATATGCGCGACCTTGTACAGTTCGTGAGGCAGTATCAGTGGTCCCTTTCGAAGGGATGGCCCGTCATGCACTTCTGATGTCGGCGCGGTTTCCCTCCCCGCGTGAGCGGGGATGTCCCCCTGTTCCGCGGGCGCGTTGAGTTCTCGGGCAGCTCTTCAGGAGTACCCGATGCGACAATTCCACTACTGCTAGCGTTACCCCGGTCGCCGTACGTCACGACCGACCGGAGCGGTAGCCAGTCTTGTCCGAAGCGCGTCCTTCAGTCGAGCGGCGTCCCGTCTGGGACCCGCGTCATCAGCCCTGTGTGCCCGCCATCACCGACGAGGGTGAGGCCGTCGAACTCTCCCTGCTCGAACTCTTCTCTCGTGCCGAGAAGTTGAGCGGACTCTCCTGTGCGACGCCGGGGGAGGGCGTTGCGCTCGTGGAATATCTGCTGGCGATCTGCTTCGCCGCCGAGACCTTTCCTTCATCCGCTGCGGAATGGTGTACCTGGGTAGGCGAAGGGCGCGGCCTGGACTGTGCCGCGGAGTGGCTGGCCGGTGAGCCCGATGACAGATGGAACTTGTTCGATCTCGACCGACCTCTCGGGCAGAACAGTGACTTGGCGCCCTATCTGGACGAATATGGCACCGGGCCCGCGCAGTTGGTTCTGGAGCGTGTGGGGGACTACAGCCAGTTCTTCGACCACCACCATCTCGAACACTCCGAACCGCTGCTGGCCGCCGATGCGTTCAGGGCGCTGCTGACCCAGCACGTCTACGGGCTGTCCGGCCGCGCCAGGGTGTCCGGCAAGGCGACACTGGGACCGAGCCTCACCAACCTCGCCGCAGGACGCCTCCAGGGCCGCATCCGAGTCGTGGTCCAGGGCCGCACCGTCGGTGACACGCTGCGGCTGAACCTCTACCCCCCAGCCGGCGGCGAGGTGGGGAAGTTCAATCGGTCGTGGACGACCGCGGACTTTCCGCGCCGGGGATTCAAGTCGAAACCGCCGGGGCGCGTCACGTCCGGACCGGCGGACCTGCACAGCTGCCTCGGCCGCTCCGTTCTCCTGCGTCCTGTGCCGACGGCGGAGGGCGAGCCCGTCATGGTCGACCGGGTGCTGATCGGTGCGGGGGAACTCCTCAGCCTCGACCCGGAACGCGACCTGGAGGACGCCGTCTTCGCGAAGAAGCTGAACGGGCACGGCAAGCCGCTCTGGCCGTCCCCCACCCGGGCCCTGTGGCGCGACGCCCACGCGCTCTACAGTGCGGCGAGGGAGGCGGACAGGGGCCTGTTCGGGCGGCTGCGGGACCTGTCGTTCCCGCGAGACGGCGACGGTCCGCCCTGCACGATGTGGGCCGTCGGGCTCATCGCCAACAAAACCCTCGCGATCTCCTGGACGGACGGGTACTTCCCGTACGCCCCGAGCCAGGGTGAGGCCCTGTGCGAGGCGTCCCGGCGCGGTTCGGACATCGCCGAGTACGTGGCCCGCGCGTTGGAGCGGTCGGCCTACGCGGCATGGAAGATCGTCTATCCGAACCCCAAACCCGCCGACCGCGGTGCCCAGATGGCCCGCTTCGATGCCCGCCGAGAGTTCTGGCCTGCGGCGGAGGAACCCTTCTATCAGCTGCTCGACCAAACCGCCCGAAGCGAACCGGTGCCGCTCGGTCTGCTGGACTATGCCGGTGAACTGCGGCTCAAGGCGGCGGACTTCCTCAAGCAGCGGCTCGACCCCCTCCCGCAGAACGAAACGGGCCACCGCGCCCGTGCCCGCGCCGAGCAGCGTTTCCGCTGGGACATGGCCGACAAGAAGGCCCCTGCCGAACTCCGAGGGGAGATGCACACATGACGGAGCGGACCGAGCTCCTTTCGGACCGACCGGGCGCCGAACAGCTCACGGTCTGGCTGGTGAGCCTCGTACACAACCGGGAGTACGGCGCACTCGCTCAACTGCGCCGCACCAGGCCGACCGACACCCACATCCGCGCCGGATGGTTCGGGCCATCGGAGCACCGTGAGGTTTTCGAGAAGGTCGCCTTCCTCTTCGGCGTCTACCACCAGGGCAGGCCGGTGCCTTCGTACGGGGTGGGGAGCCTGGGGGCCGCGGCGCGCAGGATCGGGGATGGCACGGGGCGCGGTCCGGACAACCCCGGGGCGCAGCGGTTGCTGGCGAGCCTGGTCGCGAGCCGTCGGGTTCCCTGGCGCCATCTCCAGCACGCGATCACCCGGCTGCGGTCCTGCGAGCAGGATCCGCCCTCGTGGAGCCAGCTCACCGACGACCTCACGCGATGGCACGACCGCAAGGCGCGCATCGCCTACGGATGGTCGGTGGACTTCCACACTCCGGCTCCGCGGAGCCGGAACGGAACGAACAATCAGACGATGTGGAAGGACGCGAGTACGTGACCGAGGCACCCCGTAGCCAGTTCCTCTCCCTGCACCTGCTGGAGACCCTGGTCGCCGTACTGCCCGTTCGGGACGAGAACGGATCGCCGAAGAGCCTTGTCTACGGCGGCGTCGAACGTCACGTGATCAGTAGCCAGGCCCGCCGCCGGGCAGAACGCGTGCACGCCCGCCATCGCGCCAACGTCGGCATCGGCGCGCTGGCCGGCCGGAGCACGGGACTCCGCACCCGTGAGTGGGCGCTCATCACCGCCAAGGCCCTGGAGACCGACCATGGCTGGGACGAGCAGGAGGCCGTCACCACGGCGCGCGCGGTCATCGAGGCAACTGGCCTCAAGTTCGGCGACCCGGCCAAGAAGACCGTCGCCAATCTGACCAAGGTGCTCCTCTTTGCCCCGGCCGACACTGGTGACAGGATCGCCGAACACGTCCAGACGCACGCGGACGACCTGCGGGCCTGGCGGGACGCGTATCTGCTGGCCCAGCGGGAGAACAGCAAAAGGGCGGCCCGGAAGGGCAGTCGGAGGACGGAGCCCGTTCCGGATGAGACGGTTGAGCCCGTCGAGGCGTCGCTGCCCGCGCTGGCAAAACACCACCGTGATGCCGTGCTGCTCGCCATCGCGCCCCGGGATGCCATCGACATCGCTCTCTACGGGCGGTTCCTCGCAGAGATCGCTGACTCGCCCAATGTCGACGGGGCGGTGCAGAGCGGCCATGCTTTCACCGTTCATGAGGCCGAACAGGTCGACGACTTCTACGCGGCGGCGGACGACGCCAAGCTGCACCGGAAGCGGAACGCGCTGAATTTTCTCGACGCCGCCGACGACGCCGGGGCCGGCATGACCGGTTACCAGTCGCTGATTTCCGGAACCTTCTACCGTCATGCCGTCCTGGACCGCGTCCAGCTGATCACCAACCTCCGTGCCGCGGGAATGACGGAGGACGAGGCGGCCGAGGCCGCTGTCGCCGCGGAGAAGGAGTTCGTCAACGCCTTCGTGGAGGCGTTTCCCGAGGCGAAGAAGAACTCCACGGCCTCCACCGGCTCGTTGCCGGCGCTGGTCCTTGCCTTCGAGGGCGCGCGTCCCTACAACTACGCCGCGGCCTTTCAACTCCCCGTCGACGAGAACCCGGTCGCCGCGGGCGGCGAGGGCCCGGCAGGCCCGGCGGCGGTGCGCAGGCTGCTGGCCCACCATGCCTATGTCAGCGACCGCCGCCCCGATCTCCGGTCCACGAGGGTCCTTACCTACGATCCGCAGATCGATGTGGTGCTCCGGGAGCCGGGGCAGGCGAGTGTGGAGGCCGTGACGGAGATCGAGGAGCTGACGCCGTGAACCACGTGCTGCTGATCCGGCTGGCCGCGCCGTTGCAGTCCTGGGGCGTGCTTGGCAGGTTCGGGCGGCGCGACACGCACACCAGACCCACCAAGTCGGGGGTGATCGGGCTGTGCGCGGCAGCGCTCGGCCTCCCGCGGGAACCTCCGCCGGGCGTCCCCCGTAATGACACGAACGACCCGCTCGCCGAACTGACCCCGCTGCTCTTCGGCGTCCGGGCCGACCACCCCGGCAAGCCGGTGCGTGATTACCACACCGTTGGTGCAGGCCGGTATCCGTTGAGACCGCGTGACATCGCCACCGACCACCGGCGTGCTGCCGCGGCCGGTCAGATGCTGGAGACGAGCACCGGGGACACCTTCGGGCACCATGAACTGGACGACTGGTACGGAGCGCCGAAGAAGATCGCCGCCGATCCGCTCTCGGGCATGCTCGTCTCCGGCGAAGTGCGCAGAAACGCCTTGATCACCGAACGCTGGTATCTCGCCGATGCCACTTTCCTGGTGGGGCTCCAGCACACCGACAAGGAACTGCTGGAGCGCATGGGTCACGCACTGGAACACCCGAAGCGTCTGCTCTGGCTCGGCCGTAAATCCTGCCCGCCCTCCGGACAACTCTCCCTGGGAGTTCTGCCCGGCACTCTCGCGGAGGTCTTCTCGGCCGTGGCGCTGCTGCCCGCACTTTTCGACGCGCCCCCGCAGACGCGGGACGACCGTCCTTTGGCCTGGCTCGAAAGCCGCCTCCCGCTGCCCGGTACCGGCCCGGTCATGGACCAGCCGGTGGGTTTCCACGCCATGGGCCCGAAGCACGCGGCGCGTTGGGAGACCCGGATCCGCGTCACCATCGATCCGCACGCCGGCGATTGGAACATCATCCCGTGAAAGCGCCCCATGACATGCCCGCGAGGTTCGTCGCCACACACACCCTCCTCACCCTGGACGCCCGGCATCCGTACGCGGCCAAGTCACTGATCGACGCGCAGGACATGCATCGAACGGTCATGAGTGGCTTTCGGGGCTGGGTCGACGACGGCAGCCGCGACGCCCGCGCCCAGATGGGCATTTTGTCGACCTGGACGCTCGATCTCCGGCAGGCGCGGCTCTCCCTGGTCGTCCAGTCCCGCGTCCCCGGTGACTGGAGCAGGATTCCGAGGGCGGCTCTCGCAGACAAACCGGAGACGCTGACTCTCGACCGCACCTTCGGCGTGGGCGACACTGTCGACTTCCGCACTGTCGTCAACCCCGTCCGAAGCCGTCCGCCGGGGCCCGGCTCGCCCGAGAAGACCCGCGGAACCCGGATCGCCCACACCCGGCCCGATCACGTGAAGTCCTGGTTCGCCCGCCGCCTCCAACCCCTCGGCGAGCCCTCCGTCGCGTCCGATGGAGCGATCCGTGTGGGCGCCGACACCCCCGTCGATGATCTATCGGTCCGGATGCTTCCCCGCATCTCCAGCCCCGCTCCGCACAAGGGACTTCGCATCGCTCGCGCGGAGATCAGGGGCAAACTGACCGTGACGGATCCGAAGGCGTTCGTCGGGGTTCTGACGAGTGGGCTCGGGCACGGGCGGGCCTACGGATGCGGCCTGGTGCTGGTGCGCTGAGGGTACGAGCGCCCCGTCACGCCCCACGCGGACGACGAGCGTGCACGGCCACCGGCCACCGGCCGCCCGCCACCGGCCGTCCGGCCGAGCCCCTCCGCCGCGCCGATTGTGCGCGTCGATTTGCCGGAACCCGCCCCGGGCGACGGGTCAGGCGTAGTAGTGGACGGTTCCGCGGAGAGCCGCCGTCGCTCCACCGCAACGCTGGAGGAAGGTGGCCGCGAGAGCCGTCACCTTGCCCTGCTCGTCGGTGGCCATTTTGGTGATGGTGAGTTCCCCCGTCTGGTTGCCGCAGCCGCGGCTTTCGTGAGAGACCTCAAGGAACGCGGTGGTGCGGTCGGTGAGGTCGGTCGTCCGGTAGGTACGTCCCGCCTGGAGTCGCTCGCCCTCCGGGGCCGCGAACCGGACGCTCCAGCCGTCGCGCTTGCCCGACCCCGTGTAGGCGACGATGCCGTCCGTGGAACCAGTGAGCTGGAAGAGGCTGGTGGATCCGGTGTACCTGTTGCTGGTCCCGCCTCCGATGTAGTCGCCGTCCTCGCTTTCGTAGGCGTAGGAGAGGGGGAACACCTCGTACTTGATCTCCCCGGTGAGTGCGGGTGCGTCAGCGCTGTCGCACAGCTGCGTGAACGTCAGGTCCAACAGGGCGAGGCGGCCCGACGCATCGAACTCGATCTGGTCGATGGCGAATTGACCGAACACCTCGCTGCACCCGCGGTGGGCACGGTCGATGTCCATCCCGGGTGCCCGCCCGCCGGCGGGCGGGCGCTCCGCATCCCGGTACAGGCCCGGTCGCAGGGATTCCCCTTGTGGCGCGGTAAACACCATGTTCCAGGAGTTCGAGGAAAGCACGATCTTTCCGGGGTCGGGTTCGTCGGCGACGCTGTTCACCGACACGGTGTTGGACGTGCCCGAACCGCCGTCGCCGATCCAATCGCCCGGTTCGCTCGTGTACGTGTACGAAGAGACCGCCACCGGTTCCGTCCCCGGCATCGGCTCCGCCCCCGCGGCCTGTGCCGGGGACGGCAGCGCCGCTGCCCCTAACCCCGTGAGCGCGAACCCCGTGGCCAGGGCTACGCCGACGCGTCTCGCACGCATCCAGAAATTCACAGAAATCCCCTCCCGTCGACCGCCTGTTCGGTGCAGGCGGTCGATCCCTACCCCTCCGTCCCGGGCGGTGACACCTTGCTGTGACGGCACCTGACTGCGGTGAAACCTTGCTGTGGTGACATCGGGCCGCTGTGACACCTCGCTGTGGTGACATCGGTCGATCACGTGCCCCGGGTGCCATGTTCCGGCCGAGACACGTCACCGTGGGGCGGCGGACTGCCGGGCGAGCCCCTGCTCCTGGTCGGGGCGGCCGACGGCCGGTTCATGTGGAAGGCGGGACCGGAGGAGCCGCGGCCCTGGACCATCGCGCCGTCCCACGACGGAAGGGGCGTCCGTCCAGTGTGGCGAATCCCTGCCACACGTGCGCCCGGCCCGGTGCCGATGGTGCCCGTCGGCGCCGCTGCCGTGACCGGGTCCGGGAGAGGCCCGCCGGAGCGGTTTCCCGCAGGCCGCTCACGTGGCGTATCGCCCTCGGCTGCGCGCACAGCGCGGCGGGTGACCACCGCACCGCGCTGACGGTGCTCGGCCGGGCACGCACCGCTCTGCTGGCGCTGGACGACAGCCGCATGGCGGCACGGGCCCTGGCCGACACCGGTCGGACCAGGGCACGGCTGGGCGACACCGCGGGCGCGGTCGCCGACCTGTCACGGGCGGCCGAGGACCTGCGTCGGGGCGAGGCGCTGCACTACGAGGCACAGGTCATGGAAGACCTGGCGGACCTCCTGGAGGACCCCGAGGAGGCCAGGGCCTGCCTTCGCCGTGCCCTCACGATCTACGAGGAGGGCGGCAGCCCGCGGGCCGCGGTGGTCCTGGCCCGGCTGGCCGACGGCTGACCTCCCGACGGGCGGATCACCCGGAGAACCAGCCGTTGTCGGTGCGGGCCGTGCCACAGGAGCAGCGTCGTGTCCTGGAGTGGCAGACCACCGCGCAGACAGGCGTACACCGCCGCCGCGGCGGTGCCGGGGTCCGTGAAGCCCCCGTCCGGCGCGGTGACCCCCACTGTCCGCCCGTCGCGCAGACCGACCAGGCAACCGTCCTCCCGGGGGAGCGCGGCCATCCGCGCACCGGGGAAGTCGGAGAGCAGCCGGGCGATACCCTCGGCCGCCGCCTCGGGGGCGTTGAAGCCCGAACCCGCGCTGACGACGGTGGCACTCTCCGTCAGCCGTGTGTCCGGCTCGTCGATGTCGCACGCCAAGTGCCGGAACGAGGACGCGTCTTCGGCCGACTCCTTCGACAGCGCGGCCGGATATCGACGTGTGTGGACATGGATGTCGCCGGTGTCGTCCCGTACGACGGTCGTGTGCACCATGAGCGACCGGGCCCGTGCGACGTCCGACGGCGGAAGCGGGAAGGCCCGGGGCCCCCGTGCGGGCAGGTGCTTGCGCGGGGCGAGGCCGATGAGGTCGTAGACGAGGTCGCGCAGGCGGTGCAGGGCGGCGTCGGGCTCCGCGAAGGCACCGGCGACGACCGCGGCGAACCGGTCCGTGCGGTGCCCGGCCACGACGTTCTCCACCTGCTCGCGCAGCGGTCTGTCCACGGCCATCCACTCGGCGGCCGAACGGAGGGTGTGGCCCGCAGTCCCCGGTACGGCTTCGGAGCCGAACGCGCCGAGCAGTACGGGTCGCCCGATCGCTGCCGCGTACAGCGTCACGGAACCGTGGTCACCGATCACCGTGTCGGACGCCACCAGGGCCTGCTGCCACCCGTCCGTGGGGTCGACGGCGATCAGCCCCGCCTCCATGGCGGTCTGCTGCATGGCCCGCACCTGCCAGGCTCCATGGGCGGACCAGACGTTCGGATGCAGGACGAGTGCCACGCGGAACTCGTCCGCGGGGAGCTGGGCCAGCAACTCGGCGGGAAGCCCGGGTCGGGTTCCGGCCAGCGACTCGCCGCCCCAGGTCGAGGTCACCAGTACCAGCCGCTGACCGGGAGCCACGCCGAGCGCGGACCGGTACCGCTCGCGCCAGCGAGTACTGGCCCGGAGTCGGTCGTAGCAGGGATCGCCCACGAGCACCGTCCGCCCCACCGTGCCCGGATGCGCGGCGCCGAGCTGTGCGGCCTGATCGGGGTGGGACACCGCCAGCCAGGCGCGGCGATCCCTCAGCAGCTCCTCCGGGACAAGTCCCGAAAGCCGCGTGCCGGTCCCGGAGGAATCGGGCACGAACTTGTGGAAGCCGACGCCGTGCGGAAGCACCAGCACGGGGTAGTCGCCGGACGGGACCTTGATGTTCTCGGAGGCGGAGACCAGCAGGTCGGGCGAGATCTCCGAGAGCTGGGACCACGGCAGCGTGCGGCAGCCCGAGGCCCGGAGCAGATCGAGCACCCCGTTGTTGAAGGCGGACGTCGGATCGTAGGCGAACACCACGGTGACGCGGGGATCGTCATGGACGATCTCGGGCACGACGTCCAGCACGCGCACCAACGAGGTGACCGTCCTCGCCGCCACCACCAGCGTCCGCTCGCCGTCGAAGGTCCGCCAACGCTCGGCATCGGCCCCTACCGGAACCAGGATGCGTTCGTCGGAATCCATGATGTACCTCCGCCCGACGGCAGGATCGCACGCCCGGACCTCAGCGGCTCTCGGCTCTCGGCTCTCGGCTCCCGGCTCTCGGCTCTCGGCTCTCGGCTCTCGGCTCTCGGCTCTCGGCTCTCGGCTCTCGGCTCTCGGCTCTCGGCTCTCGGCTCTCGGCTCTCGGCTCAGTAGCGTAAATTTGGGCCCTTGGCAACCGATCCACCGCTTTCTCTTGAGAAAAGGCTACTGGGTGACTTTCCCCGGCGGCTTCGGTTCCGAACGGGGTTCGTCCCGGACCGGTTTCGGCAGGGCGGATCCGGTCACCGCAGCTCCTCTCCCCACTCGCTCGTCACCTGCCGAAAATCGGCCCCGGCCAGCAAAAAAGACCCTCCCGAAGGAGGGTCCATTCCTGTGCGCCCCCGGCAGGACTCGAACCTGCGGCCAAGTGCTTAGAAGGCACCTGCTCTATCCACTGAGCTACGGGGGCCTGGCGGTGGCCTCGGCGGCCTGGAGCCCCGGGCCCGGCAAGTCGGTGACCTGCCGGGACAAGGATAGGGCTCCGATCACCTTGTTCCGGTTGCTTCACCTGCGTGGCACGATGTGGAGGTTCGGTGAAGCGAACCGATAATCGCAGGTGGACGAGATTCGCGCATCGCTTTTCACGTCTCTCGCGCCGGGTGTTGTGCAGTCGTTATGCCTGCGCCCCACTCGTCCCCTCTGTCCTGACCTGAATCCTGCGGCAGGAACCGGCGCGCAGAGGTGGCTATACGCTTCAAAAAGGCTCCAAAATTGGGCATTCTTCGCATGTGGTGACCTTGGACGTACGGCCTCAGCTCATCGACGCACTTTCCGCCCTGCGCGACCGTGTCGCCGCCGTGCGTCTTCCGCTTCCGTTGCCGGGGGCCGCGCGCGCACGCCGGACCCGGGGCGAGTTGCTCGCCCAGCTCGACGACTATCTGCTCCCCCGGCTCAAGGATCCCGAAGCCCCCCTGCTCGCGGTCATCGGGGGATCCACCGGGGCCGGCAAGTCGACGCTCGTCAATTCGCTGGTGGGGCGGCTGGTCAGCGAGGCCGGCGTACTGCGGCCCACCACGCGCACACCGGTACTCGTCTGCCATCCGGATGATCATCATTGGTTCGCGGGGGCCCGTGTGCTGCCGCAGCTCACCAGGGTCTGGCTGCCGCCGCAGGAGTCACGCGACCTCGACGGCCCTGATGGCCGCGATGGCCGCGATGGCATCGGCGGCATCGGCGGTCTTGACGCGCTCGACGGATTCGACGACGGCGGGGACGAGGCCGGGGCCGGGGCCGCACTGCGCGTCGAGACCGCCACCGGGCTGCCGCGCGGGCTCGCACTGCTCGACGCGCCCGACATCGACTCCCTCGTGGTACGGAACAGGGTGCTGGCAGCCGAACTGATCTGCGCCGCGGACGTATGGGTGATGGTGACGACGGCGTCCCGTTACGCGGACGCGGTGCCGTGGCATCTGCTGCGTACCGCCAAGGAGTACGACGCCTCCTTCGTCACCGTTCTCGACCGGGTGCCGCACCAGGTGATCGCCGAGGTGTCGCGGCAGTACGGGGCGCTGCTCACCAAGGCGGGGCTCGGCGAGGTCCCGCGCTTCACCATTCCCGAACTGCCCGAATCGGCCGGTGGCGGCAGTGGGCTGCTGCCCACCACCGCGGTCGCTCCGCTGCGGGCCTGGCTCGGGCATCGGGCCCAGGACCCGGCGGCCCGCCAGCAGTCGGTCGGGCGCACGGTGGCCGGGGTCATCGACTCGCTCGACGCACGGCTGCCCGCCCTGGCCGGGGCGGTCGCGGCGCAGTACGCGGCGGTGGTGCGGCTGACCGCGGTGGTGGAGGACGTGTACCGGGCCGAGGGCGACCGGGTCGGGCGACGGCTGCGCAACGGTGGCGTGCTTGCCGGGGATGCCCGGACCCTGTGGCGTGGATACCCCTTGTTCAGCACGTCCGACGAGCTTCTGGAAGCGCTGGTGGAGAGCCTCGCCGCGCTTCTGCGGTGTGCCGTGGCCGCCGCCGACGAGCAGATCCGCGCGGCCTGGCGGCGTGAACCGGCGGCCACGGCGTTCGGTTTCGAGGACATCGGCCGGGAGACCGGGGGGTGGGGGCCCGCCGAGGACATCGGCGGGCGGATCGCCGTCGCCGTAGGGCGGTGGCGGCGCATGCTGGAGGAACTCGCGGAGGAAGAAGTGCGCCGGCTCGAACGCGGCGCCGCACCCGACCCCGAGACAGTGGCGGCACTCGTCGCTTCCGCGCTGCTCGGCGGCCGACGCACGCGCACCGCCGGGGAACAACTCGCCGAGCGGATCGGCGCCCAGGGCGCGCTGCGACTGCGCGACAGAGGCGGCGCACTGCTCACCGAATGCGTCGACCGGGTACTCGACGGCGAACGCGACCGGCGTCTCGCCCCGCTCGACGCCCTCGACGTGGCCCCGGAGCCGCAGGCCGAACTCATCGCCGCGCTGTCCGTACTGCAGAAGGAGAGGTGGCAGCGATGACTGCCGTCATTGACGAGGGCCCGAGCCGACGCGGCGGGCCGACGGCGGCCGGAGACCCGAACCGGGGCCACAGGGATCCGGCCCACCCGGATCCGGATCGCCCGAACCAGGACCGGCCGAACGGGGACCGCCCGGATCGGAACCTGACGTCCGACCGAAGTGGGGGTGCGCCGGAGGCGGACGGCGACGGTGGCTGGAACGACGGGCTCATCGCCCGGCGTGCCGCTGACAGGGAGGCGCCCACCGATCCCGGCTCCGGGCCGGGTGGCGGCACGTGGCTGCCCCGGGGCGAGGCATACGCGCTGTCCGACGGGTCGCTCCGGCCCCGGCTCGACGCGCTGCGCGAACTCGTCGGGCTGTCCCGGGCCCGGATCGACGGGGACACCCTCGCCGAAGCGGGGAGGGTGCTGGACGAAGCGGCGGCCCGGCGCAGGCTTTCCTCCCGGCACACGGTCATCGCCGTCGCCGGAGCCACCGGCAGCGGCAAGTCGACCCTCTTCAACGCACTCGCGGGCGCCCCGATCTCCGACACGGGGCTGCGCAGGCCGACCACCGCCGCGCCCATCGCCTGTTCCTGGACCGACGGGGCGGCCGGACTGCTCGACCGCCTCGCGATTCCCGGCCGTCTCAGGCGTCGGCCGCACCAGGGTGCCGGGGGCGTCGACGAGGCGTTGCGGGGGCTCGTCCTCGTCGACCTGCCCGACCACGACTCCGCCGCCACCGGGCACCGCGAGCAGGTCGACCGGGTACTCGCCCTGGTCGACGCGGTGATCTGGGTCGTCGACCCGGAGAAGTACGCGGACGCGGCCGTGCACGAGCGCTACCTGCGGCCGCTCGCCGGGCACGCCGAGGTCACCTTCGTCGTCCTCAACCAGGTCGACCGGCTGCCCGGTGATGCCGCCGACCAGGTTCTCGACGATCTCCGACGGCTGCTCGACGAGGACGGTGTGGCACTCGGCGAACACGGCGAACCGGGGGCAGTCGTCATGTCCCTGTCCGCGCTCACCGGCGATGGCGTCGGCGAACTGCGCGAGACGCTCGGCCGTTTCGTCCGGGAGCGCACCGCCGCGGTGAGTCGACTCTCCGCGGATGTGGACGCCGTCGCGGCCAGGCTCCGTCCGGTGTACATCGCGGAAGGGCGGCCCGGCCTCGGCGAGCGGGCCCGGGAGGAATTCGCCGACCGGCTCGCCGAAGCCGTCGGGGCGGCGGCCGCGGGGCAGGCGGCCGAGCGCGAATGGTGCGGGAACGCGGGGCGGGCGTGCGGTGCGCCGTGGTTGCGGCTCTGGCGCCGGTACGAGTCCACCCGGAGGCCGGGACATCCGGAGCGGACCACGAGGCCCGCGCCCTCCGAGGAGCGGTTCACGGCTCGGCAACGCGTCGAGCAGGCGGTACGGACCGTGGCGGACGAGGCCGCCGACGCACTGCCCGCCCCCTGGGCGCAGGCGGTCCGCGAGGCTGCGGTGACCGGCGCGGAAGGACTGCCGGAAGCGCTGGACGAACTGGTGGGGAGCACCCTTGGTTCAGGCGGTTCAGGCGGTTCAGGTGTTTCGGGCAGTTCGAGTGGCTCAGGTGGCTCAGGTGGCTCAGGTGGTTCGGGAGGCGGGCGCGGTCCGGGGGGCGTGATGCCGAGGGCGGATGCGATCCGCGGCGTGGGGCACGGCGGAGGCGGTGGAAGGCCGTCGAGGCCCAGGTGGTGGCCCGCCGCGGTGCTGGCGCAGGCGTCCATGACGTTGTTGCAGATCCTCGGGAGCCTCTGGCTGGTCGGTGAGATCGTCGGTGTGTTCGAACCCGGGTACCTCGTGCCCGCGCTGGTGATGCTGTCGGGTCTCGTCGGAGGGCCGCTGGTGGAGTGGTCGTGTGCGGCCGCGGCACGGGGGCCCGCGCGGCGATACGGGCAGGAGACCGAACGGCAGTTGCGCGAGGCGGCGGCGGCCTGTGGACGGGCGAGGGTGCTCGACCCGGTGGCGGCGGAACTCGTGCGGTATCGCGAAGTGCGGGAGCGGTATGTGGCGGTGACGGAGTTTTCCACAACCGTTCGGTAATCCACAGGTGTCGGCAGGAATTCCGCCTCTCCTCCAATCTGGACGTGCGACCGCACCCACGCGGTCACGCATCCGGATCGAAGGGGAGGCGGAGCCATGAACGAAACCTTGGTGACCTTGGTGGGCAACGCGGCGACGGGCGTGGAGTACCGGGAGACCGTCAGTGGCGGGATGGCACGGTTCCGGTTCGCGGTGACACCGCGTCGTTGGGATCGGGAGAAGCAGAGCTGGGCCGACGGGCGCACCAGCTTCTACACCGTGTGGGCGTGGCGGGGGCTGGCGTCGAATCTCTCCGGCTCCGTATCCGTGGGAGAACCACTCGTCGTACACGGCAGGTTGAAGGTGCGGGAGGAGGAGAGGGAGGGACATCGCAGGACTTTTGTGGATATCGAGGCAGTCGCCGTCGGGCACGATCTGACCTGGGGGACGGCCGCGTTCCGACGGGTGATGAGGGGCGGAACGGGATGTGGCGTCCGTACGGGAGGCGCGGAACCGGGCGGGGCGGATGTTTCGGACGACGGGGTGGGGCGCCTTGATGAACCGGACTGGTCGAGTGGGGCATCCGGGCGGGTGAGCTCGGCAGGGCCGGAGGGATCCGAGAGTTCGGTGAAATCCGGGGGATCGGCGGAATCGGAGGTACGGGCAAGGTCTGTGGGACCGGCAGAGCCGCTGGGGCCCGGGGAACAGGCCCGGCGGGAGGAGGGCGGTGAGCGGGTCGAGCGACGACGGGGAAGGCGGTCGGTATCACGTCAGAAGGGAGATCAGGAACCGGTGTTGGTGCCCTGACTCGACGCCAACGACGCCAACGACGCCAACGACGCCAACGACGCCAACGACGCCAACGGTGCGAGCGATGCCAGCGACGTGGTGCGATGCCCGGCGGTCGGCGAGACGGAGCAGGGGCAGTACGGGCAGGGACGGGAGCGGGCAGGCCTGGGCGAGGTGGATCGGGGCGGTGGTGAGGGGGGCGGTCCGCCGCAGCGGGTCGGTGCGGCCGAGATCGTTGACGTTGTCGCGGAGGGCTGTGACCGTCCGCTGAACGGCGCCCGTCGGTTCTGCGACGAGGAGGTATGCGGGGGCGTGCATCGGGAACCGGGGATAACGATTCTGAGTCGGAATGGTTGTACGACGTTATGACGGGGGACTGTTCATCGCTTCGTCCTTAGGATTCCCCCGTACTCACGGGGCACTTGAGTCAACTGGCGGGGCAATCCCCACACGCGCATCAGGCGCGGAGGGTTCCGCCCGGAGGGAATTCTGTGTTTTCTGCTGCTTCAGCGACCGTTTCGTCTTCCACGGAGACACCTGATGCTCCACGGCGGCGGGGCATAACCCGGCTGGCCGCGTCGGTGGTGGCATCCGGTCTGGTCATGGCAGGCGCCCTCGTCGGCGCCGGCAGTGCGGTCGCCGACGAGGCGACGCACCATCAGGGTGGCGCGTCCGCGGTCCTGGACGGACTGAAGACCTATGACCGTGCCGTGCTCCACACGAATGGCAAGAACCAGCAGCTGCCCGCCGGTGTCTTCGAGATGACCGTCGACGGCGGGGGCAAGCTCAAGACGTACTGCATCGACATCCACAACCCCACGCAGGACCAGGCGAAGTACCTGGAGACGCCCTGGGGCCAGACCTCGCTCGGCGGCAACAAGAACGCCGGCAAGATCCGCTGGATCCTGGAGCACTCCTACCCGCAGATCGACGACCTCGCGGCACTCGCCAAGCAGGCCGACAGCGGTCCGCTGACCGAGAAGACCGCCGCGGCGGGCACGCAGGTCGCCATCTGGCGCTACTCGGACGACGCCAATGTCGAGGCGACCGACAAGGCGGCCGAGAAGCTGGCGGACTGGCTGGAGAAGAACGCCGCGAACCAGGACGAGCCCAAGGCGTCCCTCGCCCTGGACCCGGCAGCGGTCTCTGGCAAGTCCGGCGAGCGGCTCGGGCCGATCACCGTCCACACCAACGCGGGCCAGGTCTCCGTGACCCCGCCGGCCGACGCCGCCAGCGGTGTCAAGGTCACCGACAAGAACGGCCAGCCCCTCACCAGCGCGGCCAACGGTGCGCAGCTCTACTTCGACGTCCCGGCCGGGACCGCCGACGGCTCCGCCTCGCTGACCGTCCAGGCCACCACGTCGGTGCCGGTCGGCCGGGCCTTCGCCGGTGTGACCAAGAGCCAGACCATGATCCTTGCCGGTTCCAGCGAGTCCACGGTCTCCGCGACCGCCGGCGCCAACTGGGCCAAGAAGGGCGCGATCCCGGCCGTCTCGGCCGAGAAGAACTGCTCCAAGGGCGGTGTGGACGTCACCACGGCCAACAAGGGCGACGAGGCGTTCACCTACGAGCTGGCCGGTAAGAAGTACACCGTCGAGGCGGGCAAGTCCGAGACGGTGACGGTTCCGGTCGCCGAGGACCAGGCGTACGACATCACGGTCACCGGCCCCGAGGGCTTCTCCAAGACGTTCAAGGGCGTCCTGGACTGCAAGACCAGCGGCAGCACGACCGGTGGTGGTCACGAAACCCAGACCGAGAGTGAGCAGCCCGCCCCGGCCACGTCCGGCGGCTCGGCCGGTGCGACCGGTTCCACGGGTGACCTCGCCGAGACCGGTGGCTCCAGCGCGACCCCGGTGATCGCCGGTGTCGCGATCGCCCTCGTCGTCGTCGGCGGCGGCGCGGTCTTCCTCCTCCGCAAGCGCAAGGCGCAGCCCTCCGCGCAGTAGTCGAGCGCGGTCGCGGGGCCGGTGAGGCCCCGTGACCGCGGAGCGACGAACCCCGGGCGGGGCTCGCACCCGCCTCGACCTCGGCCCCGGTACGCACAGGCGTACCGGGGCCGTCTCCGTGCCGGGAGCCACGCCGCGGCCGGTGCCCGTGGCGGGGTACGGGCTGGTTTCCGTCCGGGGGTGGACGTCAGGCAAGATGGTGTGTATCTGCCCACACATCGATAGCCGGACGGTTTCTCTTGGCTGAGTACATCTACACCATGCGCAAGACGCGCAAAGCGCACGGCGACAAGGTGATCCTCGATGACGTCACCCTGAACTTCCTGCCCGGCGCGAAGATCGGTGTCGTGGGCCCCAACGGCGCCGGTAAGTCCACGGTGCTGAAGATCATGGCGGGTCTGGAGCAGCCGTCCAACGGTGACGCGTTCCTCTCGCCCGGTTTCAGCGTCGGCATCCTCATGCAGGAGCCGCAGCTCGACGAGTCGAAGACGGTTCTGGAGAACGTCCAGGACGGCGCCGCCGAGATCATGGGCAAGCTCAAGCGCTTCAACGAGGTCGCCGAGCTCATGGCGACCGACTACTCCGACGCGCTGATGGAGGAGATGGGCAAGCTCCAGGAGGACCTGGACCACGCCAACGCGTGGGACCTGGACGCACAGCTGGAGCAGGCCATGGACGCGCTGGGCTGCCCGCCCGGCGACTGGCCGGTCGTCAACCTCTCCGGTGGCGAGAAGCGCCGCGTCGCGCTCTGCAAGCTGCTCATCGAGGCCCCCGACCTGCTGCTCCTCGACGAGCCCACCAACCACCTCGACGCCGAGTCGGTGAACTGGCTGGAGCAGCACCTCTCCAAGTACGCCGGTGCCGTCGTCGCGGTCACCCACGACCGCTACTTCCTCAACAACGTCGCCGAGTGGATCCTCGAACTCGACCGCGGCCGTGCCCTGCCGTACGAGGGCAACTACTCCACCTACCTCGACAAGAAGGCCGCCCGCCTCAAGGTCGAGGGCCGCAAGGACGAGAAGCGCGCCAAGCGGCTCAAGGAAGAGCTGGAGTGGGTCCGCTCCAACGCCAAGGGCCGGCAGACCAAGTCCAAGGCACGCCTCGCCCGTTACGAGGAGATGGCGGCCGAGGCCGAGAAGATGCGGAAGCTGGACTTCGAGGAGATCCAGATCCCGCCGGGCCCGCGGCTCGGTTCCATCGTCGTCGAGGTCGAGAACCTCTCGAAGGCCTTCGGCGACAAGGTCCTCATCGACGACCTGTCGTTCACCCTGCCGCGCAACGGCATCGTCGGCGTCATCGGTCCGAACGGCGCGGGCAAGACCACGCTGTTCAAGATGATCCAGGGCCTGGAGACGCCGGACTCCGGCTCCATCAAGATCGGTGACACGGTCAAGGTCTCCTACGTCGACCAGGGCCGGGCCAACATCGACCCGAAGAAGTCCCTCTGGGCCGTCGTCTCGGACGAGCTGGACTACATCAACGTCGGCCAGGTCGAGATGCCGTCGCGGGCGTACGTCTCCGCGTTCGGCTTCAAGGGCCCGGACCAGCAGAAGCCGGCCGGTGTCCTGTCCGGTGGTGAGCGCAATCGCCTCAACCTGGCGCTGACGCTCAAGGAGGGCGGCAACCTGCTGCTCCTCGACGAGCCCACCAACGACCTCGACGTCGAGACCCTGTCCTCCCTGGAGAACGCCCTGCTGGAGTTCCCGGGCGCCGCGGTGGTCATCTCCCACGACCGCTGGTTCCTGGACCGCGTCGCCACGCACATCCTGGCGTACGAGGGCGACTCCAGGTGGTACTGGTTCGAGGGCAACTTCGAGTCGTACGAGAAGAACAAGGTCGAGCGCCTCGGTGCGGACGCGGCCCGCCCGCACCGTGCCACGTACAAGAAGCTGACGCGAGGCTGATCCGTCGTGGCACGCCACATCTACAACTGCCCGCTGCGCTGGTCGGACATGGACGCCTTCGGGCACGTCAACAATGTCGTCTTCCTCCGCTACCTGGAGGAAGCACGCATCGACTTCATGTTCCGGCTGGCGCCGGGTGACGGCTCACCGTCCTTCTCGGGCGGTTCCGTGGTGGCCCGGCACGAGATCGACTACGTGCGTCCGCTGGTCCACCGGCACGAACCGGTGACCGTCGAGTCGTGGGTAACGAAGATCGGGGCCGCGTCGCTGACGATCGCGTACGAGATCAAGGACCCGGACCAGGTGTACGTACGGGCCGCGACCGTCGTCGTGCCGTACGACCTGGCGGCGGAGCGGCCCCGGCGGATCACCGCCGAGGAGAAGCTCTTCCTCCAGCAGTACCTGGCCGAGGAGCCCGCCGCGGCATGACGGTACCCGTACTGCCGCTGGAGTTCGCCGACGCGGGGGAGACCGCGGATCTCGCGGCCTTCCTCGCGCGGCTGCTCCACTACGACCGGGCCGCCGCGGTGCGGATGCAGGCGGGCGGCAGCGCACTCGCCGTGTTCGGCAGGCCGCCGTCGTTCGAGGTCCTGGCGATCCGGACGGCACGGCTGGCCGGACGGCACGACTTCGACACCACGGTGTCCGCCGGCGAACTCCTCGAATCCCTCGACACCGGGAACGAGGGCACGGCGGCCGGACCGGGCGTGCTGCCCGCCGCCGTCACCGGGCCGCCCTGGACAGGGGTTCTCCCGCCCCGCGGCGGGTGGCGCGAACTTCCGGGGCTGCCCGACCCGGTCTCCCTGCGCGAGGCCGTCACCACCGCGATCACGGAGTTCCGCTCCCGCGACGAGGCGCTGCCCGAAGGACACCGCACACGGGCCGAACGGGACGTGATCGGCCGCGAGATCTGGTCCCGCACGATCGGCTCCACCGGCCTCCCGCTGCGGGCCGTCCACGCCGCCCAGTCCCTGGGGTTCCTGCGTCCGGCACCGGACTTCCCGGTCGCCCTGCTCGCGGCCGGGGCCTGGCTGCGGCTGCGCACCCCCTTCGGCTCGATCGCCCTGCGCGGGCGGGACAACGGGCTCGGCACGCTCGCCGTGTCGGTCGGTACGCGCTGAGCGGTGCCGGACGGGGCCTGTGCCCCTCTCGATCACGGTGTTGCCCCCGCCCGGCCGGGGCGAATGCGAGGGGGCGTCACCCCGCCCGGTCGGCGCCGGACACGCGGACGTATCGGTCGGCGCGTCGGGAATCCGCATCCGCGATCACCGGTCGGTCAGTGCCCGGTCGATCAGCCGCAGCCCGGCCGCGTCCTGCGCGTCCTGCGCCGGGTCGCCCATCCGCAGACCGAAGGCCGCGCTGGTCGCGGCCCGTGCGCCGTCCGGCGTCACCCCGCTCTCGGAGACGATCCCCAGGTGGGTGCCGCCGTGGAACCAGATTCCGTCCCGGCTCCCGGCCACCGGCCGCCAGGCGATGCCCAGGCCGTAGCGGACCCCGGGCGCCGCGATCCAGCCCTCGGCAGCCACCGTCTCCTTCATCGCGGCGAGCTGGGCCGGACGCAGCAGCCGCCCGCTCATCAGCGCGCGCAGGAAGACACCGTGGTCGTGGGTGGTGCTGATGACCGAGCCGTCCGCCCCGCCGCCGGAGGCCAGCGTCGTGTCGGCCGGCCGACGTCCGGGAACCAGGTGTACGCGGTGGCCGTGGGCGCCGGGACGTACGACGAGGAGCCCGGGGTGAGGGTGTGGCGCAGGCCCAGCGGTTCGATGACCCGGTCATGGATCTCCTGCGCCCAGGTATTGCCCGTCACCTGTTCGATGATCAGGCCGGCCACCACGTAGTTGGTGTTGGAGTAGCCCCAGCGCCGTTCCCGTTCGGGGTGTTCGGCGTTCGGCAGCCACAGCGGCGGGCGGGTCAGGGCGGACTTCAGCTGGTCCTCGGGGGCCGTACCCCGGAAGCGCGAGCGGCGGTATCCGGCCGGGGTGAAGGCGTCGGCCGCGTCGGGCGAGACGGCGAGATAGTCGTTCAGGCCGCTGGTCTGCCGCAGCAGATGGGCGACCGTGATCCTGCGGCCGTCGTTCCCGTTGCCGCGCACGGCACCGGGCAGCCACCGTTCGACGGTGTCGGTGAGCGCGAGCCGCCCCTCGCCGACCAGTTGGAGGGCGAGCACCGCCGTGAAGGTCTTGGTGTCGCTGCCGATCCGGTAGTACGCGTCCCAGGGGACCGGGCACCGCGGGTCGGACCGGTCGGCGCGCCCCGCCCGGGCCGTCGTCCGGCCGTCGGCGGTCTGCACCTCCGCCAGCACACCGGTGGCCCCGGCGGCGAGGACCGCGTCCACATCGCGCTGGAGCCGGCCGCGCGACGTGGCGTCCCCACGCGGTCCCGCCCCGTCCCGGGCCCCGGTGGTGGGACGGGGCACGGCGCGACGAGGCGAGGCCGCCGTCGCCGTCGGGGCGGACGCCCCGGTGAGCAGTGCCGCGGCCGTGGTCACCAGGCCCGTGCGCCGGCTGATCACCACACCTCCCCGGTGCGGGGGCAGGTCAGGTCGGCGGCGGGAAGCGTGCCGTCCCGCAGGTAGCCGACGACGGTCCGGTCGGCGCAGGGGACGGGGGTGAGGCCGTCGAGCCCGCGCCCGAACACCCCGTGTGCC
This sequence comes from Streptomyces sp. NPDC014734, assembly GCF_043083325.1. Lineage (NCBI taxonomy): Bacteria > Bacillati > Actinomycetota > Actinomycetes > Kitasatosporales > Streptomycetaceae > Streptomyces > Streptomyces sp. NPDC014734. The sequence goes on along the minus strand of NZ_JBIBYN010000007.1, from coordinate 287,771 downwards.
CGGATGTCCGCCGTCACCAGCCGTGAACCGGTCAGGCGGCGGTGCAGGGCCAGCGCGCCCTCGTACGGGACGTTGTTGTCGCGCCGGGCCTGGAGCATGAGCACGGGCACGTCGTTGCCGATCACGGTGGCGGGCTCGCGGGACGTGCTCGTCCAGAAGGCGCACGGCGCCGTCATGCCATTGGCGAACGGGCCGAACACCGGCTGGGTCACGCGGCTGCGTTCCATGTTCCGCCAGTACGTCTCCGGGTCCTTCGGCCAGCCCCCGGCGGGCCAGCCGCTGTCGCCGCACATGAAGATCGTGCCGCCCACCATGCTGTCCGCCAGTTCGGGGGAGGTCAGCAGCTCCAGCATGGCGGCGAGTTCCGGACCGGGCTCGACCGGCAGCCCCGCGGCGGCGTCGACCAGGTCGCGCACCGTGGAGGCGAGCGCCGGGTCGTACTCCTCGTGCTGGATGAGCTGCCTCAGCACCAGCCGCAGCAACGACGCGTCGAGGCGGACGCCGGACACGACGACCGGACGTCGTTCGGCGCCGTCGAGCAGTTCCTGGACGCGTGCGCGGACGCGGGCGGGCGTGCCGCCGAGCCGGTAGGTCCCGTCGTGCCGGGCGGCCCATCCGGCCCAGGCGTCCAGCGCCTCTTCGAGGGGGCGGCCCGCCCGCTGGAACAGTTGGTACTGGGTGGCCGCGGGATCCGTGGACGAGTCGAGGACGATCCGGTCGGCGCGACGGGGGAACATCTGGGTGTAGACGGCGCCCAGGTCCGCGCCGTACGAGACGCCGTAGTACGACAGCACGGGCTCGCCCAGCGCCGCGCGGATCGCGTCCATGTCGCGGGCGACGTTCCGGGACGTTGCCTGCGGCAGGAGCCGGGCGTTGTCCCCGTGCTCCCGGCAGCGTCGCGCCGTCTCGCGGGCGTCGCGCACCGACCGGTCGAAGTCCTCGCGGCGGGTCGTGGTGGGGCCGGGCGCGGGTGCCGGTTCGGCGGGGGCGCAGGCGACGGGCGTGGACTCACCGAGGAAACGGGGGTCGAAGCCGATGAGGTCGTAGCGGTCCGCCGCGTCCTTCGACGCGGACCGCAGGTGCAGTGTGTTGGCCAGGCCCGTGCCGCCGGGACCGCCCGGATTGGACAGCAGGATGCCCCGGCGCTGACCGTGCGCCGCGGTGGCGGCGATCCGGGAGACGGCGATCTCGATCGTCGGGCCGCCGGGATCGGCGTAGTCGAGCGGCACGGTCACCTTCGTGCACCGGGCGCCCGCGGCGCGCAGTTCCTTCTGCCCCGGTGAGCAGGGGCCCCAGACGAGGTGCCGACGGGCCGACTCGGCGGTGGAGACGGCGGTGGAGACGGTGGCGGAGGGGGACGGGGAGGAGGTGGTGGCGGACGCGGGCATACCGCCCGCGAGTAAACAGGCAAGGCCGAGACCTGCGGTGACCGGACGGGCGGCGCGCATCGTGCTCCTCGGATCGGGTGGGGATACCCGCACGACGCTAGGGGCCCGCGCGACCCGGGAACATCGGGCCACCCGGTCGATGGAGCCTGGGGACAGCACCACCCACGCACAGGGCGGACGCGACGGGGACGGTGGGGCGACGGGGATGGTGGGGCGACGGGGACGGCAGGGACAGCAGGGACGATGAAGGGCGGTGGGGGACGGCGGGGCGGCGATGGGGGCGGCAGGGACGGTGGGGGCGACGGAAAACCCGCTCCCGGAGGACGGGAGCGGGTGTGGGTGCGGGTGTGCGGAAGTCAGTGGAGGCAGGACCGGCCCGGAGGGCGTGGGTTCAGCCCTCGGTGTTCACCATCGAGGCCGCGGCGTACGTGAGGTAGTCCCACAGTTGCCGCTCGTGCTCCGGTGCGAGACCGAGCTCGTCCAGCGCGACCCGCATATGGCCCAGCCACGCGTCGTGCGCCGCCCGGTCCACCTGGAACGGGACGTGCCGCATCCGCAGCCGCGGGTGTCCGCGCCGTTCGCCATAGGTGCGGGGGCCACCCCAGTACTGCATCAGGAACAGCCTGAACCGCTCCTCGGCCGGGCCCAGATCCTCCTCCGGGTACATGGGCCTCAGCAGCGGGTCCTCGGCGACCCCCTGGTAGAAGCGGTGCACCAGGCGTCGGAAGGTCTCCTCGCCGCCGACCTGCTCGTAGAAGGTCTGCTCCTGCAGCGTGTCGCGCGGAATCTCAGTCACCCGTCCATCGTCGCAGACGCACCGGCCGAGTACCCGGGTCCTAGGACCCGCCACCGACGCCGCTCCGCCGCACCTGCCGGACCGACCGACGGGTCGGACGGGGTCGGCAGGTCCGGCGAGCCAGGTCGAGCGGCACCGAGCCAGGTCGAGCCGCGTCGAACGGCCCCGAACGGCGTCGAACGGCGTCGATCCGGGGCCGGCCAGGGAGAGGGCGGCCCGCCCGTCAGCCCCGGCGGATCGTGATCGTCGTCCACGCCCCGACGTGCACCCTGTCGCCATCCTTCAGCGGGACGGGAACGTAGGGCTGGATCGGGTCCTCGGCGCCGTTGAGCGTGGTGCCGTTGGTGGAGTTCTGGTCGACGACCGCCCAGCTGCCGTCGGGCTGCTGCACCAGCACCGCGTGCTGGTGCGAAACGCCCGGGTCCTCGGGCGGCACGGACAGATCGATGTCGGGCGACTCGCCGGTGCTGTGCCTGCGACGGCCGACGGTGATCTGGTTGCCGGACAGCGCGACCCGCTGCTCCGGGGAGTACGCGGGCAGGTTGAGCCCGGTCGCCTCCGGGCCGCTGCGCTGCATCATCGACAGGAAGTACTCACGGTCCGGGGCGACGACGGCGGTCCAGTTCGCGGGCGGCTGGTTCTGGTTTCCGCCCGGCAACGGCGCTTGGTGCTGCTGCGGTGGCCGCGGCGACGGCTGCGGGCCCTGGGGCGGCGACGGCGGCGACAGCATCCAGTCGTCGTCACCGGCCTGCGGCGGCCGGGGCGCGGGCGGCGCCGAGGACACGGGCGGCTGCGGTGCGAGGGACTGCGGAGCGGACGGGCCGGGCCGCTCGAAGCCGGGCGGTGCCGACTGCTGCTGGAACGGCGACGAGGACTGCTGCTGGAACGAGGGCGGCGGCCCCTGCTGCTGGAACGGGTGCGGCGGCTGCGACGCCTGCGGACCCGGTGCGGGCGCGGAGGCCGGTGTCAACGGCCCGGGGCGGCTCTCCCGGTCGGGGGAGAGCGGCTCGGCCGGGCGGTTCACCTGCGAGGGCCGTGAGCCCTGGTACTCGAACGGGTCGTGCTGCTGCGGCCCCGACGGCTGCTGCGCCTGGAAACCCGGCGGCAGGTTCAGACCGGGGGGCGGGGCCAGCGGCGTGTACGAGGTCGCGGTGTTCGTCAGGAAGTTCCAGCGGCACTCCTCGCAGTACGGCGCCATCGCCTCACGGGGCGTGCGGCACTGCGGGCAGAGCTCGGCCTGCTGGGTCGCGTCCGCGCCGGTTCCCTGCGGAAAGCCGGGAACGGGCGGCGGGGGAGGCGGTGGGGGAACGGCGCCCGCGGGCGCGCCCGCGCCGGTCATGCGGTGGCCGCAGACCTCGCACCAGTCCTCGGAACCCGACTGGTGTCCGTTCGGGCAGGTCGGCATGTCGGCACTTCCCCCTCTCCTCGTCCGGCCCCTGGGGCCGTCATCCTCTGCTCTTCGCCGCCGGGCGGATCACCCGGCGGCGGCTCGGCGCGGTCGTGCGGTCACTTCTTGACGCGAACGGTCTTGGTGGAGCGGGTTTCGAGTGTCATCGAGTCGGCCTCCGCGACCTTCGCCTTCAGTCGCACAGTACCGGTCGCCGCGTCCACCACGTCCACCACCTTCGAAAGCAGTTTCGCGGTGTCCTCGTTCCCGGACACCGACGCGAGCTGCACCGCGCGGCCCAGTTTCGCGGTCGCGCCGTCGAAGTCTCCCGACTTGCGGGCATCGAGACCCTGCTGGATGACTTGTGCGAGTTCCGCCTGGCCCGTGTAGTGCGCGACCTGCGGATTGATGGACGTGGACGCGGCCATGTCCTCCGTCCACACCGCCCGTACCAGCCCCTGGGAGAGCGTCTGCGGCGCCCCGCCGGCGGGGTCCGGCAGGATCAGCGAGACCCGGGAGGCCAGCATCTCCTGGCCGATTCCGGCCTCCGGCACCCGCACGCACACGTGGTAGTCGCGGGACTCGTCGCCCCACGAACCCGTGGGGTAGTCCCCGGCGCGGGGGCCCGCCTCGGTGCGGCGATCGGTCAGGTCGACGACCGTCGGTGCCACCTGCTTCACGAACGCGATCTCGACCCCGACGGGCGTCCAGAGCCGCAGCGCGACGTCCGCGACCTCCTTGCCCATCGCGTTCTCCATCATCTGCGTGAAGTCGGCGGCCAGCCCCGCCGGGTCCGCGACGATGTCGGCAGTGCCGAGCAGGGCGGAGGCGATGGCCGTGACCTCCTTCACCTCCCAGTCGGTGCCGACACCGCGGGCGTCACAGGTGAAGCGGCCCGCACAGGAGTCGAGCGCGGCCCGCAGGTCCTCCGGCGCCTCGTGCTCGTTGCGCCCGTCGGTCAGCAGGATGCCGTGCCGGATCTCCACATCGGCGGCGCCGAGCAGCCGGTCGGCGAGCCGGAGCCAGGTGCCGATCGCCGTGCCGCCACCGGCGCCGAGCGAACGCAGGGCCCCCTTGGCCTGGGCCCTGGTCTGCGCGTCGGCCACCGCGAGCCTGCCGTTGCCCGGGTAGACCTCCTTGGCGACGTGTGTGCCGCCGACCACGGCGAACGAGGTGCCGTCGCGCAGGGTGTCGATCGCCGCCGCCGTCGCGTCGCGGGCGTTGCGCATCTTCGTCGGCGGATAGTCCATCGAACCCGAGCAGTCGACCATGATCACCACGGCGGCGTTCGGCCCCCGTCCCGCCGTGTGCGCGGGCGCCGAGGCTCCACCGGACAGCGGGACGCCGCCGGTGGTGCCGCCTCCGGTGGAGGTGACCGTGACGATCGCGTTGACCTCACGACCGCCCTCCGGCAGAAACTCGTTCTGGTACACATCGACGGAGAACTGCGGCACGTGCGACTTGGAGAAGTTGGCCATCTGATCGGCTCCTCGTGGACTCCAGGTGTCGGATGAGGACAGCTGTGAGCGAAGAAGTACGGGCAAGGTCGGGTCGGCGCCGAACCGGCGGAACCTTTTCGGAACGCCGGGTCGGAACGGCCGGGACGGATGGAACGGTCGAGACCGGCGGAACGGACGGGACGAACCGAACGGTCGGGGCGGAACGGGCGGGGCGGAACGGCCGGGTGGGGTGGCGGAACCGGAATCAACTGTTACGGAACGTGACTCATGGGGTGTCGCAGCCCGATCCTGCCCCCTGCGACGGCAGGGCGAACGGCAGCAGGGCCACTGTTACGTTGTCGTGGCCCCCACCGTCGAGTGCGTGGCCCACCAGCACCTGAGCACCGTGCAGCGGCCGTGCCCCCGCGTCGGACGGCACCGCCGCGGCCATCTCGGCGGCCGACTCCGCGTAGTTCCACAGACCGTCCGTGCACACCACCACGAGACCGGGCCGGTCCGGTTTGAACGAGGCGGTGTGCGGCTCCAGTTCGTACGCGTCGGCGCCGAGCCACCCGGTGATGGCGTGGGCCCGCTCGTCCGCGTAGGCCTCGGCCTCGTTCATCAGCCCCGCGGCCACCATCTGGGCGGCCCAGGAATCGTCCTCGGTGAGCCGGGCGGGTGGTGCGGTGCGGTCGTCCGGCACCCAGTACACGCGGCTGTCGCCGACCCAGCCGACCACCAGCAGGCCGTTCGCCATGATCGCGCCGACCAGGGTGCACGCCGGGGCGTTCTGCTGCCGGTGCGGGTCGTTCTCCCCGGCCGGGCCGGACTTCCGGGCCAGGGAGTTGACCGACTCCGCGGCCACGAGAATCGCCTCGTGCATCGCCTGCTGCGGATGGGTGCCGCGCGGCAACGACTCCAGGAGCGCCTCGTTGGCGGCGGACGCCGCGGCGGCCGACGCCTCGTCCGGACGGCTCGCGGACGAAACGCCGTCGCACACGATCGCGACGACGGCCGGTGAACCGTCGGACAGGGCGGTCGTCGACACCGCGAACGAGTCCTCGTTGCGGTGATGGCGCAGCCCCCGGTCGCTGACGGCGGCCACCGAACCGAGTTCCCGCTCCATGTGATCGCGCTCGCGCGGCTGGGCGTGGCCGCAGTTCTCGCAGTAGCCGTCGGTGTCGACCCGGCCGGCGCGGCACGCCACACACAGCTTGGTACCGACCGGCGGCGTGGCGAACGGACCGGCGGCGGAGCTGCGCGGGTCGGGCGCGCCACCGGGCGCGGGCGTTTCGGCGGAGGGAGCGAACGCCGTGTCGGGCGCGCCCGGTCCGGCGGACGCGGCCGGCGCGCCACCGGGAGCCGGTGACCCGGCCCGTCGTACGGAAGCGGCATCGGCCCCGGGCGCGGCGATCTCGAAATCGTCCGAGCCGCCGGTTCCGCCGGGCCGGACCTCCGTCGGCGCGGCCGGGGTGATCGTCGGACGCTCCTGCGGCGGGGCGGGCACGGCCGACAGGTCGTACCCGCACGCACCGCAGAACAAATCCCCCGGATCCAGCGGCTCCTCGCAGCCGGGGCACTTCGGCAGGGGCGTCTCCTCGGGCTTCTGCGACATCCTCACACCCACGTTCGGGGGCGGAAACGGTTGGCCCGCTCCACCAGTTCGATCCTCTCGTCGCCGGGCTCAGCGAGCCGGGCGAGCGTCCGGTACGACCGTTCCAGCCCGAAACGCAGGCCACGCTCGTCCAGCTCACTGCCGAGCAGTGTCCCCGGCCCGGCCGCTCCGGTCACCCCGGTCGGTCCATTGGGCCCGGTCGGTCCATTGGGCCCGGTCGCCGGGCGGCCGGAGAGCACCCAGTCGAGCGCCGTGCCCAGCACCTCCGTCGACAATTCCTCGCGACGCACCGGGTCCAGGCCGAAACCGGTGAGTTCCGACACCTGGTCCGCCGCGGCCGCCAGATCGGCCATCAGCGGCTCGTCCGGCGCCCGTCCGCGCAGCCGCGCCCGTACGGCGGCGACCCTTGCCGCCGTGTAGTGGATCGACGACTCGGGCACGGACTCCAGTGTCGCCACCGCGCCGCCGCGGTCAGCCACGGCCAACTGCACCCGGGCCAGGCCGAACGCCGCGCTGACGAAGCCGGGGTCGGTCGCCCAGACCAGACGGTAGTACTCGGCGGCGTTGTCCAACTGGCCAAGGACCTCCGCACAGATCCCCAGGGCCAGCTTGGGTGCCGGCTCGCCGGGAAACGCGTCGTACACCGCGTCGAAGGACAGCGCCGCGTTCTCGTGGTCACCGGTCACCAGCGAGGTGACCCCGCGGAACCAGACGACCCGCCAGTCGTCCGGATGCAGGCCCTCCAACTCGGTGAGGGTCCGGCTCGCCGCGCCGTGTTCACCCGTCTCCAGGAGGGCGCGCAGTTCACGCAGCCGGGTCTCCAGGGAGGCGGTCGGCACGCCGCTCAGCGCGGCGAGCAGTTCCGCGGGGGCGGTCGTCATCAACCCGGCGAGGAAGCCCGCGTTGGGGTCGTTCACATCGACCCGGGGCATCGGCAGCGCAAGGGAGGAGGCCCGTGCGTCGAAACCGGTGAGCCGCGGGGCGTGCGGGGCGTGCGGCACCGCCGCGGCGGCACCCGGCGCGACGGCCGGGACCCGGGGCCCCGGGACCACGGCACCGACGGGCAGCGCCCCGGGCGCGCCCGACCGGCTCCCGCGCCGGCCGGAACGCCCGGACGGTGCCGGGGCGACGGCCCGGGCCCCCAGCCGTGACACCTCGTCCGTCGAATCGGCGAACAACCGCGTGTCGGTGACCCGCACCTCCGTGCCGAACAGCGTCGAGAGCGCCGGACGCGGCCGGCCCGACTGCAGGGCCACCACCTCGCGCAGCACCCCGGTCAGCTGCTCCGCCATCTCCGCCGCCGAGGCGAACCGCCGTGCCGGATCCGGGTCGGTGGCCCGCACCAGCAGCCGGTAGAACGACTCGTAGGTCCGGAACACCTCGATGTTGTCCGGGTCGGGCAGCGAGTCCACGTAGACGTTGGTGTAGCCCTGGAAGTCGAAGGTGAGCACCGCGAGCGTCCGCGCGACCGTGTACAGGTCGGAGGCGACCGACGGGCCGACCTCGGCGACCTCCGGCGCCTGGTATCCGACCGTGCCGTAGATGGCCGACTCGTCATCGTCCATCCGGCGCACCGCGCCCAAGTCGATCAGCTTGAGCTGGTCCTCGGTCTGGATCGCGTTGTCGACCTTGAAGTCGCAGTACAGCCGGTTGCGGCTGTGCAGGTGCCCGAGCGCCTCCAGCGCCTCGATGCCGTACGCGCACGCCTGCTCGACCGGGAGCGGGTCGCGCCGTCCGGCCGGGGTGCGCCGCTCGTTCGCGATCTCCTTGAGCGACTTGCCGCCGACGTACTCCATCACTATGTAGCCGTCCAGCGAACCGGTGCGCTGGTCGAGGTGCTCGACGAAGTTGTAGATCCGGACGATGTTGGCGTGTTCGATCTCGGCGAGGAACTGGCGCTCCGAGATGGCGGCTTCCATGGCGTCCTGGTCACCGGTGTCGAGCAGGCCCTTGAGGACCACCCAGCGGTCCGACACGGCACGGTCGACCGCGAGGTAGACCCAGCCGAGACCGCCGTGCGCCAGGCATCCCACGACCTCGTACTGGCCGTGCACGACGTTGCCCGCGGTGAGCTTGGGCACGAAGGAGTACGGGTGGCCGCACTTGGTGCAGAACCCCTCCGTGCGGCCCGCCCGTTCGCCGCGGGCCCGGCCCACCGGGGCCCCGCAGTCGGAACGCGAACAGAACCGCTTGCGTTCCAGGACCTCGGGATTCTCCATCACCGCCGTACGCGGGTCGGGCCGCGGTACGTCCGGCACCTCGACCAGACCCGCGCCCAGCCTGCCCCGGCCGGACGCGTTCGAGGACGAACCCTTGGAACGCACCGACACCGACGGGGAGGTGGAGGCCCCGGACAGCGAACGCGACAGCCTCCCCGAGACGGATCGCCGGGAGGTCGACGAACGGGACGAGGCGCGCGACGACGCCCGGGACGACGACCGCGAACCGCTGTCGCTCCCGCGGCTGCTCGTGGCGCCGCCCGCGATCCCCGTCGGCGGCGAGCTCACCATGCCCGTCGGCGAGACGACCGGGGCCAGACCGCAGGTGTCGCAGTACAGCTCACCGCCGCCCACGTCCTCGTAATCGCCCTCGCACGAGGGGCGCTGACACTGCGTACTCATGGTCCGTCCCCCTGTCCACCGCGCCGCCGCGGCGGCCCTTGCATGGTGTGCATGACCGTGTTCACCGTCCGTCCTCCGGTCCGGAGACCCGGCGCTGGTCCAGCAGTTCGGCCGCCGTCTCCTGGTAGCGCAGTACCGCCTGGGCGGCGACCCGCAGATCGCACGGCGCGCTCCACAGCATCCGGCGTGCCACGTCGTACCGCTCGATCAGCAGCGGGTCCTCGGCCAGGCCGTGCCGTGCGACCTTCGCCCTGTACGCGTCCAGCCTGCCGCGCAGTTCCGCCCGCACGGCCAGCGGGGCGGTGACCGCGGTCAGCGACTCCCGGGCGCGCAGCAGCTCCTCTTCGGCCTCCCGCTCCAGCGTCTCCAGGAGTGGTGAGAGGCGGTGCCACCGGGCGTGTCTGCGATGGTCCGACGCCAGCGCCAGCCGTTCCTGCAGCGCGGTCGCAGGGCCGCTCACCGCGGGCACCTCGGTGGCGGCGATCTTCGCCAGTACCTCACCGCGCGCCGACCGGGCCTCGGTCAGGGTCCGGTCCGCACGGGAGAGGACGTCGCGAAGCCGCACCAACCGCTGCTCGGCGTCCTGCCGGACGGCGAGCACCGCCTCGATCTCCCGCCGCACGTCCTCCAGGGCGCGCGCCGCCCGGTCGTATCGCGTGGTGTCGGGGCGTCCGCCGCCGGGAGCCGAACTCCCCGGCCCGGACAGCCAGAAGGCCAGCGGATCGGAGATCACCTGTACCCGCAGCGTGGCCAGCTCCTCGGTGATCGCCTCCAGTTCGTCGCCCGCCGGGTGCTCACCGGGCCGGACGCCCGCCGAGTGCGCCAGCGAGCGGGTGCGGTGCAGCTCGGCGGCGAGCAGGTCTATCCGGGCGGGCAGCGCGGACCACACGGAGTCGGAGGCGACGACCATGTCCAGCGAGCGGGCGTACAGGTCGTTCATCCGGGCGACCAGCTCCTCCAGCGTGAACCGCTCGGAGAGCCTGGCCGGGCCGGTGATCGACGGGGCCGGGCGTCCGGCCGCGTGCGCGACGGTGACGCTCTGCCCCCGCAGCAGCTCGGTGAGGGCCACCAGGTCGTCCCGGTTGGGGTGGCGGCGGCGGGCCCGCACCGCGCGGGCCCGCGCCAGCGCCCCCGCGTACGCCTCGAAGTATCCCCACAGCAGCGTGATCGACTGCTCGGTGGCGGCCCAGCGTTCCCTGGTGACGCCGGTCAGATCGGCGCCCTCCAGGAGCCGGCGGCCCGCATGGTCCTGAAGGGCGAGGAGCGAGGTCTCGATCGCCTCGTGCTCCGCGCCCAGCCGGGCCAGCGCACGGTCCGCCTCGTCCCGGTCCAGGACCGGTCCGGGGGGCCTTTCCGCGTAGGGGAAGGGGCCCGCGACGCCCATCGATCACCTCTCCGCTCCTCCTGCCGGGACGGGCCCGGAAGGATCAGTGCCACTGCCTCGTCGGTCCGGGCCGCGTCCTCGCACACGGTCCGGACCGACCCGGCACCAGTGCCCTTCTCGGCGACGGGTACCCCGTCGCGCCGCCCGGTACCGCCCCGGGCCCCCGGAATCGCCGGTGCCGGACCGGACGGGTCCCGTCAGCCGGTGCCGGACGGCTTCGTGGGCGCCACCTTCCCGGGCAGCGTCTTCTCCAGCCACCTGTTGTACGACGTCGTCCAGGGGCCGTTCGCGCCGCCGCCGGTGTACTTCGCCAGCACCTGGTTGATGCGCGCCACCAGGTCGGTCGCTTCCGTGTTCGCCGCCACCCCGTAGTACTCCTCGGTGAACGTCGTGCCCTTGAACTCGACCGAGGGGTCCTGGGCGATCTGCGCCGCCGCGAGCGCGTCGTCCGTGATCACGGCGGCGACCTCACCGAGCTGCAGTCGCACCAGGCAGTCGAGCTGATTGGGAACATGGAGTCCGTCCGCACTCTGACCGGCCGGAACATGCTCGGGATCGTGGATCACGCCGTACTGCCGGTCTCCCTTCCGCAGCCGCTCCAGGTTCTTGCGGGCGCTGGAACCGTCGGCGGTGCACACCCGCTTCCCGACCAGCGACGCGTCGTATCCCGTGATCTTCATGCTCTTCGGCGCGAGAACCTGCTGACCGGCGGTGAAGTAGGGCAGGGAGAAGGCGACGTGCTTCGCGCAGTCGATCGTCATCGTACGAACCACGATGTCGACGTCTCCGGTCTCCAGCAGCTTCACCCGGTCCGCGGTCGAGACGACTCGGAAGACCACGCGCTCGTCCTCCGGCGTCGCGGGCAGGATGTCCGCGGCGATGGCCTTCGCGAGATCGATGTCGAAGCCCTGGATCCTGTTGTTCGTCGGGTCGCGGTAGCCCCAGTTGAAACTGTTCTGGTCGACGCCCACGATCAGATGGCCGCGCTTCTTGATCTCCTCGATCTTCTTCCCGTCGGCCGCGGACGCCGGGACACTCGTCCACGGATCGCAGTCGGTGGTCCGGACCGTTGTCGCGTGTGCCGTCCCCGGTCTCGTGGCGGAGACGACACCCGCCGGATCCGAGTCGATGCGGAGCGGCAGCAGCGTGAGCGAGGCCGTCACGGCGCAGGCCACGGCCATGCACGTCACGCCACCCCAGCCACGCAGCCTGCCGACGGCGGCCCTTGCCGTGTGCCTCCTGGTCATCGCCTTCCCTCTCACCGGTACTCCGACAGCCTGCGGTTGATACCGACGATCGCCGCGGCCGCTCCCAGCACCGCGATCAGGGCAGCCCCGACCGGCAGCGGGGACAGCGCGCCCCGGCCGTTCTTCGCGGCGGCCGCGAACTGTCCCTGTTCGTGGGTGCGTGCCCCATCGAGCTTCTTGTCCACCAGTGAGAAGGACTCGGCGGTCGAGTTCTTCGGCTTGGTGATCAGATCCAGTGCGCTCTCGTATTTTCCGAGCTTCTCGTCCGCGCTGGCCTGACCGTGGAGGCGCTCCCACGTGCCGACCTCGGTGAGCGCGTCCTTCACCGGGGACCTCCCCGCGTTGTCCTCGGCGTACTTCCGGGCGTTCTCCAACTGCTTCTTCAGCTTCGCCATGTCCTTGGCGAACTCGGTCTCGTACTTGTCCTTGTCGTTCTGGGCGAGCACCGAACCCCGGGCGACAAGACCGACGTTCTCATCGGCTCGTGCCCGCAGGGAGCTGATCCACGCGGCGTTGAGCTCCTTGAGGGACCGCTGCCCGTTCAGCTCGGCGCTCCGCAGCTCGGACCGTGCCACCGTCTGTCCGACGGCCAGCCACAGCAGGAGCACGGTGGAGGCGGCGGTCGCGACGAGCAGTCCGTGGTTGAAGACCCGATTCGTGCCGCGGTAGTTGCGCCGCTGCGCCCAGCCCAGCGCGACCAGCGCCACGACCCCGAGTCCGGTCGCGAAGAACGGCCACGCCCTGGCGTCGTCGCTGTCCCGGTCGAGCCGATCGGTCTCCGCCTGGTACAGCCGCTCGGCGGCCGGCAGCAGGACGACGGTCATCTCCTGGTTCGCGTAACGGAGATAGGCGGAGCCCAGCGGATATCCGAGACGGTTGTTGGCGCGGGCCCGCTCGATCAGTCCCGTGTACCGGGGAAGCCCCTGGCTGAGGGTGGTGATCTCGTGTCCGGAGTTCGTCGACGCGTCGGTGTCGGCCGCGGCCTCCACCAGGAGCCTGGACGCCAGAGTGATGTTCTGCTCGTACTCGGCGATGTTCTCCTTGCGCGCGTCGGGGTTCTTCTTGTTCTCGCCGGGGTTCTCGTCCGACTCCTCGGACCTGACCAGGAAGTCGCCGGTCACGGCGGTGTCGGCACTGGCCAGCGACTTGTAGAGATCGGCAGCGTTCTTGCTCAGCTGCTGGCTGCGTCCCACCACGTCGTTCGCGGCGTCCGCCCGGCCCTGGACTTCGAGCGCCGTCACGGCCCCGAACGCGACGACGAGCAGGGCCAGCGCGGCCCCGATGATCCGGAGCCTGCCCGGCTCGGTCGTCGCCGCGGCCCGCAGGCGTCCTGTCGTGACGGCCCAGACGCCGGGGTCCTGCGGAGCGGGCACGGGTGCGGGCGGCCGGGGCCGCGCCTGTTCCTGCGCGGTCCGCACGTTCGGCGGGTGTGTCACGTGCTCTCCCCCTCGGTCGCCGTCGATGGCCCGGCCCCCGGCCGGTCGGGGGACTGGTACCCGGCCAGAAGTATGGCCGCGCGAACCGTCGCACACACGGTGAACGCCCGGATCGCGCATCGGTCCGCTGCCGGACCCCTCCGCATTCGATCAAGGCGCGCGCCGCCGATCAAGCCGATCGGCGGACCGAACCCCGAATCGGCTCGATCTCCCCACCCATGAACACGTTCGGGGCGGCTGACCGGTTCCCGTACGCGGGAGGCGTCCCGCGGCGCACGGCACCGGGGACGCCTCCTGGGGCGAAACGACGGGATCCCTCCCGAGGATCCCTCCTGAAGGATCCTTCCGAAGAGCCCTTCTGAAGGGGTCCTTTCGAAGGGTCCTTCCGAAGAGTCCTCCTGAAGAGCAACGGCGGGAGGCCGACGACGGGTCAGTGGTACTGGGCGCGCAGCCTCTCGTGCACCTCGGCCGCCGCTCCCGTGCGATCGAGGCCGAGCAACGCGGCCCCCAGCACCGGGGGTTCCGTCACCACCCGGACGACCGCCCTCGGGGCCCGCGCCGCGAGAAGCTCGGAGATCCCCTCGTCCAGCTGCGGGTGACGGGCCGCCAGCACGCTGCCGCCCAGCACCACCGGGGCTTCCTCGTCCAGCAGATCGAGCCTGGTCAGGGCGACCGACGCCATCGCGACGACCTCCTGGGCCAACCGGTTCACCAGCGCGCCCGCCACCGGGTCCCCGGCCGCCGCGGTCGCGAACAGCACCGGGCTCAGCTCGTGCCTGCGCTCGAAATCGATCCGGCCCAGGTGCAGCGCCTCGATCAGCGCGTACATGGAGTCGAGCCCGAAGTGTCCGGGCAGCGTGCGGGCGAGCTCGGTCGGCTCGCCGCGCCCGTCCTCGGCCCGGGAGGCGAACCACATCGCCTCCTCGGCCAGCCCGGCACCGCCGCCCCAGTCGCCGGATATCCGGCCTATCGCGGGGAACCGGGCGGTCCGCCCGTCCGGCACCATGCCGACGCAGTTGATCCCCGCACCGCAGACGACCGCCACGCCCCGGGGCTCGTCCACCCCCGCGCGCAGGATGGCGAAGGTGTCGTTGTGGACCTCGACCGTGTCGCCCCAGCCGCGGGCGCGCAGCGCGGCGACCAACTGCTCCTCCTCCACCGGGAGGTCGGCGTTGGCGAGGCAGGCCGACACGTGGGCGACGGCCCCGGCCGGTACGCCCGCCGACTCCAGCGCCCGGTCGACGGCCGCGCCGAGCGCGTCGACGGCCTCCTCGATCCCCACCACCGGCGGCTGGAAGCCACCACCGCGCGCGGTCGAGAGAATCGTTCCGTCAGCACCGATCAGGGCCACGTCGGTCTTGCTGTTCCCCGCGTCTATCGCGAGGACCGAAGCGTTCACGCCCACGCCAGGTGCTCCCGGTTGTGCGCGATCAGCTTGTCGGTGAGCGCCTCGGCGTACTCGAACTGGCCGATCAGGGGGTGCGCGAGGAGCGCCTTGAACACCCGGTCCCGACCGCCGCGCAGCGCCGCTTCCAGGGCCAGGTCCTCGTACGCCGTCACGTGGGAGATCAGCCCCGCGTACAGCGGGTCCAGCTCTGGCACGGCGAGCGGGGTCGCGCCCGTCCCGTCGACCGCGGCCTGTACCTCGATCACCGCGTCGTCCGGCAGGAACTCCAGCGTTCCGCGGTTGTACGTGTTCACCACCTGCACCGGGGAGCCGCCCGAGCCGAGCAGCGAGGACGCCAGGTCCACCGCGGCCTCGGAGTAGAAGGCGCCGCCGCGCTTGGCGAGCAGCGCGGGCTTCTCGTCAAGCGCCGGATCGCCGTACATGGCGAGGAGTTCCTTCTCCATCGCGGCCACCTCGGCGGCCCGGGACGGCTTGGTGCCCAGCTCCCGCACGACCTCGTCGTGCGCGTAGAAGTACCGCAGGTAGTAGGAGGGGACGACGCCGAGCCGGTCGACGATCGCCCGGGGCATGCGCAGGTCGTCCGCGATCGCGTCGGCGTGCTCGGCGAGCAGCCTCGGCAGCACGTTCTCGCCGTCCGGGCCGCCGAGACGGACCCCGAGTTCCCAGGTCAGGTGGTTGAGCCCGACGTGGTCGAGGTGCACCTGGTCCGGTGTGACGTCGAGCAGCCGGGCGAACTTCCGCTGGAAGCCGATCGCCACGTTGCACAGGCCGACGGCCTTGTGGCCGGCCTGGAGCAGCGCCCGGGTGACGATGCCGACCGGGTTGGTGAAGTCGATGATCCAGGCGTTCGGGTTGGTGCGGCGGACCCGTTCGGCGATGTCCAGGACGACCGGTACGGTGCGCAGCGCCTTGGCGAGGCCGCCGGCTCCGGTGGTCTCCTGGCCGACGCAGCCGCACTCCAGCGGCCACGTCTCGTCCTGGTTGCGGGCGGCCTGGCCGCCGACGCGCAGCTGGAGCAGGACCGCGTCGGCGTCGGCGACGCCCGCGTCGAGGTCCGAGGTGGTGACGATCCGCCCCGGATGGTCCTGCTTGGCGAAGATCCGCCGGGCCAGTCCGCCGACGAGTTCGAGGCGGTCGGCCGCCGGGTCGACGAGCACCAGTTCCTCGATGGGCAGCGTGTCGCGCAGCCTGGCGAATCCGTCGATCAGTTCGGGTGTGTAGGTGGACCCGCCACCCACTACTGCGAGCTTCATGGTCAGCCCTTTACTCCGGTCAGTGTGACGCCCTCGACAAACGCCTTCTGGGCGAAGAAGAAGACGAGGATCACGGGGGCCATGACCAGTACGGTCGCGGCCATGGTCAGGTTCCAGTCGGTGTGGTGCGCGCCCTTGAAGGACTCCAGTCCGTAGCTCAGGGTCCAGGCGGCCGGGTTCTCGGAGGCGTAGATCTGCGGTCCGAAGTAGTCGTTCCAGGCGTAGAAGAACTGGAAGAGCGCGACGGCCGCGATGCCCGGTTTGGCCATCGGCAGGACGACCCTCAGCAGGGTGCGCAGTTCGCCGCAGCCGTCGACCTTCGCCGCGTCGAGGTACTCGTTCGGGATGGTCAGCAGGAACTGCCGCAGCAGGAAGATGGAGAACGCGTCGCCGAACGCCATCGGGATGATCAACGGCCAGAGCGTGCCGGACAGGTCCAGCTGCTTCGCCCAGAACAGGTACATCGGGATGACGACGACCTGCGGCGGCAGCATCATCATCGAGATGACGAGCATCAGCGACAGATGCCTTCCGCGGAAGCGGAACTTGGCGAGTGCGTACGCCACGGGCAGCGACGACACGACGGTCAGGACGGTGCCGAGCCCCGCGTACAGCAGGGTGTTGCGCCACCAGGTCAGGAAGCCCGGGGTGTCGAACACCTTCCGGTAGTTGCTCCACTCGAAGGGGTGCGGCCACAGGTCGCGGGTCAGCGCCTGCTGGTCGCTCATCAGCGAGGTGAGCACGAGGAAGACGAACGGCAGCACGAAGAAGAGCGCCGCCGCCACCCCGAGCGCGTGCACGGCGATCCAGTTGAGCAGCGCCTTGCGACGCGCGGTCCGTCCGGCCGGTGTGTCCGGGGCGGCTTCGGGGGCCGTCGCCGTACGGGTGTCGAGAGCCTGCGCCACGTCACTCACCTGCCTGGATCAGCCCGCTGCGGCGCCGCATCAGCAGTGCGGTGAACGCCATGGCGAGGACGAACAGAACGAGCGCGACCACGCAGGCGGAGCCGTAGTCGAAGCGCTGGAAGCCGAGGTTGTAGACGAGCTGGGGCAGCGTCAATGTCGACTTGTCGGGATAGCCGGGTTCGAATTGCTGCCCGGAGCCGCCGATCACTCCGGAGGCGACTTTCCCCGCCACGAGTGGCTGGGTGTAGTACTGCATCGTCTGGATGATCCCGGTGACCACGGCGAACATCACGATCGGCGAGATGTTCGGCAGGGTGACGAAGCGGAACCGCTGGAACGGGCCGGCCCCGTCCAGTTCCGCCGCCTCGTACTGCTCCTTCGGCACGTCGAGCAGTGCGGCCATGAAGATCACCATCAGGTCGCCCACGCCCCATACCGCCAGCGCGGTCAGCGCGGGCTTGGACCAGGCGGCGTCCGTGAACCAGCCGGGCGTCGGCAGCCCCAGCTCGCCGAGGAGCGAATTGACCGGTCCGGTACCCGGGTTGAGGAGGAAGACGAAGCCGAGCGTCGCCGCGACCGGCGGCGCCAGGTACGGCAGGTAGAACAGGGTGCGGAAGACCCCGGCCCCAGTCTTGATCTTGGTGATCAGCAGCCCGACACCGAGACCGAAGACCACCCGGCAGGCCACCATCACCACGACCAGCCAGAGCGTGTTGCGCAGCGCGGGCCAGAACAGCGGGTAGTCCGAGAAGACGAACGACCAGTTCTTCAGCCCGCTGAACTCGGGGGTGGCGAAACCGTCGTAGGAGGTGAAGGAGAAGTAGACCGTGGAGATCAACGGGTAGGCGAAGAAGACGCAGAACCCGATCAGCCACGGCGACATGAACGCCGCGGTCCGAAGCGCCGACCTGCGGCGCTTCGAACGCAGCGTGTACGTGCCCGCACGCGTCGGCGTACTCGTGGACGTGCTCATCGCGGTACTACTTCGCCTGCGCGATCGCGGCGTCGATCTCGGCGGCGGTCTTCTCCAGCCCCGCCTTGATGTCCTTCTGCTTGCCCTTCTCGATGTCGAATCCGAGGTTCTGCAGGGAGACCAGGTACGCGCCGCCGTTCACCGAGGGCGGGGTGGTGGTGCTCTTCGGGTTCGCGGCGATGTCCAGGAAGGTCTTGAACCGCGGGTCGTACTTCAGCTTCGGGGACTTCAGCGCCTCCAGCGTGGAGGGCACGTTGTGGATGGCGTTGGCGAAGTCGACAACCGCGTCGGTGTCCGTGGTCATGAACTTGACCAGTTCCCAGGCCGCGTTCTGCTTCTTCGACGTGGCGGCGACACCGGCGACCGTGCCGGTCAGGTAGCCCTTGCCGTAGGTGTCGCGCTGGTCGTCGGCGACGGGCATCGGGGCCACCCCGATCTCGAACTCCGGCTTGGTCTCCTCGGCCATCCCCAGCCGCCACTCGCCGTCCAGCTGCATGGCGACCTGGCCGGTGTGGAAGGGGTGCTTGGCGCCCCACTCGTCGCCGAACGACGCGCGGTACTTCTCCAGCTTCTCGTACCCGCCGAGGTCGTCGACCAGCTTCTTCTGCGTGGTGAGCATGGCGGCGAACGCCGGGTCCTTGACGATGTTCGACTTGCCGTCCGCGTCGAAGTACTTCGGGTCCCAGCCCCCCAGGTAGTGCTCGGTCGTCGACTCGTAGCCGTGGTAGTTGGGCATGAAGCCGAGCTGCTCGTACGAGTCGCCCTTGGTCTTCGTCAGCTTCTTGGCGACCGCGGCCAGCTCCGACCACGTCTCCGGCGGCTTGGCGACACCGGCCGCCTTGAACGCGTCCTTGTTGTAGTAGAGCCCGTAGGCGTCACCGAGCAGCGGGACGGTGCAGCGCACCCCGTCGAACTGCGTGTACTCGTTCATCGCCTTCGGGAACGTCTTGTCAGGGTCGATCCCGTCCCGCTTCAGGAAGGGGTTCAGGTCGACGAACGCCTTCGACGAGCAGAACTTGCCCACGTTGTTCGTGGTGAACGACGAGACCACGTCCGGGGCGTTGGAACCACCCGCCCGCAGCGCCTGGTTGATCTTGTCGTCGGTCATGTTGCCGATGACCTTCACATGGATGTTGGAGTGCTTCTTCTCGAAGGCGTCGACCGTCGCCTTGATCGCCGCGACCTCGCCGGGATCGCTCCAGCCGTGCCAGAAGGTGATGGTGGTGTCCTTGGACGCGTCATCCGAGGCACCGGAACTGCTCTGGCCGGTACAGGCGGAGGCGAGAAGTGTGAACGCGGCGGTCGCGGCGAGCGCGGCGGCCGTCTTCCGGCGGTTTCCGGACATGACGGTGACTCCCGGTGAACGATGGGTCGGAGAGAGGATGACGTGCGGAAGGAACGGGAAAACGGTTCAGCGCGACGTGTCGAAGACTTCGTCACGAGTGGTGGCCAGCGCACTTTCCAACGCGCCGCGCAGGACGGGACGGTGGGTCACGTCACCGGCGATCAGCCGGGGGCGGGAGGCCGCCAGTTCGAGGAGCTCGGATTCCACCCGGCGGCGCAGCGGCTCGCCGCCGGCCGCGATCACCTCGCCGGACAGCACGACCACCTCCGGGTCCAGCACGGCGATCATGGAGGCGAGACCGGTCGCGAGGCCGGTGGCGTACAGATCGAGGAGCCGGGGGTACGGGCCGTCGTCGCCCGCCCGGTCCGCCTCGGCGGCCCTGGCGATCAGCCGGGCCGCGGCCTCGTGATGGGTACCGGAGCCGCGGGCCGCCCCGTCCTCGATGCCGAGCTCCCTGGCCAGCCGGGCCAGCACCTGGGCGCCCGCCAGCTCCTGGAACCCGCCCGAGTTCGCCTTGGTGACCTGCCGGACCAGCGGCGCGCCCGGCACCGGCAGGAAGCCGACCTCACCGGCGCCGCCGGTGAAGCCGCGGTGCAGCCGTCCGTTGATCACGAGGGCGGCGCCGAGCCCCTCCTCGTTCCACAGCAGGACGAAGTCGTCGTGCCCGCGTGCCGCGCCGAGCCGTTGTTCGGCCACCGCGACCAGGTTCACGTCGTTCTCGTACTCGACCGGCATCGGCAGGAACGCGGCAAGCTCCTCCAGCAGGGTGGGGGAGTGCCAGCCGGGCAGGTGCGAGGCGTACCGCAGGCGGCCGGTGCCCGGATCGAAGGCCCCGGGGGTGCCGATGACGACCCGGTGCACCTCGGAGCGGGTGAGCCCGGCGTCCTTGATCGCCCCGTCCAGGGCGTCCGCCACCTGCCGCACCACGGAGTCGGCGCGCCGCCCCGGGGTGCGCAGTTCGAACTCCCCGACCGTCTCACCGGTCACATCGGCGACGGCCGCGAGGATGCGCTGGGCGTTCACGTCAAGCCCCGCGACGTGCGCTGCCCGCGCGTTCACCGCGTACAGCTGGGCGTTGGGACCCGGCCGCCCGACCACGGTCCCGGTGGCGACGACCAGCCCGGCCGCCTCCAGCCGCGCCAGGAGCTGGGAGGCGGTGGGCTTGGACAGTCCGGTCAGCTTCCCGATCCTGGTCCGGGAGAGGGGGCCGTGCTTCAGCAGCAGGTCGAGGGCGGCCCGGTCGTTCATGGCCCGCAGAACGCGGGGGGTACCCGGTGTGGTTCCGGCCATGAGCTTCCACCCGCCCTCTGTTAGGAAAGTTTCCTATTCTGTGAGAGGACCGTATGGCGCCCGCGCCGGGGCGTCAATGGTCGGCATCGCTGCGGCAACCAAAGCGTTACGTGGCGTCCGCCTGCCGGACGCCTCGCGATGCCCCGACACCGCGTCCGGGGGCCGGATCCGGGGCGCTGTGCCCGGGGTCGTCGTGCCGGGGGCGCCGTGCCGGGGGCGCCGTGCCCGCGGGTGTCCGGCCGCTCGCGCCTTCCCGGCTACTTGCCCTTGTTCGGCGCCGGGGTGATCGGGTTGGTGGCCAGGGTCTGCGGCGAGGTGGCCGACGAGAAGGCCGACGGGGCGGCCACCGAGGCCGTCGGATCGGCCACCGGTTCCTCCTCCGCCTGGGCCGGCACACCGCCGACCATCCGGATGCCCGCCTCGTCCATGGCCTGCTTGATCCGCCAGCGCAGCTCCCGCTCCACGCCCACCGACTTGCCGGGCATCGTCTTCGCGGCGACCCGGACCGTCATCGAGTCCAACTGCACCGTGTCCAGGCCCAGGACCTCCACCGGACCCCACAGCCGCTCGCTCCACGGGTCCTCCTTGGCCATCGCGGCGGCGGCGTCGACGATCACCGAACGGACCCGGTCCAGGTCCTCCGTGAGCGGCAGCGTCACGTCGACGCCGGCCGTCGACCAGCCCTGGCTGAGGTTGCCGATCCGCTTCACCTCGCCGTTGCGGACGTACCAGATCTCGCCCTCGGCACCACGCAGCTTGGTGACCCGCAGACCGACCTCGATGACCTCGCCGGAGGCGACGCCCGCGTCGATGGTGTCGCCGACGCCGTACTGGTCCTCCAGGATCATGAAGACGCCGGAGAGGAAGTCGGTGACCAGGTTGCGCGCACCGAAACCGATCGCCACACCGGCCACCCCGGCGGAGGCCAGCAGTGGGGCCAGGTTGATCTGGAACGCGCCGAGGATCATCAGGACGGCCGTGCCGAGGATCAGGAAGGACGCCACCGAGCGCAGCACGGAGCCGATCGCCTCGGACCGCTGACGGCGGCGTTCCGCGTTGACCAGCAGACCGCCCAGCGCGGTGCCCTCGACCGCCTGGGCACTGCGGTTCATCCGTTCTATGAGCTTGGTCAGAGCACGCCGGATCGCGATGCGCAACACGATCGCGATGGCCGCGATGAGCATGATCCGCAGGCCGGTGCTCAGCCAGGTGGACCAGTTCTCCTCCACCCAGCTCGCGGCGTGACCGGCCTGCTCGGCGGCCTCGTCGAGCGAGCTGCCGGACCCGGGTGACGGGGTTGCGGTCAACAAGGCGGACACGGGCACGACGGGACCTCCGACTGGGCTGCGACGGACCCACCACACTAACGGGGCAGCGGCCCCGGGCGGCTGCCGCGACCGAGGAGGCAGAGGCGTCCCGGGGGCGCGAAGGGCGCGTGTGGCCGATCACACACCGGGTGCGGGCCTGCCGAAACGGTCCCGCGGGGCCCCCGGCGGCCCGCCGTCAGGGGGGTCACGGGGCCGCGGCGGAAAAAATCCTTCCAGCCCGTTACCCGCACGTGGTGGCGCATCGACCGGGCGTGAGGAGAAACTTGGATCGGATCGTCCCGGCGCGAGCCACGCGCCGCCGGCGTACAAGGAGGCGTCCACCGTGCCGCATGTCCTGGTTCTCAACGCGTCGTACGAGCCGCTCGGCGTCGTACCGCTCCGCCGCGCTCTCGTCCTCGTGCTCGAAAACAAGGCCATCTGTCTTGAGGAGTCCGGCGCCTTCATGCACAGTGCCACCCGGGTCGTCCCGGCCCCCAGCGTCGTCCGGCTGAAACGCTTCGTACGGGTCCCCTACCGCGGGCCCGTACCGCTCACCCGCCGGGCCCTCTTCGCCAGGGACGGCGGTCGCTGCATGTACTGCGGGGCCGCCGCCACGAGCGTCGACCACGTCATCCCGCGCAGCCGCGGCGGCCAGCACGCCTGGGACAACGTGGTGGCGGCCTGCCGCCGCTGCAACCACGTCAAGGCCGACCGGCACCTGCCGGAGCTCGGCTGGCGACTGCACCAGCAGCCCGCCCCGCCCACGGGCCTCGCGTGGCGCATCATCGGGACGGGCCATCGCGATCCGCGCTGGTTGCCGTACTTGCAACCGTTCGGCGCGGACGACGCGATGGCCCGGATCGACGGCGTATCAGCCTAGGATCCGGGCCTTCGTCGTCCCCGGGGCCTTCGCCGTCCCCGCGGGGGCACCGTGCGGGAGCCCTCCGGCCCGTGCGGGGACACGCGCGGGCGGAGGCGGTTGCTCCCCCGCTCGTCACTCCGTCGCGGCGACGGCGTACGCCTCCACCGACCAGAGGGAGTAGCCGAACTCGGTGGCGCGGGCGTCGCCCTGGATCCTGAGGAAGCGGGTGTCCTTGGCGTCCATCCGGACCGACTCGCTGCCGCCCCGTCCGTCCCGCACCGTCGCCGCCGTGCGCCAGGTCCGGCCGTCCGGGGAGACCTGGACCCGGTAGCGGGAGGCGTACGCGTCCTGCCAGTGCAGCACCACCCGGCCGATCCGGGCCGCGGCCGGCAGCTCCGCCTGCCACCAGGCGCCGTCCTCGGCCGGTGAGGACCAGCGGGTCCCCGGGTCGCCGTCGACGGCCGCCGGCGCCGGGAAGTCCGGGGTCTCGTCGGCGGACGAGGCCGCGACGGCGGTACGCAGCAGGTCCGGGCCCGCGGTGCGGGGGAACGCCCGGACGGTGAGCGTGCTGCGTTCGTCGCCGAAGCTGAGCGGTACCTCGTACTCGCCGGCCGGGGTGCCCGCCGGGACGGTGATCTCGACGGGGACGTCCGTACCGGTGCCGCGCGGCACCCGGGTCCGTTCCGGGACGCTGACCTCGATGCCGCTGGGGGCGTCGGCGGTGAGGCTGCCGTTCACCTCGGCGGGGCGCCGGGCGGCCAGCCGGGCCTTGACCCGCTGCGGCCCGCCGCCGATCTCGGCGTCCGTCTCGTCGCGAGCGAGGTCGAGCCGGGCGGCGGGTTCGTCGCCGAACCACGGCACGAGCGCCCGCACCCGCGGAGCCGACGCGTCCCCGGAGCCGGCGCCTCCGGATGTGGACGCGTCGCCTCCCGGCCCGTCCGTCCGGTTCTCCACGACGACCGACGGCCTCGCGCCGGTGATGAGCGGGGGAACGACCGGGCTCGCGGTCGGCCGGCTGATCCGGATCGCGTCGGCCCGCAGCCCCTTGGCCGGAATCTGGGTCCAGCCGGTCCGCGACACCGGCCCCAGCACGCGCCAGCCCTCGCCCGGCACGTGCGCCTCCAGCCTCGCGCCGGTTTCCGAACCGTCCCCGGGTTCGGTCATCGCCGTCACGGCCTCGACCGGACGGGCCCGGTCCAGCCGGACCGTGTGACTGCCGGGCGCCTCCGTCACCGTGCCCGCCCTGCGGTCCGCGCCCGTCCAGGCGTCCGCCTCCCGGCGCACCCGGTCCAGGAACGGGCCCAGCACCCCCGCCCCGACCGTCGCCCCGCTCGCCCCCGTCGCCCGCCGCACCGGCTCCAGCGCCAGCGACGCCTTCCACGCGGCGGCGCCGTCGCCGCGCGACTGCGCCTGCAGCAGATCGACGGCGAGCTCGCCCGCCCGGCCGTACCGGGACAGTTGCTCGGCCCACGGCCGCACTTCGTCGTCGAGCCGCCCCTCGGCGAGGTCCTCCAGCCGCTGCGGCGTCTGCCGCATCACCGTGAACGCCTCCCGCAGCGCCCGGGCCGAGGTGTCCCGCGCCGAGGCGTCCTGGTCCGTGCGGGACCGCCAGAACGCGTCAAGCAGCGGTCGCAGATACGCCGACTCGTCGCCGCCCAGCACGGACGTCGCGCTGTTCCCGGCCAGCGCGCGCAACGCGTCCCCGGAGCGGGCGTCGCCGCCCGCGAGGTCGTCGATCGCCGCCCGCCAGGACTCCTGCGGCCGGTACCCCCGCGGGTTCCACGCGAAGTCCGCGGCGGTGAACAGCGGGATGCGGGACGCGGACGGCTGCTCCATCGCGTTCGCGAGCAGCGCCGCGGAGCCGACCGCCACCGCCGGGTCCCGGCCGGTGTACGGGCCGAGGAAGATCCGGTCCTGCGCGTAGTCGTTGACGGGGTAGTTGTCCATGGTGACCAGCGGATGCCGGAACGCGGCGCGCGCCCCCGCCAGTTCGCCGCCGGTGATGGTCCTCGGCACCACCCCGACCCCGGTCCAGGCGACCTGCACCCGGTCGTCGAGTTCCTTCGCGAGCGCCGTGCGGTATGCGGTCGTCCCGTCCTGGTAGAACTCCGTCGGCATCACCGACAGCGGCTCCGCGTCCGGATACCTCCGGGCGAGGTGCCGCTGCACCGCGCTCGCCACCCGCGCCTGCGCCCGGGCCGCCGCCTCCGGACCGCGGCCGAAGGTGTCGGCGTCGGCGTCGCAGTGCCACTCGCTGTAGCTGACGTCCTGGAACTGGAGCTGGAACGTCCGTACGCCCAGCGCCCACATCGCGTCGAGCTTCCTCGTCAACGCCCTCACGTCGTCGTCCGACGCCATGCACATGGTCTGCCCGGGGGCGACGGCCCAGCCGAGCGTCACGTGCTCGGCCCGGGCCCGTTCGGCGAGCGCCCGGAAGTCGGCCCGCCGCTCGGCGGGGTACGGATCGCGCCAACGGGACTGCCGGTAGGGGTCGTCGCCCGCCGCGTACAGATAGCGGTTCTGCTTCGTGCGCCCCATGAACCCGATCTGCGCGAGCCGTTCGGCACGGGTCCACGGCTGCCCGTAGAACCCCTCCGTCATCCCGCGCACGGCGGTGCCCGGCCAGTCCCTCACGGCGACCCCGGCGACGCCGCCGTTCCGGATCAGCTGACGCAGCGTCTGGACGCCGTGGAACAGACCGTCGTCGCCGACCCCGTCCACGGCGACGGTGTCCCGGCCCGCCACCCGGCCGACCGCGATCCGGTAGCCCCCGGAGGGCAGGTCGCCGAGAGCGGGGGCGCGCAGCGCGCGCAGGGCGTCCGCGGCACCGGCACCGCCGAACCGGACGACCGGGCCGCGGCCCGGCAGCGCCTCGTGGACCGTGCGCACCCCCGCCCCGCGCAGCAGGTCGCGCAGCGCGTCGACGGCGTACGGATCGGCCTGCGCGTCGGCGACGAGGGTGACTTCGGCGGAGAGCGGAATGTCCGCCCCGGACGTCCTGACCGACTGGGGGCGCGGCCACACGGCGGGCGGTGCGCCGTCGCCGGTGCGGTCGGGCGTGGTGAGGGAGGGGGAACCGGGTGCGGAGGGCGCCGCGACGGCCGGGGCGCCCGCGGAGAGCAGCCCGCCCAGCACGGCGAACGCGACGGCCGTCGCCCGCTTCCTGCGTCCGAGCCGCATCGCCCGTCTCCTTCGCTCCCGCCGGTGGCCTCCGAGCCCACCACCCCACGCGCGCGGGTGTCAATGCGCGAGGGGCGGTGTGCCGCAAATGCCCGATGTGGTGGATGCGGTGCGGGGCGGCCGGCCGATGGCGCGGGACGCGAAAGATGACGCCGAATGGCCGAAATCGGAGGACGACTTGCGGAGAACCGGCCCCGGCGGAACGGATTGTGACCCGCGGCACGTTGAACTCGTTGTGATAACGCCTACGTCTGCGATCGAGTCCGCTGGGTAGGCCCGCTGTGTCCTGTTCCGCCAAGGCCAGGAGGCCACCATGCCCACCGTCGCGCAGCCTCTGCTCCCCGCCCCCTCCCGACAGGCATCCGGCTGCGACCCGTTGCCCGGCTTTCTTCCCGCGCCCGGTTCCGGCCCGTTGACCAGCGAGCCGCCGCTCGCCGACGCGATACCCCTGACCAGCGAGCCGCCGCTCGCCGAGGCCACCCCGTTGACCAGCGAACCCCCGCTCGCCGTCAATGCCCCGCTGACCAGCGAGCCGGTCACCACCGGCAGCATGTGGGGCATGGAGTAGTCACCAGGAGTCCGAATGGGCCTGTCCCGGCTCGCCGCACTGCATGGCGTCGCCACCTCCCACTCCCCGTCCCCCGGCGACACGGTGCCCGTCCCGGACGGCACGGTCGTCGCCGTGCTCGCCGCCCTCGGCGTGGACGCGGCAGGCCCCGAAGCGGTACGGGAGTCGCTCGCCACCGCCGAGTCCGCAGCCCGGTCCGGACTGCTCCCGCCGACGGTGGTGGTGTGGGCCGGGGAACCGCTGCCCCCGGCCCTGGCGGACCTGCCGCCGGGCACCACGCTCGACATCGCCCTGGAGGACGTCACCGCCCCGGAGGACGTCGGCGAGCCCCCGCACCCGACCCTGCGCGTTCCGGCCGACCACCCCCGTCCGGACGCCCTGGGACACGTCGGTGCGCGAACGCACACGGCCCCGGAGCCGGGCACGGGCGTGGGCGCGGAACCGGGGGCGGCCCGGGAGGCCGGTCCGGCCGTGGGCCCGGGCCCGGGCGAGGGTGCGGATCCGGCCCGGGAGGCCGCTGCGGGGACGCCGTCCACCCCGCTCTGGTGGACCGAACCGCCGCTCGGCGTGCACCGGTTGTCGGTACGCGCCCCGGGCGGCCGGAGCGCGTCCGCCACGCTCGTCGTCGCCCCGCCCCGGGCGCCCCGGCCCGCCGCACGCTGCCACGGCTTCCTCGTACAGCTCTACTCCCTGCTCTCCGCCCGCTCCTGGGGGATGGGCGACCTCGGGGACCTCGCCGACCTCGCCGCCTGGTCGGGGCGCGCCCTGGGAGCCGGATTCGTCCAGGTCAACCCGTTGCACGCCGCGGTGCTCGGCGACCCCACCGACCCGTCCCCGTACCGCCCGTCGTCGCGGCGCTTCCCCGACCCCGTCCACCTGCATGTCGAGTCCGTCCCCGAATACGGCCACGTGCCGGACCGGTCCACCCTCGACGACCTGCGCCAGAGCGCCGCCGCGCTCGGCGACACCGTCCTGAACAAGGGCGCACTGATCGACCGGGACGCAGTCTGGGAGCTCAAGCGCCAGGCCCTCGAACGCGTCCGGGACGTCCCCCTCACCCCCGGCCGACGCGCCGCCTACTGCGATTTCCTGGCCGCACAGGGGCAGGCCCTGGAGGACCACGCCCTGTGGTGCGCCCTCGCCGAGGTGCACGGACACGACTGGCACACCTGGCCGCCCGCCCTGCGCGATCCCCGCTCCGAGGAGACCGCCCACGCCCGCCACACCCTGCGCGACCGGGTCGACTTCCACTGCCGGCTCGCCTGGCTGACCGACGAGCAGCTCGCCGCCGCCCAGCGCGCCGCCCTGGACGCCGGAATGGCCGTCGGCATCGTCCACGACCTCGCGGTCGGCGTGCACCCCGGCGGCTCCGACGCCTGGGCCCAGCAGGACGCCCTCGCCCGCGGCATGTCCGTCGGCGCGCCCCCCGACGCCTTCAACGCCCGCGGCCAGGACTGGGGGCTGCCCCCGTGGCGCCCCGACGCCCTCGCCGCGTCCGGCTACGCCCCGTACCGCGGGCTGCTGCGCGCACTGTTCGCGCACGCGGGCGCCCTGCGCATCGACCACGTCATGGGCCTGTTCCGGCTCTGGTGGGTGCCCGAGGGACGCCCGCCCACCGAGGGCACCTACGTCGGCCACGACGCCGAGGCGATGCTCGCCGTCCTCGTCCTGGAGGCGCACCGGGCCGGTGCCGTGATCGTGGGGGAGGACCTCGGCACCGTCGAACCGTGGGTCCGCGAGACGCTGGCACGCCGGGGCGTGCTCGGCACCTCCGTGCTCTGGTTCGAGCGGGACTGGGACGGCACCGGCCGGCCGCTGGCCCCGGAACAGTGGCGCGAGAGCTGCCTGGCCACGGCCACCACGCACGACCTGCCGTCCACCGCCGCCCGGCTCGACGGCGACCACGTGCTGCTGCGCGACCGGCTCGGCCTGCTCACCCGTCCCCTGGCGGAGGCACTCGCCGCGGACGCCCACGACACCGCCGAATGGCTCGGCCTGCTCGCCCGGCTCGGCCTGCTCCCGGAGGGCGAGGGCGACGAGGAGGGCGCCGTCCGGGCCGTGCACCGCTTCCTGTTGCGCACCCCGGCCCGCATGGTCGGCGTCTGGCTGCCCGACGCCCTGGGCGACCGCCGCCCGCAGAACGTTCCGGGCACCTGGGACCAGTACCCCAACTGGCGCCTGCCGGTCGCCGACGCGGAGGGCAACCCGGTCACCCTGGAGGAACTGGCCGCCGCCCCCCGCCTGCACCGGCTGATGGAGGTCTTCGAGCGCCGCTGAGGACCGGTCCGGGGCACCACCGGCGCCCGTTCCCGAAGCCCGTACGGCACCCCGGGCGCGCGTGCGTCGTGGGCGTTCGCTACGTTTGCACCGTGGACAAGAAGAACGCTATGCGCGCCGGCGCCGTCGCGGCCGGAACGACGCTGATGATGCTGCTCATGTCGTCCCCCGCGCTCGCGCTCACCCGCGACGACGGTGACGACCCCGGCCCGGGCCTGAGCGTGATGGAGACCATCGGCCTGTACGTCGTGGCCCCCATCGCCCTGTTCGTGATCATCGCGGGCCTGGTCATGATCTTCGACAAGTCCAAGAAGCAGGCCTGACCGAGTCGGGAATCGAGTCGGGCGACAGGGTCCGACCGCTCCGGGTTCCGGGAAGCGGGCGGGTCCGGGATCGGTGAGCGGTCCCGATCGCAGCCCTCTCCCGACGCTCCCGCCGAGTGCGCCGCCGGTACCCCGTGCCGGGCGGCGCACACGCGTGTCCGGACCCGGACGCCACCGGATGCCGTCGCCGGACCCCGGACGGACCGGACCCCGGGTAGGTTGCGGCCATGACCGAGTGGGACATCAAGAAGCTCCGGGTCCTGCGCACGCTGCGCGACCGGGGCACGGTCACCGCGACCGCGGAGGCCCTGCTGATGACCCCGTCGGCGGTCTCGCAGCAACTGTCCAGCCTGTCCCGGCAGCTCGGCGTCCCGCTCCTGGAGGCCCAGGGCCGACGGGTCCGCCTCACCGACGCCGCCCATCTCGTGCTGCGCCACGCCGAAGCGGTCTTCGCCCGGCTGGAGCGCGCCGACGCGGAACTGACGGGGTACCTGCGCGGTGAGGCGGGGGAGGTGCGGGTCGCCGCGTTCTCGACGGCGGTGCCGGCTCTCGTCGTCCCGGCGATCCAGCGCCTGCGCGCCGAGGGCCGCCCGGGGCCGGAGGTGCGGGTGCGGGAGGCGGAGGCCGCCCGGGCGTACGAACTGCTGGCCGCCGGTGACGTGGACCTCGCGCTGTCCCTCACCGCGCACGCCCCGACCGCCCACGACCCCCGGTTCGCGGTACGGCCCCTGCTCGCGGACCCGCTGGACGTGGCCCTGCCCGCCGCCCATCCCCTGGCCGCCGCCCCCGCGCTCCGGCTGGCGGATCTCTCCGGCGATCCCTGGATCTTCGGAGGGTCCGGACCCTGGTCGCAGATCACCACGGCGGCGTGCGAGGCCGCCGGGTTCGTGCCCGAGCAGGCGCACAGTGCCTCCGGCTGGACGGCGATCCTGGCCATGGTCGAGGCGGGGATGGGGGTCGCGCTCATTCCGCGCATGGCATCGGCGGAGCGGCACGGCGGACGGCACGGGGTGGTGATGCGGGTACTGGAGGCGGACCAGCCGCGCCGCCATGTGGTGGCGGCGGTACGGCAGGGGGCCGAACACGGGCCCGCGGTGGCCCGGGTCCTCGTCGCGCTGGGCTCGGCCGCCGAATCCTTCACTTCCGCTGAACGGAAACTGTAAAAACTTTCACTGGACCTGATGGGTGTCCGGTCGTGACAGTGGCCCCATGACCTTCGACCAGAACGAGCACCGGGACGAGAACCACCACGACGACCCCCACGCCAACGACGCGGCCCCGTACGGCGGCGGCGACCCCTACGCCGACTACCGCATCACCGACCTCCCCTTCACCGGCCTCGTCGACCTCGCCGACCGCCGCCTCGGCGCGGGCGTGATCGCCGCCAACGACGAGTTCTTCGCCCAGCGCGAGAACCTCCTCGTCCGGGAGCGCGCGGTCTTCGACCCCGAGCGCTTCGGCCACAAGGGCAAGGTCATGGACGGCTGGGAGACCCGCCGCCGACGCGGCGCGGACGCCGCCCACCCGTTCCCGGCCCCCGGGGAGCACGACTGGGCCCTGATCCGCCTCGGCGCCCCCGGCGTCATCCGCGGCATCGTCGTCGACACGGCCCACTTCCGCGGCAACTACCCGCAGCGCGTCTCGATCCAGGCCACCGCCGTCGAGGGCTCGCCCGGCCCCGCCGAGCTCCTCGCCGACGACGTGAAATGGGAGGAGATCGTCCCGCCGACCCCCGTACGCGGCCACGCCGCCAACGGCTTCGAGATCACCGACGGCCGCCGCTTCACCCACATCCGCCTCTGCCAGCACCCCGACGGCGGCATCGCCCGCCTCCGCGTCCACGGCGAGGTCCTGCCCGACCCGTCCTGGCTCGCCACCCTCGGCACCTTCGACCTGCTCTCGGTCCTGAACGGCGGCAGCTACGAGGACGCCTCGGACCGCTTCTACTCCTCGCCGACCCAGATCATCCTGCCCGGCACCTCCCGCAAGATGGACGACGGCTGGGAGAACCGCCGCCGCCGGGTCCGCGACACCAATGACTGGGTCCGCTTCCGCCTCCCCGCCCAGGGCGCGGTCCGCGCGGTCGAGATCGACACCGCCTACCTCAAGGGCAACGCGGCGGGCTGGATCGCCCTGCACGGCCGCGACGGCGGGACGGGCGAATGGTTCGAGATCATCCCCCGCACCCGGCTCCAGCCCGACACTCCCCACCGCTTCCCGCTCAGCGCCCCGGCGATCGTCACCCACGTCCGCCTCGACGCCTTCCCCGACGGCGGCGTCGCCCGCATGCGCCTGCACGGCAGCCTCACGGAATCCGGCGCCGCCGACCTGACCCGCCGCCACCGGGAGGCGGGGGCCTGACCCCTCGTGCGCCGTGCCCGCGTCGGCGGAGCCGAGAGGTTCCGGAAAGAGAACTCGGACTCATGAACGTCGGGGCGGTACGCGGCCTCTCGCCGCGTACCGCCCCATCGGTTTTCTTGTTTTCTGCAATCAGTTGATCACCGGTGTCGGTGCTCCAGGAATCGAATCAGGCATTCCAGTGCGAGTTCAAATTCTTCGACGCTCATCGTGCACGTCTCGAACTGCCCGTACAAGTCACCGATCTCAACCCGATCGGAATCGATTCTCTTCGCAGTCGCACTGGATGTCCCGAGGACGTACTCGGATTCGAAATCCCGCCACATCCTCCGCCACTCTCGAAGGTAGATCTCTGTGCTTTCCGCTCTGGTTCCGAACGGAATTATCAGAGTTTCGAGAGCCAGTCTTGTGTTCTCCTCGGTCCCGGCCGGGCCCTGAGGAATGACGAGGTCATCCTGATCGACCGTGAAGGACCACGTAGCGGCCTCCATCGTTCTGTTAATTCCCCACCGGGAAGAAGGTCGATGGTGTGTACGACCCATCCGCTGTTTTCTGTAGGAAGCCCGTCATCTTCACGCCACGAAATGTTCCGGAAACCATGGTTCCTCCGCGCTTGTATGTGCCGTTGCTGAACAGGTGCTGACCGGCTGCCATCACATCTTCAGGCGTCCAGGTGGACGGGAAGAATGTATGGCCTGCGCTGGCCACCTTGGCGAGGGTTCCGCCTCCCGGGAGGAGTGCCCCGACCGTCCCGTTCACCCTGGCCGTGCCGTCGGCGTTAACGGACAGTTCACCGTTGATGAATCGATTTTCCGGGATGCCGCCCGTCTGATCGGGATGAAGATGCCAACCGGCAAACCGGTTGTCATCCGTAATAACACCGTTCAGCACGTGGTCGCGAGCCTGCGGAGAAATGCTGTCGCAGTTGTGGACGAGTACCGGCGCAGCGCCCGCCAGCACATAGTACGTGTGCTCGCCGGGCGGCCGTCACCTGCATTTTCGCTGGTCAGCGAATTCCGGCTGGTCCGTAGGTGTACGTGGAAGTGCCGTGCTGTGCGCCCCTGTTGCCGTCGGCGTTGCCGTCAGACGGCTGCGCGCCTGAGGGCGGTGGAGTGGGCTTTGGCCGGTGTCCTGCCCGGGTTGGGGTCGGGCATGGTCAGGGGGCCGTAATCCGTCTCGACGGCCGCGCGGGCCCCTACACCCCGCCGCCCGCCTGGGCCACCCCCGAACTCCTCGCCGACGCCATCCGGATCGCGGCCACCCGTGCCCATATCGACGGGCCCGAAATCAACGGCCGCGCCCGCTCCTTCGCCTTCGGCGAGCAGATCGACACCAGGATCATCCGGTCGGCCGCCTTCCAGGGCGGGACCATGATCACCGAGGGCAAGGTCGCCGGATACGTCGCCAAGTACGCCACCAAGGGCACCGAAGCCGCGACCGGCACCCTCGACCACCGGCTGAAGAGGATCACCGACCTCTGGTTCGAGTCCGTACCCGAGCACGCCGCCCGCATGATCCGCACCGCCTGGACCCTCGGCGCCCGCGACGACCTCAAGTACCTGAACCTTCGCAAGTGGGCCCACATGCTCGGCCTCCGCGGCCACTTCTCCACCAAGGCCCGCGCCTACTCCACCACCCTTGGCGCCCTCCGGGCCGCCCGAGCCGACTGGCACCGCCGCCACACCCCTCCGGCCGCCCCGACCACCCTCGTGCTCGCTCACTGGGCCTACGACGGCACCGGCCTCACCCCCGACCTCGAACGCCTCGCCGCACTCATCGGAGGTGGCCCGACGGGCGAACAGGAGGTAGCGACTCGTGCGTGACGAAGAACTCCTCACCGTCCCCGAGGTCATGGCCCGCCTCAAGATCGGCCGCTCCGCCCTCTACGACCTCCTGCGCACCCGTCGCCTGGCCTCGCTGACCATCGGCCGCGCCCGCCGTATCCCCGCCCACGCCCTCGCTGACTAGTTCAGCGCCACCTGGAAGAGGCCGCCTAATGATCGCCCCCAAGCGCAAGAAGGCCCGCGCCAACGGCGAAGGCACCATCTACTAGCGCAAGGACGGCCGCTGGGAAGCCGCCGGCTATGTCCTCGCCGCCGACGGCAGCCGCAAACGTGTCCGGGTCTACGGCAGCACTCGGAGGGAAGCCGCCGACAAGATCGCGAACAGCAACCGCGGGCTGCCTGTCGCCACCGCAGACAGCACCGTCGGCGACTACCTCACGTACTGGCTCGGCAGCGTCGCCGTCCACCGGCTCCGCGAGAACACCCACACCCGCTACGCCGCCTGCGTCCGCCTCCACCTCGTCCCCGGCCTCGGCGCCAAGAAGATCGCACGTCTCACCGCCAAGGACGTCCGCACCTTCCTCGACCGGCTCCGCACCACCTGCCAGTGCTGCACCCAGGGCCTGGACACCGAACGGAAGGAGTGCTGCGCCATCGGCGAATGCTGCCAGAAGCAGCTGTCCCCTTCGACCGTGACCTACGTGCACTCGGTCCTCAAGTCCGCCCTCGAACACGCCGTCCGCGAAGACGAGCTGCCGCGCAACGTCGCCCGGAACGTCAAAGCCGCCGCACCCCGGCCCAGGCGCTTCCAGCCCCTCACCGCAGCCGAGGCTCGCCAGTTCCTCGACACAGCCCGCGCCGACCGGCTCCACGCGCTGTACGAACTCGCGCTGCGCACCGGGCTCCGCAAGGGCGAACTCCTCGGCCTCCACTGGGAAGACCTCGACCTCACCACCGGAACGGCCAGCATCCGGCACTCACTCCAGCGCACCCGCACCGGCGGCCTCACGCACCTGCCCACCAAAACCCGCGCGTCCGAACGCCGAATCGCCCTCCCCACCGAATGCCTCCACTCCCTCAAGAAGCAACAGGAACGGCAGGACAAAGAGCGAGAGACAGCAGGGTCTGCCTGGCAGGACAGCAGCCTCGTCTTCACCACGTCAACCGGACGGCCCCTCGACCCGGCCAACCTCACCCGCCGCTTCCGCAGCTTCCTCAACCGGGCCGGACTCCGCCGCATCCGCTTCCACGACCTCCGCCACTCGACCGCCACCCTGCTCCTGGAACAAGGTGTCGACCTCATCGTGATCAAGGAACTCCTCGGGCACGCTCACATCGGCGTCACCGCCGGCGTCTACGCCCATGTCCGACTCCGGCTCCAACGCCAAGCCATCAACGCCCTGGGGGATGCACTACAGGGGAAGCGCCTCGACCATCCGCCCCACACAGCAACAGATGACTGATCCACTCTACGAACGTCGGTGCCCCCCACGAGACCTCGTGGGGGGCACCGACGTCCGGCCCTGTTGCCGTCAGCGTTGCCGTCACACGCCGATGCAGGTCCTTTCTACGCGTCTCCGCCTGCATCGGAAATCGGCAGGTTGAAGAACTGATATACGGCTACTCGCTGGGCTTCCACAGAAGTCACCTGTGATGGTTCAGCCGCAGCAAAGATGTCGACAATCTCTTCCTCTTCGGCAGATCGGGAGAGGACTGCGGCAAAGCGGCCATTATCCATCTGCTGTTGCATTCCGGAGGGAAAGACGTCCGGTCGCGCCCCTTGGCAGCAAAGCAGAAGATCTCCCTTCTCCAAGTCGATTCGAGCACTCAGGAGACACTTGAACAGATTCGACTCAGTGAAGGGCTGCCAGTCTCGACCTGAGAATTTCATTCTCAAGCCCACCCCTTCGCTATCAAGGATCTCGAATGAGACTGGAACGACTGAGGATCCTCGCCCTACAGCTAGCAGTTCAAGCGATTCCATGCCTCACTCCCGATAGTTCGGATTTGGGATCCACTCTCCTGTTGTTTCATGCCAGCACCCACGTATGTGACACGAATCAATGGTACGGGGAACAGCTATCTCTGCCTCGTTTGCGTGAGCATTTCCGGGGATCCTCTTGTTCACGTCAATCCCTCCAGATGCACCTCTGGAGTCGATTACGTAAGTGTGGCCCTTCCGGCTCAACGCGTGAGACTTCGAGGTGGTCGTCGATACGAATCCAGAGTCGGGGGTATAGACCCCGGAGACACCCGCTACGTGCTCTTCTAGATTCATATTGTCTCCCTTGGGCGCGAATCCTCCATCGAAGATTTCGCTGGGACCTCGGGTATCGCTGCGATACACGTCCTCACAGTTGTGAACGAGTACCGGTGTCGCCCCCGCCAGCACATAGTACGTGTGCAGGTCACTGACGGTGAGGTTGTGGACCGCCGCTGTCTGAGCCGTCCAGCGCTCGATCGCGGTGATCTGGACGTACGTGCCGGCGCTGGTCTGGAGCCACTGACCGGGGTGGAGGTCGGTGGCCTTGATCCAGGCGTCGAGTTCGGGGACCCAGAAGGGGTGGCCGTCGGTCGCGGTGACCTGGGCGGTCTCGGTGCCCTTCTCGCCGTCGGTGTCGATGGTGACCTTGACCAGGTGCTTGAGGCCCTGGCCCTTGATCTCGGCGGTGACGGTCTCGATACGGCGCTCGCCGGTCTTCGGGTCGGTGGCGATGACCTTGTCGCCGGTCCTGACGTCCTCGATCGGCTTGGTGGAGCCGTCGGCCATCAGGACCTTGGTGCCGGGGACGAAGCTGTTGCACGTCCCGCCGCTCTCGCCGCCGTCGGCCTTGCCGGAGCCGCCGCTGCCGCTGGAGCCGCCGCTGTTGCGGGAGGATCCGCCGGAGTTGCCGCCGGGCTTGGAACCGCCGCTCTTGGCGCCTGAGCCGCCTCCGCCGCCGGAGGCCGACGAGGACTTCGGGGCCGCCTTGGCCTGTGCCTGTTTCTGGACCGGGTTGCCGGTCTTCTTGGTCTGGCTGACCGCCTTGTCGGTGGTTCTCTTCGCCGCCTCGGCGGCTTTCTTCTTGGCTCTCTGCGCGGCTTCCTTCTTGGCCTTCTCGATGGCGAGTTTCTTGGCCTTCAGCGCGACGGCCTCGGCCGCCTTCGCGGCCTTCAGGACGGCCTCGGCCGCCTTCTTCGCCGCGCGGAAGGAGTTGATGGCCTTGATCGTGCGGTTGACGGCCTTCAGCACGGAGGGGATCTTGCCGAGCTTGGTCCACGGGATCGCCCCGATGATCAGGCTGCCGCAGGACCACATGTCACCGCCGAAGCAGGACAGGGCGTCGTTGATGCCGACGAAGTCCTTCAGCGTGTCCCACGCCACGGAAAGGATCACCGAGGACAGGGACTTGCCCTGCATCGCCTGTGCCTGCGCGACCTGCGCCGCCGACAGGCCCGCGCCCGCCAGTGCCGCGGCCCGCTCGGAGGCGGTCAGCGCGATGGACAGACCCGTCGGGTCGGCCATCGTCACCGGGTTGTTGTGCGCGTAGGTGTAGCCGTTGGACTGGAGTACGTCGTTCAGGTCCAGGACCGGGTCGGCGGACAGGAACCGTCCGACCACCGGGTCGTACAGGCGGGCGCCGAGCGGCTGGTAGCCGGAGGCGTCGTCCCGGGTGGCGCCCAGGAACCCGGTGTGGGTCTGGAGCTTGAGGCCCACCGTGCCGTTGCCGCGCTGGTTGCCGAACGGGTCCTGCTTGCGGATCCGTACGTCCATCGAATCCCTGAGCGCGACCTCCGCGTAGGTGCTGCCCTGGTGATCGCCGGTGAGGGCGACCAGGGCGCTGCCACCCGTGCCGGCCGCGTAGCGCATGACCGCGCCGCCGGGCGCCGCGTACGTGCGCTGGGTGTTGAGCAGGACACCGCCCTGCCCCATGGTGACCTCGGCCTCGCCGAGGTACAGGGTGGCCTGCTTGTCCTTGATCGTCAGCAGCCGCGTTCCGTCGGGTCCGTAGATGTGACGGGTGTCGTTCTGCGGCGCCCACAGCTGCGCGGCCTTCGTGCCGTCACAGGCGGCCAGCACGATCGGGGCCGAGTTCGCCGAACTCGCGTCCTTCACCGCCAGGCAGAGGTTCGACCCCAGGTGGGTCAGCTGACCCGACGCGTCGCGCTTCAGCTCCTGGTCGGCCGAGCCGTCGCACTTCTGCACCCTGACCGGCGATCCGGGGGTGTCCCCGGCCGGCTGCACGCACCAGTCGTCGTGGACGCTCAGCACGCCCCGGTCACGATCGGCCTGCGCCGTCCCCGGACTGGGGGTGAAGCGCCAGCTCTGCGCCGCGGTGGAGTTGCACGAGTACAGCTGGACGGCCTGCCCGGGAGCCGCCACTCCGGAGCTCAGGTCGAGACACTTGTCGGCAAGGCCCACGTAGGGGGTCCTGCCACCCGTGCCCTGGCCGCTGATCCGGTCGACCTGGCCGTCGTACGTCCAGGTCAGGTCCTGCTTGTCGCCGTTCTGGAGGGAGCTGACGGACTTGGTCTCGCCCGTCAGCTCGTACAGGCGCTCCGCCTCCGACGTGACCTGCGCGCCCTGCGGCGTGGTGTAGGTCTTCGTCACCTTGGTCAGCGTGTGCGGCTGGGTGCCGTCGGCCTTGCCGTAGGCGTAGGTGGTGGTGGCGTCCTTCGCGGCGTCGCCGCCCAGGTCCTTCTCGGTCAGCTTCTTGCGGTTGCCGACCAGGTCGTACTCGTACTCCTGCCAGTAACCGGTGCCGTCCTTGCCCGCGGCCACGTCGAGCGTGCCGTTGGCGGCCTTGGGTGCGGCGCACCCGGTCTGGTTCTTGGAGGTCCAGGCCGACTTCAGCTGACCCAGCGGGTCGTAGGCGAAGCACTGCCGCTCCGCGATCCCGTCCGAGTGCTCCCGGATCGAGGTGACGTTGCCCGCCGGGTCGTAGGTGTACGACCGGTTGGACACGAGGTTCCCGCCGACCACGGTCTTGTCACCGGTCTGCTCGCGGTAGACCGACTGCTGCTGGAGCTCGCCGCTCGACTCGTCGTAGGAGTTCTGCGCCCACACCCGGTACGGCTGCGCGCCCAGGGTCGAGCGCAGCACCTGCCCGTAGGAGGAGTAGACCGTCTCGGAGCCGTACCAGTCCTTGCCGGAGAGCGACAGCGGCAGGCCGTCCTTGTTGTACCGGGGGACGAGCTTCTCGGCGGGGAAGTTGCCGACCGCCGGCAGCGAGGCCTCCTCCAGCATGCCCGTGTCGTTGTACATGTAGCCGTACGTGTACGAGGTCGCGAGACCCCACGTGGCGGCCAGTTCCAGCGGCAGGTTCAGCGTGGTCGAGGTCGGCTGGTAGTCCTTGGTGTAGCCGTTGATCTTCTGGGTGTACGCCAGACCGTCGGTGTAGCGGGTGGCGGTGGCGGGCATGCCCTTGCCGCCGGTGACGGTGTCGTAGCCGAACTCCGCGAGCAGCGCGCCCTTTTCGTCGTTCAGCCGCTGCTTGGTCGGCCGCGACAGTTCGTCGTAGCCGTTCCAGACGGTGATGCCGCGCGCGTTGGTGGTGGTCAGCGGGCGGTCGAAACTGTCGTAGGTCATCCGCGTGGTGCCCGAGTCCGGGTCGGTGGCGGAGTCCTGCCGGCCGCGGTGGTCGTAGGTCCACGTCCACGGGTGCGTCGTGTCGGCGGAGCTGACCGCCTTCACGAGCTGACTGTGCGTGTCGTACGTGTACTTCATCGACGTACGGCCGTCGGGGGCCGCCGGGTTGAACGTGTCCACCCGGGAGGTGCGGCCGAGCGCGTCGGTGTAGACCCGGTAGGAGGAGGCACCGGTCGGGTTGACGACCTCCGACCAGTCCTGGCCGTACTTGTACCGGGTGGCCCGCTCCGGGACCGGCTGGGAGGTGGCCTCCTTGGTGTCCGGGTCCATGACCTTCAGGACCGGCATCTCCTCGACCACCCGGCCGAGACCGTCGTAGGTGTAGCGGGTGATGTTGGGGACGGCCGTGTCGGCGAGCGGGGTGAACAGCTCGCCCGGCTTGGCCTCGTGGGTCAGGTAGGCGTTGTTCGTCTGCCAGACCTCACCGGAGCTGTTGTACAGCGTGTCGGTGATCAGATGGCCGCCGCCGTTGGCCTCCTCCTGCGTCTGCCGCTCGCGGCCGAGGCCGTCGAAGAGGGTGACGGAGGTCTCGACGCGGTCCTCGAACCCGCGCGTGCGGGTGGTGACGAACGGGGGCTTGCGCTCCGGGTTCTCCGGGTCGTACGTCGGGATCGTGTAGACGGCCTTGAAGTCCGGCACGGTCGAGACCGACGAGGAGCGGCCCGGGGCCCATGCCTCGTCGAGGCGGCCCAGCGGGTCGTACGTCGCCACGCTCACGTTGCCGTTGGCGTCGGTCGTCCTGAGGGTGGTCGAACGGCCCGGTTCCAGTTCCTGCCTCTGGGAGTGGCCGCGGGCGTTGGTCTCGGTGACCTCGAAGACCTGCCCGGAGGACGGGGTGTAGGTGATCGTGGAGGAGTTCTTGTCCGGGTCGGTCCGCTTGACCACGCGGCCGATGGCGTCGAACTCGGTGGTTCCGCCGCTCTGGAAACCGGTTCCCGCGCCGTTCAGCGACCAGGATTCGGTGGCCAGACCGCGGGTGGTGCCGGCGAGCGCGGTGCCGTAGGCCTGGTTGTCGTACGCGGTGCGGGTGGCGCCGCTCAACGTGGTCAGGTCGGCGAAGTCGGCCTTCGCGCAGGTGGTCGGCGAGACCAGTGCCTGCTTGGTCAGGCCGATCAGGTGCTTGCCGGTCTGGTGGACGTACTCCAGCTTGGTGCAGGACTCGTCCCCGGGCTTCGCGGTGTCACCGAACGACTCGACGAGGGTGGGCAGACCGTACGTCGGCTCATAGGTCGTCTCGGTCCGCACGACCCGCTCGGTCGCCTTGTCGTCACCGGTGCCCGAGGACTTGGTGTACGCGATCTCCACGGGCTCCGTGACGCGCCAGGCGCGCAACGTGCTCAGGCCGTTGTCACGCGGGCGCTTGGCCAGTTCGGTGGCGGCCGGGACGGTGACGCTGCGGGACAGCCAGTTGGTGTCCGCGTCGTCCGCGTTCGTGTAGCTGAGCTCCTCGGCGATGCGGCCGGCGAACGGTTCGGCGTCCTTGGCGATCTCGGCGCCGGTGATGTCCTTCACCGGGACGGTGTCGCCCATGCCGCGGAAGTACCGGGTGACGGACTTCGACTTCTTGCTGCCGATGGCCGGCTCGTTCTCGCCCGTGATCACCGTGGTCTGTTCGAACCCGGCGAACTGCGAGTAGGTGCGCGTGGACTTCTTGGTGAACTCGGCCTCGGCCAGCTTCCACCCGGCGTTCTTGTACGCGTACGCCGTCCTGGTGCTGAACGAGCCGTCGACGTTGGGGAGTTCCTCGATGGTGTCCACCACGTACTTGTGGAACCAGTCGATGTCCTCGACCTCGGGGTCCGGATGCCAGAACGAGGGATAGCACAGGCGGGTGTTGGACTTCAGCGTGTCCGCCTTGTCCTTGCCGGGCAGATCTCCGGTGGCACAGTCCCCGACGGCCGGCTTGTAGGTGACGACCGTGTCGCCGCCGTACTCGTTGATGACACGGGTGATGCGCAGCCTGGAGAACCCGGGGCGCGGATCGTTGGGCCGCATCACCCGGTTGGGCATGTCCTCGGCGTTGGACTCGAAACGCACCGGGTTGAGGGTGACGCTCTTGTCCTTGCTGCCCAGGCGCGCGTAGCCGGTCCGCTGGATCGACTCCAGCCACAGCGCGGTGTTCGGGCCGGTCTTCAGCACCGGGAAGTTCTGCGTGAGCGTGTACTTGTCCACCACCTGGCGCGCGGTGGTGTCGGTGCGCCGCTGGGCCGAGGTGGTGATCGAGACCAGCCGCTTGCGGCTCCAGAAGGACGGACCGGCGTTCCAGCACTTCTTGCCGGACTCGCACCGCAGGTCCGCCGGGGTGTCGTACCAGATGCGGTACTTGCCCGGGTCCTTGTCGGTGAAGTTCGCCTCCGTGCACGTCAGCGCGCCCTCGCCCAGGCAGCGCTCGTCGACCTGGAAGCCGACCCGGGCCGGAGCGGTCTCGGAGAAGATGCTGTCCTTGCGCTGCCCGTAGTCGATGTGGTCCAGGTAGCCGTCGCGGTCGTAGACGACCGGCGCCTTGAAGTTGAAGTTGCGGGCGTAGTAGTTCTTGTCCTTCTTCCACCACAGGGACATGGCGTTGCCGTGGACGTCCTCGACGTAGTCGAGTCCCCAGCGCCAGGCCTGGGTGCACCACGAACCTGCCCAGTCACCGGCCTTGTAGCAGTCCTCGTCCGGGTGGTTGCCGTACACCGGCACGGTCAGCACGGAGTTGGTGACCGGCTGCCCGGTGCTCCAGCCCGGCAGCTTGTGCTGCCCGAAGTGGTAGCGGGTGCCCTCGCGGGTGGTGATGATCCAGTACTCGCCGTCCCTGGCACCGTTGCCGCTGGTGTTGTCCTGGATCCGCTCGACCCTGGAACCGTCGCCGTTGGCGGTGAACCACGCCTTCTTGTCCTTGTCCCACACCAGCTCGGTGGTCATGCCGCCGAGCGAGAGGGTGGCGTTGTCCGAGCCCCAGCACAGGTCGGCCGTGCGGTGCGTGGCGTTGTTCGACCCGGCCTTCTTCGAGTCCTCGCGGCAGTTGGCGTAGGTGCGGGTGATGGAGCCGGGGTTGTAGTCCCAGCCGTCACCGATCCACGAGGCCTGGTTGTTGGTGGCGGAGGTGCGCCCGTCGACCGACTGCGAGGAGTAGTTGAGCGCCACCTTGGGGATCAGCCCGCCGGCCGTCTCCGGCACCTGTGCCTGGTACGTGTAGGTGAAGGCGCCGGAGGAGGCGCCTGCCGACCACGAGCCGGAGGACAGCAGGGGCGACGCGGTGAAGTCGCCGGAGGCCGATGCGCCGGTGTCCATGGCGCCGACGACCTGCGGGCCGGAGGCGTCCGCCGCCTGGAGGGCGGCGGTACGGACGGAGGCGCCGGTCGCCTTCGAGGCGGCCTCGCCGCCGAGCAGGCCGGCGACCGGAACCGAGCCGGAGAGGATCTTGCGGGTGGGGGCGTTCTTCGCGGCGGTGGACTTGGTGGGTGCCTTGTCCGCCGGTACCACCTCCACCGTGCTGCGCAGCCGCTCGGCCGTGTCCTGTCCCGCCCCGCCCGACATGGTCTGGGTGCCGCCGTCGGCGGCGCAGTCGCCGCTGTCGGGGGAGGTCAGAACACATTCGGGCAGCAGCACGAGACCGAAGCGGTCGGCGGCCTGGGGGCCGTAGAGGTCGGCGAAGCCGGTGGTGTCGACGGTGAGGGCGACCTGCGCGGCCGGTTCGGCGGTGGCCGGCGGGGTGACCTGCATGATCAGGCCGGAGACGCCGGCGTCCTGGGACGCGGCCGGTGCGGCCAGGTCGACCTTCCACTCACCGGCGATCGAGGCGGGGTCGGTGCCGTCGGGCACGCCGAGCGCGACCGGCAGGCCGTTGGAGACCGGGACCTTGGTGTCGGGCTTGGCGTCCGGGGACAGCGTCGCGGTGCCGCTGTT
Source organism: Streptomyces sp. NPDC014734 (assembly GCF_043083325.1). Lineage (NCBI taxonomy): Bacteria > Bacillati > Actinomycetota > Actinomycetes > Kitasatosporales > Streptomycetaceae > Streptomyces > Streptomyces sp. NPDC014734. Next base: position 245,108 of record NZ_JBIBYN010000007.1, on the reverse strand, counting down.
CTCCGTCCAGGGAGTGATGGCGGTCGGTGCGTACGGGGTGACCGGGATCTCGGGCGCGGTCGTGAGGCTCTTCTCGGCCTCCTTGTTCGCCTCGATCGAGGTGTCTTCCGGCAGATCGGGCAGGTCGACCTCGGCGATCGACCGCTCGCGGCTCATGCCGGGGCCGGGTATCGCCCACACCTCCGCGCCCAGCGTCGTCATCGTCAGCGTCGATGACAACAGGAGGACGGTGGCCACGCGGCCGCGTCGGCGGCGTTGTCGTTGTGACTCCGTCATGGCTAGGCGCCCCTTCCCCAGCCATGACAGGGGACCTTGAGCTGGCATACGCGTTGACTCCCACCGGGCGATACAAACAACAGATGAGGTGCGGAAACACCAAAGAGCACGCACCTGTTGCCGGGCGCGTGCGTGTCCGCACCCTCTGTCATGAGCTCCACATATTTCAAGATCGATACGAAAGCCCCGGAGAGGGCATCCGTGACGTGCGTCACGGTGCATGTCGTGCCGATGCGTCACTCTTGGTGATCAATGCGGTGTGTAACGGAAATTCACGACTGATCAGTGGATGTCCGGTCGTCAAAAGCCTTAGTTCCGACTCCCTTTGCCGAGTTCAAGGAATCTTCATCGCTTGGTCACAGCTTCATAAAATCTTCATATGTGGACCGAGTGTGCAGATCGTGTGATCGTGTGCGCGTCAATGCCCCGTAGTTTGCCGTCCGGGGCCGTCCGCGCTGCCCCAATCCGACTGGCCCACATGGGAGTAGACCGCCGCCGTGTCCGCGCCGCCTCGTTTTCTCAGTCCGTTCGTGCGCACGCGCACCAGGCTGACTCTCACACTCGGCCTCGTCCTGGCCGCCCTGACCGCCGCGCTGCTGCCCTGGTGGCAACCTGACGAACCACCAACGGCCAAACCCCTCGGGGCGACCGACGCGAAGCGGGCGTCGACCGGCCCTCGTGACGAGGCAGCCGCCGCGGCCGAGGCCCGGCGCACCCGCAAGGAGGTGCTCGTCGACACGGCGACCACCGCCACCTCACTGACCTGGGCGCGGCCGGACGGGAAGATGCGCACCCAGATCACCGCCGTGCGCAAGCGGGCGAAGAACGCCGAGGGGACGTGGGCACCGGTCGACAACCGGCTGCGGCGGACGAAGGACGCCGCCGGCGGCCTCGGCGTCCGCCCGGTCAACCCCGCGGTGCCGGTGCGGTTCTCCAGCGGTACGCCGGGCACCTCCGCCCACGCCGACCGCTCGTACGCCCGTCCTCCGCTGGCCGAGGACCCGGCCGCGCCGGAGTCGGTGCTGGCCGAGATCGACATCGACGGCCACACCGTCGCCTACACCTGGCCGGGCACGCTGCCCGAGCCGGTGCTCGACGGCCCCCGGGCCCTCTACCCGGAGGTGCTGTCCGGCGTCGACCTGCTGCTCGTCGCCCGTGAGGAGGGCGGCTTCGGGCAGCTGCTGATCGTCAAGAACAAGGAGGCCGCGCGGAACGAGGCGCTGGCGGCGGTGTCGTACGGGCTGCGCTCGAAGACGGCGGTCTTCCGCGCGGACGAGGACGGCGCCCGGATCCTGGTCCTCGACAAGGCGGGCGAGGAGATCGGCTCCGTCCCGACGCCCTTCGCCTGGGACTCGGCCGGCCGCGACCCCGAACGCACGGACGCCGAGTCCGCGCCGCGCACGTCGGTCGCCACCTCCGCCGACGTGCTGAAGCTGTCCGGTCTGAGCGGCATCGAACCCGGGGCGCGCCAGGCCCCGGTGCCGACGCGCCTGGAGGGCGACGGGACCGGGACGGCCCGGCTCGGCCTGCGGGTCGCCGACACCGGTCTGTTCACCGACGAGGACGTCCGCTTCCCGGTGTTCATCGACCCGACGCTCAACAGCGGGTGGCAGGCGTGGACGACGGCGTACAAGCCCTATCCGAACACCAGCTTCTGGAACGGCACCAACTTCAGCAACGGCACCTCCGACGCCCGGGTCGGCCACGAAACCGACACCAATGGCACCGCCCGCTCCTTCTGGCGCATGGGATACAACGCCAGTCTGAAGGGTGCGACGATCACCTCCGCGTCCTTCAAGGTGCTCAACAACCACTCCTGGTCGTGCACCACCCGGCAGTTCCAGTTCTGGCTGACGGGGGCGATCTCCTCCGGCACGACGTGGAAGAAGCAGCCGAGCTGGGCCAAGGAACTGCAGCGCAAGTCGTTCGCGCACGGCTGGTCCAGCAGCTCCTGCCCCGACGCCTACGAGGCGTTCAACGTGAAGGCCGCCGCCCAGGAAGGCGCCGACAAGGGCTGGTCGAACATCACGCTCGGCATGCAGGCCACCAGCGAGTCGGACAAGGAGACCTGGCGCAAGTTCCGCGCGACCTCCGCGACGCTGGAGGTGGTCTACAACCGTCCGCCGAGCGAGCCCACCAAGGGCACCTCCTCTCCCGGCGGCGCCTGCAAGACCAGCCCCGGCGTGACGATCGGCAAGACCAACATCGTGCTCTCGGCGACCGGCAAGGACCCCGACGGCAACCTCAGCAAGCTGCGCTTCCGCTTCTGGAAGACCGGCGGCACCGTCCCGGCCGGCACCCTGGCCACCCCGAACTCCGGCGGAACCGCCACGGTGACCATCCCCGCCACGTTCCCGCTGGAGGACAAGACCACCTACTCGTGGGATGTGCGCTCCGAGGACTCGGGCGGCCTGGTCTCCACGTACTTCCCGCCGGGCACCGAGCCCTGCCGGATCGTCATCGACGCCACCGCCCCGGCACAGCCCACCATCGAGAGCGAGGTCTTCCCCGAGGCCACCTCCGACGGCCAGACCTGGGCGACGGTGAAGTTCGGCGGGAAGGGCGCGATGACGTTCAGTTCCCCGGACGCGGCGAAGTTCCAGTGGGCCGTCGACGGCCTGGACTGGACCTACGTGACGGCCGACGCCAACGGCAGGGCCACCATCCCCGCCCTGAGCCCGCCGCACGCCGGCCCCAACTGGATGAGCGTCTACGCCTACGACACCTACGGCAACAAGAGCGTGCGGTCGGACTACGCGTTCTACGTCCCGCCCCGCGACCGGGCCGACGCCCCCGGTGACACCAACGGCGACGGCATCCCCGACCTGCTGCTCGTCGACGCCGTGGGCAACCTGCAGAACTGTGCCGGAAGCGCCGGCGGCGAGCTGTACGGCTGCCTGAACGCCGCGTACGCCTCGGACAAGAAGCCGAATCCGAAGAACCACTGGTACGACCCCGCCACCGGCAGGGCCGCACTGATCACGCACTACGCGGACGCCTACCCCGGTGACGGCATGACCGACCTGTTCGCGGTCACCCCGGACGGCAAGTTCTGGCTCTACCCCGGTGACGGTTACGGGAGCTTCGACGTCGACAAGCGGCTCCGGGTCCGGCTGCCCGCGGGTGTCCCGGCGCCGTCCACCTGGACGCAGATCAAGGCAGTGGGCGACATCACCGGCGACAAGCTGCCCGACCTGGTGCTGCGAGCCGGTCCCGAGCTCTGGGTGCTGTCCGGCTACACCGGCGCGACCTTCCAGACGGCGACCCTCATGAACGTGGACGCCTGGGCCCGCCGCGACGTCGTCAACATCGCCGACATCAACGGCGACGGCATCCCCGACCTGCTGTGGCGCAACCTGGACAACGGCAACATGTACGTCCGCCACGGCAAGCCCGGGTCCGGCAGCGGCGGAGTCGACCTCAACTCGCTCAAGCTCGCCGCCAACTCGCTCAACGGCGACGTCTCCTACGGCACGAGCTGGAGCGAGGCCAACGTCTCCACCGCGCTCGGTATCCCGGACGTCAACGGCGACGGCATTCCCGACATCTGGGCCATCTTCGGCGCCGACGGCCAGACACGGATCTACAACCCGTCCAGGACGAACACGAACCCACCCGTGAAGATCGTCCTGACGGTGGACTGGAGGACGGTCAAGGCCTTCGGCTGACGGCCGGATTCCGTTCCCCGGTGAGCCCCGGCGTCCCGCACGCCGGGGCTCACCCACTCTCCCCGACGGGGACGCCCCGGACCGCAAGCGCGGTCCGGGGCGTCCCCGTTCCCGTTTCCGTGCGCCGGACGTTACGCCCTGGCCGCGGCGGCGTCGGCCGCCTGGGCCCTCAGGGCGCGCTCCACGCCCGAACGCGACTCGGACACGAGCCGACGCAGGGCCGCGTTCGGGTTCGCCGAGGCGAGCCAGGAGTCCGTGGCCTCCAGGGTCTCCGGCGAGACCTGGACGGCCGGGAAGAGGCCGACCGCGATCTGCTGCGCCATCTCGTGGCTCCGCGACTCCCAGACGTCCTTGACCGCCGCGAAGAACTTCTCCGTGTACGGGGCCAGCAGTTCGCGCTGGTCGGTCTGGACGAAGCCGCCGATGACCGCCTCCTGCACGGCGTTCGGCAGCCTGTCGGACTCGACGACCGAGGCCCAGGCCTCCGCCTTCGCCGCCTCCGTGGGGCGGGCCGCGCGGGCGGTCGCCGCGTGGCGCTCGCCCGCCGCCGTCCGGTCGCGCGCGTACTCGCCCGCGATCTCGTCCTCCTCGAACACACCGGTCGCGGCGAGCCGTTCGACGAACGCCCAGCGCAGCTCCGTGTCGACGGCCAGACCCTCGACGGTCTCCTTGCCGACGAGCAGCGACTCCAGCAGGTCGAGCTGCTGCGGGGTGCGGGCCGTGGCCGCGAAGGCGCGGGCCCAGGCCAGCTGGTGGTCGCTGCCCGGCCGTGCCGCGCGCAGGTGGGCGAGCGTCGCCTCGGTCCACTGGGTCAGCCCGGCCTCGCGCCACTCCGGCGCCGCGTACTGGTCCAGGGCCAGCTTCACCTGGCGGTGCAGCGACTGGACGACGCCGATGTCCGACTCCTTGCCGATGCCGGAGAGCACCAGTGCCAGGTAGTCGCGGGTGGCCAGCTCGCCGTCGCGGGTCATGTCCCACGCGGACGCCCAGCACAGGGCGCGCGGCAGGGATTCGGCGAAGTCGCCGAGGTGCTCGGTGACGACGCGCAGCGACTCCTCGTCGAGCCGGACCTTCGCGTACGAGAGGTCGTCGTCGTTGAGCAGGATCACGGCGGGGCGGGCGGTGCCCGCCGGGAACGGCACCTCGGTGCGCTCGCCGTCGACGTCCAGCTCGATCCGGTTCGTGCGGACCAGCTTGCCGGAACCGTCGAGGTCGTAGGCGCCGATCGCGATCCGGTGCGGGCGCAGCGTCGGCTCGCCCTTGGCACCGGCGGGCAGGGCGGGCGCCTCCTGGAGGACCGCGAACGAGGTGATGTTCCCGTTCTCGTCCGTGGTGATCTCCGGGCGCAGGATGTTGATGCCCGCCGTCTCCAGCCACGCCTTCGACCAGGTCCTCAGGTCGCGGCCGGAGGTCTCCTCCAGCGCGCCCAGCAGGTCGGGCAGGCGGGTGTTGCCGTACGCGTGCGCCTTGAAGTACGCCTGGACGCCCTTGAAGAACTCGTCCATGCCGACATACGCCACCAGCTGCTTCAGGACCGAGGCGCCCTTGGCGTACGTGATGCCGTCGAAGTTGACCAGCACGTCGTCCAGGTCACGGATGTCCGCCATGATCGGGTGCGTCGAGGGGAGCTGGTCCTGGCGGTAGGCCCAGGTCTTCATGGTGTTGGCGAACGTGGTCCAGGAGTGCGGCCACTTCGAGCCCTCCGCGTACGCCTGGCAGGCGATCGACGTGTACGTGGCGAACGACTCGTTCAGCCACAGGTCGTTCCACCACTCCATGGTGACGAGGTCGCCGAACCACATGTGGGCCAGCTCGTGCAGGATGGTCTCGGCCCGCGTCTCGTACGCGGCGTCCGTCACCTTGGAGCGGAAGACGTACTGGTCGCGGATGGTGACCGCGCCCGCGTTCTCCATCGCGCCCGCGTTGAACTCCGGGACGAAGAGCTGGTCGTACTTGGCGAACGGGTAGGCGTAGTCGAACTTCTCCTGGAACCAGTCGAAGCCCTGCCGGGTCACGTCGAAGATCGCGTCCGCGTCCAGGAACTCGGCGAGCGACGGGCGGCAGTAGATGCCGAGCGGGACGGTCCGGCCGTCCTTCTCGTAGCTGCTGTGCACCGCGTGGTACGGGCCGACGATCAGGGCCGTGATGTACGTCGAGATGCGCGGGGTCGGCTCGAAGGACCAGACGTTGTCGCGCGGCTCGGGCGTCGGCGAGTTCGAGATGACCGTCCAGCCCTCCGGGGCCGTCACGGTGAACCGGAACGTCGCCTTCAGGTCGGGCTGTTCGAAGCTCGCGAAGACGCGCCGGGCGTCCGGAACCTCGAACTGGGTGTACAGGTACGCCTGCTGGTCGACCGGGTCGACGAAGCGGTGCAGGCCCTCGCCGGTGTTGGTGTACGCGCAGTCGGCGACGACCTTCAGCTCGTTGGAGCCGGCGACGAGGCCCGGCAGCGCGATGCGCGAGTCGCGGAACACCGCCGCGACGTCCAGCGCCGTGCCGTTCAGCTCGACCTCGTGCACGGCCGGGGCGACCAGGTCGATGAAGGTCTCCGCACCGGCTTCGGCGGAGTCGAAGCGCACGGTGGTCACGGACCGGTAGGTGCCGCCCTCCTGCGCTCCCGAGAGGTCGAGATCGATCTCGTACGCGTCCACGGTCAGCAGGCGCGCCCGCTCCTGTGCCTCTTCGCGGGTCAGATTGGTGCCAGGCACGCGGTCATCTCCTTGGTATGCGACGTTTTCGGTCATCCTTCCACGTCGGCCCCCGGAGCGACGCGGCCGGAGCGGACCCGCCGCGAACAGGCGGGAGGGGCGGCCGGCGCGGTGGATGCCCGCGCCGGCCGCCCCTCCCGTGCCCGGTGATGTCAGCCGTTCAGCTCGGCCGCGACAAGTTCCGCGATCTGCACCGCGTTCAGCGCGGCTCCCTTGCGGAGGTTGTCGTTGGAGACGAAGAGCGCGAGCCCGTTCTCCACGGTCTCGTCGACCCGGATCCGGCCGACGAACGAGGCGTCCTTGCCGGCCGCCTGGAGCGGGGTGGGGATCTCGGAGATCTCGACGCCCGGCGCGTCCTTCAGCAGCTCGTGGGCGCGCTCGACACCGATGGGGCGGGCGAAGCGCGCGTTGATCTGGAGCGAGTGGCCGGAGAAGACCGGCACCCGGACGCAGGTGCCGGAGACCTTCAGCCCCGGGATCTCAAGGATCTTGCGGGACTCGTTGCGGAGCTTCTGCTCCTCGTCGGTCTCGAAGGAGCCGTCGTCGACGATCGAGCCGGCCAGCGGCAGCACGTTGAAGGCGATCGGACGCTTGTAGACGCCCGGCTCGGGGAAGTCGACGGCCCCGCCGTCGTGGGTGAGCCGGTCGGCCTCGGCGACGACCTTGGACGCCTGGCCGTGCAGCTCGGCGACGCCGGCCAGCCCGGATCCGGACACCGCCTGGTAGGTGGCGACGGTCAGCGCCTGGAGCCCGGCCTCGTCGTGCAGCGGGCGCAGCACGGGCATGGCGGCCATCGTGGTGCAGTTCGGGTTGGCGATGATGCCCTTGGGCCGGTCGGCGATCGCGTGCGGGTTGACCTCGGAGACGACCAGCGGGACCTCGGGGTCCTTGCGCCAGGCGGAGGAGTTGTCGATCACCACGGCGCCCTGGGCGGCGACCTTCTCGGCCAGCGCCTTCGAGGTCGCGCCACCGGCCGAGAAGAGCACGATGTCCAGTCCGGTGTAGTCGGCCGTCGAGGCGTCCTCGACGGTGATCTCCCGGCCCTCCCACTCGATGGTGGAGCCCGCGGAGCGCGCGGAGGCGAACAGCCGCAGCTCGTCGGCCGGGAACTTACGCTCGGCCAGGATGCTGCGCATGACTGTGCCGACCTGACCGGTGGCGCCGACGATTCCGACCTTCACAGGAACTCCTTCGAAACGTACGAACTGGCACGGTTGCCGTTCCATGATGCGTATGTCCACGGCTTCCTTGTCCAATCCATTGTCCGCTCTGCGGACAGCGTCCGCCCGGCAGGCCGGGAGCGGGGCGCATGGCAGTGGGGCGGGGGCCCTGTCGAGTCCCCGCCCCACTGTCGTACGGATCACATGCCTGCGACGGCTACTGCGTGACCTTCTCGATCACGACGCTGCCGGTGCCGGCCGCGGTGCCGCGGCCGTTCACCAGGTGCACCTCGCCGAAGAACTGCCGGCCCTCGGGGGCCGCTCCGGCGACCGCCACCTCGGCGGTGATCTGGGCCGAGGCGCCGTTGGCCAGGTTCAGGGCCTTCGACTCGTCGACCTTGATCGTGCCGAGCGACGGCGCGTAGTACACGTCGCGGTAGTCGTACGTGGTGGTCCCGGCCGGGACGTCGTAGCCGTCGATGACGACGGTGTACGTGCCGGCGGAGGGCTTCACCAGGCTGACCGACTCCTCGGACCCGGCGGTCGTCGACTTGCCGACCTGGGTGGTGCCCTTGAAGATGTACAGGTCCAGGTCCGCGTTGGCGTCCGAGGTGCCGCCGATGGCGATGTCCAGCTTCTCGACGCCCTCGCCGATGGTGACCGTGTACTCCTGCTCGTCACCCGTCCTGATCGACGGCTTGTCGACCTTGGCCGAGCCCAGCGAACCGCCCTTGAGCGAGCCCACCAGGTCACCGGCGTTGTTGGTGGCCTTCCAGGTCACCGCGGCGGGGGTGCCGACCTTCGCCTCGGCGATGGTCTGCACCGCCGGGTCGAAGGTGGCGCCGAGCAGCGAGACATCCAGCTTGTACGGGTTGTCCAGCAGCGGCGACGTACGGCGGGCCTCGACCTCGATCTCCCAGACGCCCGGCTGCGGGTCCTTGTAGGAGCGCACGTCGGGGCGGCAGGTGTTGGCCGGGTTCTCGTAGTTCGGGTAGCAGAAGATCGTGGAGCTGTCCTCCATCTGCACCCCGTACGGGTGGATCGAGATGAAGCGGGTCTGGCTGCCCGAGCGCAGCGCGCCGAGGGCGACCTCAAGGGTCTTGGCGCCCTCCGGAACGGTAAGGAAGTACGAGTCGCTGCTGTTGCGCTGCACCGAGCCGGACGCCTTGAACGCGTAGGTGGGCTTCACCAGCTCCGTGGAGACGACGACCGTGGTGAGGATCTGCTGGTCCACCCCGGCGGTCTTGCTGTCGTCCACCTCCAGGATCGCGCTGTGCACGCCCGTGCTGCCGGGCTTCGCCTGCACCTTGACGGTGACCGGCACGTCCAGCGGCAGGGAGACGGTCGACGAGCCGACCAGCTTGAAGGTGCCGTCGTTGTTCTTCCACGACAGCTTGTGCTTGACGGCCTTGTCCGGGCCCGTGGTGCGGGTGACCTTGACGTCGTAGGTCTTCTTCTGGCCGACCTTGAGACCGCCCTCGCGGTCGTACAGGCCGGTGCCGAAGCCGGGGGTCTTCAGCGCGAAGTCGATCGCGGTGTCGACCGGGGCCTTCACCGTGTACTCGTGCGCCGGGGTGCCCTGCTTCTTGATCAGCTTCCAGGCGTCGACGATGTTGATCAGACCGGCGCCCTGGGCGTGCGCGGGCACGTCCTTGATGTGGGTGGCGGTGCTGGTCAGTGCGACACGCAGATCGGCGGGCGGCAGCTCGATGTGCTTCTGCTTCGCGGCCGACAGCAGCAGCGCGGTCGCGCCCGCGGCCTGCGGCGAGGCCATCGAGGTGCCCTGGAGCATCGAGTAACCGGCCGGCAGGTCGTAGCCCGCCTCCTTGACCGGGCCGCCCGGCAGCCAGGTCTGGGTGGTGTTGATCGCCGCGCCCGGGGCCGTCAGGGTCGGCGTGAAGCCGCCGTCCTCACGCGGACCGCGCGAGGAGAACGGCATCATGTCGTACTTCTTGGTGACGTTGGAGCCGTAGTTGGCGGCCCAGGTCTCCTTGGAGATGGACGCGCCGACGGAGATGACGTGGTCGGCGAGGCCGGGGTCGCCGATGGTGTTGACACCCGGGCCGTCGTTGCCGGCCGAGATGACCAGCTGGACGCCGTAGATGTCGACGAGGCGCTTGTAGAGCTCCGCGCGGGCGTTGTTGCCGTCGTTCAGCGGCGGCAGACCGCCGATCGACATGTTGACGACGTCGACGCCGCGGTTCACCACGAGGTCGATCATGCCCTCGGTGAGCGCGATGTTGGTGCAGCCGCCGTCCCAGGTGCAGGCACGCGAGGAGACGATCTTCGCACCGGGCGCGGCACCGTTCATCTCTCCGCCGAACAGGCCGTTCGCGGCGGTGATGCCCGCGACGTGGGTGCCGTGCTCGCTCTCGATGACACCGATGTTGACGAAGTCGGCCTTGTCGCCCGCCGCGTTGTAGACGACGCTCTTGCGCGTCTCGACGGTGAACGGGACGCGCTCGACGACGTCGGTCCGCGGGTCGTCCTTGCCGAAGTAGGAGACCTGGTGCTTCTCCTTGTACGGCTTCAGGGCGGTGTCGTTGGTGAAGTCGGCGTCGTCGTTCAGGTCGACGCGGACGGTACCGGTGACCGGGTCGTAGAGCACGGCCCACACGTCGGTGGTGTCACCGTCGCGGTTCAGGTCGCCCGCCATGTCGCCGCCCTTGGTGGCGGCCTCGGCGAACAGCCTGATCTTGTAGTCGCCCTTGGGCGCCTTGTAGGTGCGGCCCTGGTACGTGAACGTCGGGCCGGACACGGAGTCCGTCATCCGCAGCCAGGTGCCGTCGCCGTCGCTGACCGGGTCGGTGGCGGTCACCCAGTCGACGATCTTGCGCTCACCCGTGCTGGTCTTCTGCAGCGCCGGGTGGCCGAGGTCGACACCCGAGTCGAGGATGCCGATGGTCACCCCGCGGCCGTCGGCCTTCGGGTTCTTCTTGACGAAGTCGACGGCGCCCGTCTCGAACGACGGGTTGTACGGGTTCTTCGCCGGGGTCTTCTTGCCCGGCGCCGGGTAGCTGCCGGTGGACTTCGCCTTCACCCCGGCACCGGTGGCGCGGTCGCCCGCGGGCGTCGGGTCGTCCAGCTTGATCTCCTGCTTGAGATCGATGCCGTGGACGGACGACAGCTTGGAGGCTGCCTTGATGGTCGCGTCGGCGGTCGCGGTCGGCACGGTGGCCCGTACGTAGCCGAGCTTGTCGTACGCGCGCCCCAGCACGGACCCCTCGACGGCGTCCAACTGCTTGCTGACCTGGGCGGTCGCACCGGGAGCGGTGGCGACCATCATCGTGATGTTCTTCTCGCCCCTGGCCTTGGCCTTGGCCAGGATCTCGGCGTCGTGCGCACCGAGCTTGTCCGGCGAGGCGCTCTTGGCCGAGGAGCCCCCGGCGGAGGCCTTGAGGGGGCTGGGCGCGGGGTTGTCGACGGCGAAGACGGGTGTCGCGCCGGTGGCGGCCAGCGCGGCCACCAGGCCGGCGGCGGCCGCGATTCGGGCCGCTCGTCTCGCCCCGGGTATGAGACTGGAGGACTCGGAGGTCATCAGCATCCCTGCATTTGAAAGAGACAGTCCGGAATTCGGTACCGGATGACCGCTCACCCTTTCGTAAATGACAGGGGTTTGTGGAGAGTTGTGGGGGACGAGATGTGTACATGGCAGAATCCCGCCACCGGGGGCGAAGCGTCATCGGGAACGAAGTGGTGGATACGTGGCCGCTGTGACAGGTTTTCGGCGGGACGTTCCCGGCGAACGGGTTCTCATCCGGCGGGTCCCGAGTGAAACGGTCTTTTCCGTGAACCGGTGCTCAGAGGGGCGGGATCGCGCCACGCGTGGCCGGTCGGTTGCGCGGTCCGCCCGCGCGGCACCACCGCACGCGCCGCACGACCGGAAGAGGGGCAGTTCCGGCGGATGTCTCCACCGGAACTGCCCCGCCTCCCGGCCCGCCCGATCGCCGCCGGGCCGGGCGGGGCTCCGTCGGATGCCGGTCGGCGCGGTCGCGCCCGCGTCGCCCTACAGGCTCTGGGCGCGCAGTGCCCGCGCCAGGTCGTCCCGCGACTCCAGCACCAGCCTGCGCAGCGCGGGCGCCGCCTCCCCGTGCGAGGCCAGCCACGCGTCCGTCGCCGCCAGCGTCGACGGGTCGTCCTGGAGCGCCGGGTACAGCCCCCGCACCACGACCACCCCGATCTGGATGGACCGCTCGGCCCACACCCGCTCGATCTCGGCGAAGTACTTCTCCGTGTACGGCGCCAGCAGCTCCCGCTGCGACGGCTGCACGAGACCCGCGATGGTGGCCTCCACCAGCGCGTTGGACAGCGCCTCCGACTCCACGACGTCCGCCCAGCCGCGCGCCTTGACCTCGGCCGAGGGCCGCGAGGCCAGGCACCGCACGTGGTGCCGCTCGCCGGACGCCGTGTCGTCACGGGCCAGTTCGGCATCGAGCACCGCCTCGTCGACCGCCCCGTGCGCGGCCAGCGGCGACAGCAGCGCCCACCGCAGCTCCTGGTCGACGTCGAGCCCGTCGATCACGGCCGAACCGTCGAGCAGCCCCCTCAGGAGCTGGAAGTCGGTGTCCGCGTCGGCGACCGACGCGAAGAACCGCGCCCAGGCGAGCTGGTGCTCGCTGCCCGGCTCGGCGACCCGCAGCTCCCGCAGCGCGCCCTCGGCCAGTGCCCGGCCGCCCTCCTCGCGCCACGCCGGGGCCGCGTAGTGGACGAGCGCGGTCCGGGTCCAGCTGTGCAGCATCTGGAGGACGCCGATGTCGGACTCGCGGCCGGAGAAGGCGAGCACCAGGGAGACGAAGTCGCGGGCCGGCATCAGCCCGTCGCGCGTCATGTTCCACAGCGCCGACCAGCACAGCGCCCGCGCGATGGGGTATCCCCTGCTCGAACGGAGTTGAGAGCTTGGGGAAGGGTCGGTCAGGTCGCCGAGGTGTTCCCGCAGCGTGGCCAGCGACACCTCGTCGAAACGGACCTTGCAGTAGGTCAGGTCGTCGTCGTTGACAAGGATCAGCTCGGGGCGCTCCGCCCCGGCCAGCTCCCCGACCACGGTGCGCGGACCCGCCACGTCGACCTCGGCGCGGGCGTACCGCACCAGCTCGCCGTCCGGGGTCCGCCGGTACAGGCCGACCGCGACCCGGTGCGGACGCAGTTCCGGATGGGACTCGGCCGCCTCCTGGAGGACCGCCAGCTCCGTGATCCGGCCCGCCGCGTCGTACGTCGCCACCGGAGTCAGCGAGTTGACGCCCGCCGTCTGGAGCCACGACTTCGCCCAGGCCGTCATGTCCCGCCCGGACGTCTCGGCCAGCACCGACAACAGGTCGTCCAGCCGGGTGTTGCCGTAGGCGTGCTTCTTGAAGTAGCGCCGGGCGCCCTCCAGGAACGCCTCCCGCCCCACGTACGCCACCAACTGCTTGAGCACCGAGGCGCCCTTGGCGTACGTGATGCCGTCGAAGTTGAGCTTGGCGTCCTCCAGGTCACGGATGTCGGCCGTGATCGGGTGCGTGGACGGCAACTGGTCGGCGCGGTACGCCCACGACTTGCGGTTGTTGGCGAAGGTGATCCAGCCTTCCTCGAAACGGGTGGCGCCGACCATCGCGAAGACGCCCATGAAGTCGGCGAACGACTCCTTCAGCCACAGGTCGTCCCACCACTGCATGGTGACGAGGTCGCCGAACCACATGTGCGCCATCTCGTGCAGGATGACGTTGGCCCGGCCCTCGTACGCGGCCCGGGTCACCTTGCCGCGGAAGATGTACTCCTCGCGGAACGTGACACAGCCCGGGTTCTCCATCGCGCCGAGGTTGTACTCCGGCACGAACGCCTGGTCGTACTTCCCGAACGGGTACGGGTAGTCGAAGTTGTCGTGGAAGAAGTCCAGGCCCTGCTTGGTGATGAGGAAGACGTCGTCCGCGTCGAAGTGGCGGGCGAGCCCCTTGCGGCACAGCGCGCCGAGCGGGATCTCCAGCGTCGTGCCGTCGTCGAACGTGCGGCTGTAGGAGTCGGTGACGTAGTGGTAGGGACCGGCGACGACCGCCGTGATGTACGTCGAGATCGGCTTCGTCTCGGCGAACCGCCACACCCCGCCGTCCCGCGACTCCTCGGCCCCGTTGCTCCAGACCGTCCAGCCCTCGGGCGCCGTCACCTCGAAGCGGTACGGGGCCTTGAGGTCGGGCTGCTCGAAGTTCGCGAACACCCGGCGCGCGTCGGCCGGCTCGTACTGGGTGTAGAGGTAGACCTCGCCGTCCTCCGGGTCGACGAAGCGGTGCATGCCCTCGCCGGTCCGGCTGTACGCGCACCGCGCGTCGACCACCAGGACGTTCTCACCCTCCGGCAGATCCTCCAGCGCCACCCGGGTCCCGTCGAAGACGGCGGCGGGGTCGAGTGCCCGCCCGTTCAGCGTCACCGCGTCCACGCCCGGCGCCACCAGGTCGGCGAAGGTCGACGCGCCCGCCCGCGCGGTGCGGAACCGGATGGTGGTCACCGAGCGGAAGGTCAGCGGGCCGGAGGAGGACCCGTCACCGTCCCCGGCGTCGGACCGGGCGACGGCCGACCGCAGATCCAGGGCGACCTCGTAACCGTCGACGCTCAGCAGCTCGGCCCGCTCGCGGGCCTCGTCGCGGGACAGGTTCTCACCGGGCACGGGCACACTCCTTTGTGTCATGTTCCTTTGTGTACGTTCGAATACTTTGATCCTCCCATGCCGCCTCCCGGCCCGGCGTCCGGGAATGGCCGGTGCACCCGAAGGCGTTGTGGCGCACAGGTGTGCACGTCCTTCTGAGGAGAACGATGTCCGAGAACAGCACGGCGACCGGCAGGACCCCCGTCGACTTCTGGTTCGACCCGCTCTGCCCCTGGGCGTGGATGACGTCCCGCTGGATGCTGGAGGTGGAGAAGGTCCGCGACGTCGAGGTCCGCTGGCACGTGATGAGCCTGGCCGTCCTCAACGAGGACAGGATCGACGAGCTGCCCGAGGAGTACCGGGACATGCTGGAGAACCAGGCCTGGGGCCCGGTCCGGGTGGTCGTCGCCGCCCGGCAGAAGCACGGCGACGACATCGTCGGCCCCCTCTACACCGCGCTCGGCACCCGCTTCCACAACCGGGGCGAGGGCCCCACCCGCGAGGCGATCGTGGGCGCGCTCGAAGACGTCGGCCTCCCCACCGACCTGGCCGAGTACATCGACTCCGACGCCTACGACACCGAGCTGCGCGCCTCCCACAAGGAGGGCATCGACAAGGTCGGCCAGGAGGTCGGCACCCCGGTCATCGCCGTCCCCGGCACCGACGGCGAGCAGATCGCCTTCTTCGGACCGGTCGTGACCCCCGCCCCGAAGGGTGAGGAGGCGGCGAAGCTGTGGGACGGCACGCTGCTGGTGGCGTCGATCCCCGGCTTCTACGAGATCAAGCGGACCCGGACACAGGGCCCGGTCTTCGACTGACACGGACGGCCGCGCGGGAGCCGGTGACGTCCGGGGTGCCGGGCGTCGTCCGGCCCCGTTCAGGGGCTGTCCGACGGGTCGGGGCCCGGCGCCCGTCCAACAGGGCTTCGGGCTTGCGCTTTCCGTTGCGGCAACTTCTACGGTCATGTGTGTGGCCGGAGAGACCGGCCCGGCGAGGGAGGCACCGGCAATGGCCTGGTCGATCGCGGAGGTGGCGCGGATGTCCAGGGTGACGTCGCGGACGCTGCGGCATTACGACGAGATCGGCCTGCTGCCGCCCGCATGGATCGGGAGCAACGGGCACCGCTACTACGAGGAGGCCGATCTGCTGCGGTTGCAGCAGATCCTGCTGATGCGGGAGCTGGACCTGGGGCTGCGCGAGATCCAGGCGGTCCTGGACAGCCGGCTCGACCAGGTGGCCGTGCTCCGTGAGCACCACCGACGGCTGCTCGCGGAACGGGACCGGCTGGAGACGCTGGCCCGTACGGTCGGCCGCACCATCGCCGAACTGGAAGAAGGCAAGGACAAGGGCCATATGACGAAGATCAACAAGCCGGAGAACCTGTTCGAGGGGTTCCAGCCCCCCTCCGAGGCCGAGGCCGAGGTACGGGAGCGGTGGCCGCAGGCGTGGGAGCAGTCCCGGCGGGCCGTCGAGGCGATGAACCCCGAGGACACGGAGCGCTGGCAGCGTGAGGTGACGGCGCAGATGATCCGTATGGCGGAGTTCATGGTGGCCGGCACGCCGGTGTCCGACCCGGCGGTGCAGGCCGAGGTCGACGCCAACTACCGGGGCATCTGCCGGTTCTGGACCCCGAACGCGCCCGCGTACAAGGGAGTGGGCCAGACCTATGTCGACGACCCGCGGATGCGGGCCAACTTCGACAGGATCGCCGACGGCCTCGCCGTCTACCAGCGCGATGCGATGACCGTGTACGCCGATGCCCGACTGAGCTGACCGCACGCGTCCAAGGGCTGTTCGGCGGGTCACGGGCGCAGCCGGGGGCGAATGGCCGCGACGGTCACGGTGGGTGCCGTGGAAGATGTACGCCCTCCTGTCGAACCGGATGGCTGCGGCACGGAAGTCCCTGGGGGGCGTTGGTCGTTCGCTCGGCCTCGCCCCTGCGCCCGTGGAGCGATGTGCCGAAGCCGGCGGGCCGACCGCCCCGGCGGCCACGGTGCTGACGGCCCGCCGGCTTCACCCCTCTCTCGCTCCCCAGCCCCTCAGTCCGGTACGACGACCAGCTTGCCGCGCACATGGCCGCCCTCGCTCAGGCGGTGGGCCTCGGCCGCCTCCGCCAGCGGGTACGTCCGTGCCACCGACAGGGTGAGTCCACCGGCCACGACCAGCGCGGCAGCCTGCTCAAGACGCTCACGGACGGTGTCCGTGCCGGCGAACACGAAGCGCACCGCGTGGGCCGCCGCCCCGTGGTCGGCGATCGTGACCACGCGCTCCGGCCCGCCGGTCACCTCGACGAGGTCCGGCAGCGAACCCTTCCCGGCGGCATCGAACGCCGCGTCCACGCCGTTCGGGGCGACGGCACGGATCCGCTCGGCGAGTCCTTCGCCGTAGGTCACGGGTTCGGCGCCGAGCGCACGCAGATACGCGTGGTTGCGCGCGCTCGCCGTACCGATCACGGTGGCGCCGAGATGCTTGGCGATCTGCACGGCGACGGACCCGACACCGCCCGCCGCCCCGTCCACGACCAGCGTCTCCCCGGCCGCCACCCCGAGGTCACCGAGCGCCTGGTACACGGTGTTGACGGCCACCGGCAGCCCGGCCGCGATCTCCCAGGGGACGTTGCCGGGCCTGTGCGCGAGCCGTGCCGCGGGAGCGAGCGCGAACTCCGCGTAGCCGCCGGAGCCGATCGAACCGAAGACCTCGTCCCCCGCCCCGAAGTCGGTGACGTCCTCGCCGACCGCCACGACGACTCCGGCGACGTCACCGCCGGGCACGGACGGGAACGTCACCGGCATCATCGCCGCGACGGCCCCGCTGCGCAGCTGCCAGTCCAGCGGATTCACCCCGGCGGCCCGGACCCCGATCAGTACCTCCCCGCGCCCCGGGCGCGGCACCTCTCGGTCCACCACATGCAGGACCTCGGGCCCGCCGTACTCCGTGAACTGCACCGCACGATACGTCTCCAACACGTCTTGTCCCCTTGTTCTCTTGTCGACCTGCCCGCTCGCGATGCCCGGACCCGACGCGTCCCGCCGGGGCCGGATCGGGCGACGCGGGCAAGTCAAGCGGGTGCGGGACCACCGGTCACCCGGATTTGCTTCTGCCGGTCACCCGGATGTGCTCCCGGCCGTTCCCGGTGTCCGGCCGCCCGCCGGGGCGTCCGCCGACCCGGCGGCCCGCCGTTCCGCCCCCGCCAGGGCCAGGGTGACCGCGACGGACGCCCCCGCCATCACGGACATCGCCGTCGCGGGCGTGGTCCACTGGGCGACGGTCCCGGCGAGCGAGGCCGCGACACCCTGCAGGGTGAGCATGCCCGAGGAGTGCAGTCCGAGCGCCTGACCGGTCATCCCGTCCGGGGTCAGGGCCATCAGCCGCTCCTGGAGCAGCAGGCTCGCCGCGAACCCGACCGACGCGAGCAGGGCCAGGGCGAGCGCGAGCGGCACCGCCGGACGCGTGGCGAACAGCAGGTACGGAGCGGCCAGGAGCAGCAGCAGCGGGGTCGCCGCCCGTGCCCGCGTGCGCGGGGCGAGGAACCGGCCCACTGCCGTGTCCCCGATGAGCATCCCCAGCGCGGCGAAGGCGAAGAGGAGCCCGGCACGGTCGGGGGAGTACGGGACGAACAGCGACTCGCAGCCGACGACCAGCCCGTTCGGCACCCAGAGCGCGAGGTAGGTCCGGCGGCGCGGACCCGAGGACCACAGCACGGTGTTGATCCGCCACGTCTCGGCGACCGACGGCCGCCCGGTGGCGCGGGGCGGCCGTCGCGCCAGCCCGAACCGGGCCACGGCCGCCCCGGTCAGGTACAGGGCGGCGGCCACCAGCAGCGTCCCGCGCGCGGACAGCGTCACCAGCAGCAGCCCGCCGAGCGCGTACCCGCCGACCTGCGTCAGGCCGGCGCACATGTTCAGTACCGAACGCCCCAGCAGATAACCGTCCTTGGGAAGTACCTCGTTGAGCAGGCCGTACCGCACCCCGCCGCCCACCGCCGCGATCACCCCCTGGGCCAGGACGATCGCGAAGACGGCCGGAAGCGGGAGTCCGGGCACGGCGAGCACGGCGGTCGCCAGCCCGAAGGCGAGCGCCATCCCACTCAACGCGGCCCGGGGCGGCAACCGGTCCGCCGCCGACATGAGCACGCTCGCCCCGATCACCTGGGCGAGGGAGGAACCGAACATGGACAGGGCGGCGAGCAGCGGCGAATCGGTCGCCGCGTAGACGAGGGACCCGAGGGCCAGCCCGCTCGTGGTCTGCCCGGCGACCTGGGTGGCGGTGGTCGCGAAGAGCGGCCGGAACTGCGGTGTCCGGAGGAGTTCTCGGTAGGTGCGCATGCGGGGGAGTCTCGGCAGCCGTCCACGCGGATCGTTACTCTTTCGCGCGGAGGCGAAACGTCATGGGCCTGTGGCAGATCAACACGGACACCCTCGCCGGAAGCCGGTTCCTCGTCTCGCCGCTCGCCGAGACCGTCGCCGCCGTACAGGTCCTGGAGCGGGGGAGTGCCCACCACCCCGGCGAACGGTCCTGGCTCGACACCCATCTGCCCGCCTACCGCGCCCGGCAGGCCGCCGACCCGGTGGCCGCCCTTCTCGTGCGGGTGGCGCTCTGCGGCACGTGGAACGCGGACTTCCTCACCCCCACCCCCACGGGCGAGGGCGTGCCGACCTTCGAGGAGGAGCTGACGCCCGTACGCGCCACCACACCCGAGCGGGCCCGGTCCGACCTGCTGACGTCCCTCGGCGGCCGGCCCCTTCCGCCGCTCCTGGACCGCGACGACCTCGCCCGGTCCGCGGCCGGGGTCCTGCGCTGGGTCTGGTGCCACACCGTCTTGCCGGACTGGCCGCGCCGCCGCCGGATCATCGAGGCGGACGTCGTCGCCCGGACCGGTCAGCTGAGCCGGGACGGCTGGGCCGCCGCCCTCGACGGTCTGCGCCCGGGGATGCGCTGGCTCGGCGACAGCCGTCTGCGGATCAACGCGCACGACTACCCGCCCAAGCACCTGGCCGGGGTGCGTCTCTTCTTCGTCCCCGTCACCCAGCGCGCGGGCTGGGTGTCCTGGGACGACGGCGCCCTGCGGTACGCGGTCGTCTACCCGTGCTCGGGCGCCCTCGCCGACGCGGACCGGGAACCGGTGCCGGACGCCCTGGGCCGTCTGCTCGGCCCCGCGCGGGCGGCGGTGCTGGTCCTCCTCGCCCACCCCAAGAGCACCACCCAACTGGTGGCGCTGACCGGTCAGGGACTCGGCTCGGTGGGCCGTCACCTCAAGGTGCTGCTGGACTCCGGCCTGGCCGACCGGCGCCGGGCCGGGCGGTCGGTGCTGTACTTCCGTACGGACGTGGGCGACGCCGTGGTGGGGGAGCGGCGGGAGAGGTGAGGGGGATGGGCCCGGTTGTCCGAGGGGGGAAATAGGCTGCGGAGGAGCAGCGGAACAACTGGTTGTGTCGTCCTGTGAGTTGGTTCGTCCGCCTGCCGGGAGGACGGCATGACGCAATGTCGGCACAGTCCATCGGGAGGGGTCATGGCGGTTCGGGGCAAGGGGAGCGGCGAACGGGGCCGGCCGGCGGATCCGGACGGGCTGGGCGAGGTCCTCGTCCGCTACCGGGAACGTCCGACGATGGGCAAGCTCGCCCTGACCGTCGCTCCGGTGGTCGCGTTCCGCCTGTTCATCGACGTGCCCGAGGCCACGCACGGCGTCGGGCACCTCGTATTCGACGCCGTCTGCGCGCTGCTTTTCGTCTGGGGGGTGTTCGAACTCATCCGTTCCCTCGCCTCCTGGCTGGTCCTGTACGAGGACGGGATCGTCTACCGGGGCCGGAGCAAGGTGCGGTGGGCGCTCCGCTGGGAGGACATCCACGACGTGGTTCTGACCCGCCACGTCACCCACCTGGGGTCGACCGCGATACGGCCGGTCTCGAACCGGGTCGAGGCCCGGATAGAGCTGGCTCCCGGCCCGGGCTCCCACCGCCTGTCCGGCAACTACTTCCTGACCGACACCGGTGGCAGCTTCCTCCGCACGCTCCTGCGTTCACCGGGCACCCTGACACCGATGTTCGGCGAGATCATCGAACGCGTCGTGGCGGCGCGTGCGGGGAAGATCGTGCGCGAGCTGGCCGACGGCGGTGACGTCCGGTACGACTCCTTCGAGATCGGCGCCACGTACCTGTACGTTCACGGCGCCGCCGACGAGATCGCCTGGGACGAGGTCACCCGGCTGGTGGTGGACGACCACCAGGTCGCCATCACCGTTCCTCACCTGCGGCGCCGCATGGAGGGATTGAGGCTCGGGGCGGACGGTCGCCGGGGGAACTACCGGGTCGGCGGGGACAACACGCTGTACATCGAGGCCAAGGGGATGAGCCCGTGTCAGCGAGCCGTCATCTGGTCGGTCATGTCCCACATCGCGGATTCCCTGGAGGCCGACAAGAAGACGGACCCGCGGTGACGACACCCGTGGACGCGGCCCGCACGGGCCACGCGCGCCACCCGGCCACGACCGACGCCGCGCGGGCGGTGCGGAGGCACGGCTCCCCGGCCCGGACGAGGATCCCGCCGACGGGGCACTCGCATCGTCGGACGGTCGTGAGGCGCGGCGTACTCGCGTACTCATGGCGATTCCGGCCGGCCGACGGGCAGCTGGGCCCACACGGTCCTGCCTTCACCACTCCCTCGCGCACCGCCGCGTTCTTCGCGCCGAACCCGACTCCGTCGTCGTACTCCGGCGCGTGGCGGTACAAGGAACGCGGGCTGTGAACGAGTGGGCGCCGGGCGGGAGTCGGGGCTCCCCCGCCCGGGGCCCGGATCACTTCCGACTGGCCTTGACTTCGTCGCGCACCGCGCGAACGGACCGAATCGCCGTGATCATCTTCTGGGCGAGTGCGGGAACTTGGTCGAACAGGTGCCCCAGCACAGTGAAGCCCCCCACGACCGCAGCAGTCCCCACGGTCACCCAACCCGTCAGCTCCATATGGCTCCTTTCAGAGAGGGATCGGCACAGGCGCCGAGATAGCCGCCCCGGCCCCCAAACGAGGGCGGTCGCCCCGGCTCGCCTTATCGGCTCCGGTCTCTCTCTTCGTGAACCACACGGTTTTTCGGGCGACTTGAGTCTATCCAGCCCGATCGGACTTGTCCCGGCGTCCTCGGGGACGTCGCGGCGTGAAGGCCGCATCCTTCACCGGCCGGCCCTTCACCCGCTGGTCCTTCACCGGCTGTTCTCTCACCGGCTCAGCCATTCCACGACCTCGACCACGTCCCCGACCTTCACCGCGCCCTCGCACACCACCGCGTTCTTCGCGCCGAAGCTGACCCTGTTGCCATACTCCGGCTCGCGGCGGTACGTCGACAGGGTGCGGATCGGCTCCGGGCCCACGCGCCGGCCGGTGGTCTGGTCGACCATGGGCACGGCGCACCGTGTGGCCCGTACCGAGTGGGCGAGTTCCACCGTGCCGACGAGCATCCGGCGTACCCGGTCCTCGAAGTGCGGCTCGTCGTCGCCGGTCAGGACGATGTTGGCACGGAAGCGGTTCATCGGAACGGGGGCCGCGCCCCGGGCGGTGATGCGGGCGTTGAGGTCGTCGAGGGAGGCCGTCGAGGCGACCAGGACCGCGTGGGCGTCGGCGAAGTTGAGCTTGCCCGGGGTGTCGCCCCAGCCGTCCCGGTCGAAGCCGGGCACCACACGCACCAGGCGGGACTTCGCGCCGAGCGCGTCGGAGAACCACTCCGCGGCCTTGTCGCCCTGGTCGGCGGCCACACCGAGCGGACGGTCGAACATGCTGACCTCGCGGCGCGGGCCGTCCGGGTCCGCGTCCAGCCGCAGCGGTCCGACGTTCTCGGCGGTCAGGGACAACGACGCTCCCGAGTCCAGGACTTCGACCCGGAGCGAGGCCATCACGGGGTGTGTGCGCTGGCTGCGAAAGGCGCCGTCGTCCGCGTTCACCACCATGAACGTGCGGTCGTGTTCGAGGCCGGTCCCGAGGACCTGGGCGGAGTCGACCGGGGTTCCGGCGCAGCCCTTCACCGGGTAGTAGACGAGTTCGCGAACGGTGATGGTCACGGTGTCCCTTCCGGGGCGGCCGCTTCGAGCGCGTCGACGCTGCCGGACATGATGGTGCGGATGTGGCGTGTGAGGTGGTCGAGAGGCCAGTCCCACCAGGCGACGGCGAGCAGCCGGGCGACGGTCTCGTCGTCGTACCGGGTGCGGATCAGCCGGGCCGGGTTCCCTCCGACGATGCCGTAGTCGGGCACGTCCGAGGTGACGACGGAGCCGGCGCCGATGATCGCGCCGTGCCCGATCCGTACGCCGGGCATCACCATGGAGCCGTACCCGAACCAGACGTCGTTGCCGACGACCGTGTCGCCCCGGCCCGGCAGCCCGGTCAGCAGGTCGAAGTGCTCGGACCAGGAGCCACCCATGGACGGGAACGGAAAGGTGGACGGGCCGTCCATCCGGTGGTTGGCGCCGTTCATGAGGAACCGCACCCCGGTGCCCAGCGCGCAGAACTTCCCGATGACCAGCTTCTCGGGGCCGTAGTGGTACAGCACGTTGCGGGTCTCGAACGCGGTCGCGTCGTCCGGGTCGTCGTAGTACGAGAAGTCCCCGACCTCGATCAGCCCGGACTTCACCAGCGGCTTCAGCAGCACGACCCGGGGCTGGCCGGGCATCGGGTGCAGCACGGCGGGATCGGCCGGAGCGGCGGGTACGGAGTTCATGGCGCCCATCATCGCACCCACTCCGTATGGGGTAAGTTTCTTTTGGGAACCCTGGGTGTTCGGTGAGGCGTCCAAGAGGCGCCCGGAAGAGGAGACACACATGACGACGGCTCGATGGACCGAGGTCGACGACTACTTCAACGGGCTTCTGGTGGGACCCGACGAGGCCCTTGACGCGGCCGTCGCGGCAAGCGACGAGGCGGGGCTCCCCGCGATCCAGGTCGCCGCCAACCAGGGCAAGCTGCTCCATCTGCTGACCCGGCTCCAGGGTGCGCGCACCGTGCTGGAGATCGGGACCCTGGGTGGCTACAGCACCATCTGGCTGGCGCGCGCACTGCCCGAGGGCGGCAGGGTCGTCACGCTGGAGGCCGACCCGGCGTACGCGGAGGTGGCGCGGGCCAACATCGAGCGGGCCGGGCTCGCCCATGTCGTCGACATCCGGGTCGGTCGGGCCCTCGACACGCTGCCGGAGCTCGCGGCGGAGGGGCATGGCCCCTTCGACGTGGTCTTCATCGACGCCGACAAGCCGAGCAACCCCGACTACCTGGCCTGGTCGCTGAAGCTCACCCGTCCCGGCAGCCTGGTCATCGCCGACAACGTCGTGCGCGACGGCGAGGTGGTCGATGGCGACAGCGACGACCCGAAGGTGCGGGGTGTGCGCCGGTTCACCGAACTCGTCGCCGCCGAACCGACGTTGACGGCCACCGCGCTCCAGACGGTCGGCAGCAAGGGATACGACGGGCTGATGATGGCCCTCGTCACCGACTGACCCGCGCGGGCGCCCGGGACGGCCGTGCGGAAGGCGCCGTTCGTGCGGGACGGCTGTGTGGAAGGCGCCGTTCGCGCGGTCCTCGCCTGATCAGAAGGCGCGCAGGTATACCCGGGCCCGGTCGGCGTCCAGGTCTTCGATATAGATCTCGATCCATGCGACGGTGCGCCGTCGGTTGTCTTCGGTGCATGGGGGGCAGACGCCGGCGTGCAGAGCGCCTTTCAGTGTTTCCGGCTCCGCAAGGCCGAGGTGCCTGAAGTGTTCGGATTGTGGCAGCGGGTTGACTTTCCATGCTTTCGGCGGGTTCGGGGATCGCAGGTCCTGTGCGACGGCTTTTGCCGTTTTCTTGTCGGTTTGGAAGGTGAGGATGTAGTTGTCTTCCCGGGGGTTGATCTGGACGGCTCCTTGTACGTCGGTTGCTCCGTCGGGGATTTTCACCTTCATGAATGCTGCGGCTTCGGGGGCTCCGGCGTCCTTTTCCCAGTACGGGTGGGTGTTTCGGTGAGGGGTGGGGGTTGGTTTGTTGGTGGAGCAGGCGGTGAGGAGTATGGCGGACGCGAGTACGGTGATCAGGGCTTTGTGTTTTCTGTTTTTGTTCATCGGTTTTTCTCGTCGCCTCGTGAGATGTCTTCGCGACCGCCTTTTCGGCCCGGGTCGGCGGGTTTCGCGTCGGGGTGCGTGTTGTCGCCCAGGTCGTGGGTGAGTGTTGCGCTGCTGCCGCGCATGTCGAACTCCTGGGCGATACCGACGGTGTGGAGATGGTCCCTGCCCTTGCCCTTGCCCTCGATGACGAATCCGCCAGGGAATTCTGGTTCCGTAATACGCGCGGGAGGACGGTCAGAAGGCGTGCAGGTATACCCGGGCCCGGTCGGCGTCCAGGTTTTCGATGTAGATCTCGATCCATGCGACGGTGCGCCGTCGGTTGTCCTTGACGCATGGAGGGCAGACGCCGGCGTGCAAGGAGTCTTTCAGTGTTTCCGGCTCCGCAAGACCGAGGTGCCCGAAGTATTCGATGTGCGGTGAGGAATTGATCCCCCACGGTTCCAGCGGATCGGGGGAGCGCAGGTCCTGTGCGACGAGTTTCGCTGTTTTCTTGTCGGTTTGGAAGGTGAGGATGTAGTTGTCTTCCCGGGGGTTGATCTGGACGGCCCCTTGTACGTCGGTTGCTCCGTCGGGGATTTTCACCTTCATGAATGCTGCGGCTTCGGGGGCTCCGGCGCTCTTTTCCCAGTACGGGTGGGTGTTTCGGTGAGGGGTGGGGGTTGGTTTGTTGGTGGAGCAGGCGGTGAGGAGTATGGCGGACGCGAGTACAGTGATCAGGGCTTTGTGTTTTCTGTTTTTGTTCATCGGTTTTTCTCGTCGCCTCGTGAGATGTCTTCGCGACCGCCTTTTCGGCCCGGGTCGGCGGGTTTCGCGTCGGGGTGCGTGTTGTCGCCCAGGTCGTGGGTGAGTGTTGCGCTGCTGCCGCGCATGTCGAACTCCTGGGCGATACCGACGGTGTGGAGGTGGCCCATGTCCTTGTCCTCGATGACGAATCCGCCAGGGAAATCTGTGGACTTTCCCTTGTCCCAGTTGTAGCGGTCCCACACGTTCACTTGGTATTCGAGGGAAACCTTCGGATGTCCGTCGTTTCCAGGTTTCACCGTTACCATGCCCGAGATGTTCTGCTCGTGTGATCCGACGGCGTGATACCAGTCCGTGCCAGGTGTGAATGTTCTGCCGACGTGCTTGCTCTCCACCGGCATTGAGACCGGCCTGTCGCCCCCGGCTTTCTCGAACTCGGCAAGGGCTTCTCTGCGCCACCGCTGCTGGTTTTTCGCGATGTGCACTTCCTCTATATCGGACCGGAACGATTCGTCGTCGTGCAGCATGCTGTTCACATCGAGGTCGAGAGGCTCTCCGGTGCCGCCCAAATAGTGCATCATGTTGCGAGACGCCTGGTTCTCGCCGGTGAAGTCGCCGGCCGTCGCGATACCCACGGCCAGGGCGTGGTATTTCAGATCCTGTGCGGTCGGCTTCTCCACGCCGAACGGCCCCGACCCGGGGTCCGGGGAATGCCATGAGTACTGGGGATCCATGATTCCTGCCGCACGTAACTCGTCGCCCCGTTCCTGGAGCAGGATGCTGCGGGTCACCGGATCCAGGTCGTGCCACCACTTGGCCACCTCCTTGCGGTCCTTGGGCATGTGGGAGGCCTTTCCGGCCGCCCGCAGGGACGGGTAGGGGCTGGTCGTGGCCTTCCGGTTGAAACCGTTGAGGGTGCCGTCCATCAGGTCGGAGTCGAGAACCGCGGCATCCAGGGCGAGGCGGATGCCGTCGTCGGCGTCGGAGATCGCCTTCACGGCTTGCGCGAGCTTCTGCGTCCACGCGTCCGCCGCCGTGCGGGCGCTTTCCCGGAAGGACGGGTCATGGACGTACGCCACGCGCTCGCTCTGTGTGAGACGTGTGGAGTCGAAGGCGACGACGCCGCTGTCCGAGACGCGCATCCCCGCTTCGGTGGCGTCGTCGCGTACCGCCTCGACTCGTTTCCGGAGGTCGGTGAGTTCCGTGTGCGCGTCACGCAGGATCTCGGCGATCGCCTTTGCCTCCTGGTGCGCTCCCCGGATCTCCTTGAGAGTGACGGTGAACCTGCCGTTGGCGGCCTGTGCGCTCAGCCCCACCCAGGAATCGCCGATCGAGATGCCGTGGACATCACGTTCGTACTGGTCCGCGAGTTTCTTTAACTCGACCGCCGCTTCCTCCCACTTGCCGGCTCCGGCGGAGAGTGCGGACAGATCGGTACTCATCGCTTCGTGGTAAGTCGGCACAACTCCCCCTGCTCAGATGCCGTGGATGCGTGACTGCCGGGTCAGTTGCGCGGCGATGCCGAGGTCGTTGTTCCGGAAGCTCGTGCCGGTCTCGCTCAGCAGCTCCTTTTCGGAAGCCAGGCGGCCGAGCAACATCTTGATCTGGCCCTCCCAGGTCTTGTGCGCCCTCTTCAACGCGCCGGACGTGTCCCAGCCGTAACCGTCCTTCGGCCCGAACTCCTTGACGGTGGACTTCGTCTGCTCGGCGGCGTGCCCGCCCTCCCGCTCCACGCCGGGTTCCAGGTCCTCCCCGATCGCCTTCGCCGCCGCCTTCTTCGCTGCCGGGCTGGAAGCCAGGTCCGGGGCGCTGACACCTCCTCCTCCGGCGGCCGGGGCGAGTTGGTTCAGTCGCATCGGCGTGGACTGCCGCGTGGCCGCGTCAGCCTTGATCTGCTCCCACTCGTCCCAAGCCATGTGTTTCCCCCGTCACTCGCTTGTCGAGCAGCCTAGGGGGCTGTCCCGCAATCCCTGGGGGCGCACGACGACATCCACGGCACCTCGCCGCGGCGTCCTCGGGCGGCCATCCGGCCGCCGGGGCCGTCCGAAGCGGTTCGTTCCGGCATCCGCCGGAAAGTCGTTCGACATGACCGGGCGAGCCTGGTCATGATCGGGTGCATGATTTTGCGCGTGAATGATCCAGTTCGTATCGGTACGGAAGAGTTGGCGGGAGGACGACTGCTGGGCTGGGCCGAATGGGGTCCGCAGGACGGGGCGCCGGTGCTGCTGTCGCCGGGGGCCGCCACCAGCCGGCACCTCGGTTTCGGTGACGAGGTCGTGGACGGGCTCGGCGTGCGGCTGATCTCCTTCGACCGTCCGGGGCTCGGGGCCTCCTCGCCGCTGCCGGGCCGTACCTTCGGCGACTTCGCCGAGGACATCCGCGCGTTCTGTGCCCGGCGCGGCCTGGACCGGCCGCTGATGGTCGGCAACTCGCAGGGGGCGCCCTTCGCCCTGGCCTGCGCCGCCGCCGGGGTGGTCGGCGCGCTCGCGGTGGTGTCCGGGGCGGACGAGGTCGCCGAGCCGCGGTTCGCCGACGCGCTTCCGGACGACCTGCGGGGCCTGGTCGACCTGGCGGTGTCCGACCCGGCCGCCGCCGAGAAGGTCTTCGCCGGGTTCAGCGCGCAGGCCATGTGGGACATGGTCATGTCCCACAGCCCCGCGTGCGACCTCGCCGTCTACCGGCAGCCGGACTTCGCCGCGGCCTACCGCCGCGCCCTGGACGAGGCCTTCGTGCAAGGGGCCGCCGCGGGCTATGCCCGGGACACCGCGCTGGCCATGGGCCGGTGGGGCATCGCGCTGTCGGACATCGCCGTACCCGTCGACCTCTGGTACGGGGAGAAGGACACCAGCCACTCGCCCGACCTGGGCGCCGGTCTCACCGCGCGCATCCCGGGCGCGGTCCGGCATCTGGTGCCCGACGCGGGCGGGTCGGTGCTCTGGACGCACGCCGGCCAGGTGCTGAGCACCCTGCTGGCACATGCCCCCACCGCCTGATCCGTCACCGGCGGCCCGGTCCGGCGCGCGGCCGCACGACAAGAAGAACCCCCGCCAGTCACGTCCTGACGGGGGTTCTCCCTTCATCCGCCTGCCCGGTGAAGGTTGAGAAGACGATCACGAGGCAGGACGTTCACGGGGCGGAACGTCCACGCCCCTCCCGGTCAGGGGGCGAGCAGCAGCACGTCGGCGCGCTCCTTGGCGGCCGCGTAGCGCTTCGCCACGTCCTGCCAGTTGACGACGGCCCACATGGCCTCGATGAAGTCGACCTTCTGGTTCTTGTACTGGAGGTAGAAGGCGTGCTCCCAGGCGTCGAAGACCAGGACCGGGGTGGAGCCCTGGCCGACGTTGCCCTGGTGGTCGTAGACCTGCTCCACGATCAGCTTGCCGCTGACCGGCTCGTACGCCAGGACGCCCCAGCCGGAGCCCTGCGTGGTGGCGGCGGCCTTCGTCAGCTGGGCCTTGAAACCGGCGAAGGAGCCGAACGACTCCGTGATCGCGTCCGCGAGGTCGCCCACACCGTCCGCCGCGAGCGGCTCGCCGCCGCCGTCACCGGTCATGTTGTGCCAGTAGATCGAGTGCAGGATGTGGCCGGAGAGGTGGAACGCCAGGTTCTTCTGGAGCCCGTTGATCGACCCCCAGGAGCCCTTGTCGCGCGCCTCCTCCAGCTGCTCCAGGGTGTCGTTCGCGCCCTTCACGTACGCGGCGTGGTGCTTGTCGTGGTGGAGCTCGATGATCTGCGGATTGATGACCGGTTCGAGCGCCGCGTAGTCGTACGGGAGTTCCGGAAGCGTGTACGTGGCCATGGTTCGAACCCTCCAGCTGCTTTCCTGTTGTTATTGCAATCAAGATGCAGAAGCAGGCTAACAGCAGGAGTGGTCGATGGTGATCAGTCCTTCGTCTTAGGACCGGCGTCGTGTCGTGACGCCCGGATCGCGGCGGAGGTGGGGCGGGGGCGGGGGCCGCCCCGACGGCCCGTGGAGGCGGTGGGGCGTCCCGGCGTCAACTCCAGGGCCAGGGGGCGTTCTGATTCAGCGAGCCCACGGCCAGGCCGCCCGCGCAGGCGATGAGCCAGTCGGCCGCCGTCCACCGCTGCACGAGACTCCGCACCGCGGCACCCGCCTGCGTGGGGAGGACGCAACCGCCCACCACCAGCGCCATCAGGTCGCCGGCCTCGGTTTCCTGGTTCCCGGTCAGTGCGAAGCCGGCCGTGGTCGCCATGGTCGCCAGGAGCAGGTTCGCCGTGTTCGTCCGGCTCAGCGAGGGAAGCTCCGCCCCGGAGCCCCTGCGGACGGCGTAGAAGATCAGTACGGCCACCTCCGCGGCCATGACGAGGAGTGCTATCAGCACCATCGCTCCTTCGAAACGTACGGGCCCTGAGGTGGGAAAATCGGGGCGTATGTGATCGATTGACCGCCGAATGAAAGCATGAACGGCGAGATCTTGGCGATTTCACGGCCAATCATGCTCATTTGGCATGGACTCTTCCGGGCGAGACGCCTGGCGTCCCCGCCCCCGTGCGGAGCGGCGCGGTCGGCTTCCCGGCCCGCCCGCCGCCCACGCCCGTACCCGAACGGAGACGTCATGACCGGGAGCCCGGCCCTGCTGCTGCTCGTCAGCCACGGGCAGACCGTCTGGCACGCGGAGAACCGCTACGCCGGGGTCAGCGACATCGCGCTCACCGACGAGGGGCGCCGCCAGGCCCGGCAACTGGGCGAGTGGGCGGCCCGGCATCCGGTCGACGCGATCTGGACGTCGCCGCTCCGCCGCGCGACCGAGACCGCCGAGCCCGCCTGCCGGGCCCTCGGACTTGTCCCGCGGCGCGAGCCCGATCTGCGGGAATGCGATTTCGGCGAGGTGGAGGGACGCACCTTCGCGGAGTTCGCGGCCGGGCATCCGGGGCGGGCCGAGGCATACCGTGCCGATCCGGTGGTCCACCCCTTCCCCGGGGCCGAGGACCCCAGGACGGCAGCGGCCCGGGGGACGATGGCGCTGCGCCGGATCGCGCACGGACACCCGGGGCGACGGGTCCTCGTCGTCGCCCACAGCAGCCTGCTGCGGCTGGTGCTCTGCGAGCTGCTGTCCATTCCGCTGGGTTCCTACCGCCAGGTGTTCCCGAAGCTGCGGAACACGGCGATCAGTGAGGTGCGGATCGGCGAGCGGGGCGGCGAACTGCTCTCGCTCAACGTGCCGTGCGCCCCCGGTCCCTCCCGCCCCGCGATCGTGCCGGGCACGGGTTCCTGACGATGGCCGCGCGGCGCCGGAGACGCCGGCCTCAGCCCCTGACGGCCGCCGCCCGCCGCTGCCGTACGACACCGACGGCGATCAGTACGACGGTAAGGGCGCCGGTCGCCATCAACTGGTCACGGGTGCCGGGCTGGAACAGCATCAGGACGAAGATCCCGGCCATCGCCGTCATCGCCAGCACGGTCAGGTACGGGAAGAGCCACATCCGCACGACGAGCTTCTCCGGTGCCTCGCGCCGCAGTCGGCCGCGCAGGACCAACTGGGAGGCGGCGATGAAGATCCAGACGACGAGGATCACCGCGCCGATCATGTTGAGCAGCCACGGGAAGACGTCGTCGGGGCGCCAGTAGCTGAGCAGCACGCACAGGAAGCCGAACACGGACGAGACCAGGACGGCCGTGCGCGGGACGCCGGAGGAGATCCGGCCCAGGCGTCGCGGTCCCTGCCCCCGGGAGACCAGCGAACAGGCCATGCGCGAGGCGCCGTAGATGTTGGCGTTCATCGCGGACAGCAGGGCGACCAGGATCACCACGTTCATGATCTGCGCGGCACCGCCGATCCCGAGGCTGTCCAGGGCCGCGTAGAACGGACCGACATCCACGACTTCCGGGTCGTCCCACGGCACCAGCGTCACCACGACCGCCATCGAGCCGACGTAGAACAGCGCGATCCGCCACATCGCGGTCCGCACCGCCCCGGCGACGCCCCGTACCGGATTCTCGGACTCGGCGGCGGCGATGGTGACGGTCTCCAGACCGCCGTACGCGAAGACCGAGGCGAGCAGTCCGATCACCAGTCCCTCGCCGCCGTTCGGCAGGAAGCCGCCCTCGCCGCCGAGATGGGTGAGGCCGGGGGCGTCCGTGCCGGGCAGCACGCCGAGGATCGCCAGCACGCCCAGGACCAGGAAGAGGGTGATCGCCGCGACCTTGAGCGCGGCGAACCAGAACTCGAACTCGCCGAACTTCGTCACCGAGGCCAGGTTCGCGCCCAGGAAGACCACCATGAACAGCGCGACCCAGGCCCACTCCGGCGTACCGGGCAGCCATCCGGTGACGATCTTCGCGGCGCCGATGCCCTCCAGCCCGACGGCGACGCAGAGCAGCACCCAGAAGGCCCAGCCCACGGTGAACCCCGCCCACGGCCCGATCGCCCGTTCGGCGTGCACGGAGAAGGAGCCGGACGCCGGGTTCGCGGCCGACATCTCGCCGAGCATCCGCATCACGAGCATCACCAGCAGTCCGGAGACGGCGTACGCGACGATGATCGAGGGTCCGGCGGCGGCGATACCGGCTCCGGAGCCGACGAAGAGCCCGGCGCCGATGACACCGCCGAGGGCGATCATCGAGAGATGGCGCTGTTTGAGCCCGTGGGTGAGGGCCGAGTCGGCACCGGCGGCGGGGCCCGGGGCGGGATCCGTGGCGGGGGAGCCGGACGAGGGGGCGACCGGAGAGTCGGCCGCGGAGTCGGTGGGGGGAGACGCGGGGTTCCGGGACATGGACGAGCTCTGTTCGGTAGGGGAAGACGTGGGGGGACGCGGCGAGACGCGGGGGAGCTGGGGAAGGGACGAACGGGGTGGGGGCGGGCGGTCGATGCCTGCGCGCACAGTCTGGGCACGCACCCCGTTCATGAGGAACCGCCGTCCGCTATACGGGCACGATGCTCACACAAGGTGCACATCCGGGCACATCGTGACGCCGGGAAATGCCCTCCATGAGTCGGCGCGCCGAATTTGGCGGGAACCTACAGTTCTTCCGAGGGGTGGCCAGGAGGGAAACCTGAGGCGATCAGCCCTCACCGCCGTGACGAGCGTCACGCCGTCGTGTGATTGTCCGACGCTCTTTGTATGGACCCGACCAAGGCCCCGACCGCCGCTTTGTGAGCCGCTGACGGTGATCGACCGTTAACCCGTGGGCTAACGTCGGGTCCAGTCTGTCCCCACCTGCCCTCCCTCACCCCCGCGGAGTCCCGATGAGCACTGCTGCCGCCCCTGCCCGTACCGGAGCGGTCCTCGCCGACCTGCTGCCCGCCGCCCGCCACCGTTACGCCGTCGACACGGCCCTGGTCCTCGGTGGCGCCGCGCTCACCGGGATCGCCGCCCAGATAGCCGTCCCGGTCCCCGGCTCCCCGGTTCCGGTCACCGGTCAGACCTTCGCCGCGCTCCTCGTCGGCACCGCGCTGGGCGCCCGCCGCGGCGCCCTCTCCCTCGCCGTGTACGCGCTCGTCGGCATGGCCGGCGTGCCGTGGTTCTCCGAGGCCAGGTCCGGCATGGACTTCCCGTCGTTCGGCTACGTTCTCGGCATGCTGCTCGCCGCCGCCGTCGTCGGTGGCCTCGCCCGGCGCGGCGGAGACCGCTCCGTGCTGCGCACCGCGGGCACGATGGTGCTGGGCTCCGCGATCATCTACGCGGTCGGCGTCCCGTACCTCGCGCTGTCCACGGGCATGTCGCTGAGCGCGGCCGTCGCGGCCGGTCTTGTGCCGTTCCTGCTCGGTGACGCGCTGAAGGCGGCCCTCGCGATGGGCGCGCTGCCGACGGCGTGGAAGCTGGCCGGTCGCCGGGGCTGACCCCGCGCCCCCGCCGCACGTCGAAGAGGCTCGCCGGTCCCGTACCACGGACCGGCGAGCCTCCTTCGCGTTCGGGCCCCGGTTCGGCCGTGCGGTTCCCGGCTCGGATTTCCGGCTCGGACCCCCGGCTCGGCACCTCGGCTCAGCCGCGCGGTCTCCGGCTCGGACTCCCGGTCCGGGCCCGGGCTCAGCCGCGCGGGTCCCGTGCGGAACCTCCGGACACGGCCTTCCGCCGCCGTGTCCCGCGCACCAGCGAGACCGCCACCACCAGCGCCGCGACCAGCAACGAGAGCAACACCTGCTCGCGCCCGCCGGGGTCGGTCAGCATGTACACCAGGACGAACGTGATCATCGCGATGGTCGCCCAGGTCAGATACGGGAAGAACCACATTCGCACGGTCAGCTGCTCCGGCGACTCGCGCAGGATGATGCCCCGCATCCGCAACTGGCTGAAACAGATGACCAGCCAGACGAACAGCGCGACCGCGCCGGACGAGTTCAGCAGGAACTGGAAGACGGTGTCGGGCCACCGGTAGTTGAAGAACACGGCGACGAACCCGAAGACGACCGAGGACAGGATGGCGGCCCGCGGCACGCCCCGCCCGTTCACCCGGGCGAACGCCCTCGGCGCGTCCCCGCGCTCGCCGAGCGAGAAGGCCATCCGCGAGGCGGTGTAGAGGCCGGAGTTCAGACAGGACAGCACGGCCGTCAGCACGATGACGTTCATGACCTGCCCGGAGTGCGGGATGCCGATGGAGTTCAGGGCGGCGACGTAGCTGCCGTCCTTCACGATCGACGCGTCGTTCCACGGCAGCAGGGTGAGCACGACGAGGATCGAGCCCAGGTAGAAGACGGCGATCCGCCAGATCACGCTGTTGGTGGCCCTGCGGACGGCGCGCTGCGGATTCTGCGACTCGCCCGCGGCGAGGGTGACGATCTCGCTGCCCATGAAGGAGAAGACCACCATCAGCACGCCGGTGAGGACGGCGCCCGGCCCCTCGGGGAAGAAGCCGCCGGTGTCGGTGAGATGGGCGAAGCCGGAGCCGGGGTTGTCCGAGCCCGGCAGCACCCCGAAGACGGCGAGCAGCCCGACGGCCACGAACGCGCCGATCGCCACGACCTTGATCCCGGCGAACCAGAACTCGAATTCCCCGTACGAACCGACCGAGACCAGGTTCGTCGCGGTAAGGACCACCATCACGATCAGCGCCCACGCCCACTGCGGGACGGCCGGCACCCAGCCCTCCAGGATCTTGGCGCCGGCCGTCGCCTCGACGGCGAGCACCACGACCCAGAAGAACCAGTACAGCCAGCCGATCGAGAACCCGGCCCAGCGGCCCAGCGCCTGGTCGGCGTAGGCGGAGAAGGAACCCGAACTGGGGCGGGCCGCCGCCATCTCGCCGAGCATCCGCATCACGAGGACGACCATCATGCCGACCAGGGCGTACGACAGCAGGATCGCCGGTCCGGCGGCGGCGATACCGGCTCCGGAGCCGACGAAGAGCCCGGCGCCGATGACACCGCCGATGGCGATCATCGAGAGATGGCGGTTCTTGAGCCCCGCCCGCAGCCCCTCGGCGGACTGCGCCGGGTCCGCCCCGCCCGGCCCTCGGGACCCGTCGGGTTCGCCGGGCTTGTCGGGCCGTCGGTCCGGCCCGGTCAGAGTTGGCTGCGGCGTCATGGAATTCGAGTCCTTACGGTCTGGAGGGGCAAGAGGGGGAGTGAGCGGCGTCATGCGGCTTCGGATCCGAGGCGGAGGAGGGGACGGGGGCGGAGTCATCGCGATCGACGACAACGCGGGAGGCGGAGTCGCAGGGCGTCGCGAGCCCGCCCTCCCCTGCTCCCCGGCTCGTTACCCGTGCGGATCGCTCGTGCGCCCCGCCGCCGCGGATCGTCGCGGTGGGGAGCGCTCCGGGGAAGCTTTCCGGACACCGGAATCGGAACCCTTTGTTCCCGAACCATTGACAGGATCGTCTCCCCGCGGTGTCGTCCGCACAGGGCCTGCACACGGACTCCACACCGGCACGGACCCGGTCGGGCGGTGACACGGACGCGCCGTTCCCGGCCGGGCGGTCCGGCCGGAGGGGCCGACCCCGATGACGGCTGCCGGGCCTCGCTCGTGCCACACTCGGACACATGCGCGTGTACCTCGGCTCGGACCATGCCGGCTATGAACTCAAGAACCACCTCGTCGAGTGGCTGAAGGCCCATGGCCACGAGCCCGTCGACTGCGGCCCCCACATCTACGACGCCCAGGACGACTACCCGCCGTTCTGCCTCCGCGCGGCCGAGCGGACGGCCGCCGACCCGGACGGCCTCGGCATCGTGATCGGCGGCTCCGGCAACGGCGAGCAGATCGCCGCCAACAAGGTCAAGGGCGTGCGTGCCGCGCTCGCCTGGAGCGAGCAGACCGCGGCCCTGGGCCGCGAGCACAACAACGCCAACGTGGTCGCCATCGGTGGCCGGATGCACTCGGTGGAGGAGTCCACCAAGTTCGTCGAGGTCTTCCTCGCCACCCCGTACTCCGGCGAGGAGCGCCACACCCGCCGCATCGAGATGCTGACCGCGTACGAGACGACCGGCGAGCTCCCGCCGATCCCGGCCCACCACCCGCAGCAGGACTGACCGACACCCGTCCCTGTGCCGCCGGTGCCCCCGGCGGCACAGCCATGTCGCCGTTCGCACCCGCACCACGCCAACGAGGAGAGCCGCCGCAGTGCCCGAGGGACACACCATCCACCGCCTCGCGGCGGACCACCGGGACAGGTTCGCCGGGCGGCCGGTGCGGGTCAGCAGCCCGCAGGGCAAGTTCTCCGACAGCGCCGCGCTGCTCGACGGCCGGGCCCTCACCGGCGTCGACGCCCACGGCAAGCACCTCTTCCTCGGCTTCGGGGACACCGGCTGGGTCCACATCCACCTGGGCCTCTTCGGCAAGCTCGGCTTCGGCGCGTCCCCCGCCCCGCCGCCCACCGACACGGTCCGGCTGCGTCTGGTGAACGACGACCACCACGCCGACCTGCGCGGCCCCACCACCTGTGCGCTGATCACCGAGCCGGAGAAGGGCGCGATACACGACCGCCTCGGCCCGGACCCGCTGCGGACCGACGAGGACGGCGAGCGCGCCTGGCGGCGGATCTCCCGCAGCCGTATCACCGTCGCGGCCCTGTTGATGGACCAGAAGGTCATCGCGGGGGTCGGCAACGTGTACCGCGCGGAGGTCCTGTTCCGGCACGGCATCGACCCGTACCGCCCGGGCAAGGACCTGCGGCGCGCGGAATGGGACGCGATCTGGGCCGATCTGGTGGTGCTGATGCGCGAGGGCGTACGGAACAACCGGATCGACACCGTCCGCCCCGAGCACATGCCGGAGGCGATGGGCCGCCCGCCGCGCGTCGACGACCACGGCGGCGAGGTGTACGTCTACCGCCGGGCCCGGCAGGGCTGCCACGTCTGCGGCGGCGAGATCCGCACCGCCGATCTCGCCGCCCGCAACCTCTTCTGGTGCCCGGACTGCCAGCGGGCCTGAGGAGCCCCGGCTCCGGCGCTCCGGGCCCGCCCCCTACCGCGTTTCCGGGCCCTCAGAACCCCTGCGGCAGCCACGGCGCGACGTCCGAGGCGAACGCCCGCGACGCCTCCGCCAGCGTGCCGGGCCGCAACTCCCGTACCCGCCCGGCCTTCGCCAGCGCGGTCAGGGACTCGCCGCCCAGGTAGGCCGAACCCAACTCCCGCACCGAGAGCGCGAGATCGGCGGGGTCCTCGGTCCGCCGGCAGGTCGCGGCGCCCTTCGCGTCAGCGGTGAGCCGCCAACGCCCCGCGTTCCAGGGGCAGAACGCGTCCTCCACCTCGAACACCACGTCCACCGGCGCCTGGTACGCCCGCGCCTCCAGCGCCGCCCCCAGCTCCACCAGCCGCACATGGAGCGAGTCCCGGATCTGGATGCCGCACCGCCGCACGTCCGACACCAGGTGCAGCACCGCGTCGTCGACCGGCCGGTTGCGTGCCTCGACGGTCGACGTCAGGTCGATGCCGAGGACGAACCGCCACAGCGCCGCGTACGCCGCCGGATCCAGCGCCGCCAGGTCACCGACCCGCACCGTGCCCTTGGGACCGGACATGTCCCACGTGGGCTTGATGCGATACGTCACATAGCCGACGACCTCGCCGTCCACCTCCGCCAGCACGCACTGCTGGGCCGAGCCGCCCTCCCGCGTGCTCACCGGGTCGATCATCGACTTCCGCTCCCAGCCGGGCCCGTGGGCCGGTGTGCCGGGGCGGCCGGCGACCAGCTGGTCGTACACGCCCTCGCACGCGGCCGTCGCCTCGTCCGGCTTCGCGTGGCGCAGCCGCACCGCGTCCGTGCCGTCCGGCACCGTCAGCCGCACCCGGTCCGAGTCGATCGTCAGGGACATCTGCCGGGTGGCCGCGCCGTACCCGAACCTGCCGTAGATCACCGGCTCGGACGCCGTCAGGACGGCGAGCGGCTCGCCGAGCGCCCGGACGTCGTCGAGCTGGCGGCGCATCATCGAGGTCAGCAGGCCGCGCCTGCGGTGCGTGGAGGCGACGCTCACCATCGTCACCCCGGCGGCGGGCACCAGCGCCCCGCCGGGAACGGCGACCCGGAAGCTGAACGCTCCCGAGGTGGCGACGACGTCGGAGCCGTCCCAGATGCCGATCGACCGCTCGTGCTCGGTCAGCTCTTCGACAAGCTCACGTTCTTCCGGTGGCTCCGCCACCCCGCCGAACGCGAGTTCCAGACACTCGAACCATTGGTTCCACTCGGACGGGCGCAGTACGCGGAGCTCGGTAGTCATGCCCCATGCCTACCAGGGGCGCAGCACCTGGTCGACCCGTTTTCGAACGCATTGTCATGGGGTCCCCCTGCACCTGACGGCCTCGGGTGGATAGGGTCCCCGCAATGGCCCGTCGCGCAGGAGCAGAGACGTACCCGGCCCGATTCAGGAAATCGGTGCACCGGGCGCGCGTCGCGCTGCGCAAATCCGGGGTCGACTACTTCCGCGGCGACGGGGCCGACTGGGTCGCCCTGGTCGGCCTGCTGCTCACCGTTCCGGCCATCACCTGCGCCACCCTGCTGGAGCCGCTGTGGTTCTCCCCGGCGGCGCTCGGCCTGCCCATCGTGGCGGGCGGTCTGCTGCTGCGGCCGGCGAGCCTGCTCGGCCTGTACGCGGCCGCCGCCGCTGCCCTGATCGTGGAGTCGCTGGGACTCGGCCCGTACCAGGACGGTCCGGGCACGGTGACGCCCGGCATCGTCCTGGTGGTCGCCGCCTGCGGCTTCTTCGGACTCGTCCTCGCCCAGTTCCGGGCCAGGGTCGGGGTGCCGTGGCGGCGCGGCAGCACCATGCTCTTCGACCTGCGCGAACGCATCCGGGTGCAGAGCGCCCTGCCCCGGCTGCCGCAGGGCTGGCACTGCGAGATGGCACTGCGCCCGGCGGGCGGTCAGTCCTTCTCCGGGGACTTCGTCGTCGCCGCCCGCACCAGCGGCGGCCGGACCCTGGAGGCCGTGCTCACCGATGTCTCCGGCAAAGGCATGGACGCGGGATCGCGCGCCCTGCTGCTGTCCGGGGCCTTCGGCGGGCTCCTCGGCTCGCTGCCGCCGCACGGTTTCCTCCCGGCGGCCAACGGCTATCTGCTGCGACAGGACTGGGACGAGGGGTTCGCCACCTCGATCCATCTGGTCCTGGACCTCGAATCGGGTGATTACGAGCTCTTCTCCGCCGGGCACCCGCCGGCCCTGCAACTCCACTCCGGCAGCGGCCGGTGGGAGGAGAAGGCCGCGGAGGGCCCACTGCTCGGGGTGTACGACGGGGCGCAGTTCGACGCCGTGAAGGGCTCGCTGGCCCCCGGTGACGTGCTGATGCTGTTCACCGACGGCCTGGTGGAGGCGTCCGACCGGGACATCGAGGAGGGCATCGACCGGTTGACCGGCGAGGCCGACCGCTATGTCGCCACCGGCTTCGAGGGCGCGGCCTGGCACCTGATCGAGGCGTGCGCCAAGGACGTCAACGACGACCGGGCGCTGCTGCTGTTGTCGCGCAGCGCCTGAGAGCCTGTCGGCTGACCTCCGGCCGGGCGCTGGGGCCGACGCGCACACCGTCCGGACCGTGTGCGCGTCCGTCGGGGGAAACCGCCGCTCGGGACGGGTACGGAGGCTTTCCGGGACGGGTACGGAGGCCGCTCGGGGAGGCTTTCGCACGGGGTGGTGCGGAAGCCTCCCCGAGCCGTGGACGAGGACCCGGCGGCCGGGTCGGCCGTGGCCTCAGGCCGGGACCGAGACCTGTTTCGTCCCGTCGCCGTTCCGGCTGTCATCGCCTTCACCCCGGTCCCGTCCGCCCGGCAGGAAGCGGGCCAGCCAGTGCGACCGTCCGGCGGCCAGCGGTGACAGGACCGCGAGGACGAGCACATAGCCGGCGATGAACGGCGGGAGCCGTTCGTCCAGGCCGGCGCCCGCGGCCATGGTGGCGAGGATCAGCGCGAACTCGCCGCGGGCCGTCAGGGTGGTGGAGATGTTCGCCGCGGCCTGCGAACCGAAGCCGTAGACCCGCGCCGAGACGATGCCGGAGAGCACGTTCATGGCCACGGTCAGCACCACGGCGGCCAGTACCGGCCACATCACGGCAGGCAGGTCACCGGGGTTGATGGACAGACCGAAGGCGAAGAAGAAGATCGCCCCGAAGGCGTCGCGCAGCGGGTGGACCAGTGTGAGGATGCGCTTGCCCGACGTCGTGCTGCCGAGCATCAGACCCACCATGAAGGCGCCGATCGCGTCCGCGACCCCGAACCACTCGGAGACCCCGGCCACGAAGACGGCGGCGCCGAGGAAGGAGATGACGAGGAGTTCGTCGTCCTTGGTGTGGATGACTTTGCTGATGAGTTTCGTGCCGAACCGGGCGGTGAGCGCCAGCAGCAGCAGGAAGGCGAACGCCTTGCCCCCGTCGAGCACCGCGGCGCCCAGACTGTCCGAGTGCGACAGGACCGGCTGCAGTCCGGCGAGGTAGAGGGCCAGGAAGATGTCGTCGACCACGATGATGCCCAGGATGGTCTTGGTCTCCGGGCTGGCCAGGCGCTTCGTGTCGACGAGGATCTTGGTCACGATGGCCGACGAGGAGATGCCGATGACCCCGGCCATGACCAGGGCCTCCGAGGTGCCCCAGCCCAGCGCGAAGCCGAAGCCGAGCCCGGCCCCCACGTTCAGCGCCAGATAGACGGAGCCCGCGACGAGCATCTTGCGGCCGCCGGCCTTGAGGTCGTCGAGATGGAATTCGAGGCCGAGGTAGAAGAGCAGCAGCACCAGGCCGAGCGCGGAGAGCATTTCCAGCTCGTGCGGATCGGCGACGAGCACGATGCCCGGGGTGTGCGGGCCGAGCAGGATCCCGGCCAGGATGAACAGGGGGATCGTCGGCAGTCCGATGCGGCTGCCGAAGCGGGCGAGGACGGCGGCGGCGAGGAAGGCGCCGCCCATGGCGATGAGCGTGTCTGCGTGTCCGATGAGCTTGATCCTTTGTTGGGTCAAGAGTGCGTCAAGGAAGCGTCAGTAATTAGTTTACCGAACGATTGACGTTGCAACTATGACGCCTCCGTTCCCGCTCCCGTTCCCGCCTCCGTTCCGCTCCGTCCCCGTTGTCGGCCGCGCTCCCGTCCCCGTTGTCGGTCGCGCCCGGGCGGGCCCTTCCACTCGGGCGCGACCGGCGCGCCCCGCCCTCGCGAGGCGGCCGTCCTGCCAGGACCCGAGAGGCCCGGCCCCCGGTCACGCCTGGGGTTTCCCCCACCCCTGATTCGCCAGCAGCCGCCATGGTCCACGCCCACCCGTGATCCGTACGTTCGAATCAACGGCCGGAAGAACCGGACGAGCAACGGGCCGGAAGACCGGTCGGCGAACAACGGAAGGCGGACACCATGGGGCTGCGACGCACCAAACAGGGCGCGCAGGAGCGGGACGGGCGGTACCCGGCGGACACCCACCGACGGCCCGGCCACACCGACTACGCGGTCGAACTGCGCGGCGTCCGACGGCAGTACGGCCGTGGCGGCTCGGCCGTGCACGCCCTGCGCGGCATCGACCTCGCCCTCCCGCGCGCGGGTTTCACCGCCGTCATGGGCCCCTCCGGCTCCGGAAAGTCGACCTTCCTGCAGTGCGCGGCCGGTCTCGACCGCCCCACCGCGGGCTCCGTCCGCCTCGGCGGCACCGAGATCACCGGGATGAACGAGAACCGGCTCACCGAACTGCGCCGCACCCGCCTCGGCTTCGTCTTCCAGGCGTTCAACCTGCTCCCGTCGCTCACCGTCGAGCAGAACGTCCTGCTGCCCATGCGCCTGGCCGGGCAGCGCACCGGTACCGCCCGCAGCCGCAGCGCCGCCGCCGAGATGCTCACCGCGGTCGGGCTCGGCGACAAGGGCGACCGGCGCCCCGGCCAGCTCTCCGGCGGCCAGCAGCAGCGCGTCGCCGTCGCCCGCGCACTCATCACCCGTCCTGACGTGATCTTCGCCGACGAACCCACCGGCGCACTCGACACCACCACCGCCGCCGAGATCCTCGGCCTGCTCCGACACGCGGTGGACAGCTTCGGCGCCACCGTCGTCATGGTCACCCACGACCCGACCGCAGCCGCCTGGGCCGATCAGGTCCTCTTCCTCGCCGACGGGGCGATCGAGGACCGCCTGCCGCGCTCCGGGGCCGCGCAGATCGCCGCCCGGCTGACCGCGCTGACCGCCCCGGTCACCTCGCACCCCCTCGCTCACGCAGGAGCAGCAGCCTGATGTTCGTCCCGCGCGTCCCCAACGGCCTCGCCCGCGCGGCCGTCCGCTTCAAACCCGCGTCGTTCGCCGGGACCTTCGTCGCCCTCCTGCTGGCAGCGGCGATCGTCTCCGCGTGCGGCATCCTGCTGGAGACCGGCCTGCGCGCCTCCGTGCCCGCGGAGCGCTACGCCAAGGCCCCCGTCGTGGTCGCCGCCGACCAGAAGGCCCACCTGACCATCGGCCGTGGCGAGGGCAGGGCCGACGTGGGCGCGCTCGTGCCCGACACCGCACGCCTCCCCGAATCCCTGGTCGGCAAGGCAGCCTCGGCGCCCGGCGCCGCCACCGCGATCGGCGACGTCGGCTACCCCGTGCGCCACGACGGCACCCCCCTCACCGCTCACGGCTGGGCCTCCACCGCCCTGACCGGCACCCGACTGCTCACCGGCGAAGCGCCCCGCACCGGCGAGGTCGTCGTCCCCACCGGAACCGGGGGCCGGATCGGCGACACCATCGTCCTCGACACCCCCGTGGGCGCGAAGAAGTTCCGGATCGCGGGCACCACCGCCGCCGACGCCACCGTCCGGTTCGACGACCACGAGGCCGTGCGGCTCTCCGGCCACCCCGGCCGGATCGACGCCATCGCCGTGCTCGCCGCACCGGGCACCACCCCCCGGGCCCTCGCCGACCAGGTGCGCGCGAGCATCGGAAACACCGCCGGGGCCCGGATCCACACCGGCGACGGCCGCGGCGGCGTCGAGGACCCGAACCTCGCGGGCGCCGAGGAACTCCTCATGGGGCTCGGCGGCTCCTTCGGCGGCATCGCCACCATGGTCGCCGTCTTCACCGCCGCCGGCACGGTCGCCCTCTCCGTCGGCCAGCGCGGCCGCGAGTTCGCCATGCTGCGCGCCATCGGGGCCACCCCCGGTCAACTGCGCCGCACCATCGCCACCGAATCCCTGCTCATCGCGCCACTGGCCGGGCTGCTCGGCTGCCTGCCCGGAACCGCCCTGGCCCACTGGTGGTTCGGACAGCTCCGGGACAAGGGCGCCATCCCCGAAGCCGTCGGCCTGCACGTGTCCGGACTGCCCATGGCCGCCGCCATCGCCGCCACCATGCTCACCGCGCTCGGCGCCGGGTACTTCGCGTCCCGCCGCCCCGCCAGGATCAAGCCCGGACTCGCCCTGGCCCAGTCCGCCGTGGAACAGCCGCCGTTCGGCTGGATCCGTACCCCGCTCGGCGTCGCCGCGCTCGTCGGCGGCATCGTCCTGGCCGGCATCGCGGGTGCCAACAGCGGAGAGGACGCGGCGAACGCCGCGCTCGGCGTCGTCATGCTCTTCATGCTCGCCGTCGGCCTGCTCGGCCCGCTGATCGCCCGGATCTGCGCCGCGGCCATCGGCCTCCCGCTGCGCGGCGCGGGTGCCGCCGGCTCACTGGCCGCCGCGAACTCCCGTGCGAACTCCCGACGACTCGCCTCCGCGATCACCCCGATCGTGCTCGCCATGGCCTTCGCCTCCACGCTCGTGTTCATGCAGACCAGCCAGGAACGGGTGGTCGCACACCAGCAGCGCGACGCCATCACCGCCGACCACATCGTCACCGCTCCCGCCGGACTGGCCTCCGACGCCACCGACCGGGCCGCGGACATCCCCGGTGTCTCCACCGCCGTCGGCCTGATCCGCACCTCCGTCCTGGTGCCCGTCGGCTCCGGCGACGAGCGCATGCTGCAGAGCAGCCCCGCCCAGGGCGTCATCGGCACCGGCGACGCACTGACCAAGGTCCAGGACCTCGACGTCCGGTCCGGTTCCCTCGGAGCACTGCGCCCCGGCACCGTGGCCATCGACACCACCCTCGCCGACTCCGCG
The DNA here is from genome assembly GCF_043083325.1 of Streptomyces sp. NPDC014734. Taxonomy (NCBI): domain Bacteria; kingdom Bacillati; phylum Actinomycetota; class Actinomycetes; order Kitasatosporales; family Streptomycetaceae; genus Streptomyces; species Streptomyces sp. NPDC014734. Next base: position 201,458 of record NZ_JBIBYN010000007.1, on the reverse strand, counting down.
GACCGGAGGACCGGCGACCGGCTCACGCTCCGCCTCCCGGACGGCACCGAGGCATCGCCGAAGATCGTCGCCGTCTACGGCCGCGGCCAGGGCACCAGCCTCGTCACCCTCCCGGCCGCCGACCTCAGAAGCCGTGTCACCGCGCCGTACGCCTCCGAACTGCTGGTGAGGTCCACCCCCGACGCCGTACGGGAACTCGCCGCGCTCGGCACCGTCACCGACGCCTCCGGCCATGCCGCCGCGCAGGACAGGGACCGCGAGTTCAGCGCCTGGGCCAACACCGTCATGGCCTCGGTCCTCGGCGGATTCGCCGCCGTCGCCGCCGCCAACACCCTCGTGATGACCGTCCTCGACCGCCGCCGCGAACTGACCATGCTCCGCCTCGTCGGCTCCACCCGGCGCCAGGTCCTGGGCATGATCCGCTGGGAGGCCCTGCTCGTCACCGTCGCCGGGGCCGGGCTCGGCACCGCCATCGCGCTGGCCACGCTGAACCCGATGATGAGGGGGCTCACCGGTGAATCCCCGTACATCCCGCCGATGCTGTACGGGACCTTCGTCGCCGCGACGGTCGTGCTCGGGCTCGCGGCCGCGCTGATCCCGGCCCGGGCGGCCCTGCGCGATCCGGCCGCCCGTCCCTGAGCGGACGCGGCAGCCGATCGGCCGTGGAATCAGGACGGCCGCCCGTCCGTGGAACGGGCCGGGCGGCCGTCCGTACAGTCGGGTCATGACCACGCCACACAGCAACCTCGAACTGGCCGAAATCGAGGCCATCGCCCGCGCGGCCCACGCCGATCAACGCGACAAGGCGGGGCGCCCGTACACCGAGCACCTCGCCGCCGTCGCCGACGGCGTCCGGGCCGGGGGAGGAAGCGACGACCAGATCGCCGCGGCCTGGCTGCACGACGCGGTCGAGGACGGGGTCCTGCCGGAGGAATGGCTGGTCGGCGCCGCGTTGCCGCAGCAGGTCAAGGACATGGTCCTCGCCGTCACCAGACGTGAGGGCGAGGACCTTTCCGCGTACACCCGCCGCATCCTCGCCACGCCGGGCGCCCTGCTCGTCAAGGAGTCCGATCTGGCGCACAACGCCGACCCGGCCCGCCTCGCCGTACTGGAACCGGCGACCCGTACCCGGCTGACCGAGAAGTATGCGCACGTGCGGCGGCTTCTCGGTCTCACCCCGGGGGAATCCCCCACTGAACGATCGATTCAAGCCAACACGGCGAAAGACTGACCGGAGGCCGGTCGGCGAGGTCCGGAGGCCGGTCCGCACGGGCGCGGCCCCGGCCCGCACGGTGCCGCGCAGGTCCGTGTGGGGCTCCGTGCCGGTCCGGGCGGACCCGCGCAGAGTCCACGGACGCCTCTGGGGGCTTCAGTGCCCCGCCGTGTCCCGTCGGAACGCCCAGTCCATCTCCGGCTCGGTGACCGGGCGCAGCACCCGCCGTACCGGCGGCGTGCACATCAAGGTCACCGCGCCGGCCGCGACCAGGGAGACGAGGACCAGGCCGACGGGCGCCGACAACCAGTCATTGGCGTCGAACACCCCGGTGTATCCGGCGCCCTTGACCAGGAATCCGTGCAGCAGATAGCCGCAGATCGTTCCGGCGCCGAGAACGGTGAACCAGGTGCGGCGGCGCGGAACCAGGGCCAGGAAGGCGATGGTGAGCAGCAGCGCGCAGCCGAACAGCAGCAGCGTCATCACCGCGCCGGACCACCACGGGGCGCCCATCTCCTGTGCGCTGTTGCTGCGGTAGAGCCAGCCCAGCTGCATCCGCGGCGCCACCCAGTACGCGGCCACCAGGGCCGCGGCGAAGACCACCGGTGCGGCCACGCGTACCTCGCGTCGGCGGACCAGTTCGAAATGTTCGGGCCTCAGCCGGAGTCCCAGCACGAAGAACGGCAGGAACTGCAACACCCGTTGAAGATCGAGATCGTCACCGATCGTCGGTGAGAAAGAGGCGAGCACGGCGATGGTCATCGCCACCGGAAACGGATGCCGCAGTGCCTGCCACAACGGAGTGGTGATCCGCCAGATGAACAGTGCGACCAGGAACCAGGTCAGATACCAGGGGTCGATCAGACTGATCGGATGATCGGGCGAGTCGTCCGCGTACCGTTTGAACAGTGAATAGGCCGTCTCGAACACCACATAGGGCACGGCGACGCCGGTGACCAGGCGTTTCATCTTGGCCGCGGACATGTCGAACGAGCGCGAGAAATACCCGGAGACGATGATGAACGCCGGCATGTGAAAGGTGTACGCGACCATGTAGAGCGCGCGTGTGGCCCGGCTTCCCTCCATCACCGGTTCCCATGCGTGCGCCATCGCGACCAGAACGATGGCGAGATATTTGACGTTGTCGAAGTACGCGTCCCGTTTCCTGGCCGGGACGGTTGTCGCGGGCTCGTTCCCCGCGGTCGCGGGCGGTGCCGCGGCGGAGGTCATCGGCTCTCGGTGTCTGGGCTCCGACTCCCGGGTCGCCGATGGGAGCGGGGCCCTCTGAAATCCGTTCGGAGCGTGGAACATTCAAAGCACCATAGACGCACCGATCGCAATTCGTAAAACCGTCGGCAGGTATTGAATGTTCGCGTCCAATCAAAAGCGAAACCGCGAACAACCGACCATTATGCCCGGATTCATCCCTCTTGAATGGGGCATAGTGGAGGGCGCCGCGGGGGGATCAATTTCATGGCGCGCAAGTCTGAGAATTGCATGTGAATCATGTGTGCGGATACGGAAACTTTCACGGCGATAGGTTGTTGTGATTTATCGACGCACAGCCCGCTCACAGAAACGCGGGGGAGGCGGCGGGGCGATTGCCTCCGCCGCCGGGTCGTGCGCCCCGGGCGCACGCGGGGTCGCACAAGCCATGAGGATGGCGCGATCCCGTCACGTCGGTCCGTCACGCAGCAGCGGTCACAGGGGAGTTGGTGGCACGATGGACGGGTCGGAGGGGTGCTCGGCAGCATGCCTCCGGGCCGGCAAGGCGGACCGACCGAAGGTGTGATCAGTTGTGGCCATTTCGCTGTCTGTGGTGCTGATGTTGGCGATCATCCTGGTGGTCATGATCCGAGGCGGTTCCATCAAGGCCGGGCCCGCGGTCGTCGCGGCGCTCTTCGGGTTCTTCCTGGCGTCGACGGGCATGGCGCCGACGATCCAGAAGTTCATGGACTCCATAGCGCACACCATCAACCAGATCAGCTTCTGATCGGTCTTCGATCGGCTTCCGATCGGCTTCTGACCCGCCCGGCGCCCATGCCGTGCGGGGAATCGGCCGTGGGCACGCGAGCGGTTCCCCGGACACGCCCTGCCGCGCCGCACCCGACCGTGCCGCGCCCGACCACCGTGCCCGCCCGTACTCGCGACGGAACGCGAAGGCCGGAGAGCGCAAAGAGCCCGGCTCGACGAGCAGTTCGTCGAACCGGGCCCAGGCATGGAGCGGGCGACGGGAATCGAACCCGCGTAGCTAGTTTGGAAGACTAGGGCTCTACCATTGAGCTACGCCCGCAAGCACCGCACCGCAGGTCCGGTGACCGGCGGCACGAGAAGCATCGTAGCGGGTCGCGGGCGCCGCCCGCACACCCGATCCGCGATCACGCCGTCGCGTTCCGTGCCGCTCGACGTGCCGCTCGCGCAAAGCGGCCGACGCACCGTCCGGCTGCATGTACCCTACGTGTCGCACCGACGGGGTGTGGCGCAGCTTGGTAGCGCGTCCGCTTTGGGAGCGGAAGGTCGTCGGTTCGAATCCGGCCACCCCGACCATCGGCACAACACGGACCCATTCGGCACGAACCGGCGGGAAACCGACGGGAACCGGCAGGAACGCGGACCCGTCCCACGGGGGCGGGGGCCCGCTCCGGCGGGATCACGACCACCGGCGAGAGCGCATTGTGGGACTCCGTCTCCTTGCCGTTACTATGCAAAATGCGTGCCCGTGTGTCTGATGTACCGGGCTCGGTCCGCGAAGCCGCCCCCCGTGCGGCGGAGCAGAACCCCAAGAAGTCAGCCACAAGGAGACCGAACCGTGAAGAGCGCCGTGGAGACCCTGAACCCGACCCGGGTTCGGCTCACTGTCGAGGTGCCCTTCGAGGAGCTCAAGGACAGCCTCGACGCGGCGTACAAGAAGATCAACCAGCAGGTCACGGTGAAGGGCTTCCGCAAGGGCAAGATCCCCTCGCGGGTCATCGACCAGCGGTTCGGCCGCGGTGCTGTGCTGGAGGAGGCCGTCAACGACGCGCTCCCGAAGTTCTACACCGAGGCCGTCAACGAGGGTGAGCTCAATGTCCTCGGTCAGCCCGAGGTCGACATCACCGAGCTGAAGGACGGCGAGCTGCTGGCCTTCACCGCCGAGGTTGACGTACGCCCCGAGATCGAGATTCCGGACTACTCCGGCATCGAGGTCACCGTCGACGCCCTTGAGGTCAGCGACGAGGACGTCGAGAAGGCCGTGGAGCAGCTGCGCGAGCGCTTCGCCTCCACCAACCCGGTCGAGCGCGCCGCCGCCGACGGCGACGTCGTGACGATCGACCTGGAGGCCAAGGTCGACGGCGAGGTCCTGGAGGACGGCGTGGCCGAGGGTGTCTCGTACACCATCGGTTCCGGCGAGCTGCTCGACGGCATCGACGCCGCCGTCACCGGCCTGGAGGCGGGTGGCGAGGCCACCTTCACCTCCGAGCTGAAGGGCGGCTCGGCCGCGGGCAAGGCGGCCGAGGTCACCGTCAAGGTGAGCGCCGTCGCCGCCCGTGAGCTCCCCGAGCTCGACGACGAGTTCGCCCAGATGGCGAGCGAGTTCGACACCCTCGACGAGCTGAAGGCGGACAGCCGCAAGCGCCTTGAGGACAGCAAGCAGTACGACCAGGCCACCCAGGCCCAGGAGCGCGTCCTGGACGAGCTGCTGAAGCTCGCCGAGATCCCGATCCCGGAGAAGCTGCTCGCGGACGAGGTCCAGACCCGCAAGCACAACCTGGAGCACCACCAGCTCGGCCAGATGGGCCTGACCCTCGACAAGTACCTGGAGATCCAGGGCAAGACCGCCGAGGAGTTCGAGACCGAGACGTCCGAGCAGGCCGTCAAGGGCATCAAGACCCAGTTCCTCCTCGACGAGATCGTCAACAAGGAGAAGCTGAACGTCAACCAGGAGGAGCTCACCGAGCACCTCATGCGCCGTGCCGCCTCCTCCGGCATGAGCCCCGACCAGTTCGCCCAGGCCGTCGTCGAGGGCGGCCAGGTGCCGATGCTCGTCGGCGAGGTCGCCCGGGGCAAGGCGCTGGCCGTGGTCGTCGAGGCCGCCAAGGTCGTCGACACCAACGGTGAGGTCGTCGACCTGGAGGACGAGGAGGAGGCCATCGAGACGGTCGAGGCCGCCGACGGTTCCGCCGAGGCCGTCGCCGACGCCGCGACCGAGGCCGCCGACAAGGCCGAGGCCGCGGAGAAGAACGAGGCCTGAGCCTCGCGCCATCCGTCGGACGGGCCCCGGACGCTGTGCGTCCGGGGCCCGTCCGCTTCGCCCCGTCGACCGGACCCGGTGGCCGGTGGCGTACGGTGGCCCACAACCCTTGTGCGGACTGCGGACCTTGCGCTCCCAGCGAACAGTTGGGGAAGCGGGATGGCGTTGTCCCACCTGCGCGTTAGGGTCCATGAATAGGAAGGGCAGGGGAGCCCCCGCCCACCCGGTACGAAGACGCTGAGACGGCCGGAGCCGTCAGAGACGAGCAGGTGGATACGTGACGAATCTGATGCCCTACGCCGCCGGAGAGCCGTCCCTCGGTGGAGGCCTCGGTGACCAGGTCTACAGCCGACTGCTCGGCGAACGCATCATCTTCCTCGGTCAGCAGGTCGACGATGAGATCGCCAACAAGATCACGGCGCAGCTGCTCCTTCTCGCCACCGAGCCGGACAAGGACATCTACCTCTACATCAACAGCCCCGGTGGTTCGGTGACGGCCGGCATGGCGGTCTACGACACCATGCAGTACATCCCGAACGACGTGGTCACCATCGGTATGGGCATGGCGGCCTCGATGGGCCAGTTCCTGCTGACCGGCGGCAGCGCGGGCAAGCGCTTCGCGCTCCCGAACACCGACATCCTCATGCACCAGGGTTCGGCCGGCATCGGCGGTACTGCCTCGGACATCAAGATCCAGGCCCAGTACCTGCTGCGTACCAAGCAGCGGATGGCGGAGATCACCGCCCGCCACTCCGGGCAGACGGTCGAGACGATCATCCGCGACGGCGACCGCGACCGCTGGTACACCGCGGAGGAGGCCAAGGAGTACGGCCTCATCGACGAGATCATCTCGATCGCATCGGGCGTTCCGGGCGGCGGCGGCACCGGCGCCTGATCCGGCACCCACCGGACCGGGCTCCTCGCCCCGCGCACCTCTCGTACGCCGAGACATCCAGCCACAGAACGCCACCAGGATGGTGAACACCCACATGAACAACTTCCCCGGCGCCTCCGCGAGCGGCCTCTACACCGGCCCGCAGGTGGACAACCGCTACATCGTGCCGCGCTTCGTGGAGCGCACCTCGCAGGGCGTGCGCGAGTACGACCCGTACGCGAAGCTCTTCGAGGAGCGCGTCATCTTCCTCGGCGTGCAGATCGACGACGCCTCGGCCAACGACGTCATGGCGCAGCTGCTCTGCCTGGAGTCGATGGACCCGGACCGCGACATCTCGATCTACATCAACAGCCCCGGCGGCTCGTTCACCGCGCTCACCGCGATCTACGACACGATGCAGTTCGTGAAGCCGGACATCCAGACCGTCTGCATGGGACAGGCCGCCTCGGCCGCGGCCGTGCTGCTCGCCGCCGGTACGCCCGGCAAGCGGATGGCGCTGCCCAACGCCCGCGTGCTGATCCACCAGCCGTCGTCCCAGACCGGCCGTGAGCAGCTCTCCGACCTGGAGATCGCGGCCAACGAGATCCTCCGGATGCGCACCCAGTTGGAGGAGCTGCTGGCCAAGCACTCCACCACGCCGCTGGAGAAGGTCCGCGACGACATCGAGCGCGACAAGATCCTGACCGCCGAGGAAGCCCTCGCCTACGGTCTCGTCGACCAGATCGTGTCGACCCGCAAGAGCGCGGCCGGAATGGCCGCCTGACGTCCGCCTTCACCCCTTGGCGCGAGGCGATCGCACGGCTTCGGCCGTGTGAACGTGCCAAGGGGGGCCCGAACGGGGGGCAAGGCAAGGTACCGTCGGATAGAGGCACCAGGAGCCGCTGAACCAAGCTGCTCCCAGGCGAAGGGGAAGCACCTCGTGGCACGCATCGGTGATGGCGGCGACCTGCTCAAGTGCTCGTTCTGCGGAAAGAGCCAGAAGCAGGTGAAGAAGCTCATCGCGGGACCCGGTGTGTACATCTGCGACGAGTGCATCGATCTCTGCAACGAGATCATCGAGGAGGAGCTCGCGGAGACCTCCGAGGTTCGGTGGGAGGAACTCCCCAAGCCCCGCGAGATCTACGAGTTCCTGGAGGGGTACGTCGTCGGGCAGGAGCCCGCGAAGAAGGCCCTCTCGGTCGCTGTGTACAACCACTACAAGCGGGTCCAGGCGGGTGAGAACGGCGGCGCGCAGGGCCGGGACGACGCCATCGAGCTCGCCAAGTCCAACATCCTGCTGCTGGGCCCCACCGGCTCCGGCAAGACGCTGCTCGCGCAGACCCTGGCCCGCATGCTCAACGTCCCGTTCGCCATCGCCGACGCGACGGCGCTGACGGAGGCCGGCTACGTCGGCGAGGACGTCGAGAACATCCTGCTGAAGCTGATCCAGGCCGCGGACTACGACGTCAAGAAGGCCGAGACCGGGATCATCTACATCGACGAGATCGACAAGGTCGCCCGCAAGAGCGAGAACCCGTCGATCACCCGCGATGTCTCCGGCGAGGGCGTCCAGCAGGCCCTGCTGAAGATCCTGGAGGGCACCACCGCCTCCGTCCCGCCGCAGGGCGGCCGGAAGCACCCGCACCAGGAGTTCATCCAGATCGACACGACGAACGTGCTGTTCATCGTGGGCGGTGCCTTCTCCGGTCTGGAGCGGATCATCGAGTCCCGGGCGGGCGCCAAGGGCATCGGCTTCGGCGCGACCATCCGCTCCAAGCGGGAGATCGAGGCGAGCGACCAGTTCCAGGAGGTCATGCCGGAGGACCTGGTGAAGTTCGGGATGATCCCGGAGTTCATCGGCCGGCTGCCCGTGCTCACCTCGGTCCACAACCTCGACCGCGAGGCACTGCTCCAGATCCTCGTCGAGCCGCGCAACGCGCTGGTGAAGCAGTACCAACGCCTTTTCGAACTCGACGGTGTGGAACTGGACTTCGACCGCCCGGCCCTGGAGGCCATCGCCGACCAGGCGATCCTGCGCGGCACCGGGGCGCGTGGCCTGCGGGCCATCATGGAGGAGGTCCTCCAGTCGGTGATGTACGAGGTCCCGTCCCGCAAGGACGTCGCCCGCGTCGTCATCACCGCGGACGTCGTCCGCGACAACGTGAACCCCACGCTGGTCCCGCGCGAGCCGCGCACGATCGGCAAGAACGACGGCGGCAGGCACGAGAAGTCGGCCTGAGGGCGGAAGCGACGACGCGAGGGGCGCCCGGCGGATGGATCGCCGGGCGCCCCTCGCGTGGTTCTGCTGTGGTCAGATCTTGGTGCGGGACGTGTTGTAGAGCTTGGCCGTCAGGGCGGCCATGTCGTCCTGGGCCATGCCCTTGCCGGTCAGGGCGAGCCCTGTGTCGATGCCGAAGACGGTGCCGATGGTGCTGTAGTCGGCCCAGACGCAGATGGGGATCGTGAATTCCTTCGGGCCCTTCGCGGGGGTGCCGTCGCCCTCCTTGTTGGTCACCTTCATGTCCTGGCACTTCATCAGTGCGCCCTTGAAGCCTTCGGGAGTGACGGCGCGGGGGCTGCCGTCGAGCTTCGCCTCCATGCCCTCGTCGCCCTTTCCGAACTGCGACTGGGCGTTCTCGAAGGCGTTGTTGATGACCTTGGCCGGGTCGGTGACCTCGCCCCAGAAGCCCGACAGGGTCACGCTCTTGAGGCTCGCCAGGTTCTCCTTGTCGCCGGACTGGTACTGGGCGTCGGCCTGCTGGGCGTTCTTGACAGCGAGCCCTTCGAGCTGGGTCTTCTGCTCGCCGGTCACCGGACCGGAGGGCATCGAGGAGCCGGTGCTGTTCTTGTAGTCGTCCACCGACGCCGCGGGCGTCAGCTTGTACCCCTTGGTGGAGTCCGCGACGTCGCTGTTGCTCGCGCCGCCCGACGTCAGGAAGTAGACCCCGCCGCCGATGACCGCCAGGGCGACGATCACGCCGCCGATGATCAGGCCGGTCTTCTTCTTCGGCTGCTCCGGGGCGGGCGGCATGCCGCCGTACGCGGGCTGCCCGCCGTACGGGGGTGCGGGCGGCTGCTGGCCGTAGGGGTTGGGCTGCTGGGGCTGGCCGTACGGGCCGGGCTGGCCCTGCGGGGGGACTCCCTGCGGGGGAGCCTGCTGCGGGTAGCCGTAACCGGGCTGGCCCTGCTGCGGCTGGCCGTAGGGGTTGGGCTGCTGGGGCTGGCCGTACGGGCCGGGCTGGCCCTGGGGCTGGGGCGGCGGGGCGCCGTAGGGGCCGGGCTGCTGACCGTAGGGTCCTGGCTGGCCCTGGGGCGGCTGACCGCCGTACGGTCCCGGCTGGTTGTGGCTCATGTGCGGTGTCCCCTGTTCGACGTGCTCATCGATGTGCTTATACGTTTCAGACATCCTCGCGGAACGTGCGCCCGGATGGACCACCGGGAGGTACACCGTTACGGAACAAACCTGTTTCGGCACACGACTGCGACGGCCGTAAACTGTCCCCCGTGACCGAGAACACTCAGCAGACGCCAGCCAGCAACCCCGAACTGCCGACCCAGTACGCACCGGCCGAGGTAGAGGGGAAGCTGTATGAGCGCTGGGTAGAACGGGGTTACTTCGAGGCCGACGAGCACAGCGAGAAGCCGCCGTACTCCATCGTCATCCCGCCGCCGAACGTCACCGGAAGCCTGCACCTCGGGCACGCCTTCGAGCACACGCTGATCGACGCGCTCGTCCGGCGCAAGCGGATGCAGGGCTTCGAGGCGCTGTACCAGCCCGGTATGGACCACGCCGGTATCGCCACCCAGAACGTCGTCGAGCGCGAGCTCGCCAAGGAGGGCAAGTCCCGCCACGACCTGGGGCGCGAGGCGTTCGTCGAGCGCGTGTGGAAGTGGAAGAACGAGTCGGGCGGCCAGATCTCCGGCCAGATGCGCCGGCTCGGCGAGGGCGTCGCCTGGTCGCGTGAGCGCTTCACGATGGACGAGGGCCTGTCCACCGCCGTCCAGACCGTCTTCAAGAAGATGTACGACGACGGGCTGATCTACCGCGCCGAACGCATCATCAACTGGTGCCCCCGCTGTCTCACCGCGATCTCGGACATCGAGGTCGAGTACCAGGACGACGACGGCGAGCTCGTCTCGATGACGTACGGGGAGGGGGACGACACCATCGTCGTCGCCACCACCCGCGCCGAGACGATGCTCGGAGACACCGCCGTCGCCGTCCACCCCGACGACGAGCGCTACAAGCACCTGGTCGGCAAGCAGATCAAGCTGCCGCTGACCGACCGCACCATCCCTGTCGTCGCCGACCACCACGTCGACCCGGAGTTCGGCACCGGCGCCGTGAAGGTCACGCCCGCCCACGACCCGAACGACTTCGAGATCGGCAAGCGCCACGACCTGCCGTTCCTCACCGTCATGGACGAGCGTGCGGTCATCACCGTCCCCGGCCCGTTCGAGGGCCTGGACCGGTTGGAGGCCCGCTCCGCGATCGTCGCCGCGCTGCGCGCCGAGGGCCGGATCGTCGCCGAGAAGCGCCCGTACGTCCACTCCGTCGGCCACTGCTCGCGCTGCAAGACCACCGTCGAGCCGCGCCTGTCGCTCCAGTGGTGGGTCAAGGTCGGCCCGCTCGCCGAGGCGGCCGGTGACGCCGTCCGCGACGGCGAGGTCAAGATCCATCCGCAGGAGATGGAGAAGCGCTACTTCGACTGGGTCGACAACCTCCACGACTGGTGCATCTCGCGCCAGCTCTGGTGGGGTCACCGCATCCCCGTCTGGTACGGCCCGAACGGCGAGGTCGTCTGCGTCGGACCGGACGACGAGATCCCGACCGGTGAGGGCTGGACGCAGGACAGCGACGTCCTCGACACCTGGTTCTCCTCCGGCCTGTGGCCGTTCTCCACGCTCGGCTGGCCGGAGAAGACCGACAGCCTCGCGAAGTTCTACCCGAACTCCGTCCTGGTCACCGGCTACGACATCCTCTTCTTCTGGGTCGCCCGGATGATGATGTTCGGGCTGTACGTCAACGACGGCGTCCCGCCCTTCCACACCATCGTCCTGCACGGCATGGTCCGCGACGAGTTCGGCAAGAAGATGTCGAAGTCCTTCGGCAACGTCGTGAACCCGCTGGACTGGATGGACAAGTACGGCTCCGACGCGCTGCGCTTCACCCTGGCGCGCGGCGCCAACCCCGGGGTCGACGTCCCGATCGGCGAGGACTGGGTCCAGGGCTCCCGCAACTTCGCCAACAAGATCTGGAACGCCACGCGCTTCGCGCTGATGAACGGCGCCACGATCGAGGGCGAACTCCCGCCCGTCGAGCAGCTTTCGGTGACCGACCGGTGGGTCCTGTCACGTCTCAACAAGACCGTCGCCGAAGTCGACGCGTTCTACGACGATTTCCAGTTCGCCAAGCTCAGCGAGGCGCTCTACCACTTCGCGTGGGACGAGGTCTTCGACTGGTACGTCGAGCTGTCCAAGACGACGTTCTTCGCGGGCGGCGAGCAGGCGAAGGTCTCCGGCCGGGTCCTCGGCGAGGTCCTCGACGTGATGCTGCGACTGCTGCACCCGGTCGTCCCGTTCGTCACCGAGACGCTCTGGACCACGCTCACCGGCAAGGAGTCCGTCGTCGTCGCCGACTGGCCGAAGGACAGCGGCTTCCGGGACGACGCCGCCGAGCGGGAGATCGAGCTGGTCCAGCAGGTCGTCACCGAGGTTCGCCGGTTCCGCTCCGACCAGGGCCTCCAGCCCGGCCAGAAGGTCCCGGCCGAGCTGACCCTCGCCGGTACGGCGCTCGCCCCGCACGAGGCGGCCATCCGCCAGGTGCTGCGCCTCCAGCCCGCCGGGGACGGTTTCCACGCCACCGCGTCGCTGCCGGTCGCCGGGGCCACGGTCGCCCTCGACCTGTCCGGCACCATCGACGTCGAGGCCGAGCGCAAGCGCCTGACGAAGGACCTGGGCGCCGCCGAGAAGGAGAAGGCGCAGGCGAGCGGCAAGCTCGGCAACGAGGCGTTCCTCGCCAAGGCCCCGGACAACGTGGTCGACAAGATCCGCGGCCGGCTCGCCAAGGCCGAGGCGGACATCGAGCGGATCACCGCCCAGCTGGCGAAGCTGCCGCAGGGCTGAGCACACCGACGACGAGGCCCCGTACCCCCCTCGCAGGGGGTACGGGGCCTCGTCGTCGCCGGGACCCGGTGATCGCCGACCTTCTGGGGTCAGGACTCCAGCGCGACCGGGCCCGCGGTCGGCGGCTCCGCGTTGCGGCGGGTCTTGGCCCAGCCGTTGCGACCGCGCAGCATGCGCGCGAAGGCCCGCGCCGAGACGACGAACAGGTGGTACGCGTACAGCCACAGCGCCACACCCCACAGCAGCGACGTCACCAGGGACGCGTCGGGGGCGTGGTCCCGGCGGTAGAGCGGGCCCCACAGGACGAACGGGAGGACCGACGCGGCGGCCAGGGCCAGGACCAGCGGCCAGTGCTCCAGGAGCCTGCCGAGTCCGTCGGTGGTGCCCTGCCCGGTCGCGGCCGTGACGGCGAGGACGCCGAGCAGGACCACGGTCAGTGCCAGGGTCAGCAGATGGGCGAGCGGTTGCAGGAAGGTGTAGAGCGTCTCCAGCACCCCGCGGCCGCCGATGTGCCGGGACGAGACGATCCGGGGCGCGTACCGCACGCACTGGAGGTTGCCCTGGGCCCAACGGGTGCGCTGGGTCAGCAGCCGACGGGCGCCGGGCAGGGCCTCCTGGGAGACCCAGGTGTCGGCGACGTGCGTGATGCGGTGGCCGGCCAGCAGCATGTGCAGGCCGAGTTCGTAGTCCTCCAGGAGCGCGCCCTCAAGCCAGGGCCGGCGCTCGGCCGCCGCGATCCGGTCCAGCGCGGCCAGCCGGGTGAACTGGCCGTTGCCGCCGAGGCCGGTGGAACCGGTGCGGTTGCGCAGCAGTTGCATTCCGGCGTTGGACACCGCGAACTCCATGTCCTGCATCCGCACCAGGGTCCGGGCCAGGGCGTTGACCGTGCGGCCCCGTTCCGGGAACGGCCGCCGGTCGTCGGCGTTGCGCATCCGCACGCCGATCTGCACGCCTCCGACGTCCGGATCGCCGAACGCCCCGGGACCCGACACCCGTTCCAGGGCACGCGGGTCGAGCCGTCCGTCCGCGTCCACCACACAGACGACGACGCGGGTACGGTCGGTGCCCTCCGGCAGGAACGCCCCGAGGCGGTCGTACGCGGTGTTGAGTGCCGCGCCCTTCCCGGTCCTGGCGTTCGGGCGGCGGCGGGCGACCAGGTGCACGCGGGCGTCGTCCGCGGCGAGTTCCGCGACGATCGCGCCCGTGCGGTCGTCGCTGTCGTCGTCGATCACCCAGACGTGCGAGGCCGGGAAGTCGGTGCGCAGCCGGGTCACGGTGGTGCCGACGACCGCCTCCTCGTCGCGGCACGGCACGAAGAAGTGCCAGTCGAACCGGGAGGCGTCGCCCGGCTCCACGGGGGAGCGGCGCGTGTACGACCTGCGGGCCCCGGCCCAGTAGAGCAGGAAGCCCAGCAGGAGGACGAAGGGGTACAGGGCCAGGGCGACGGCGAGTGAGGTGGGCACGGCGCTGCTTTCTCGGGTCTGCTCCCGTGCGGCGGGATTCTCGTGACGGGGTTCTTTGGGACGGGGGTTCTTTGCGACGGGCTTCCGGTTCCTCGCGACGGCGGGGTTCCGTTTCCGCGTTTCCGCTTCCGCGTTTCCGGGCTTGCGCGTGACGGGGCCGTCAGGCCGCCAGCGGTAGCGTCCGCGCGTCGGCGGCGGGCCGCACGGCCGAGGCGACGAGCCGCGCGATCCGCTCGGCGGCACGCCCGTCGCCGTACGGGCTCGGCAGCCGGGCCAGCCGTCGCAGCCCGTGGTCGCCCTCGGCGAGGCGGTGGCGTGCCAGCCGCCCGATCCCGGGGCCCGGTGCCACCAGATGGGCGAAGTCGGCCATCGCCTCGGGGCGCTCGGTGGACCGGCGGACCACGATCAGCGGGCGGCCCAGCACGGTGCACTCCTCCTGGACGCCGCCCGAGTCGGAGATCAGCAGCGCGGCGTGCCGGGCCAGCCCCAGGAACTCCCCGTATCCGAGCGGTTCGAGGACCCGGACGGAGGCGAGGAGGTGGTCCAGGCGGTCCGCCTCGACGCGGGCCCGGGTGCGCGGGTGCAGGGGGAGCAGGACGGGGACCTCGTCGGTGGCGAGGGCGGCGAGCTCGGTCAGGACGGTACGCAGGGTTGCCGGGCCGTCGGTGTTCTCCGGGCGGTGCACCGTGGCGAGGACGAACCGGTCGGGGACGAGCCCGTGGCGGGCGAGCAGGCCGGTGCGCTCGTCCGGTCCGGGCAGGTGACGGCGGACGGCCTCGACGACGGTGTTGCCGGTGACGGTGATCCGGGCGGGGGAGACGCCCTCGGCGAGCAGGTTCGCCCGGTTCTCGGGCGTCGCCGCGCACAGCACGTCGGAGATCGAGTCGACGAGGACGCGATTGTGCTCCTCCGGCATCGCCGGGTCGTGGCTGCGCAGCCCGGCCTCGACGTGGACGAGGGGGATCGCCCGCGCGTTGGCGGCGAGGGCGCCCGCCAGGGTGGCGTTGGTGTCGCCCTGGACGACGACGGCGGCCGGACGGTCCGCGGCGAACAGCGCGTCCAGCTGCTCCAGGGAACGGCCGATCTGCACGGCGCGCGAGGTGCCCCCGATGCTGTCGAGCAGCTCGGGCCGGGGAAGTCCCAGCTCCTGGAGGAACCGGCCCGACATGGCGTCGTCCCAGTGCTGGCCGGTGTGGACGAGGCGGGCGGCATCGCCCAGCCGGTGGACGACGGGGGCCAGCTTCACCAGTTCGGGCCGGGTTCCCAGCACCACGGCGACGGAGCGGGTGGGGAGTGCGGTGTGCATGCGGGTGTCGTCCTGTCTCGTCCGTTCGCCGTTCCCGGCCCGATGTGCGTCGCCCCGGACCTCCTCGGGGAGGGCGGGGCGAACCGGTGCGGCCTCCGGCGCTCCGGGAAGTCCAGGCTGGGCGGCGACGGTGGCAGCACGGGTGCGCGCGGGGTGCGGCGCGGTTGCGGCGGCCCGGGCCGTCCGGACGGGGACCCGAAGACCGGGACCTTGGGCCCGCCCGGGCGGGACGTCGGACGGTCTCCCGACCACGGGTCCCGGGCCGTCAGTCCTGAACGGGGCGGACCGGCCGGCCCGGACCCGGGTAGCGGTACCCCACCCCCCGTACGGTCTCGATCGGCGGCTGGGCCCCCGTCGTCCGGGCGATCTTCCGGCGCAGCCGCAGCACCGTGTACTTCACCCGGGAGGCGTCGCTGTCCGCCGGCAGGTCCCACACCATCCGCAGCAGCTGATCCGCGGAGAGCACCTGACCCGGATGGCGGACGAGCGCGGCCAACAGGGCGAACTCGGTAGGAGTGAGGTCGAGCCAGTGCCCCGCGAGCACCGCCTCGTGCGCGCTCAGGTCCAGGGTGAACAGACCGTCCTCGATCAGGGACGCCGGCTGCGGCGCGGATTCGACGGCCCGCCGCAGTCGGGCTCGCAGCAGCGGCCCGTACAGCCGTCGGGACAGGTCGGGGGTCAGGTAGTCGTCCGCCCCGGCCTCCAGGGCGCGGGCCGCGTCCGCCACCCGGTACACCTGATCCACCACCGCGATCGGCAGATCGCTCATGTCGCGCACCCGCTCCAGCAGCTCCCACGGATCGAGACCGGGCAGGCGCAGGCTCAGGATCAGCCCGTCGGGACGGTGTTTGTACAGGGCGCGCAGCGCGCTCCCGCCGGTGTGGACGATCAGCGTCTCGAACCCCGGCACGGCGCAGAACGCGGCGAGCGCCGGATGCGGACCGTCCGGGACGGCGATCAGGATCAGTGGACGCGGGCGCACACTTCCCACCATGCGCCGCTCCGGCGCGTTCCGCCGCAGCACCGGACGCCCTCCGCCACACCGTGTCGTCGAGGCGGCACGCCACCGGGAGCGGGGCGGGGCCGTCGCCGGGCGCCGCGCACGATGCCGGTGCCCATCCGTAGACTGGCCCCGTGAGTGAGCCCCGCCCTTCCGACCGGCACGACGCCTCCGACTCCGACGACGCCTTCGCGGAGATCGTCGACGAGGCGACCCAGCGCGACCCCGACCTGGCGGTGATCGAGGTCGGGAGCCGTACGCTGCGCACCCGCTCGGGGCCGCCGCAGGGCCAGGAGGTCCCGACCCGCCCCGCCGACCCCGAAGTGGACAAGGCGCTGCGCGCGGTCGAGCAGGAGCTCGCCGGCCGCTGGGGCGAGACCAAGCTGGAGCCGTCCGTCACGCGCATCGCCGCCCTGATGGACGTGCTCGGCGAGCCGCAGCGCGCCTACCCCTCGATCCACATCACCGGGACCAACGGCAAGACGAGCACGGCCCGCATGATCGAGGCCCTGCTCGGCGCCTTCGACCTGCGTACCGGCCGTTACACCTCGCCGCACGTCCAGTCGATCACCGAGCGGATCAGCCTGGACGGCGCCCCGATGGACCCCGAGCGGTTCGTCGAGACGTACCGGGACATCCAGCCGTACGTGGAGATGGTCGACAGGGACCAGCCCTACCGGCTCTCCTTCTTCGAGGTGCTGACGGCCATGGCGTACGCGGCGTTCGCCGACGCGCCGGTCGACGTCGCCGTCGTCGAGGTCGGCATGGGCGGTGCCTGGGACGCGACGAACGTCATCGACGCCCCGGTCGCCGTGATCACCCCGATCTCGCTGGACCACACCGACCGGCTGGGCTCCACGCCCGCCGAGATCGCCGGGGAGAAGTCCGGGATCATCAAGCAGGACGCGACGGTCGTCCTCGCGCAGCAGCCGGTCGACGCCGCACAGGTGATGCTGAAGAAGGCGGTCGAGGTCGACGCCACGGTCGCCCGCGAGGGCATGGAGTTCGGTGTCGTCTCGCGCGAGGTCGCCGTCGGCGGACAGTTGCTGACGCTGCGCGGTCTCGGCGGCGAGTACGAAGAGATCTTCCTCCCGCTCTACGGTGCCCACCAGGCGCACAACGCGGTGGTGGCGCTGTGTGCCGTGGAGGCGTTCTTCGGTGTCGGCGCCGAGCGCCCCGGCCCGCTCGACGTGGACACGGTCCGCCGGGCGTTCGCCTCGGTGATCTCGCCGGGCCGTCTCGAAGTGGTCCGTTCCAGCCCGACTGTCGTCCTGGACGCGGCCCACAACCCGGCCGGCGCCCTGGCCACCGCCGAGGGGATCTCCGAGGCGTTCGGCTTCTCCCGGCTCATCGGTGTGGTCGGCGCCAGCGGCGACAAGGACGTCAAGGGGCTCCTCGAAGCCTTCGAGCCGATCTTCGCCGAGGTCGTCGTCACCCAGAACTCCACCCCCCGAGCGATGGACGCCGACGCCCTGGCCGCCGTCGCCGTCGAGGTCTTCGGCGACGAGCGCGTCCAGGTGGAGCCGCGGCTCGACGACGCGCTGGAGGCGGCGATCACCCTCGCCGAGGAGGAGGACGAGTACGCGGGCGCCGGGGTCCTGGTGACCGGTTCGGTGATCACGGTCGGCGAGGCCCGGCTGCTGCTGGGAAGGCGCTGATCCATGCGAATGCTCTGCGCGTCGACGCTGCTCGGTGAATTCTTTGTGATTGGTTTCGCCGGTCTCGTCGCCATGAAGTCCGACGATCTGACGACCGCCACGGTCTGGACGGTGTGCGGCATCGGCATGCTGCTCTCCGTGCTGCTCTGCGGGATGATTTCCCGTCCGGGTGGCCTGCAACTCGGCTGGGCGCTCCAGATCGCCCTGGTGGCCAGCGGTTTCGTCGTTCCGATGATGTTCGTCCTCGGAGTGATTTTCGGCGCGCTGTGGTGGGCCTCGGTGCACTACGGCCGCAAGATCGACGAGGCGAAGGCCCGTTGGGCGGCGGCGCAGGAGGCGGCGGAGGCTCCGGCGGGCGGCTGATCCCGTAACCTTTGGCCAAACCCGGCCGCGGACCGGTCCCCGTACCCCTGTAGCCTCGCAGAACCGCACTCGCATGCCCGCAAGGAGCCGCACACCATGACCCAGCGCACCCTCGTTCTGCTCAAGCCCGACGCCGTCCGGCGCGGACTGGTCGGCGAGATCGTCGGGCGGATCGAGCGCAAGGCCGGCTGGCGGATCACCGCGCTGGAGCTGCGCACCCTCGACCGTGCCACCCTGGAGCAGCACTACGCCGAGCACGTCGGACGCCCGTTCTACGAGCCGCTCGTCGAGTTCATGCTCTCCGGCCCGGTCGTGGCGCTGGTCGCCGAGGGCGAGCGGGTCATCGAGGGCATCCGTACGCTGGCCGGACCCACCGACCCGATCGCCGCCGCGCCCGGCTCCATCCGGGGCGACCTCGGCACGATCACCCGGGAGAACCTCATCCACGCCTCGGACTCGGAGGAGTCCGCGGAGCGGGAACTGAAGCTTTTCTTTCCGGGAGTCTTCTGACCTCCGACCGGGAGTTTTCTGACCTCGGATCAGCCGAACAGCGCTCATGACCTGGGGCGACCGAATTAATTCGGTCGCCTTTCGGCATAGCGGACCGGGTCGCGGGAACGCATCACTCCGACGTAACGTCACCATGAGTGGAACGGCCACCCGTTCCGCCCACAACGGCGAAGGACCCTCGCGCGGTGTCCGTGCACACGGCACTACGATGGAATACTCCACGCCCACAGCGCCCATCTCGCCGACCAGAACAAGCCATCGTCGCTTTTCCGGAAGGCCCGACGCATCCTCATGGGGAACAAGGGGAAATCAATGTCGTTCATCGGTCGTGACATGGCTATCGACCTCGGGACTGCCAACACGCTGGTGTACGTCAGGGGGCGCGGCATCGTTCTGAACGAGCCGTCCGTCGTGGCCATCAACACCAACACCGGCGGCATCCTCGCGGTCGGCTCCGAGGCCAAGAAGATGATCGGACGCACGCCGGGCAACATCGTCGCCGTGCGCCCGCTGAAGGACGGCGTGATCGCCGACTTCGAAATCACCGAGCGGATGCTCCGCTACTTCATCCTGAAGATCCACAAGCGCCGCTACCTGGCCCGCCCGCGAGTCGTGGTCTGCGTGCCCTCCGGCATCACCGGGGTCGAGCGCCGCGCCGTCATCGAGGCGTCGACGCAGGCCGGTGCCCGTCAGGTGCACATCATCGAGGAGCCCATGGCGGCGGCCATCGGTTCCGGGCTGCCGGTCCACGAGGCCACCGGCAACATGGTCGTCGACATCGGCGGCGGCACCACCGAGGTCGCCGTCATCTCGCTCGGCGGGATCGTCACCGCCCAGTCGATCCGGGTCGCCGGCGACGAACTGGACAACGCGATCATCCAGCACATCAAGAAGGAGTACTCGCTCCTCCTCGGTGAGCGCTCCGCCGAACAGATCAAGATCACCATCGGTTCGGCCGACGACCTGGACCAGGACGAGCACACCGAGATCCGTGGCCGCGACCTGGTCTCCGGGCTGCCCAAGACCGTGGTCATCTCGGCGGACGAGGTCCGCAAGGCCATCGAGGAGCCGGTCAACGCGATCGTCGACGCGGTGAAGACCACGCTCGACAAGTGCCCGCCGGAGCTCTCCGGCGACGTCATGGACCGCGGCATCGTCCTCACCGGCGGCGGCGCGCTGCTGCGCGGACTGGACGAGCGGCTGCGCCGGGAGACCGGCATGCCGATCCACATCGCCGAGGACCCGCTGGACTCGGTGGCGCTCGGATCCGGCAAGTGTGTCGAGGAGTTCGAGGCGCTCCAGCAGGTGCTGGACGCGCAGCCCCGCAGGTAACACGGCACGACCCACCCGCGTGCCGGCAGCGCACGCGGGTGGACAACACAGCGGTCCGCTGTGCGGACCCCTGCCGATCCGCACGGCGGATCGTTGATATACAGGCACGAATATTCCGACGAGGAAGGCACGGCCGCCGCACGTGAGGGACACACGAGAGAGCCGGCTGCTCCTGGTGCTGCTGATCGCCATCGCATTCGCACTGATCACGGTGGACATCCGGGGCGGCGAGGCATCACCGGTGGACGGCGCCAGGCGGGCCGCCGCCACGGTCTTCGGACCTGTCGAGAACGGTGTCGCGGCCGCCGTCGACCCGGTGGGCAACGCCATAGGAGCGGTCCGCGACTCCGGCACCCGGCACAACCGCATCGCCGAACTGGAACGGCAGAACGCCGCGCTCAAGACGAAGCTCGGCAGCGACGACCAGAACCGCAACCGGGTCCGCGAACTCGACAAGATGCTGAAGAAGTCGGCCGCCGGACAGTACGGCATCAAGGCCGCCGAGGTCGTCGCCATAGGAGCGGCCCAGGGCTTCTCCTGGACCATCACCATCGACGCCGGTTCCCGGGACGGCATCGAGCGCGACATGACCGTCATCAACGGCGACGGACTCGTCGGCCGGGTCACCACCGTCGCCCCGTCCACCTCCACGGTGCTCCTCGCCAACGACCCCGACTTCACCGTCGGCACCCGCATGGAGAAGACCGACGAACTCGGCTTCGCCACCGGCCAGGGCGCCCGGCCGTTGTCCGTCCAGTTCCTCAACGGCAAGGCCAAGGTGAAGAAGGGCGACCGTCTGGTCACCTTCGGCTCCAGCAAGGGCAAGCCGTTCGTGCCGGGCGTCCCGGTCGGCGAGGTCGTCCGCGTCGACCCGTCCGGCGGCGGCCTGACCCGTACGGTCTACGTCAACCCGTACGTCGGGTTCACCAAGCTCGACATCGTCGGCATCGTCGTCCAGGCCCCGCGCGAGGACCCCCGCGACATGGTGCTGCCCAAGGCTCCCGCCAAGCCGGCCAAGCCGAAGCCCACGCCGACCGTCACCGTGACGATCTCGCCCAACGGCGACATCGTCGACACCGACGGCAACGTCGTCGGGAACATCCACGAGAGCCCCGACCCGAGCGGCGGCCCGAGTCCCGGCGGCAGTCCCGGCACCGGCACCGCGGTCAACGAGCAGAGGTAGAGCTGATCCCATGCGTCTGAACCGGATTCTGCTCTCCACCGTCCTGGTCGTGGTCGCCCTCGTCATCCAGGTCTCGGTGCTCGCCCGCCTCCAACTGCCCGGCGCCGTGCCGGACCTGCTGCTCCTCGTCGTCCTCGCCCTCGCCTTCGTGTACGGGCATGTCAGCGGTGCCCTCATCGGCTTCGGCGCGGGGCTCCTCGCCGACCTGGCACCGCCCGCCGACCACGCGGCCGGGCGCTACGCCCTGGTCCTCTGCGTCATCGGCTACTTCGCCGGACTGCTCAAGCCGGAGAACGGCCAGCTCAAGTCCGCGTTCGTGCCGATGGCCGGAGTGGTCGGCGCCGCGATCGGCTCGACCCTGCTGTACGCCGTCGTCGGCGCGCTCGTCGGCGACACCGCGGCCCGTCACGTGGGCCTCGGCAGCCTGCTGTTCACCGCCGCCCTCTACGACTTGCTGCTCGCCCCGTTCGTCGTGCCGCTGGTCATGGCGGTCGCCAGACGCACGGTGAACGATCCGGTCGCCGACGCGTCCGGCGGCGGCGACGTGACGTCCGGCTGGCTGGCCTCGGGCACCGGACTGCGGGTCGGCGACCGGCGCGGCGGAATGCGCGTCAGGGCGGCCCGCGGCCGGGCGGCACGCGCCGGACGGATCAAGGGAGTCAAGCGACTGTGAGGCACCGGCATCCGGCGGCCACCCCCGGCACCTCCCACTCCGGCCCGACCACCACCGGGGGCACCCCGTGAGCAACATCCCCGAGACCGGCCGGACCCCCAGGGTCCAGATCCGGCTCGTCGTCATCCAGGTCCTTGTGTTCTCCCTGCTGTTCACCCTCGGCGGGCGGCTCTGGTACCTCCAGATCCGCAACGGCCAGGAATACAGCGACGAGGCGAAGAACAACCACGTCCAGCAGGTCGTCCAGCCCGCCGTCCGCGGCTCCATCCTCGACGCGCGCGGCGTGCCGCTCGCCGACAACGAGACCCGCCTGGTGGTCTCCGCCAGCCGCACCGAGCTGATGAAGATGGACGACGACGGCAAGGACGTCCTCACCCGGCTCGCCGGCATCCTCGGCATGAAGCCGCAGGAGGTCATCGACAAGGTCCGGCTCTGCGACGCGAAGACCCCCCAGCCCTGCTGGAACGGTTCGCCCTACCAGCCGATCCCGGTCACCGACGAGGCCACCACCCAGCAGGCCCTCACGATCCGCGAACGCGCCGAGGACTTCCCCGGCATCACCGCCGAACCCACCGCAGTGCGCCGCTACCCCGCCCCCGGCAAGGCCAACACCGCCCAGGTCCTCGGCTACCTCTCGCCGGTCACCGACGAGGAGATCACCAAGGCCCAGGACACCGACTCGCCGTACCTGCGCTCCGACCAGGTGGGCCGCTCCGGTCTGGAGCGCACCTACGACAAGGAGCTGCGCGGCAAGGCCGGGGTCACCCGCTACGAGGTCGACAACCTGGGCCGGGTCATCGGCGAGGCGAAGAACGACAAGGCGGAGGCCGGCTCCAGCGTCGTCACCTCGATAGACGCCCGGGTCCAGGCCGTCGCCGAGTACGAGCTCGACAACGCCATGAAGGAGGTCCGCAAGACCTTCGACAAGAACACCAACCAGAACTACAAGGCCGACTCCGGCGCCGTCGTCGTCATGGAGGCCAAGACCGGGCGCGTCGTCGCGATGGCCTCGCTGCCCAACTACGACCCCAACGCCTGGGTCGGCGGCATCTCGGTCAAGGACTACGCCAAGCTCACCGGGCCCAAGTCCAACTTCCCGCTGCTGAACCGGGCCATCCAGGCCCAGGCCGCCCCCGGCTCGATCTTCAAGGTCATCTCGTCGACCGCCGCGGTCAACGCCGGATACCCGTTCGACGGTCACTACCCCTGCCCCAGCTCGTACAACGTCGGCGGGCAGACCTTCAAGAACTTCGAGTCCCAGGGCTACGGGGACATCACCATCGGCCGGGCCCTCGAAGTCTCCTGCGACACCGTCTACTACGGCATCGCGCACAAGGAATGGCAGAAGGACGGCGGCAACAAGCCGAAGAAGGACCCCAAGGACTGGTTCTACAAGACCGCCCACCAGTTCGGCCTCGGCAAGGAGACCGGCATCGACCTCCCCAACGAGGTGAGCGGCCGCGTCCCCGACCGCAAGTGGAAGAAGGACTTCTACGAGGCGAACAAGGACGCCTGGTGCAAGCAGGGCAAGAAGGACGGCACCTACGTCGAGAAGATCGCGTACGAGAACTGCCTCGAAGGCGGCAAGATGCGCGCCGGTGACTCCGTCAACTACTCGATCGGCCAGGGCGACACCCTCGTCACCCCGATCCAGATGGCCACCATCTACGCGGCCATCTCCAACGGCGGCACCCTCTACGACCCCGCCGTCGGCAAGGCGATCGTCAGCGGCGACGGCAAGACCGTCCAGGAGATCAAACCCACGTCGCACGGCAAGCTGCCCTTCTCGCGCAAGACCCGCGACGAGATCGACGGGGCCCTCGCGGGGGTCGCGACCCGCGGTTCGGCCGCCTGGCGGTTCGGCGGCTGGCCGCAGGACAAGATCCCGATGCACGCCAAGACGGGTACGGCCGAGGTCTACGGCAAGCAGACGACCTCCTGGTTCGCCACGTACACCAAGGACTACTCGATCGTCATGACGATCTCCCAGGGCGGCACCGGCTCCGGCGCGTCCGGGCCCGCCGTGCGCAACATCTACGACGCCATCTACGGCCTCGACGACTCCGGCAAGCAGGACCTGAAGAAGGCCCTGCTGCCCACCCCGCAGAAGTCCCTGCCGAAGATCCAGCAGGACGGCTCCATCGACGCCCCGGAGATCAAGCCCTACAACCCGGCCTCGCAGAAGACGCCGGACGGCCAGACCCTCGCCGCGATTCTGGGGAGGCGCGACTGATGGCCGGTTTCTCCGTCTCGCGCTACGCCCCCGAACGCTCCGCCTGGGGCAAGCTCGTCGCCCGCGACTCCGTGGTCCGCCGGCTCGACTGGCCGCTGCTCGGCTCCGCGCTCGCGCTCTCGTTCATCGGCTCGCTGCTGGTGTACTCGGCGACCCGGGGACGGGACTCGCTCACCCACGGCGACCCGTACTACTTCCTGTTCCGGCACGTCCTCAACACCGGCATCGGCTTCGCCCTGATGATCGGCACGATCTGGCTCGGCCACCGCACCCTGCGCGGCGCCGTCCCGATCCTCTACGGCCTCTCGGTGCTCTTCGTGCTGGCGGTCCTCACCCCGCTCGGCGCCACCGTCAACGGCGCGCACGCCTGGATCATCATCGGCGGCGGCTTCTCCATCCAGCCGTCCGAGTTCACCAAGATCACCATCATCCTGATCATGGCGATGCTCCTCGCCGAACGCGTCGACGCGGGCGACCAGCTCCACCCCGACCACCGGACCGTCGCCAAGGCCCTCGGCCTGGCCGCCGTTCCGATGGCCGTCGTCATGGGGATGCCCGACCTCGGCTCCGTGATGGTCATGGCCGTCATCGTGCTCGGTGTGCTCCTCGCCTCCGGCGCCTCCAACCGCTGGATCTTCGGCCTGCTCGGCACGGGCGTGGCCGGCGCCGTCGCGGTCTGGCAGCTCGGCCTGCTCGACGAGTACCAGATCGCCCGCTTCGCCGCCTTCGCCAACCCGGCGCTCGACCCGGCGGGCGTCGGCTACAACACCAACCAGGCCCGCATCGCGATCGGCTCCGGCGGACTCACCGGAACGGGCCTCTTCCAGGGCACCCAGACCACCGGACAGTTCGTCCCCGAGCAGCAGACCGACTTCGTCTTCACCGTCGCGGGCGAGGAACTCGGCTTCCTCGGCGCCGGACTGATCCTCGTCCTGCTCGGCGTCGTCCTGTGGCGCGCCTGCCGGATCGCCCGCGAGACGACCGAGCTGTACGGCACCGTCGTGGCCGCCGGGATCATCGCCTGGTTCGCCTTCCAGGCGTTCGAGAACATCGGGATGACGCTCGGCATCATGCCGGTCGCCGGGCTGCCGCTGCCGTTCGTGTCGTACGGGGGCTCCTCGATGTTCGCCGTCTGGGTCGCCGTCGGACTGCTCCAGTCGATCAGGGTGCAGCGGCCGATAAGCGCCTGAGCGCCCGGTCGGGTGAGCCCGGACCGGACGGTGGACGCCCTCCGGTGCGTGCGGTTCCCGGCCGGCGACGACGCCGGAAGCGTGCGTGCCGGGGCGTGGCCGCCCGGACGGAGGCCGCCCGGCAGGCTCCGAGCCGGGGCGGGGCCCGCGCCGCCGGTGAACTTTCCCGGTCACCGCACTAGATTCGACTCATGGCGGACTCGACACGCGAGATCGCACGCACATACGAAGTCATGGGGGTCGCCCGGCTGCCCGACCTGACCCGGGTGGCCGGGGTGGCGTCCGTCGCCCACCGGGGCGTCGACGAACTGGACGCCCTCCACTACGACACCGAGGACCTGCGGCTCACGGCCGACTCCCTCTCCCTGCGCCGCTGCCCCGACGGGCACGACGCGGGGTGGCACCTCACGATCCCGATCGCCCCGAACCTCCGCGACGACCTGCGCGAACCGCTCTCCGACACCGTGCCCCACTCCTTCGCCGGACTGCTCCGCTCCAGGATCCGCGACAACGCGCTCGTCCCCGTCGCCCGACTGCTCGGCACCCGCGACGCACACCACCTGAACGACGCCGACGGCACCCTGCTCGCCGCGGTCTCCGTCGACACCGTGCGGGCCGAACGACCGGCCGGCGGACCGGCCGCGGCCTGCTGGACCACGATCGAGGTCCGACTCGCCGACGGCGGCGACCCCGCCCTCCTCGACCTCGTCGAACAACGGCTGCGCCGGGCCGGAGCCCACCCGGTCACCGCCCCCTCCGCGCTCGCCCGGGCACTCGCCGCCACCGACCCGGACCGTGCCCCGGCGAGCGCACGGGGAAGGAGCACCCCCGAAACGGCGGCCCCGGCCACCGCGGGCGATCACGTCCTCGCGTACCTCCGCGCCCAGACCGAGGAGATCGTCGCCCTCGACCCCGCCGTGCGCCGCGACCTCCTCGACTCCGTGCACCGGATGCGCGTGGCCACCCGCAGACTCCGCAGCGCCCTTCGGACCTACCGGAAGATCCTCGACCGGAACGTCACCGACCCGGTCGGCGACGAGCTGAGATGGCTGGCCGCGGAACTCGGCGTCGGCCGCGACCAGGAGGTGCTCGACGCCCGGCTGCGCGCGGACCTCGACGAACTGCCCGGCACCCTGACCCTCGGACCCGTCCGCGCCCGGCTCCGGATCTGGTCGACGGCCCGCGGGGGCGACTCCCGCGCCCGCGTACTCGCCGTGCTCGACGGCCCTCGCTACCTGACCCTGCTGAACCGCCTCGACGCCCTGCTCGCCGGACCGCCGCTGCTGCCCGCCGCGTCCCGTGCCCCGGGGCGCACGCTGTCCCGCGCCGTGCTCAAGGACTACGCGCGCCTCGCCGCCCGCGTCGACCGCGCCCGGGACCTCCCGCCCGGCCACGCCCGGGATCTCGCCCTGCACGACGCCCGCAAGGCCGCCAAACGCGCCCGCTACGCGGCGGAGGCGGCCCGCCCCGCGCTGGGGAAACCGGCCGACCGGTTCGCCGGGCGGATGAAGGCGCTGCAGACCCTCCTCGGCGACCACCAGGACAGCGTGGTGGCCCGCGACGCCCTGCGCGACCTGGCCGTCCGGGCGCACGCCGCGGGGGAGCCCTCCTTCACCTGGGGACTGCTCCACGGGCGGGAGGAGGCGGTCGCCGCCGCGCGGGAGCGGCGGCTGCCGCGGGCGTGGCGACGGGCCTCCCGGCCCGGGCTGCGACGGGCTCTGGACGGCTGAGCGTCGCGGTACGCTGGATGGCCATCTCTGCCCGCTCTCGAAAGTGCGCGATGTCTGTCGATTCGGTCTTCCCACAGCTCGAAGCTCTGCTCCCGCATGTGCAGAAGCCCATCCAGTACGTCGGCGGTGAACTGAACTCCACCGTCAAGCCGTGGGACGAATGCGACGTCCACTGGGCGCTCATGTACCCGGACGCGTACGAGGTCGGACTCCCCAACCAGGGCGTCATGATCCTCTACGAGGTGCTCAACGAACGCGACGGCGTACTCGCCGAACGCACCTACAGCGTCTGGCCGGACCTCGAAGAACTCATGCGCGAGCACAAGGTCCCGCAGTTCACCGTGGACAGCCACCGCCCGGTCAAGGCGTTCGACGTCTTCGGCCTGAGCTTCTCCACCGAACTCGGCTACACCAACATGCTCACCGCCCTGGACCTCGCGGGCATCCCGCTGGAGGCGAAGGACCGCACCGTCGACGACCCGATCGTGCTGGCCGGCGGCCACGCCGCGTTCAACCCCGAGCCGATCGCCGAGTTCATCGACTGCGCGGTCATCGGCGACGGCGAGCAGGCCGTCCTGGAGATCACCGACATCGTCCGCGCCTGGAAGGCCGAGGGCCGGCCCGGCGGACGCGAGGAACTGCTGCTGCGCCTGGCGCGGACCGGCGGCGTCTACGTCCCGGGCTTCTACGACGTCGAGTACCTCCCGGACGGGCGCATCGGCCGGGTCGTGCCCAACCGGTCGGGCGTGCCGTGGCGGGTGTCCAAGCACACCGTGATGGACCTCGACGAGTGGCCGTACCCGAAGCAGCCCCTCGTCCCCCTCGCCGAGACCGTCCACGAGCGGATGTCCGTCGAGATCTTCCGTGGCTGCACCCGCGGCTGCCGTTTCTGCCAGGCCGGCATGATCACGCGCCCCGTGCGGGAGCGAAGCATCACCGGCATCGGCGAGATGGTCGACAAGGGTCTCAAGGCCACCGGGTTCGAGGAGGTGGGCCTGCTCTCGCTCTCCTCCGCCGACCACACCGAGATCGGCGAGATCGCGAAGGGCCTGGCCGACCGATACACCGAGGACAAGATCGGCCTCTCGCTGCCCTCCACCCGCGTCGACGCGTTCAACGTGGACCTCGCCAACGAACTGACCCGCAACGGCCGCCGTTCCGGCCTCACCTTCGCCCCCGAGGGCGGCTCCGAGCGGATGCGCAAGGTCATCAACAAGATGGTCTCGGAGGAGGACCTGATCCGCACCGTCGCCACCGCCTACGGCAACGGCTGGCGTCAGGTGAAGCTGTACTTCATGTGCGGGCTGCCCACCGAGACCGACGAGGACGTCCTCCAGATCGGTGACATGGCGGTCAACGTGATCGCCAAGGGCCGCGAGGTCTCCGGCCAGAACGACATCCGCTGCACCGTCTCCATCGGCGGCTTCGTGCCCAAGCCGCACACCCCGTTCCAGTGGGCCCCGCAGCTGAGTGCCGAGGAGACCGACGCCCGGCTGACCAAGCTCCGCGACAAGATCCGCGGCGACAAGAAGTACGGCCGCTCCATCGGTTTCCGCTACCACGACGGCAAGCCGGGCATCGTCGAGGGCCTGCTCTCGCGCGGCGACCGCCGGGTCGGCTCCGTGATCCGCGAGGTCTACGAGTCGGGCGGGCGGTTCGACGGCTGGCGCGAGTACTTCAGCTACGACCGCTGGATGAAGGCCGCCGAGCGGACACTGCCCGAGCTCGGCGTGGACGTCGACTGGTACACCACCCGCGAGCGGTCCTACGAGGAGGTCCTGCCCTGGGACCACCTGGATTCCGGCCTCGACAAGGACTGGCTCTGGGAGGACTGGCAGGACGCCCTCGACGAGACCGAGGTCGAGGACTGCCGCTGGACCCCGTGCTTCGACTGCGGCGTCTGCCCGCAGATGGACACCAGCATCCAGATCGGCCCGACCGGGAAGAAGCTGCTGCCGCTGACGGTGGTGAAGTAGCCGACGGCCGTGCGGCGGGCGCCCCGGCCGTGCCCGTCCGGGTGAGGCCCCTGACACGAACGCCCGCTCCGGGACCCCGGAGCGGGCGTTCGTGTCATGAGAGGCCCTCGGCCCTCGCCCGCGGTGACGCCCCGCGGGGAGCGGGGCCGTTCGAGCCCGGGGAACCCGGAAGCCCCCGTGCGCGTACTCTGGGTACTGCAACGACTGTGCCCAGCGCGGCGCCCGACCAGAGATCTCCCGCCCGGAGAGCAGAACACCGAGCGGGGCGAGCCGGACCGGACACCCCGGGCCACCCCGCATCTCGTGGGCGGTACGCCACCGCGTCCGCCCCGCACCGAGGAGAAGAACCACTGGGCAAGCGACAGCCCGAAGGCCCGCCGCCCGCACCGGCGGTGCAGCGCATCCGACTGCGCTACACCAAGCGCGGCCGCCTCCGGTTCACCAGTCACCGCGACTTCCAGCGCGCCTTCGAGCGGGCCCTGCGCCGCTCCGAGGTGCCGATGGCCTACTCGGCGGGCTTCACCCCGCACCCGAAGGTGTCGTACGCCAATGCCGCCCCCACCGGCACGGGCAGTGAGGCCGAGTACCTGGAGATCGCCCTCACCGAATCGCGGGACCCGGCCGTTCTGCGCGGGCTGCTCGACACCTCGCTGCCGGACGGCCTCGACGTGGTCGACGCCGTGGAGGCCCACACCTCGGGCCTCGCCGACCGGCTCACCGCGTCCGTGTGGGAACTGCGCCTCGACGGAGTCGCCGTGGAGACGGCGGCCGAGGCCGTGGAGGCCTTCAACGGCGCGGAGACCGTCGAGGTGCAGCGCCGGGCCAAGAACGGCGTGCGCACCTTCGACGCGCGGGCCGCCGTGGTCGACCTGCGGGCTCTCGACGCGCGGGCCGATGGGCCCGAGGACAGGCCCTGTGCGATACTGCGGCTGGTTGTTCGGCACGTGACACCTGCCGTGCGACCTGACGACGTCCTGTCCGGTCTCCGCGTTGTGGCCGACCTGGCGCCGCCGGTCCCGGTAGCGGTGACCAGGCTGGCGCAGGGGCTCTTCGACGAGGAGTCCGGCACGGTGACCGACCCGCTCGCGCCCGACCGCGAGGCAGCCCCGGCCGCCCTTTCCACGGCCACCGGGACCGCCGTCGCGACGGCGCCGGAAGGTGCAGGTTCCGCGTAAGGCGGTCGTTGCAGCGCAGTCCCGGGACTCGGGAGCCACCTGGGTCGGACCGCGCGATGACCCATAAGACTTTCGCCAGGCCGTGCGCACATCACGTACGGAACCGGCGAGCCAGACATTGAGCTCCTGTGCGGCGCCCGCGCCCCGGACGGCGGTTTCGCGCACATCACGCGGACCGCGCCGGACCGGAACCAGACGCGGCGCCCGGGAGCCTGACGGGAGAACCGCCCGCATGCCCCAGTCCAACGAACCCGGCACGACCGGGAACGTCGAAGAGAACAACGCCCCCGGCGACAAGCTGCCGCCGCGCCGCAGGCGCCGTGCCGCGTCCCGCCCGGCGGGCCCGCCGGTGACGGAGACGCAGGACGCCGCCCCGGCCATACCGGCCACCGATGCCGCGCAGGGCGACACCGCCGCCGGAACGGCGAGCGCCCCGGAGGCGGAGGCCGCGCCGCCGGCCCGTGCGCGTCGTCGTGCGGTGCGCAAGGCGACCGCTCCCGCCGGTGCGCCCAAGGCCGCCGAGGCCGTCGAGTCCGCCGTCGAGCAGGTGGCCGAGCCGGAGGCCCGGACCTCCGGGGCGACCGAGGCCGCCGCGGAGGCGGAGGCCGCGCCGCCGGCCCGTGCGCGTCGTCGTGCGGTGCGCAAGGCGACCGCTCCCGCCGGTGCGCCGAAGGCCGTCGAGACCGTCGAGTCCGCCGTCGAGCCGGTGGTGGAGGCGGAGGCCACGGCCGACGCCGACGTCGTCGAGGCGCCGCCGGCGCGTACCCGTCGTCGTGCGGCGCGCAAGGCGACGGCTCCGGCCGGTGCGCCCAAGGCCGCCGAGGCCGTCGAGATCGTCGAGACCGGGGAACCCGCCCGGGTCGTCGAGAGCGGCGCGGAGGAGACCGCCACCGAGGCCGCCGCCGAGCCCGCGCCGCGCGGACGCACCCGGCGCAGGGCGTCGGCCCCGGCGGGCGCGCCGCAGACCGCCGCAGCGGTGAGCGAACCCGTCGCGCCGGTGGCGGAAGCCCCCGCGGAGGAGGCCGAGGAGGCCGAGGAGGACGTCGTCGAGGTGGCCGCCACGGCCGGGACCGAGCCCGCCCCGGAGGCGGAGGCCGCGCCGCCCGCGCGTACCCGTCGCCGTGCGGTCCGCAAGGCGACCGCTCCCGCCGGTGCCCCGAAGGCGGCGGAGACCGCCCGGGCCACCGAGGTCGTCGTCGACACCGCCGAGAGCCACCCCGAGCCCGTGTCCGACGCGCCGGAGGCGGCCGAGGCCGAGGAGGCCGCACCGCAGGGCCGTCGGCGCCGTCGCGCCACCGCCCCCGCGGGCAGGCCCGAGTTCACCGCGCAGGCCGAGGAACCGGCGCGCAAGGGCCGTCGCGCGGCCCGGCCCGCCGTTGCCGTGTTCCAGGCACCTGTCTTCACCGAGCCCATGTTCCAGACGCCGGAGACCGCGGCCGCGGCTGCCGCCGCCTCGCGCCACGTGGAGACCACGGAGGCCGTGGAGGCGGTGGAGGCCGAGGAGGAGCCCGAGACGACGGTCGAGGCGCGGCCTGCCGTCGCCGAGGCCGCCCCGCAGGCCGGTTCGCGCCGTCGTCGCCGCCGTCGCGGCGAGGCCGTCGAGCCCGAGCAGGCGGCCCCGGTGGCCGAGGAGCACGTCGAGGACGAGGCCGAGCCGGACGTCGAGGCCGAGCACGAGGCGGAGCACGAGGGCGAGGAGACCGACGAGTACGGGGACCGCCCCGCACGCCGTCGCCGTCGCGGAGGCCGCCGTCGTCGCCGGGGCGAGAACAACGAGGGCGACGAGACCCAGGAGCAGCACGCCGAGGAGGCGGGCACCGAGGACGCCGACCACGCCGAGGACGAGCACGAGGGCGCCGCGGAGGCCGAGGAGGACGACGCGGACCACGAGGCGTCCGCCTCCGGCACCAGCAGCAGCCGTCGCCGTCGCCGTCGTCGTCGCCGCAGTGGTGACGCGACGACCGACGCCGAGGCCGGCGCGGACGACCCGGAGCGCACGGTCGTCAAGGTGCGCGAGCCCCGCAAGAAGGAGGAGCGGGAGCCGGGCACGGGCTTCGACGAGGTCCAGTCCATCAAGGGTTCGACGCGGATGGAGGCGAAGAAGCAGCGCCGCCGCGAGGGGCGCGAGCAGGGCCGCCGCCGGGTGCCGATCATCACCGAGGCCGAGTTCCTGGCCCGCCGCGAGGCCGTGGAGCGGGTCATGGTCGTCCGCCAGAGCGGCGAGCGCACCCAGATCGGCGTTCTTGAGGACAACGTGCTCGTCGAGCACTACGTCAACAAGGAGCAGGCGACCAGCTACGTCGGCAACGTCTACCTGGGCAAGGTGCAGAACGTACTGCCGTCCATGGAGGCCGCCTTCGTCGACATCGGCAAGGGCCGCAACGCCGTGCTCTACGCAGGCGAGGTGAACTTCGAGGCACTCGGCATGGCCCACGGGCCGCGTCGCATCGAGACCGCGCTCAAGTCCGGCCAGTCCGTCCTCGTCCAGGTCACCAAGGACCCGATCGGTCACAAGGGCGCCCGCCTGACGAGCCAGGTCTCGCTGCCCGGCCGCTACCTGGTCTACGTGCCCGAGGGCTCGATGACCGGCATCAGCCGCAAGCTGCCCGACACCGAGCGGGCCCGGCTGAAGACCATTCTGAAGAAGATCGTGCCCGAGGACGCGGGCGTCATCGTCCGTACCGCGGCGGAGGGCGCGAGCGAGGACGAGCTGCGCCGCGACGTCGAGCGGCTCCAGCAGCAGTGGGAGGAGATCCGGAAGAAGTCGAAGAGCACCGGCGGCTCCAACGCGCCGACCCTGCTCTACGGCGAGCCGGACATGACCGTCCGGGTCGTCCGCGACATCTTCAACGAGGACTTCTCCAAGGTCATCGTCAGCGGCGACGAGGCGTGGGACACCATCCACGGCTACGTCTCGCAGGTGGCGCCCGACCTGACGGACCGTCTGTCGCGCTGGACCTCCGAGGTCGACATCTTCGCGACGTACCGGATCGACGAGCAGCTGATGAAGGCGCTGGACCGGAAGGTCTACCTGCCGAGCGGCGGTTCGCTGGTGATCGACAAGACCGAGGCGATGGTCGTCGTCGACGTCAACACCGGCAAGTTCACCGGTCAGGGCGGCAACCTTGAGGAGACCGTCACCAAGAACAACCTGGAGGCGGCCGAGGAGATCGTGCGTCAGCTGCGGCTGCGCGACCTCGGCGGCATCGTGGTCGTCGACTTCATCGACATGGTGCTGGAGTCCAACCGGGATCTGGTGCTGCGGCGCCTGCTGGAGTGCCTGGGACGCGACCGCACCAAGCACCAGGTCGCCGAGGTGACCTCGCTGGGCCTGGTCCAGATGACCCGCAAGCGGGTGGGCCAGGGGTTGCTGGAGTCCTTCTCCGAACCCTGCGTGCACTGCAACGGGCGCGGTGTGATCGTGCACATGGAGCAGCCGTCCTCGGCCGGTGGCGGGGGCAACGGCAAGCGTTCCAAGAAGCGCGGCCGCGGCGCGGGCCACGACCACGAGCACGTGGTGGAGACCGGAACCGGTGCCGAGACCGCGGTCGAGACCGAGGCGGAGGTCGCCGCCGAGGTGGCCGCCCCGGTGGCACTGCCCGAGCCGGAGTTCGCCCCGGACGAGGAGCTGTACAGCAGCGCCGCCGAGGCCGAGGAGGCCGCCTCGCGCGGCCGTGGCCGACGTCGTGCGACCCGTAAGGCATCGGCACCGGCCGGAGCCCCGAAGGCCGCGGCGGCCCCCGCCCCGGTGGCCGAACCGGAGCCGGTCGTGGTCGCGGAGCCCGAGCCGGTGTCGGCGCCCGAGCCGGACGCCGAGGCCCCCGCGGCCGAGGCCCCGCAGGGGCGCACCCGTCGGCGGGCGACCCGCAAGGCGACCGCACCGGCGGGCTCGCCGGCCCCGGCCGAGCAGGCCGAGCCGGTCGAGCAGGCGGCAACGGTGGTGGTTCGGGCGGCCGCCGAGGCCCCGGCGGCCGAGGTCGCGCAGCCCGAGGTCGTGGCGGCGGAGGTCGTGGCGGAGGAGGTCGTCCCCGAGGCGGCCCCGCCGCGCGCCCGTCGCCGGGTGACCCGCAAGGTCACCGCCCCCGCGGGTTCGCCGACGGGTGCCGACGCGGCGGAGGTCGTCGTGGTGACCGGTTCCACCGAGGCGGAGCCCGACATCGCGTCGGCGCCCACCGCCGCGCCGACCGGGGCCGCCGAGGTCCCGACGGCATCGGAGGACGAGGCCGCGGCAGCCGAGGCACCGGCCAAGAAGGCGGTCCGCAAGACCGCCAAGAAGGCCACCGCCAAGAAGGCGGCCACGAAGAAGACCACGGCCAAGAAGACCGTCGCGAAGAAGACGGCGGCGAAGAAGACCACGGCCAAGAAGGCGGCGGCGAAGAAGACGGTCGCGGCCGAGCAGTCGGCGCAGCCCTCCGTGTCGGTCGACACCGAGAGCTGACCCCGGCCGTCGGCCCCTGTCGGAAGAGGCGCGAGCCCGTGCGCGGGCTCGCGCCTCTTCGGCGGGTGAGGGGCAGGTGACGGGCGAGTGACAGGCAGGTGCGGGCTGTGTGGACCGTGTCTCATCGACCCTGCCCTGAACGAAACTTGCTGTGAAAAGCCTGATAATGTGACGCGGCTGACGTCGGATATGGCATTCCCCGACATGCTCACGAGGATGTCCATCGGTACGGCGGTCCGCTTCCGGCAGGACTGACCACCTTCCGTGCCCCAGCTGTGACACTCCCCGGGGCAAAGGGTGATTTGAACGCAATATATTGATACAGAATCGGCAATGCGCCGAGGCGGCGGAACCACGTGCCGGTATGCGCACGTCTATGGAGTCGCCGCCGGTCACAGCTCTTGCGGTGTTCAAGGAGGATGTCCATGTCGAGCGACCCCAGGGAAACCATCCCTGCTGCCCGACCGGCGATCGGTGACGAAGAGATCGAGGCCGTGGTGCGCGTCATGCGCAGCGGTCGCGTCGTGCAGGGCCCGGAGGTCGCGGCCTTCGAGGAGGGCTTCTCGGAAATCGTCGCCGGACGCCACTGCGTCGCGGTGAATTCCGGCACCTCCGCGCTGCATCTGCTGCTGCTCGCCCTCGGGATCGGTCCCGGCGACGAGGTCATCGTCCCGTCGTTCTCCTTCGCGGCCTCCGCCAACGCCGTCCGGCTGGTCGGCGCCGACGTGGTCTTCGCCGACATCGAGCCGGGCAGCTTCGGGCTGGACCCGGCCGCCGTCGAGGCGGCCATCACGCCCCGCACGGCGGCGATCATGCCGGTGCACCTGTACGGCCACCCGGCGGCGATGGACAAGATCATGCCCATCGCCGAGAAGCACAAGCTCGCCGTGGTCGAGGACGCCTGCCAGGCCCACGCCGCCGCACTGAACGGCACCCCGGTCGGCAGCTTCGGCTCCGGCGGGACGTTCAGCTTCTACCCCACCAAGAACATGCACTCCCTTGAGGGCGGCATGATCTCCACGGCCGACGCCGGGATCGCGCGCACCCTGCGGCTGCTGCGCAACCAGGGCATGGAGCAGCGGTACGCCAACGAGATCGTCGGCGCCAACATGCGCCTGACGGACGTGGCCGCGGCCGTCGGCCGCGTCCAGCTGACCAAGCTGGCCGGCTGGACCGAGCAGCGCCGCGCCAACGCCGCGTACCTCGACGCCCACATCACCGCCCCGAGCGTCACGACGCCGCCGGTCTCCGAGGGCGCCCGGCACGTCTACCACCAGTACACGATCCGGGTACGGGGCGACCGCGACGCCGCGATGGCGAAGCTCACCGAGGCGGGCATCGGCAACGCCGTCTACTACCCGACCCCGATCCACCGGCTGAAGCCGTACTGGGAGCCCGACCAGAAGGCCGGCCGGACCTGGGACCTGCCCGAGACCGAGCGCGCCGCGGCCGAGGTCGTCTCGCTGCCGGTTCACCCGGCCCTCGGCCGGGGCGAGCTGGAGCGCATCGCCGACGCCGTGAACGCACTGGGGGAGAACCTGTGACCACCGCACCTCTGCGGGCCGGGCTCGTCGGCCTGGGCTCCATGGGCCGTCACCACGCCCGTGTCCTCGCCGGGCTCGACGGCGTGACCCTCGTCGGTGTCGTCGACCCGATGGGCGACAAGAACGGCTGGGCGCAGGGCGCCCCCGTGCTGTCCACGGTCGAGGAGCTGATAGCACTCGGAGTCGACTACGCGGTCGTGGCCTGCCCCACCGCGCTGCACGAGCAGGTCGGCCTCCAGCTGGCCGCGGCCGGTGTCTGCGCGCTGATCGAGAAGCCGGTGGCCGACACCGTCGAGGGCGCCCGCCGTCTCGTCGACGCCTTCGAGTCGCGCGGCCTGGTCGCCGGCGTCGGCCACATCGAGCGGTGCAACCCGGCGCTGCGCTCGCTGCGCACGCGTCTGGAGACCGGCGAGCTCGGCGACGTGTACCAGGTCGTCACCCGCCGCCAGGGCCCGTTCCCGCACCGCATCGCCGACGTCGGTGTGGTCAAGGACCTCGCCACCCACGACATCGACCTGACGGGTTGGGTGACGGGCCAGACCTACACGTCCATCGCCGCCCACACCGTCTCCAAGTCCGGCCGCCCGCACGAGGACATGGTCTCCGCCGTGGGCCAGCTCTCCGACGGAACCATGGTCAACCACCTGGTCAACTGGCTGAGCCCGCTCAAGGAGCGTTTCACCTCGGTCACCGGCGAACGCGGCACCTTCATCGCCGACACCCTCACCGCGGACCTCACCTTCCACTCGAACGCCGCGGTGGCCACCGAGTGGGAGGCGCTCCAGGCCTTCCGGGGCGTGTCCGAGGGCGACATGATCCGGTACGCGATCCCGAAGCGCGAGCCGCTGCTCGTCGAGCACGAGCTGTTCCGGGACGCGGTACTGGGCACGTCGGACGATATTTGTACATTGCGGCAGGGGCTGCGGACCGTCGAGGTGGCGGCCGCCGTTCTCGAGTCGGCAGTGAGCGGAACGACCGTCCGACTGGACGCCAACAGCGCGGCGAGCTGAATTCTCGACGGCGGGCACACCCCATGTGCCCGGTCCGCTCCGCCCTCCGAGGGGCGGAGCGGACACCGGCTCGTTCGTCTTGCACCGGAGGAAGAACAGAATGAAATCCCCTGCCCGTCGACCGCGGCTTGCCGTGATCGTCGCCAACGGCATCACAGGCGACTCGCGGGTTCAGAAGACGGCTGTGGCCGCCGCGCGTGACGGATGGGACGTCACGCTGATCGGCAGGAGCGACACCAAGCGTGTCCAGCGGTCGCGGATGGGTCCGATCGAGGTGATCCGCGTCCCCGTGGCCAAGGAGTACATGCGTTCGGTCAAGGCGCGCAGGGCACATCCGCTGCGCGGCACCATGACCCAGTTCCGGCTCCAGGACCAGGCGGCGCTGAGCCGCTACCGTGCCTCCTACCACGCGTGGGTGCGTCGTACGTCGGCGGAGACCACCTGGTCGGGCGCCCCCCGGCGCGTGTCGTTGAAGGCCGTGCTGCGCGCGCGTCGCGCCGTCTACAAGCTGCGGGTGCGTGCCTTCAAGTGGGAGCAGCGCCGGGTGCCCAAGAACGCGGCGCCGGTTCGCGACTGGCGTCAGGACTGGCCGCAACTTGTCGACCTGGACCTGGCGTTCGGCCCGGTGATCGAGGAACTCAGGCCGGACGTCATCCACGCCAACGACGCCACCATGATCGTGACCGCCGCGTCCAGCGCCGCACGCCTCAGGGCGGGCGGCCACCGGTGTGTCTGGGTCTACGACGCGCACGAGTACATCCGGGGCGTCGAATGGCCCAACCCGCGGCAGGCGTACGCCCTTCCCGCGGCGGAGGCGGAGTACATCGGCCGGGCGGACGCGGTGGTCACCGTCTCCCCCCAGCTCGCCGAACTGCTCAAGAACGACCACGGGCTGTCCAAGCTCCCTCTGGTCGTGGGCAACTCCCCGGTCCGCGAGGTGATCGGCTCCGGCTCGGTGCGTGCCTCCGTCCGTGAGGTGTGCGGTCTCGGCCCCGAGGTCCCGCTCATGGTGTATTCGGGCTGGCTGGGACCGGAACGCGGTGTGGACGCCGTGATCAACGGTCTTCCCCGGCTTCCCGGTGTGCACCTGGCTCTGGTCTGCAGCCGGACGACGCCGCTGCTGGAGCAGATGCTGGCGACCGCCGAGACGCTCGGCGTGCGCGACCGCATCCACCTGGTGCCCTACGTGTCGCAGCACGAGGTCGCCGATTACCTGTCCTCGGCGGACATCGGTCTCACCCCGTTCCGGCGCGTGCCCAACTGCGAGGTCTCGCTGCCGACCAAGGTCTCCGAGTACCTGCAGGCGCGGCTCCCGCTGGTCACCAGCGACGTGCGGGTGATCAAGGCGTATGTGGAGGAGAAGGACCTCGGAGAGGTCTTCACCTGGGACGACCCCACCACTTTCGTCGACGCCGCGTCCCGCGCGCTGAAGCGCCGTGCCGAGCTCACCGGGCACATCACCGAGGACGTGCTCAAGGAACTGTCCTGGGAGCACCAGAGCGCCGGACTGCTCAAGCTGTACCGCACCCTGTCGAAGAAGACGCCGCCGGTGCCGGTCACCGAGGTGCCCTGGAACATCCAGGAGACCCCCGGCAGCCCGACGATAGGCGCGAGCAGCGGCAAGGCCGGTGCCCCGGTCTGGACCGCGCTCGGTTCCACACCGATCAAGCTGGGCATCGGACCGGCCAACTACGCCGGTCAGGGCGCGGCCTTCGCCCAGGCGGTGTCGCAGGCGAACCCCGACGTGTCCGTCGAGGTCGTCATGAACAAGCGGGCGGAGAGCTTCGACTACCCGGCGGACGTGTACGTCGACGCCGACCGGCTGGTCGACCTCGATGTCCAGGTGCAGCAGGTACAGCGGATCGTCGGCCGCTACAGCCACCTGCTCGTCGACGCCTTCATGCCGGCCTTCGGACTCCTGAACGGCGACACGATCGCCGGGGACCTCGCGGCGCTGCGCAAGGCCCGCATCAAGGTCGCGCTCCTGTCGCACGGCAGTGACATCCGCCACCCCGCGAAGCATCTGGAGCGGCACGAGTACTCGCTGTTCCGGGACGCCCCCGACGGGATCGCCAAGAAGCTCCAGGTCAAGGCCGAGAGGAACCGGCGCATCGCCGACGAGAGCGGTCTGCCGGTCTTCGTCACGACCCCCGATCTCCTCGACGACCTGCCGATGGCCAAGTGGGCGCCGCTCGTGGTGGACGTGGAGTCGTGGGCGGCCGATCGTGCGGTGATGGAGCGGAAGCGGCCCATCGTGCTGCACGCCCCGTCCAAGCGCTGGACGAAGGGCACGGACCGGATCATGCCCGTGCTCACCGAGCTGCACGACAGGGGCGTGATCGACTTCAGGCTCGTCGAGGGCATCCCCTGGGCCGAGATGCAGGCGCTGGTGAAGGAGAGCGACCTGGTCGTGGACCAGGTCACCACGGGCAGCTACGGCACGTTCGCCGTCGAGGCGATGGCCGCCGGCAAGCCGGTGATCGCCTACATCAGCGACGCGGTGAAGGCAACGGCCAACGGTGACCTGCCGATCGTGAGTGCCACCCCGGACACCCTGCGCGAGGTGCTGGGCTCCTTGGTCGACGACCGGGAGGGGACGGCTGCCATCGGCCGTGCCTCGGCGGAATTCGCTCGTACTTACCACGACGGACGCTGGACCGCACAGGTGCTGAGCGGTTTCCTCAAGTGACGCGTCCGGGGGAAAGGTTGTTGATGGAGACGCAGGACCTCGGTATCGAACGGCCCGCCAGAGGCAGGGTCGTGATGCTGGTCGACAACAAGGTCGAGGGCGATTCTCGGGTCCAGAAGGCCGCCGAGTCCATGGCGGCAGCCGGCTGGGACGTGACGCTGCTGGGCCTGGTGCGCGCCGGCAAGGGGCGTAGCTGGAAGCTGGGCGACGCCGAGGTGCGGCTGCTGCCGTTGAAGGCGCCACTGGCGAAGCGGCACGCCGAGCGGCACCGCTCGTTGCTGCGTCGCCCCCTGGCCTACCCGCCCGGCCCCCTCGCCGCGTACCGGCGGCAGTGGGCCAAGGCGTGGCGTGCGGACGTCGCCACCCGCCGGGCCGCGCTCAAGGTGGCACCGCAGGCTGTCGGCACGCCGGGATTCCGCAAGTCGGAACAGGCCCGTCTCGCGGTCGCCGGGCCGGCGTCGAAGGTGATGCAGCGCTGGATCGACTTCCGGGCGCGGCAGTCCACGGAGGCGCAGAAGGCGGGGAGGCGTCTGCGTGGTCCGATCGACCGGGTGTTCACCGCGGCCTGGAAGACCACCAAGGGGAATCGCGCCTGGCGTCGGCTCGAACCCGCGCTGTGGGACTACGAACTGACGTACGGCAAGGTGATCGACGCCCTTGAGCCGGATCTGATCCACGCCAACGACTTCCGGATGCTCGGAGTCGGGGCCCGTGCCACCGTCCGGGCCCGGGCGGCGGGCCGCCGGGTCAAGCTGGTCTGGGACGCGCACGAGTTCCTGCCGGGGGTCCGTCCGTGGGAGGACAACGCGCACTGGATCCCGGGCAATACGGCGCACGAGAGCGAGTTCGCCCCCTACGCCGACGCGGTGGTGACGGTGTCCGAGGGGCTCGGGGACCTGCTGCGCGAGCGTCATTCCCTGACCGCACAGCCCACGGTCGTGCTCAACGCCCCCGATCGGCCGGTCGAGCGGCGTGCCGCGGACGACGCCGAGCCGATGCCGGACCTGCGGGAACAGTGCGGCATCGGCCCGGACGTCCCGCTCGTGGTCTACAGCGGTTCGCCCGGACCGCAGCGCGGCCTCGGAGAGATGGTGGAGGCGCTGCCGCACCTGGACGGCGTGCACATGGCGCTCGTCGTGCCCAGCCCGGCCGCCGGCTACATCAAGGGCCTGCTCGCCCGGGCGGAGGAGCTGGGAGCGGGGGACAGGCTCCACGCGGTGCCCTACGTGCCGCACTGGCAGGTGGTCCCGTTCCTGTCCGCCGCGAACGTCGGCTGCATCCCGATC
Organism: Streptomyces sp. NPDC014734; assembly: GCF_043083325.1. Taxonomy (NCBI): domain Bacteria; kingdom Bacillati; phylum Actinomycetota; class Actinomycetes; order Kitasatosporales; family Streptomycetaceae; genus Streptomyces; species Streptomyces sp. NPDC014734. The sequence continues at coordinate 160,255 of NZ_JBIBYN010000007.1, read as the reverse complement.
CACCACTGGCCGAACCACGAGATCGCGCTGATCACCAAGTTCTTCGAGTACTCGCACGCGCGGCTGCCGCTGGTCGTCAGCGACGTGAAGACCATGTCCGAGATGGTCCGTTCGACCGGACAGGGCGAGGTCTGCGCCGCCGAGGACGTGACGGACCTGGTCCGCGCGATCAAGCAGACGCTGGCCGACCCCGACCGCTATCGCGCCGCCTACGACAAGCCCGGACTGCTGGACAACTGGACATGGGAAGCACAGGCCGAGGTTCTCGACGGTCTTTACACCAATCTGCTCTCCGACGGCGAGAAGGCGGAAAACGGACGATGACGAAGGCTCCTGACGTCAGTGTGGTGGTCGCCGTGTACAACACGATGCCCTACCTGACGGAATGCCTGAACTCCCTCGTCGGGCAGAGCATCGGCCTCGACCGGCTGGAGATCGTCGCGGTCGACGACGGCTCGACGGACGACAGCGGCGCCGAGCTCGACCGTTTCGCCGAGCGCTACCCCGGCACGGTCAAGGTCGTCCACCAGACCAACTCCGGTGGTCCCGCGATGCCGAGCAACCGGGCGCTGGAACTCGCCACCGGCAGATACGTCTACTTCATCGGTTCCGACGACTACCTGGGCGAGGAGGCGCTGGAGCGGTTGGTGTCCTGCGCCGACTCCAACGGCTCCGATGTCGTCGTCGGCAAGATGGTGGGCACCAACGGCCGGTACGTGCGCCAGTCGCTCTACAAGGCGAACGACCCGGACGTCAGCCTCTACGGCCCGGAGCTTCCCTTCGCCCTTGCCAACACCAAGCTCTTCCGCCGGGAGCTGGTGGAGAGGCACAAGCTGCGCTTCCCCGAGGACCTGCCGGTCGGCAGCGACCAGCCCTTCACCATCGAGGCGTGCGTGCGGGCGCGCCGGATATCCGTGGTCGCCGACTACACCTGCTACTACGCGGTGAAGCGCGGCGACTCCAGCAACATCACCTATCGTGCGAACCATCTGTCACGGCTGCGCTGCACCTCCGTGATCATGGAGCACGCGGCCGGGCTGATCGAGGCCGGGCCGAAGCGGGACGCCGTCCTCAAGCGTCACTTCACCTGGGAGCTCTCCAAGCTCATCCAGGACGACTTCGTGGAGCTCGACGACGGAACCAGGCGCGAGATCTGCGCCGGCATAGCCCGGCTGGCGGACTCCTATCTGACCGATCCGCTGAGCGACGGGCTCCCGGTCAAGCTGCGGGCGCGGCTCCGGCTCGCGCAGCGCGGTGCCGTCGACGAACTCTGCCGCGCCATCAGCGACGAGGCCGAGCACGGTGCTCCCCCCTTCCAGCTGGAGAACGGCCGGGCCTTCGCCCGGTACCCCGGCTTCCGCGACGCGGCGCTCGAACTCCCGGACCGCTGCTTCGAACTGGTCGGGGAGAAGGTCCCGGGACGGCTCGCGGACCGGACCCGGCTTGTCGAGTCGGAGTGGGTGCAGACCGGCGACGAGCTCTCGCTCGCGCTGACGGTCAGCGTGGGCGTCGTCGGCGAGACCGACTCCGTGGTGATGCGCCTCGTCGAGGGCGCCATGCCCAAGAGCGCGGACAAGGCCCGCGCCCGCCGGGTGCCGGACGGGCACGAACTGCCGCCGGTACGCGGTGAGTTCAGTCGTGAACTCGAATCGGACGGTGGCGCCACCCTGGTGCGCGCCCTGATTCCGTTGGAGCCGCGCAAGGTCAAGCGTGGGCTGCGTGTCTTCATGGACGTGGCCGGGAACACGTACGAGATCCCGGTGCGGGCGGACGGCCTGCCCATGCCGTTGGCCCGTTGCTGGCACGGCGAGAAGAAACCGTACCGGGCGGCGGCACAGCTCAACCCCAAGGGGCGTGTGATCATCAGCACCGGCCCGCTCCATCTGCTCCAGAAGCCGCTGGGCTCGCGGCTGCGATCCCGACTGACCCGCGTCATGCGCTCCAAGAGGAAGTAACCATGAACATCTGTGTAGTCGCCCTGGGCAAGATCGGTCTGCCGCTCGCCGTGCAGTTCGCGGCCAAGGGCCACCGGGTGATCGGTGCCGACGTCAACGAGAAGGTCGTGGAGCTGGTCAACGCCGGCGTCGAGCCGTTCCCCGGCGAGCACGACCTCGACATCAAGCTCAAGGAGACCGTCGAGGCCGGGCTGCTGAGCGCCACGACGGACACCACGGCCGCCGTGGCCGCGTCCGAGGCCGTCGTGGTCGTCGTCCCGCTCTTTGTGGACGCCGAGGGCACGCCCGACTTCGGCTGGATGGACTCCGCGACCAGGGCCATCGCCGCCGGACTCAAGCCCGGCACGCTGGTCAGCTACGAGACCACGCTGCCGGTCGGCACCACCCGCACCCGCTGGGCGCCGATGCTCGAAGAGGGCTCCGGTCTCAGGGCCGGCGAAGACTTCCACCTGGTGTTCTCCCCGGAGCGAGTGCTCACCGGCCGGGTCTTCGCGGACCTGCGCCGCTACCCCAAGCTGGTCGGCGGGATCGACGAGGCGTCGACCGCGCACGGCGTGTCGTTCTACGAGTCGGTTCTGGACTTCGACGAGCGCACGGACCTGCCGCGGGCCAACGGTGTCTGGGACCTGGGCACGTCGGAGGCGTCGGAGCTGGCCAAGCTCGCCGAGACGACCTACCGGGACGTGAACATCGGCCTGGCGAATCAGTTCGCCCGCTTCGCCGACCAGCAGAACATCGACGTCCTCAAGGTCATCGAGGCCTGCAACTCCCAGCCGTACAGCCACATCCACCGGCCGGGCATCGCCGTCGGCGGCCACTGCATCCCGATCTACCCGCGGATGTACCTGTGGAACGACCCCTCGGCGACCGTGGTGCGTTCGGCGCGCGAGGCCAACGCGGCCATGCCCGAGTACGCGGTCGACCTGCTCGCCGCCGCCTACGGCGACCTGGACGGGGCGGGCGTGCTGGTGCTGGGCGCGGCCTACCGCGGCGGCGTGAAGGAGACGGCCTTCTCCGGCGTCTTCCCGACCGTCGAGGCGCTGAAGGCGCGTGGCGCGGTGCCGTTCGTCTCCGACCCGATGTACACGTCCGAGGAACTGGCAGCGCACGGCCTCGTCCCGCACGAGGGCCAGACCGTCACCGCCGCGATCCTCCAGGCCGACCACGCCGAGTACCGCGAGCTGGCCGCCGCCGACCTCCCGGACGTCCGGGTCCTGGTCGACGGCCGTCGCGTCACGGACCCGGCCCGCTGGGAAGGTGTCCGCCGGGTCGTCATCGGCGGCTGAACCCGCGTCCGCCCGCCGGGCCCCCCCCCCCCCGCCCCCCCGCGCGGGCGCCCCCCCCCCGTGGG
>NZ_JBIBYN010000007.1:62656-156939 GCF_043083325.1 Streptomyces sp. NPDC014734 | reverse complement strand
GGGCGGGGCGGCGGGCGGGCGCGCCCGGCCCCCGGCCGGGGGGGGGGGGGCCCCCGGGGGGCGGGGGGGGGGCCCCCCCCGCGCCCCCCCGGGGGGGGGGGGCCCCCCGGCCGGGGGGGGGCCCCCCCCACCGCGGGCGGGCCGTCAACGGGCCGGCAGTTCCGGCGGATCGCTCGACTCCCGGGCCAGGGCCCTGCGCAGCCAGTCCTGCGACGGCCGTTCCACGAAGCGGTGCACCAGCCAGGCCAGGACGACCAGTCCGCCCGTGGTCACCCCCAGCGTGGGCCAGGCGCCCAGGTGCCCGTAGAGATTGCGGATCACGGCCCAGCCCAGCTCCTCGTGAAGGAGGTAGAGCGGGTAGACCAGGGCCCCGGCGGTGGACAGCCACGCCCAGTCGAGCCAGTCCGTCCTGCGCAGGGCGACGGCCAGTACGAGCAGGTAGAAGACGGTGACCACGGCCAGCGCGATGTACGGATCACGGTCCATGCCCTCGGTGTGACGCAGCTTGTCGGCGTGCTCGACCAGATCGCTCTGCATCACCAGCCAACTCGCGCCCAGCAGGCCCCACAGCTTCAGATCGGGCCCGAAGCGGTACATCAGGTACATGGCGATGCCGGCCACGAAGAGGGCGGTGTTGAGCGGCTGGGCGAAGATCCCGAGCAGTGGCACGTCATGGTCCTGCTGGGCCAGGACGCTCGCCAGCAGCCATACCCAACAGAAGACCGAGACGCGCTGGTAGGAGAGCCCCGTCCGGAGCACCACCAGGAAGAGCAGGTAGAAGGTCAGCTCCACCCAGAGCGTCCAGTAGGCGCCGACCAGGTGCTGCGCGGAGAGCGGTACCTGGAACATCGTGAGGTTGGTCAGCGAGTCACTGATGCTCGGGGCGTGGCGCTGGCCGTCCGGCAGTGTCCGCCAGAGCAGGAAGGCGATGACGGCCGAGAACCAGTAGGCGGGGAAGAGCCGCAGGAAGCGGGCCCGCGCGAACTGTCCGGGGGTGCGGTTCCAGGCCGAGAGGCATATGACGAAGCCGCTGATGATGAAGAAGAGCTGGACCCCGTAGGAGCCGTAGGACGTGATGGGGAAGAGCCAGGGAAACAGCTTCTCCGGGTTCACCCCCCAGTTGGCCCTTGTCGTCGCGTCGACACCGGTGAAGTGGAAGAGCAGGACGGAGAGCGCGGCCAGGACGCGCAGGGCGTCGAGTGCGTGGAGCCGAGGCCGGGCCGACTGTCTCCCGGGCGACTGCGGCGTGTTCGCGACGCTCGTGCTCGGGCTGTCGGTCGTCTGGGCATCGGTCTGGGACATGTACCCCCCACTTGTCGAGCGCCGGTTGATTCCGTGATCAACGTGATCGGTCCGATGCGCCGAACGGCAGGGGGCGGCTCGCCGTGCCGCAGGGGATACGGAACCGATACGGGTGTGCGTCTTCTCGGTGGTTCCCGGACCCGCTCCCGGCGCGACGCGGAACGCCTCGACGGGAGCGGTGCACCGGACAGGCTCAGGAGTCGTGCGCGGAGGAGCCGGTTCGCACGCGAGCGGCCCCTGCCGGATGTCCCCGCCGCGGCGGGGCTCCGTGCCTACGCGTCGCGCTCGGTCAGCTCCCCGTCCTTCTCCTCGTACAGCGCCCCGGTCTGCGGGCACTCCCAGACGCCCGGCTCGCCCGCGCGCTCCACGAGCTTCACCCCGGACCGGCCCACCCAGCCGGCCCGCCGGGCCGGAACGCCCATGACCAGGGCGAAGTCGGGTACGTCCTTGGTGACGACGGATCCGGCCGCCACCATCGCCCAGCGGCCGATCCGCACCGGCGCGACGCACACGGACCGGGCGCCCAGCGAGGCGCCCTCGGCGACCTTCACGCCGACGGCCTCCCAGTCGCCGCCGCGCTTCTGCTTGCCCTCGGGGTCGACGGAGCGCGGGTTGTGGTCGTTGGTGAGGACCACGGCGGGGCCGACGAAGACACCGTCACCGAGCTCCGCCGGTTCGTAGACCAGGGCGTAGTTCTGCAGCTTGACGTTGTCGCCGATGCGTACGTCGGTCCCCACATAGGCGCCGCGGCCCACCACGCAGCCCTTGCCGAGTCTGGCTCCCTCTCGGATCTGGGCGAGTTCCCAGACGCTGCTGCCCTCACCGATCTCGGCGGTGTCGTCGACCTGGGCGGTGGGCTGGACCCTGTAGTTCACTTGTTACGCCTTCCGGAGAACGGACTTGCCCGGGAAGCATACGGTCCACGGGTGCGGCCGTTCGAGCGGCGACCGGGTTCTCGAAGGCCCTGCGGCGCCCCTCGGACTCTCCTCTCGTCGTCGCCGCGGATCCGGACCCGGACCGGGGCCCGGGGCCCGGTTTGACCCCCTCGGACCATGGCCCGTACTCTTGGCCGTCGGCGTGTTCATGTGCGCCTGCCCTCCTGAGCACATCCCTCCCGGTGGTACGTCCCCGGGGGAGGCCGTTCGTCCTTCCGGACCGTCACGGGCCCCCGCCCGTGCGAGTGGCTGGCATCAGGGGATCCGTTCCGAGCGAGAGAGAGATCCGCGTGTACGCCATCGTGCGCAGCGGTGGCCGTCAGCACAAGGTTGCTGTCGGTGACATCGTTGAGGTTGACAAGATTTCCACGGCCAAGGTTGGCGACACGGTCGAGCTCTCGACCCTGCTCGTGGTCGACGGCGACGCCGTGACCAGCGACCCGTGGGTGCTGGCCGGGATCAAGGTCCAGGCCGAGGTCGTGGACCACCACAAGGGCGCGAAGATCGACATCCTTCGCTACAAGAACAAGACCGGCTACCGCCGTCGCCAGGGTCACCGCCAGCAGTACACGGCGATCAAGGTCACCGGTATCCCCACGGCTGCGAAGTAAGGGACTGAGGAGACATGGCACACAAGAAGGGCGCATCGTCCACCCGGAACGGTCGCGATTCCAACGCTCAGCGGCTCGGCGTGAAGCGCTTCGGCGGTCAGGCCGTCAACGCCGGTGAGATCCTGGTCCGCCAGCGCGGCACGCACTTCCACCCGGGCACCGGCGTCGGCCGTGGCGGCGACGACACGCTGTTCGCCCTCACCGCCGGTGCCGTCGAGTTCGGCACGCACCGCGGTCGCAAGGTCGTGAACATCGTTCCGATCGCCGGCTGACTTTCCGGCGCTCGTCGAGCGGTTTCTGCGGAGGCGGACCTCACTTCCCCCACGGGAAGCGGGTCCGCCTTTCGCGTGTTCTCCCAGGAGAGCTCTCTGGTCTGTTCTCCCAGGAGAGCTTCCGCGGGGTTCTCCCCCGGGGGACGGCCTTCTCCTGCGCGGGACGGCACGAGTGAGACATTTCTGTACGCATGTAACTGGAGGTACCGACCATGACCACCTTCGTGGACCGCGTCGAGCTGCACGTCGCCGCGGGTAACGGGGGCCACGGCTGTGCCTCCGTACACCGTGAGAAGTTCAAGCCGCTCGGCGGCCCGGACGGCGGCAACGGCGGGCGCGGCGGCGATGTGACCCTGGTCGTCGACCAGTCCGTCACCACGCTCCTCGACTACCACCACAGCCCGCACCGCAAGGCCACCAACGGGCAGCCCGGCGCGGGGGACAACCGTTCCGGCAAGGACGGGCAGGACCTGGTCCTCCCGGTCCCCGACGGCACCGTCGTGCTCGACCGCGACGGCAACGTGCTGGCCGACCTCGTCGGGCAGGGCACCACCTTCGTGGCAGGGCAGGGCGGCCGCGGCGGTCTCGGCAACGCCGCGCTCGCCTCCGCCCGGCGCAAGGCCCCCGGCTTCGCGCTGCTCGGCGAGCCCGGCGAGTCCCGCGACATCGTGCTGGAGCTCAAGACCGTCGCCGATGTCGCGCTGGTCGGCTACCCGAGCGCCGGGAAGTCCTCGCTGATCTCCGTCCTGTCGGCGGCCAAGCCCAAGATCGCCGACTACCCGTTCACGACGCTGGTCCCGAACCTCGGCGTCGTCACCGCGGGCAGCACCGTCTACACCATCGCCGACGTCCCGGGCCTGATCCCCGGCGCCAGCCAGGGCCGCGGCCTCGGCCTGGAGTTCCTGCGGCACGTGGAGCGCTGCTCGGTCCTCGTGCACGTCCTGGACACCGCGACGCTGGAGTCCGACCGCGACCCGGTCTCCGACCTCGACGTGATCGAGGAGGAGCTGAAGCAGTACGGCGGGCTGGACGACCGGCCCCGCATCGTCGTCCTCAACAAGATCGACATCCCGGACGGCCAGGACCTCGCCGACATGATCCGTCCGGACCTGGAGGCGCGCGGTTACCGCGTCTTCGAGGCTTCGGCCATCGCCCGCACCGGCCTGAAGGAGCTCTCCTACGCGCTCGCGGGCGTCATCGAGGAGGCGCGTGCGGCCAAGCCCGTCGAGGAGGCGACCCGTGTCGTCATCCGTCCGAAGGCCGTCGACGACGCGGGCTTCACCGTCACCCAGGAGGAGGACGGCCTGTACCGGGTGCGCGGCTCCAAGCCGGAGCGCTGGGTCCGGCAGACCGACTTCAACAACGACGAGGCCGTGGGTTACCTGGCGGACCGGCTCAACCGTCTCGGTGTCGAGGACGCGCTGATGAAGGCCGGTGCCCGCACGGGCGACGGCGTGGCCATCGGCGCCGAGGACAACGCGGTCGTCTTCGACTGGGAACCGACCATGGCGGCGGGCGCGGAGATGCTCGGCAGGCGTGGCGAGGACCACCGCTTCGAGGCGCCCCGTCCGGCGGCGCAGCGTCGCCGCGACCGCGAGGCGGAGCGTGACGAGGCGCAGCGGGAGTTCGACGGCTTCAACCCGTTCTGAGGAACGGGCCCGGTCCGGGGCCCGGGGGCGGTCCGGGCCCCGGGCCTTCTCCACTCGCCGGGCGGACGTGTCCCGCACGTCCGCCCGGCGGGTGGCCGCGCGCCGCGGAAAGGATGAGGTGGCACCGCTCAGGGGTGATTCATGCCGCTCGGCCGTGTGGCTTCGGTCACCCGGCCGTGAACCGTCCGTTCCGTTGTTTCCCCTGATCGCAGGGCACCACAAGGTTTCGGCGTGGCGTGCGGCGGTCGACGTCCACCTTGCGAGACGGTAACGGAGAGTGCAACCATCGCTGTGTCTCCCAGCCCTCAAGGTAGGTCGTCCGTGTCTGCTCAGCACATAGCCAAAGCCCGAACCACAGCAGTCGTGCTCGCCGGCGGCACAGGCCAGCGGGTGGGGCTGGCCATTCCCAAGCAGCTGCTGAAGATCGCGGGCAAGGCCGTCATCGAGCACACGCTGTCGATTTTCGAGCAGGCCGACTCGATCGACGACATCATCGTGCTGATGGCGCCCGGCTACGTGTCCGACGTGGAGAAGATCGTCGCCAAGGCCGGGCTCACCAAGGTCACCCAGGTGATCGAGGGCGGTTCCACCCGCAACGAGACCACCGAGCGCGCCATCGCCGCCCTCGGCGAGGGCCTGGCCGAGGGCGAGGACCGCAACGTCCTCTTCCACGACGCCGTGCGCCCCCTGCTCTCGCAGCGCGTCATCAAGGACTGTGTCGACGCCCTGGACCGCTACCAGGCGGTCGACGTCGCCATCCCGTCCGCGGACACGATCATCGTGACCCGCACCCATGGCGACGACGGCGAGTTCATCACCGACGTCCCCGACCGCTCCCGGCTGCGTCGCGGGCAGACACCGCAGGCGTTCAAGCTGTCCACGATCCGCCGGGCGTACGAGGTCGCGGCGGGTGACCCGAACTTCCAGGCCACCGACGACTGTTCGGTCGTCCTGAAGTACCTCCCCGACGTGCCGATCTACGTCGTCGCGGGCGACGAGTACAACATGAAGGTCACCCAGCCGGTCGACGTCTTCATCGCGGACAAGCTCTTCCAGCTCGCCTCCACGGCGGTCCCGCAGCCTGCCGACGACGCCGCCTACCGGGAACTGCTCACCGGGAAGACCCTTGTCGTCTTCGGCGGCTCGTACGGCATCGGCGCGGACATCGCCGCGCTTGCCGAGTCCTACGGTGCCGACGTCTACGCCCTGGGCCGTTCCACCACCGGTACGCACGTGGAGAACCCGGAGGACATCGACGCGGCGCTCTCCAAGGCCCACGCCGACACCGGGCGCATCGACTACGTGGTCAACACCGCGGGCGTGCTCCGGATCGGCAAGCTCGCCGAGACGGACAGCGAGACCATCCAGGAGGCGCTGAACGTTAACTACCTGGCTCCGGTCCAGATCGCCCGGGCCTCGTACCGGTACCTGGCCGAGACCCGGGGCCAGCTGCTGCTCTACACGTCCAGCAGCTACACCCGGGGCCGGGCGGAGTACAGCCTCTATTCCTCCACCAAGGCGGCCATGGTCAACCTGACCCAGGCGCTCTCGGACGAGTGGGCGGGCGAGGGCGTTCGGGTGAACTGCGTGAACCCCGAACGCACCGCCACGCCGATGCGTACGAAGGCGTTCGGCGAGGAGCCCGCGGGTACCCTGCTCTCCTCCGAGGCGGTCGCCCGGACGTCCCTCGCCGTCCTGCTGTCCGAGATGACCGGCCACGTCATCGACGTACGGCAGCAGGACCCGACCCGCGGTGCCTCCGAGGCGTCGGGATTCGAGCAGGCACTGGCCGCCGTCCTGGACCGACAGGCTGATGTGTAATACTGCGTGACAATCGACTATTCGGACCCCTGAAGTCGCCACGCGCGAACTCCAGGGGTCCGAATTCGTGAAGCTCAGGCTTCACAATTCCCTCGCAAGGCAAACAGTCGGCACCCTCGGAAGCGGTACTTCGTGATTTCGAAAGCCATGCGCTTGGCTAGGGTGGGCAGCGGTTCGGAGCTGGCCGCCGCTCTTCTCATGGCTCTGGGCTTCCCGTGCATAATGCTCGCGGCCCTTCTCCCCAATCTCTGGTTCTTCGTCGGCGCCGCCGCGGTCACCTATGCGGCCGATCAGTATCTGCACCGACGCGGCAGCTATTTGGTCAATCGCCTGTCCGCGATTCGCGCGGGGCTCTCGATCCGCTTCCTGGTCCGCCAGCTGCTGCTGATCCTGTTGCTCTCCCGCATGGGGTACGGCGACGACACGCTGTTCTACGCGACCGTCGCGTGCCTGCTGGCCTTCTACGCGCTCCAGGCACCGCAGAGCGCCATAGTGACGCTCATCAAGCACCGCCGCAGGCTTCCGGTCGTCACCCGCAACGTGGACCTGGAGCGGGTGCGGATCCCGGACGCCCCGCGACCGCTCCTGATGAACCGGTCCGCGGAGAAGGCACTGCACCTGGACGTCTTCGCGATGGCGGGTGTCCTGGTCGCGGCGGGGACGGGCGAGGTCCGTGTGGCCTACGCGGGTCTGGCCGTCACCCTGGTGCTGGCCGCCTGCTACCTGCTGGCGCTCCTCCCGTACCTCCGCCCGAAGCGGCAGGTGCCGTCCGACGGCAAGGTGCTGACCGGGGTGAACGCCTGGCTGCGCGAGTACCAGCCGAACGTGGTCCTCTACTTCTCCGGCTCCAAGGACTCGGCCTACCAGGTCAACATGTGGCTGGAGACCATGGGGCAGATGGAGGGCCGCCCGCTGATCCTGCTGCGCGAGCGCATGCTCGTGCCCCAGCTCGGCTCGACGTCGGTGCCGGTGCTCTGTGTGCCCGGTGGCGTGCACCTGATGAACCTGGACCTCTCCACGGTGCGGGTCGCGCTGTACCCGGCCAACGTCGGCAAGAACATCCACCTGCTCCGGGTCCCGACGATGAAGCACGTCTTCATCGGCCACGGCGACAGCGACAAGCTCGCCAGCGTCAACCCGTACAGCAAGGTCTACGACGAGGTGTGGACCGCGGGCCGGGCCGGCCGCGACCGTTACGCGCTGGCGGACGTGGGGGTGCGCGACGAGGACATCGTCGAGGTGGGGCGCCCGCAGCTCGCTCCCATCAAGCCGTGGTCCGGTGCGCCGGGGAACCCGATCCCGACCGTCCTCTACGCCCCCACCTGGGAGGGCTGGGACGACAGCCCGGGCAACACCTCGTTGCTGCTTGCCGGTGAGAACATCGTCAAGCGGCTGCTGAACGCCGAGCAGCCGGTCCGTCTGCTCTACAAGCCGCACCCCTTCACGGGTACCCGCAGTGCCAAGGCCAAGGCCGCGCACCAGCGGATCACCGCGCTGATCCGGAAGGCCGCCGCCGAGCGCGCGAGCGACCCCCGCTGGGCCGAGCAGTCGGCGGCGCTCCAGCCGGTGCGGGCCGAGGCGCGGGCCGAGATGGCGCGTGTCGAGGCACGCCTCGAAGAGCTGTCGAGGGGTGGCCGTGTCGCCGGGGACGAGTCCGAGGAGTCCCGCGACTCGCTTGCCGACCCGGCACGCGAGGCCGAGATCGCGCGGCTGAAGGACGAGTGGAACGCGGCCTCGTGGCGCGCGCTCGGCTGGTGGGAGCACAAGGTGATCACCGGCGCGCGGATGCGGTTGTACGACTGCTTCAACGAGTCGGACGCCATGGTCTCGGACATCTCCAGCGTGGTCTCGGACTTCATCGCGAGCGGCAAGCCGTACGCCGTCACCGACTCGGCGGGCCTGGGCGAGGAGGAGTTCCGGCGGCAGAACACCGCGGTCCGCGCCGCGGTCATCCTGTCCAACGCGGCGACCGAGCTGGACACCCTGCTCACGGCGGTGCGGGAACCCGGGGCGGACGACCTGTCGGCCGACCGGCGCGAACTGAAGGAGTACCTCCTCGGTCCGGACGAGCCCACCTCGATCGAGCAGTTCAACACGGCCGTCGACGCGCTCGCCGCGAAGTCGCGGGCCCGGAACGCGCGGCTGGACAGAGCCATGGGCGCCGCCGTGCGCGGCTGACATCCGTTCGGTCCGTCAGTACGACGATCAGGCCCGGCACAGCCCCTCGGGACTGTGCCGGGCCTTTGTGACGAGTCTCACTTTATGGGCGTGTCGTGCAGGGCAACCAACCCGTGAAGTCGGTTGTCTTCTGATGATGTGAACGACATGCCAATACCTGACGTAACCGTGATCGTCGGCGCGTACGAGGCGATGCCCTACCTCGTGCAGTGCCTCGAATCGGTGGAGGCGCAGACCATCGGCGCCGACCGGATCGAGATCGTGGCAGTCGACGACGGCTCCACCGACGGCACCGGTGAGTACCTGGAGGAGTTCGCGGCCCGGTCCGCGGTTCCGACCAGGGTGGTCAGGCAGGCGAACTCCGGCGGGCCCAGCGGGCCGCGGAACGTGGGACTCGGGCTGGCCCGGGGCCGGTATGTCTTCTTCCTCGACGCGGACGACTACTTCGGCGAGGAAGCCCTGGAGCGGATGGTCGCGATGGCCGACCGGGCGCACACCGATGTGGTGCTCGGCAAGGTGGTCGGCGTGAACCGCTCGGCGCCGCGGTCGATGTGGACGGCGACCAAGGAGCGGGTCGACGTGTACAACTCCAAGGTCATCTACACGCTGAGCGCGCAGAAACTCTTCCGGCGCGAGCTGGTGGAGAGGCTCGGTCTGAGGTTCGACGAGGGACTCAAGACCGGCGAGGACGCGCTCTTCACCATGGAGGCGTACCTGAAGGGTGCCGGCGTCTCCGTCATATCCGACTACGTCTGCTACCACCTGGTCGGCAGGGACGACGGCAAGCAGGTCACCAAGAGCGGCACCTACTTGTGGCGCTTCGATTCCATGCGGGCCATGATGGAGCTCATCCACCGGCTCGAACCCGCCGGACCCAAGCGCGACTTCCTCATGGTCCGCCCTTTCACGGTCGGGACGCTGCAGCAGTTCGGTCCGGTTTTCCTCCGGGATTCCGAAGAGATCCGGCGCCACAAGATGGAACTCGCGGCGCCGCTCATGGAGGCGTACTGGACCGACGGCGTGGCGCGCCACATCAAGGTGGTCGAACGCCTGAGGCTCGCCGCCGTCGCGCGGGGCCGGTCCGACGTACTTGACGACATACTGACCTTCGTCCGGGCGAAATCCGTTCCGGAAGCGGTGAGTTCACGAAAGGGCGACAAGCTCTTTCTGGCATACCCGCACTTCCAGGACCGTTCGAGCGGACTTTCGGATTCTGATTTCGAGGTCACCGTGCCCGACTGGCACGACGGCAAGCGCATCGAACGCCCCAAGGCGGCGGCACGCAGGGCATCCCTGTCCCGGCGCCTGGTCAGGCGCGTGCGGCGGGACGTGCGGCGCTGGAAATCGCGAATCGGATCGAACTGAAAAACATTCCGGCGCCGCCCCGAAAGTGTTTTCGCTTTCCGTTTCGGGGAGTCGCCGTGCCGAGAATTGTGCCGTAATCCTCAGTAGAGTCGCCCAGCAGGTCGCAGCCGCGACAGGACCGACATCTCACCATGAGGACTGGTCACGTGAAGGCTCTCGTACTGTCCGGAGGGGCCGGCACCCGCCTGCGGCCCATCACGCACACCTCGGCCAAGCAACTGGTGCCGGTGGCGAACAAACCGGTGCTGTTCTACGGCCTGGAAGCCATCGCGGACGCGGGCATCACCGAGGTCGGCATCGTCGTGGGCGACACCGCGGAGGAGATCCGGGAAGCGGTCGGCGACGGCTCCCGGCTCGGCATCGAGGTCACGTACATTCCGCAGGAGGAGCCGCTCGGCCTGGCGCACGCGGTGCTGATCGCCCGCGACTTCCTGGGCGACGACGACTTCGTCATGTACCTCGGTGACAACTTCATCGTCGGCGGCATCACCGCACTGGTGGACGCGTTCCGCTCGGACCGGCCCGACGCGCAGATCCTGCTGACCCGGGTGGCCGACCCGAGGTCCTTCGGCGTCGCGGAACTCGATGCCGGAGGCCGGGTGGTGGCCCTGGAGGAGAAGCCGAAGGAGCCCAAGAGCGACCTGGCGCTCGTCGGTGTCTACCTCTTCACCCCCGCCGTCCACGAGGCCGTCCGCTCGATCGATCCCTCCTGGCGCGGGGAGCTGGAGATCACCCACGCCATCCAGTGGCTGATCGACCGGAGGCGAGACGTCCGGTCCACCACGATCCGCGGGTACTGGAAGGACACCGGCAACGTCACCGACATGCTGGAGGTCAACCGCACCGTTCTGGAGACCGTCGTCCCCTCCCACGAGGAGGCCGAGGTCGACGAGGGCAGCGAGATCATCGGCCGGGTACGGATCGAGACGGGCGCCAAGGTCAACGGCAGCCGCATCGTCGGGCCCGCGATCATCGGCGCCCGCTCGGTGATCAGCGGCTCGTACGTGGGTCCGTTCACGTCGATCTCCGAGGACGTGCGCATCGAGGACAGCGAGATCGAGTACTCCATCGTCCTGCGGGGGGCGTCCGTCGCGGGCGTCCGGCGCGTGGAGGCGTCGCTCATCGGCCGTGACGTCGAGGTGACACCCGCCCCTCGTTCCCCGTCCGCCCACCGGCTCGTGCTCGGTGACCACAGCAAGGTGCAGATCTCCTCATGACCACGCGCATCCTGGTGACCGGCGGTGCCGGTTTCATCGGCTCGCACTACGTCCGCACGGTGCTCGGACCCGAGGGCCCCGGCGACCTCGCCGTCACCGTGCTCGACAAGCTCACCTACGCGGGCAACCCGGCCAACCTCGACGAGGTGCGCGACCACCCCGGCTTCGGATTCGTGCGGGGCGACATCTGCGACGCCGACCTGGTCGCCGGGCTGATGGCCGAACACGACCAGGTGGTGCACTTCGCCGCCGAATCCCATGTGGACCGCTCCATCGACGGCGGTGCCGAGTTCGTCCGCACCAATGTCGTGGGCACCCACACCCTGATCCACGCCGCGCACCGGGCCGGCGTCGGGCCCTTCGTGCACATCTCCACCGACGAGGTCTACGGCTCGATCGACGAGGGTTCCTGGCCCGAGACCGACCCGCTCGCGCCCAACTCGCCGTACTCCGCAGCCAAGGCGTCCGGCGACCTGATCGCGCTCTCGTACCACCGCACCCACGGCCTCGACGTGCGGGTGACCCGCTGCTCCAACAACTACGGGCACCACCACTTCCCCGAGAAGGTCATCCCGCTCTTCGTCACCAACCTGCTGGACGGCGAGCCCGTCCCGCTCTACGGCGACGGCGCCAACGTCCGCGACTGGCTGCACATCGACGACCACGTGCGGGGCATCGAACTGGTCCGCACGAAGGGCCGGGCCGGTGAGGTCTACAACATCGGCGGCGGCACCGAGCTCACCAACAAGGAACTCACCGGCCTGCTGCTGGACGCCTGCGGCGCCGACTGGGACACCGGTGTCACCTACGTCGAGGACCGCAAGGGCCACGACCGCCGCTACGCGGTCGACTGCACCAAGATCCGCGAGGAGCTCGGCTACGAGCCCCGCAAGGACTTCCGCACCGGCCTCGCCGAGACCGTGCAGTGGTACCGCGACAACCGCGCCTGGTGGGAACCGCTGAAGGGCAGGGCGGCCCTGTGAACGCCGTCTGGCTGGTCACCGGGGCCGCCGGGATGCTGGGCCGGGACGTGCTGGCCCGGCTCGCCGACGAGGACGTCACCGCGGTCGCCGCGGACCGGGCGGCCGTCGACGTCGCCGATGCCGCGTCGGTGCGGGCGGCCTTCGTACGGCATCGCCCCGCCGTCGTGGTGAACTGCGCCGCCTGGACCGCGGTCGACGACGCCGAGACCCGGGAGGAGGCCGCGCTGCGGGTCAACGGCACGGGCCCCGGGGTCCTCGCCGGGGCCTGCCACGAGCTCGGCGCCGTCCTCCTCCAGGTCTCCACCGACTACGTCTTCGCGGGCGACGCCGCCACACCGTACGCCGAGAACGACCCCACCGGGCCGCGCACCGCCTACGGGCGCACCAAGCTGGCCGGCGAGCGCGCCGTGCTCGACACCCTGCCCGACACCGGCTACGTGGTGCGCACGGCCTGGCTCTACGGGGCGGCCGGCGGCAACTTCGTCCGGACCATGATCGGGCTGGAGGGCGTCAGGGAGACCCTCGACGTGGTCGACGACCAGCGCGGGCAGCCGACCTGGACGGCCGACCTCGCCGACCGGCTGGTCCGGCTCGGCCGGGCCGCTCGTGCGGGCACCGCGCCCGCGGGCGTCTACCACGGCACCAGCGGCGGCGAGACGACCTGGTGCGGCTTCGCCCGGGAGGTCTTCCGGCTGCTCGGCGCCGATCCGGGCCGGGTCCGCCCCACGACCGGCGCTGCCTTCGCGCGGCCTGCTCCCCGCCCCGCGTTCAGCGTGCTGGGACACGAGCGCTGGGCGGCGGCCGGGATCGAACCGATCCGGGACTGGCGGGACGCGTTGGGGGAAGCTTTTCCCGCGCTCATCGCGGCACAGTGAGGGCGATCGTGGAATCATCTTATGAGTTATGGAAATTCAGTTCCCTTCCAAAAAGTGAGTGATACAGGTGCGTGCGGAAGGGAATTCTCACGCGGCGGTGCGGGCATGCGGTAATTTCGCGAGGACCAGTCGGCGCCTTCCGAAGGGCTGCTCCACGTGAACCGCCACGAATTCCTGCGACATCTGCACCGTGTCCACCGTCCCCGGAACTATCTGGAGATCGGGGTCAACGACGGCAGGAGCCTTGCCCTCTCTCGCGTTCCCTCCGTCGCCGTCGATCCCGCCTTCCGGGTGGTCACGGACATCAGCTGCGATGTGCACCTGGTGCGGGCCACGAGCGACGCGTTCTTCGCCCGCAAGGATCCGCTGCTGCACCTGCGCAACGGCCGCAACCCGTTCCGCGCCCTCGCCCGCCGTGACCCGCTCAACGTGTTCGGCGGGGACCCGAAGGTGGAGCTCGCCTTCATCGACGGCATGCACCTCTTCGAGTACGCCCTGCGCGACTTCATGAACGTCGAGAAGCACTCCCGCTGGTCGAGCGTGATCGTGCTCGACGACATGCTGCCGCGCGACATCGACGAGGCGGCCCGCGACCGCCACACCACGTTCTGGACCGGTGACGTCTACAAGGTGGTCCAGGTGCTCCGCCGCTTCCGCCCCGACCTGGTCGTCGTCGAGGTCGACACGGCACCGACCGGGGTGGCCGTCGTGTTCGGCGCCGACCCGGAGAACGAGGTCCTGAGGACCGCGTACGACCGGATCGTCGAGGAGTACGTCGTCCCCGACCCGCAGGACGTCCCCGAGGAAGTACTCGCGCGCAAGAACGCGGTCCGGCCCGAGACGCTGCTCCGCGCCGACTTCTGGCCGGCCCTGGCACGCGCCCGCAATCTGCGCCGCCCCCGTTCGGCGTTGGCTCCCCTGCGCAGGCGCATCGAGGCCGTGACCGGCTGACCGGTCCGGCATGACCGGCCGACCGGCACCGGCCGGTGGAACGGCGCGTGGGCCGCGACCGGCCGGACGGGCCGTGCGAAGCCGCCGGGTCCGTACGGACGGAGGCTTCGCACGGTCCCGGCCCGCTCAGTCCCCGGCGCGCGCCCGCGCGCGGTAGGCCTCGCACGCCTCGTACGAGGGCAGCAGGTCCCGCCGCTCGGCCTCGGCCAGCGTGGGAGCCGCTGCGTCCTTCTCGGACAGCAGCGGGGCGATCCCCTCCGGCCATGCGATGCCCAACTCCGGGTCGAGCGGGTTGATGCCGTGCTCGCGGCCGGGCGCGTAGCCCTCTGAACACAGGTACACCACCGACGCGTCGTCCGTCAGGGCCATGAAGGCATGGCCGAGTCCCTCGGCGAGGTAGACGGCGCGGTGATCCGTGTCATCCAGCCGGACGGCCTCCCACCGCCGGTACGTGGGGGAGCCGGCCCGGATGTCGACGACGACGTCCAGTACCGCGCCCCGTACGCATTTCACGTACTTCGCCTGGCCCGGCGGCACGTCGGCGAAGTGGACGCCGCGCAGAGTGCCCCGGCAGGAGGTGGAGAAGTTGGCCTGGGCGAGCCGCATCGGGTGCCCGGCCGCCTCGTCGAGGTCCGCGGCCCTGTACCACTCGTGGAAACTGCCGCGGCTGTCCGGGAACACCTCGGGCTCGTGCACCCAGGCCCCTGCGATGGAGAGCTGCCGCATGCGATCACGTCCTTTTCGGGTGGGTGTGCTGGTGCTGGGGAGGGCCGTCCCGCCGGGAACGGCGAACCGGTGGGACCGGGATCAGCCGGCGAGGAACCGGTCGGCGAGGCGGCGGGCCCGCTTCCGGCCCCGAGCGGGGAGCCTGCGCACGACGGGGCCGCCGACCCGGCGCAGCGCCCGGCGCAGGGCCGCCTTCCGGCGTCGCGCGACGACTCCGGCCATGACCGACTCCGGAGCCCGGGGCAGTTCCGGATCCGGGTGGATCCGCCCGCCCGCGCCGATGGTGACGGCGCAGAGGCGCAGCGCGGGGTTCTTCTCCCCGTCCAGCCGGACGGAGAGATTCCAAGCGCCTTCCGCGAGGCCGGGGGCGCGTTCCGGGACGACGAGATGGGCCCGGCCGTTCGTCGGGCGCAGCACCGTGCGCAGCGTGTGCACGGCCGGGCCGCCCCCGTCGGCCGGGCTCAGCACCAGCCGGGTGCCGGACGGCGCGGTGGTACGGGTGGTGAGGAGTTCCAGCCGGAGTTCGGGGCGACGGCCCGGTGTCCGTCGCACCGGACGCCCGTCCAGGTGGGCCGCGAGTTTCTTGCCGCGGCGGCCCACGTCGAGCGTGAGGTTGCCGTTCGGGTCGGTGAAGTAGGGGATGACGGCGCGGGCGGGCGAGCCGAGCGACGCGGGCAGGCAGGCCGCGTCCACCTCCGGTGCGCGATCGGCGCCCAGCCGCGCCTTGCGGACCAGGCCCAGACCGCGCATCGGCACCCAGACGTCCCAGAAACCGCGGGAGAGGCGGCCGCGGCCCTCGACGGCCTCCGCGGACACGTGACCGGTGCCGCGCAGCACGATCTCGCAGGTCCCGTCACCGAGGTCGTCGGTCTCCCGGGAGAACGAGGCGGGGCAGGGCCATTCGACGGCCGTCTCACGATTGCGCAGCGACAACTCGGCGGTGAAGCCGTCGATGTCGTCGGTGACGTCAAGGAGTTCGTCCCGCGCCGACAGGCCGCCGCCGTTGTCCGGATGCAGGAAATAGCGGCCGTCCCGGCGCAGCAGCCTCACCGGTTCCCGCCCGTCGCCGTGGACCAGCCGGGCGGTGACGGTGACGGCGACGCGCCCGTCCGGCTGCCAGGCGAACTTCTCCAGGCGGGCCGACGCCGCGACGGTCCCGGCGAAGCGGGCGACGCGGAGGAGCCCCTCCCGGTCGTCCTCGCGCAGGAGCGCGGACCGCACCCGCAGCAGCGGACCGAGGCCGTCGTGCACGCCGTCCGCCATGAAGTCGAGCGCCAGCGGCCTGATCGCGTCGACCATCCGGTGGAAGAAGTCGGACGGGTACCTGACGACCGCCGGCTCGCTCAGCCTGCTCAGCATCTCGACCCGGTAGAAGCGGCGGAGCAGCAGATCCCGGAAGGCGCCCGGCTCGGTGTTCGCCACGACGACGTCCAGGACCTCGCGGAGGTTCCCGTAGTACTCGGACGGGACGATCCTGGTGGAGCCCGCGTTCTTGCCGTCGTCGCGCCGGGAGTAGTGGTAGCAGGTGTAGGTCCCGAGGACCGAGACGACCTTCGCGGGGAAGTACGCCCGCATCATGTACAGCTGGTCCTCCAGCCGGCGCCTGCCCTCGGGGTAGGCGATGCCGTTCTCGCGGAGGAAGTCCGTACGGAACATCTTGTGCGGGGTCAGGCTGTCGTACAGCGGGGCGTCGTGGAGGGTGCACTTCTCGCGGTTCTTCCTGAACACGCCGTGCGGCACGCCCCGGAAGTTGCTGGCCACCTTGCCGATGACGATGTCCGAGCCGTTGCGGTGACCCATCTCGTACAGGCGCCGCAGCGCGTCCGGGGCGAGGTGGTCGTCCTGGTCGACGAACTGCACGTACGCGCCCCTCGCCTCGGACACACCGATGTTGCGGGGTTTTCCCGGCCACCCGGAGTTGGGGATGGTGATCACCCGGACGTGCGGGTGGTCCGCGGCGAGTTTTTCGAGTCGTTCGGGAGTGTCGTCCGTCGACCCGTCGTTGACGAAGAGGATTTCGAACTCGCCCGCGGGGAGGGACTGTCGCAACAGCGAGTCGATGCAGGGGTCGATGTACTTGCCCGGATTGTAAACGGGAATGACGACACTTACTTTGACTGACATCGCTCTTTTCCCATGTCTGAGAGGTCCCCGGAAACGGCGGCGCGGACGGGGGCGGTACGTGCGGGGCCGAGGGAATAGGGGGGAACGGCCGCCGTGCACCCTATCGGCTTCCGTGTGGAGGAGACGTTCCGACGGGGGCGAGAGTTCGATTTGTTCGATGGAATTCGATTGTTCGGCACGAGTGGGGATCGCGGCAGGGGATGGTGAAAAGGAATTCCATATCAATGGCTTTATCCGCTGTGGTGTACCTGTGGTGTGCCTTCCCGGCACGACCCGGGCCGGGCGGACGGGCGGCGACCGGCGGCCGGACGAGCCCGTCGGCCCGCCGGACACGGGGGCGCCGGACGTCCACGGGACGGAACGCGCGGGCGCCCGTTCCTCCGTTCGCGTAGATTGCGGGGGCCGGGCGAGGCCGATTCATTGGGGATGTACGTGTCAGGGGCAAGGCAGGGCGTCACAGAGGCCCGCAGGATCGTGGTCAAGGTAGGTTCCTCCTCCCTCACCACCGCGGCGGGCGGCCTCGACGCGGACCGCGTCGACGCGCTCGTCGACGTGCTCGCCAAGGTGCGCAGCGGCGGGGAGCGCGAGATCGTGCTCGTCTCCAGCGGCGCCATCGCGGCCGGACTCGCCCCGCTCGGCCTGCACCGCCGTCCCAGGGACCTGGCCAGACAGCAGGCCGCCGCCAGTGTCGGCCAGGGTCTGCTCGTCGCCCGGTACACCGCCTCCTTCGCCCGCTACGGCGTACGCGTCGGCCAGGTCCTGCTCACCAGCAACGACACGAGCCGCCGCGCCCACTACCGCAACGCCTGCCGCACCCTCGACCAGCTCCTGGACATGGGCGCCTTCCCGATCGTCAACGAGAACGACACCGTCGCCACGGACGAGATCCGGTTCGGCGACAACGACCGGCTCGCGGCGCTCGTCGCTCACCTGGTCCGCGCGGATCTGCTGGTGCTCCTCTCGGACGTGGACGGCCTCTACGACGGCGACCCGGGCATCCCGGGCGCCTCACGGGTCACCGAGGTGGCCGGTCCCGAGGACCTGGCGGGGGTCGTCATCGGCAGCGCGGGAAAGGCGGGCGTCGGCACCGGCGGCATGGTCACCAAGGTCGAGGCCGCCCGGATCGCCACCGCGGCCGGTGTGCCGGTCGTCCTCACGTCGACGAGCCGGGCCGCCGACGCCCTGGCCGGACGCGACACCGGTACGTACTTCCACCGCACCGGCCGGCGGTCGGCCGACCGGCTGCTCTGGCTCGCCCACGCCTCCACCCCGCAGGGCGCGCTGACCCTCGACGACGGGGCCGTACAGGCGGTGGTCGAGGGGCACGGCTCGCTGCTGCCGGCCGGTATCTCCGCGGTCGAGGGCGAGTTCACCGCGGGCGATCCGGTGGAACTGCGCGACCTCGAAGGCCGCGCCGTGGCCCGCGGACTCGTCAACTTCGACGCCAAGGAGATCCCGCAACTGCTCGGCCGCTCCACCCGCGACCTGGCCCGCGAACTCGGTCCGGCCTACGAGCGCGAGGTCGTACACAGGGACGACCTTGTCGTCCTGCATCGCTGAAAGGACCCCCTGAAACGGCTGAAAGTCCAGCCTCGGGGCGAAGACCTTCACGAAAACCACCCCATCCGGGGGCGCGGGCTGGTCAACTTTGTAGCGGGGACACAGCGGGGTCCAGCACAGCAATCGCATGCACAGGAGGCGGCCGGTGAGACGAGTGCGCCCGGGGGCACCGCCCCGAGGAGCGGGTGGCCGGGCCCTGACCAGCGTCGGAGCGGGCGCCGGCTTCGACGGCAGTCGGCCCGTGGACCGTACGGACGACCGGACCGACGAGCCCGGACCGCTGCCGGTACCCGGGCCGACGGCGGTACGGACCGGGCCGAAGGCGGTGCGGACGGAGCGCACCCCCGAGCGTGCCCCGTCCAGACTCTGGCACGTCACGCTGAGCGTCTCGGGCGCCGAGATCCCGCTCGGCGAGGTCAGACGTGGTCTCGAACAACTCGCGCACGACCACCCCTTCCTGCTGACCAGCAGGTACGCCAACGACCACGCGGAAATCCGGTACTGGGAGGAGGCCCGCGACCTGCACGACGCGGCGGCGGTCGCGCTGCGGCTCTGGGGAGAGCACCGTTCCACCGCCGGGCTCCCGCCCTGGGAGATCGTCGGTCTGGAAGTCATCGACCGCGAGACGTACCACCAGCGCGTCGCCGAGGGATACGGTCCGCCCCCGGCGGCCCCGGTCGGAGTGCACCCGTACTGAACGGCGGCGCCGAGGACGTCCGGGGCAGAGCCGGTGGGCGCGGCCGGCGGGCGGCGGCGACGGGCGCGGCCGGTCCGCGGGGCAGTCGTCTCGCATCACGGGATACGTGACGGATGCCCGCAGTGTGCGCACTACGCTGCGGGCATGACCACGCTCTCGCCGTACGACAACATGTCCCCGGTCGCCCAGGCCGCCTACCGGTCACGGTCCGCCGCCGCCGACATCGCGCCGCTGCCACGCGCGGTGAAGGACGACGCGCTGCTGGCGATCGCCGACGCGCTGGAAGTGCGGTCGAGCGAGATCGTCGCCGCCAACGCCGAGGACGTGACCCGTGCGCGCGAAGCCGGGACCAGCGAGTCGGTCATCGACAGGCTCACCCTCACCCCGGAACGGATCCGCGCCATCGCCGCCGACGTGCGGGACGTGGCGGCGCTGCCCGACCCGGTCGGCGAGGTCGTCCGCGGCTCGACCCTGCCCAACGGCATCGACCTGCGGCAGGTCCGGGTACCGCTCGGCGTGGTCGGGATCATCTACGAGGCCCGGCCCAACGTGACGGTCGACGCGGCCGCGCTCTGCCTGAAGTCCGGCAACGCCGCGCTGCTGCGCGGTTCGTCCTCCGCCCGCTCCTCCAACGCCGCACTCGTACGGGTGCTGCGCGACGCGGTCGGGGGATCGGGACTGCCCGCCGACGCGGTGCAGTTGGTGCCGGGGGAGAGCCGCGAATCGGTGCACGAACTGATGCGGGCCCGCGGCCTCGTCGACGTCCTGATCCCGCGCGGTGGCGCCTCGCTGATCCGCACCGTGGTCGAGGAGTCCACCGTGCCGGTGATCGAGACGGGCACCGGCAACTGCCACGTCTACGTGGACGCGCGGACCGACCTCGACATGGCCGTCGACATCCTGGTCAACTCCAAGGCGCAGCGTCCGAGCGTCTGCAACGCCGCCGAGACACTCCTGGTCCACAAGGACATCGCCGCGGACTTCCTGCCCCGCGCCCTGGACGCGCTGGCCGACGCGGGGGTCACCGTGCACGGCGACGAGCGGGTCCTCGAACACGCCAGCGGATCCCGGGCCACCGTGGTGGCGGCGACCCCGGAGGACTGGGAGACCGAGTACCTCTCCTACGACATCGCCGCGGCCGTGGTGGACTCCCTGGACGCGGCCGTCGCACACATCCGGCTCTGGTCCTCCGGCCACACCGAGGCGATCGTGACCACCTCCCAGGCCGCGGCCCGCCGGTTCACCCAACTGGTCGACTCCACGACGGTGGCCGTGAACGCGTCCACCCGCTTCACCGACGGCGGCCAGTTCGGCTTCGGCGCCGAGATCGGCATCTCCACGCAGAAGCTGCACGCCAGGGGCCCGATGGGACTGCCCGAGCTGACCTCGACGAAGTACATCGTCACGGGCGACGGCCACGTACGGTGACCGGGTGAACGTCCGGGTTCGGTGAATGTCGCGGGCTCCCTGCCCAGAACGACCCGCCGGGTCTAGTCTGGAGCTGTGCCGGACGACGTGGGGGGCAGGCCGTTCCCGGACGGCTGGGAGCCCGACGACGACCGCGGGGGCGCGGACGAGGACTTCGCCTCCGTGGTGTTCGACGAGGACTTCGTACGGGCCGCCGAGATCCACGAACCCACCGCGGTGGAGCGACTGCTCGCCGCGGCACAGGCGCGTGCCGAGGCCGAGGCCTCCCGGTCCCGGGCGGGCAGCGGCCCGCTCGACGACGACTTCCTCGACCCCGGGTACGACCGGGGCGGCGGGTTCGGCGACGAGGACGTTCACGACGACCCGTCGAATCCCGACGGGGGCGCCTACGGCAGTCCCTACGGGAGACACGGCGGCGCGCTGCGCCCCTACCGCGGGTCGGCCCGCTGGCACCGGCCGGTGGCCTGGGTGCTCGCCGTGCTGATGGGCATCGGAATGGTCGTGCTCGCCTTCGGGGCCGTCTACCACAACAGCTCCGGAAACCGGCAGGAGCCCGCCCCGCCGCCCGCCACCACGGGCGTGGACACGGCCCCCGGGCCGGCCGGGGGCACCGTGCCGTCGATGTCGGCCGGACACCTCCGGCCGACGGTCTCGGCGGTATCCGGTGGAGGCCGGGCCGCGCACGGCCGGTGAGGCGAGCCCGGACACGACCGTGCCCGTGAGGAATCCCCTTCTGCCCGCCCCGGACAGGCCCGCCGACGCCCTCCGCCGGGGCGGCCGGTTCCCGTGCGGGCACCCGCCCAACAGCCGGCCGTGGTGGCCGCGGCCCGTTCACCGGGACGGCACGGCTCCCGGAGGGTTCTCCCACGGCCCGGCGTTTACCGCGGCCGTAATCGACCTACCCTGAAGGTGTGACCCCTCTCTCCGAGGGGGCTTCTCACTCGTCCGTACACGGGTGGTCATGGGTGTCATGAGCGCCCTGACCGGCGGGCCCTGTCCGAAGCCTTGGGCCGAAGCAGAGCGAAGCGTTTCGGCCCCGGTCGGTGACGTGGAGTCGGGAGAAGTCATGGCAGACCGCGGAGAACCACCAGAAGGCCCGTCCGAGAACCCCCCGGGTGGCGGCGGTGAGGACGAGTACCGGTCGCTCGTCTTCGACGAGTCGTTCGTGCGGGCCGCCCGGCTGAAGGAGTTCTCCGCCCAGGAGCGCATCGCGGACCACACCCCTGCCGTGCGCAGTCTCCCGCCCCGAAGATTCAAGACCGGATCCAGAGCCGCGATCGTGCTGGTCCTGCTGATCGCCCTGGCCTTCGGAACAGCCGTGTACATGGGGTTCCGCCACCCCTACCAGGCATCCGTCGGCCGGAAGGTCGAACCCCTGAGGTCGACCGTCATCCCGCTGGCGCCGATCGGGCCCGTACCCGGCGGAACGGCCGCCGCCCTCCTCGCGAAGAGCCCCGCCGCACAGTTCGCGACGGGCGCCGAGGGCATCAATCCGCCACCGGCAAGGGCAACGGACAACTTCTCGGACAACCAGGTGGCAGCGGCTCTGACCACGGTCGAGGCCTATGTGGTGGCCTCCTCGCTCGATCCCGACGTCCTCACCGGGCAGGCGCTGCGGCCGGTGGAAAAACTGCTGGACCCCGACCAGATGGCCCAGTTCGAACGCAGCATGAACAAGCCGGACGACGACGGGCGGCACGCCCCCGCGGGCTGGCTCGTCCACTTCGACCCGGCGAAGGTGGCCCTCGCCGATCCCGACATCCGCGTCCGGGGCACCCTGAGCTACAGCGAGGCGGGGGCCGACACCCTGGAGGTGGTGTCGGACCACACCTTCACCTACGTACTCCGCCCCGCCGGCTCCGCTTCCCACCGGGCGGGTGGCGACTCGCTCTTCACCGTCCGGCGCGAGCTGCACTTCCGACTCGACCGGGAGGACCTGCGACTGCACCGGCTGGAGCTGCGATCCAGCTACGTCCAGG
Source organism: Streptomyces sp. NPDC014734 (assembly GCF_043083325.1). Taxonomy (NCBI): domain Bacteria; kingdom Bacillati; phylum Actinomycetota; class Actinomycetes; order Kitasatosporales; family Streptomycetaceae; genus Streptomyces; species Streptomyces sp. NPDC014734. The sequence continues at coordinate 134,266 of NZ_JBIBYN010000007.1, read as the reverse complement.
CAGGACCGCAGGCCTGCCCGACGGACACCACGGGCACACTGCGGCCCCTGCTCGCCGGTGAACGCGCCACCCCCCGCGGCCCCGCGGGAACCGACCCGTACGACACGGACCGGCCCACGGCGGCGCTCTGCGGGACTCTGGTGGTCAGCTCCCCTGGGACCCCGGCGCATCAGGGTTCCGAGGCTCCTCCGGCCCCGTCGGCCCCGGGGAGCCGTCCGTAGCGCCGTCCTTGCCGGCCGGGCTCCCGCCGGTCTGGCCGGTGAACTTGTCGCGGAGCTTGCCGCCCAGGTCACCGGCGCCGCCCGCTATGTCGCCGACGAGCTTCATCAGCGGGTCCTTGCTGGTGCGCACCGCGTCGGCGTAGTGCGCCGCGGACTGCCGGAAGGAGTCCGTCACGGAGGTGTCCTTGTCCTCGTCGCGACGCGGGTAATGGCCGTCCATGATCCGCTGGTAGTCGCGGGACTCGGACCACTTCTTGAGCTCGGCCGCGCGCACCGTGGTGAACGGGTGCGAGCGCGGCAGCAGGTTGAGGATCTTGAGTACGGAATCGCGCAGGTCGCCGCCCTTCTCGTACTCGTCGGCCTGGGCCAGGAAGGCGTCCACGTTCATCTCGTGGAGATGATTGCCGCCCGCGATCTTCATCAGGCCGCGCATGGATGCCTGTAGATCCTGGCCGACCAGCAGTCCCGCCCGGTCGGCCGACAGCTCCGACTTGCGGAACCACTCGCGCAGCGCCGTGACGATCGCCATGATCGCCACGTTCCCCAGCGGGATCCAGGCGACCTTCAGCGCGATACCGGTGAGGAACAGCAGGATCGTGCGGTACACGGCGTGGCCGGAGAGCGCGTGCCCCACCTCGTGGCCGATGACGGCCCGCATCTCCTCCTCGTCCAGCAGCTCCACCAGCCCCGTCGTCACCACGATGATCGGCTCGTCGAGGCCGATGCACATGGCATTGGGCTGCGGGTCCTGGTTGACGTACATCGGCGGGACCTTCTCCAGGTCCAGGACGTAGCACGCGTCACGCAGCATGTCGTTGAGGTGGGCGAACTGCGCGTCGCTCACCCGGACGGAGTCCGAGAGGAAGAGCAGTCGCAGGCTGCGCTCGGGCAGCAGACCGCTCAGGGTCTTGAAGACGGTGTCGAAACCGCTCAGCTTGCGCAGGGCCACCAGGGCCGAGCGGTCCGCCGGGTGTTCATAGGCCCGGGACGAGATTCCCGCGAAACGCCGCCGCTGCCTGCTCGGTGCGTTCCCGCCGCTCTCGTGATTGCGTTCGGTCATGAATGGGCCCCCTGTTCGTACGAGACGTCGCTCGCCCCCTGACGAACCCCAGCGTAGGCGCTGGGGCTACGGTGTGCGGGGGGCTGTGGATAACTGAGGAGACGCCCGACATGCCGCACACCGTTGCTCTGCTCGCCGCCGCATCCAAGGACCAGGGGCCCGGCGCCACGCTCCGCATCGTGCTGCTCGCCTCGCTCATCGGCGCAGGACTGCTCGCCTGGTTCCTGCTCCGCGGATACCGCAGCGACGACAACAACGACGCCAACGACTGAGTCGGCGTGAGCGTGCCCGGGGCGCCCGCATACGATGTGCGCGACGTCCACCTTCCGACCCCCGATCGATAGGTCCTGCCGAAGATGAGCCTCACGAGCACCGCGCACCAGCTGGTCACCCTCGCCGCCGAGGGCGGCGAGCACGGTGGCAACCACTCGAGCCTCCAGCCGATCGTCACCGGTGGCGGTGCGTTCGTCGTGCTGATGCTCCTGCTGTGGATCACCACGCGCTTCAACCGCGACCGCTGAAGCAAGGGCGAACAACTGTGCCAGTAGGCTCTGCACGCATGGGAGAGCAGGAAGTGCCTACCGGCAGCGGAAGACGCCGTATCGGCGTCATGGGCGGGACGTTCGACCCGATCCATCATGGACACCTGGTGGCGGCCAGCGAAGTGGCCGCCCAGTTCCACCTCGACGAGGTGATCTTCGTCCCGACCGGGCAGCCCTGGCAGAAGAGCCACAAGCATGTCTCCCCGGCCGAGGACCGCTACCTGATGACGGTCATCGCCACGGCGTCCAATCCACAGTTCTCGGTAAGCCGGAGCGACGTCGACCGCAGCGGACCGACGTTCACCATCGACACGCTGCGGGACCTGCGGGCGACCCACGGCGACGCCGACCTCTTCTTCATCACCGGCGCGGACGCGCTCGCCCAGATCCTCACCTGGCGGGACGCCGACGAACTCTTCTCGCTCGCGCACTTCATCGGGGTCACCCGGCCGGGTCACACGCTGACGGACCCCGGACTCCCGGAGGGCGGGGTCTCGCTGGTGGAGGTGCCCGCGCTCGCGATCTCCTCCACGGACTGCCGCGAGAGGGTCGCCCAGGGGGAGCCGGTCTGGTATCTGGTCCCGGACGGTGTGGTTCGCTACATCGACAAGCGCCAGCTGTACCGCGGCGAATGAGTCAGAGGGGCACCGGTGAACGACCGACAGAACCCGTACGACCCGTATTACCAGCAGCCGCAGATCATCGGCTACGACGAATACGGTCAGCCGGTGTATCAGCAGGCCGAGCAGCAGGCCGGGCAGCAGGCATACGGCACGTACGACCCGTACGCGCAGCCGCAACAGCAGGCGCAGCAGACCCCGTACGCGCAGGAGCCCCAGCATCCGCAGCAGCCCGGCCAGGGCTACGGATACGACCCCTACGCGCAGCCGTCGGCGTACGACCCGTACACCCAGCAGCAACAGCAGCAACAGCATCAGCAACAACAGCAGTTCGGGCCCGGACAGCAGACGTACGGCGGTTACGACGACTACGGCCATGACACGGGCCCGCAGCCCGCGGCGGTCGACACCACCCAGCAGTGGAACATCCCCCAGCAGGCGACGGCGCCCCCGCAGCAGGACGGTTCGTACCGGCCGCAGCAGGCCCCCGCGCAGCCGTCACCGTCCGCACCCGCCCCGTCCGAACCGGAACCACGGCCGGCGTCCACGGACGGGACCGAACCGGAGCCAGTCGTTCCGGAGCAGCGCCGCTCCGACTACCGCACCGAGCAGTTCTCCTTCATCGAGGAGCCCGACGAGAACTCCGAAGACGTCATCGACTGGCTCAAGTTCACCGAGAGCCGCAGCGAGCGGCGCGAGGAGGCCCGACGCCGCGGACGCAACCGTCTGATCGCACTGATAGTCGTGGCGGCCCTGGTGGTCGTCGGCGGCGTCGGCTACCTCTGGTCCGCCGGAAAGCTCCCCGGTCTCTCCGATTCGGAGAAGGGCGCCACCGCGTCGGCGGGTCCGCAGAAGCGGGACGTCATCGTGCTCCACCTGCACGACACCAAGAAGGGCGGCACCTCCACGGCGCTGCTCGTCGACAACGTGACGACCAAGCGGGGGACCACGGTCCTGCTTCCCAACTCGCTCGCGGTCGCCGACGACGACGGGGCCGCGACCACTCTCGGCAAGTCCGTCGAGGCCGACGACACCACCGGCACGCGCGAAGCGATCGACACGCTGCTCGGTACCAGCATCAGTGGGACCTGGCGGCTCGACACCCCGTACCTGGAGACCCTCGTCGATCTCGTCGGCAACATCGACATCGACACCGACACCGACGTGCCGGACGCGAAGGCGGATGCCTCGCCGCTGGTGAAGAAGGGTGAGACGCAGACCCTGAGCGGCCGGATGGCCGTCGCTTACGCCACCTACCGGGCGCCCGGCGAGGCCGAGGACAAGCAGCTCACACGGTTCGGGGAGGTACTTCGGGGGGTGCTGCGGAAGATTTCGGACGACCCGAAGACTGCCACCGTCACCGTGCAGACGCTGGCGCAGATCCTCGACCCGTCGCTTCCCGAGAAGGACCTCGGCGCCTCCCTGGCGAGGCTCGCGCACCAGGCGAAGGTCGGCGACTACAAGACGGAACTGCTGCCGGTGCAGGACGACGGCACGCTCACCGACGCGGCCACCGAGAGCGTCGTCAAGAACGTCCTGGGCGGCACGGTGAAGGCTCCGGAGGCCGGCGCAACGGTGCGCGTCGGGGTCAAGAACGCCACCGGCAACAAGGACGGCGTGAATTCGGCCCGGGTCCAGCTGGTCAACGGCGGCTACGCCTTCGTCGGCAGCGGGACGGCCGAGACCGCGGCGCTGTCCGAGGTGGTCTACGAGGCCCCGGCGGAGAAGGAGACGGCGACGCAGGTGGCCAAGACCCTCGGGCTGCCGACGAGCGCGGTGAAGCAGGGCAAACCCGCCGCGAACGCGGATGTGTCCGTCGTGCTCGGCCAGGACTACAAGGTCAAATGACCGGGGCGTGGCGGGGCCGCAACAGGGTGAGTCGGGCCCGGGCGGGTGGTGACCGGGGCATTCCCGCCCGGCCGCCGGGCCGCCCTGCCGACGCCGACCGAGGTTGAGAACGCGTGTTTGTGTGGGCTGTCGGCGGTCCGTGAGACCCTAGGGGGTGCTGAAGATTCCGGCCGGACCTCCGGGCGCCCGGCGCGTACGTCTCGGCGTTGCCCGAACGGTCCGGCGGTTCGGCCGGGAGACCGTCCCGGCGGCCCCGCCCGTACGCACCGGTGCCGCGGGTCGATCCGGCCGGGAACCTTCAGCAGCCTCCCAGAGGCCCCCAGCAACCTCCCCGAGGTTGATCGCCCGTCGACGAAAGCCTGCTTGTGACCGCTACGGACCGCTCCATCGAGCTCATCAACACCGCCGCCCAGGCCGCCGCCGACCGGCTCGCGCACGACATCATCGCGTACGACGTCAGCGATGTGCTGTCGATCACGGACGCCTTCCTGCTGGCCTCGGCGCCCAACGACCGTCAGGTCAAGTCCATCGTCGACGAGATCGAGGAGCGGCTCCAGAAGGAGCTCGGAGCCAAGCCGGTACGCCGTGAGGGCGACCGCGACGCCCGCTGGATCCTTCTCGACTACGTCGACATCGTCATCCACGTCCAGCACAACGAGGAACGCGTCTTCTACGCGCTGGAGCGGCTCTGGAAGGACTGCCCCGAGATCGCGCTCCCCGAGGACGCCGTCAGGACCCGCGGCAAGGCCGAGGAGCACGCGCAGCTCACCGGCGGTACGGAAGGTGAGCAGAGCTGAACGGCAGCGGAAGCGGCAGGGGCCGCAAGATCGTTCTCTGGCGGCACGGCCAGACGGCATGGAACCTGGAGCGCCGGTTCCAGGGCTCCAGGGACATCGCTCTCACCGAGACGGGCGTGGGGCAGGCCCGACGGGCCGCCCGGCTGCTCGCCTCGCTGAAGCCGCACGCGATCGTCGCCTCGGATCTGCGACGGGCGGCCGCCACGGCGGCCGAGCTCGCCGCGATCACCGGTATCGAAGTCGCGCACGACGCGGGGCTGCGCGAGACCTACGCCGGAGCCTGGCAGGGCCTCACCCACGAGGAGATCATCGGACAGTACGGCGAGCAGTACGCCGCGTGGAAACGCGGCGAGCCCGTACGTCGCGGTGGCGGGGAACTGGAGACCGAGGTCGCCGACCGGGCTGCCCCGGTCGTCCTTGAGCACGCCGACAAGCTGCCCGACAGCGGCACGCTCGTCGTGGTCAGTCACGGTGGCACCATCCGCACCACCATCGGGCGACTGCTGGGCCTGGAGTCGCACCATTGGGAAGGGCTGGGCGGGCTCTCCAACTGCTGTTGGTCGGTGCTGGGCGAGGGCGCCCGCGGCTGGCGCCTGCTGGAGCACAACGCGGGCACGCTGCCCGAGCCGGTGCTCGGCGACGACACCTGAGGGCCGTTCGGTTCGCCCGTCCGCTCTCCCGGGGAGCCGGGATGCCCGCCCCGGTTCCCGGCGACCTCCGGGTGGCCTCCGGACGACCGGGTACGGTGGCGCCGGGGCTTGCCCGCGGCGGCGGACCGGAGCGGAGTCGGGGGCAGCCACGAAGCGGCATCAGCCGGATTTCACTTTCCGACTGGTCACAGGCTAAAGTTCTTCTTGTTCGCAGCGCGGAAGCGCGGGGAAACCCGGTGAACAGCGGGGCTATAGCTCAGTTGGTAGAGCGCCTGCATGGCATGCAGGAGGTCAGGAGTTCAATTCTCCTTAGCTCCACAATCAAGGATCCCGTCCCCGTCAGGGGGCGGGATCCTTTCGTTCGTCCCACTCCCTTCTCCCCTCTCTCTGTGTTCCGCCTGTCCCGGGGGCTGAGGTCAGTTGACACGCGGTCATCGTCGTCGTTCTCCGGCAGGCGCGTCCCGTACGGAAGTTGCCACCCGGCTCGGGAGTCCGCGGTGCCGGTGCCGGTGCCGGTGCCGATTCCGCACCCCGTCGGCCGACGGCCGTGTCCCGGGCCCGCGCCCGGGTGTGCGGGCCGGGGCGTGAAGGAACGGCGCGACGACGGGGCTCCGGAGGTGCCGCACCGTCGTGCCCGAGGGCCTCGTCGGGCATCGGTGACCGCCCGGACACGCGGGCGAGCCGCCCTCTTGCGAGGTCATGGCAGAATCGGAACGCCGGAGGGGGCTACGGACCGAACGGGAGGGACCGCGCGATGCCTGCGAGCCGCCACGAGGTCCCGGACCGGCGCCTCGTCCCCGAACGCCGTGCCGACGCCCACCGCCCTGCCGATGGCCCGGCCGGTGCGGCCCGGCCTTCCGGTGGCAACCGCCCGGCGTCCCGGCCCTGTTCGGCCGGCGACCGGAGCCGGAGCTGACCCATGGGTGCACACAGGCGGAAATGTGACTGGTGCGGCAGCGGCACGCCCATCGTGAGGGACATGGACCCGATCAACCCCGAGTACCAGTACTGGTGCGAGGAGTGCGCGCGGGCGCTGATCATAAAGGGCGACCCCATCGAGACCTATCGGGAGCTGGAGGGGGAGCCGATCTACGGGCGGCTCCTGGAGGAGCACTGCACGCTCAAGCGCTTCTACTCCTTCGCCACCGCGTGAGGCCCACCACCGCGTGAGGCTCGCCGCCGTGCGAATCCCGCGTCCTGCGGCCGGTCACGGCCGCGCGCGTCGGGTCGTGGCGGCCGGACGGGAATCGATTTGGTGGACGGGCGGGGTCACCGGTAATGTTCTCGATGTCGCCACGGGGAACCGGGCGGTGCACAACACGGGGCTATAGCTCAGTTGGTAGAGCGCCTGCATGGCATGCAGGAGGTCAGGAGTTCAATTCTCCTTAGCTCCACAGTGAAGTACGGGAAGTGGGTCATCCTCAGAGGGTGACCCGCTTCCCGTATGCCCGGTCGCGTCGTGATGAGCCGCTCCGTGGCCCGGGGCCACCTGTCCATGATCCGGCCGCACCCGGCCCCGATCCGGGCCCGTGCGGTACCCTGGCGCCATGCGTGCCGTACGCCTTCTGCTTAGCGAGCCGCGCTGATCAGTCCCGACCGGTGAGAATGCCTGGTCGGAATCGGCGCGGCGTCCCCTCCTGTGCGAGGGGATTTTTCGTTTCCGTGGACGCGTGTCCGTAGACGTGGGCGCCGGCAGATGACGATCGATGGAGCTTTGAGGATCATGAGCGAGACGAATTCCGCAGCCGAGGCGGCTGCGCCGCACCGCTACACGGCGGCGATGGCCGCCGACATCGAGGCACGCTGGCAGGACTTCTGGGACGCCGAGGGCACGTACGAGGCGCCGAACCCGACCGGTGACCTGGCGGACGATCCGGAACTGGCCGCCAAGCCGAAGAAATTCATCATGGACATGTTCCCGTACCCCTCCGGTGCGGGCCTGCACGTCGGCCACCCGTTGGGTTACATCGCCACCGATGTCTTCGCGCGCCACCAGCGGATGACCGGGCACAACGTGCTGCACACCCTGGGCTTCGACGCCTTCGGGCTGCCCGCGGAGCAGTACGCCGTGCAGACCGGTACACACCCGAGGGTCTCCACCGAGGCCAATATCAAGAACATGACCACCCAGCTGCGCAGGCTGGGACTGGGCCACGACAAGCGCCGCTCGTTCGCCACGATCGAGTCGGAGTACTACAAGTGGACCCAGTGGATCTTCCTGCAGATCTTCAACTCCTGGTACGACACCGAGGCCGACCGGGCCCGCCCGATCGACGAACTCGTCGCACAGTTCGACAGCGGTGCCCGACGCACCCCGGACGGCCGTGACTGGAGTGCGCTGAACGCCGTCGAGCGCGCGGACGTCCTGAGCGGATACCGCCTGGCGTACGCCTCGGACGCGCCGGTCAACTGGTCGCCCGGTCTGGGCACTGTGCTGGCCAACGAGGAGGTCACCGCCGACGGCCGTTCCGAGCGCGGGAACTTCCCGGTCTTCAAGGCCAAGCTGCGCCAGTGGAACATGCGCATCACGGCCTACGCCGACCGGCTGCTGAACGACCTGGACGGGCTGGACTGGCCCGAGGCGATCAAGCTGCAGCAGCGCAACTGGATCGGGCGTTCCGAGGGCGCGCGTGTCGACTTCCCGGTCGACGGCGACGGCGGCATCACCGTCTTCACCACCCGCCAGGACACCCTGTTCGGCGCCACCTACATGGTGCTGGCGCCCGAGCACGGGCTGGTCGAGCGGATCGTTCCGGCCGCCTGGCCCGAGGGCACCCACCCGGTGTGGACTGGCGGGCACGCCACCCCGGCCGACGCCGTCGCCGCCTACCGCAAGCAGGCAGCCGCCAAGTCCGACGTGGAGCGGCAGGCCGAGGCCAAGGACAAGACCGGTGTCTTCACCGGTGCGTACGCGATCAACCCGGTCAGCGGCGAGAAGGTTCCGGTCTTCATCGCCGACTACGTGCTGATGGGCTACGGCACCGGCGCGATCATGGCCGTACCGGCGCACGACGCGCGCGACTTCGCCTTCGCGCGCGCCTTCGAGCTGCCGATGCGCTGTGTCGTCGAGCCGGCGGATGACCGTGGCACCGACCCCTCGACCTGGGACGACGCCTTCAGCTCGTACGACGCGAAGCTGGTCAACTCCGCCAACGAGGAGATCTCGCTGGACGGCCTGGGGGTCGTCGAGGCCAAGGCGAAGATCACCGAGTGGCTGACGGAACACGGCGTCGGCGAGGGCACCGTCAACTTCCGGCTGCGCGACTGGCTGTTCAGCCGTCAGCGCTACTGGGGCGAGCCGTTCCCGATCGTCTACGACGAGGACGGCGTCGCCCACCCGCTGCCCGAGTCGATGCTGCCGCTGGAGCTGCCGGAGGTCGACGACTACTCGCCGCGCACCTTCGACCCGGACGACGCCGACACCCAGCCCGAGACCCCGCTGTCCCGGAACGCCGACTGGGTGAACGTCACCCTGGACCTGGGCGACGGCAACGGTCCGAAGAAGTACCGCCGCGAGACCAACACCATGCCCAACTGGGCGGGATCCTGCTGGTACGAACTGCGCTACCTGGACCCGAACAACGGACAGAAGCTGGTCGACCCGGCGATCGAGCAGTACTGGATGGGCCCGCGCGAGGGGCAGCCGACCGGCGGCGTCGACCTGTACGTGGGCGGTGCCGAGCACGCCGTCCTGCACCTGCTGTACGCGCGTTTCTGGTCCAAGGTGCTGCACGACCTGGGACACATCTCGTCCGCCGAGCCGTTCCACAAGCTGTACAACCAGGGCATGATCCAGGCCTACGTCTACCGGGACGGCCGCGGCATCGCGGTCCCGGCGGCCGAGGTCGAGGAGCGCGACGGAAAGTTCTACCACCAGGGCGAGAAGGTCAGCCGCGTCCTGGGCAAGATGGGCAAGTCCCTGAAGAACGCCGTCACACCGGACGAGATCTGCGCCGAGTACGGGGCGGACACGCTGCGCCTGTACGAGATGGCGATGGGCCCGCTGGACGTGTCGCGGCCGTGGGACACGCGTGCCGTCGTCGGCCAGTACCGGCTGCTGCAGCGGCTGTGGCGCAACGTCGTCGACGAGGAGTCCGGTGAGGTCACGGTCGTCGACGCGGAGCCGGGCGAGGAGACGCTGCGGGCGCTGCACAAGGCGATCGACGGGGTCGGCAAGGACATGGCCGGGATGCGTTTCAACACGGCCATCGCCAAGGTGACCGAGCTGAACAACCACCTGACCAAGACGGGCGGCCCGCTGCCCCGGTCCGTCGCCGAGCCGCTGGTGCTGCTGGTGGCGCCGCTGGCACCGCACATCGCCGAGGAGCTGTGGCGGCGACTGGGCCACACCGAGTCCGTCGTGCACCAGGACTTCCCGGTCGCGGACCCGGCGTACGTCGTGGACGAGACCGTGACCTGCGTCGTACAGGTCAAGGGCAAGGTCAAGGCGCGCCTGGAGATCTCCCCGTCGATCGCGGACGAGGAACTGGAGGCGCTGGCCCTGGCCGACCCGGCCGTGGTCGCGGCGCTGGACGGCGCGGGGATCCGCAAGGTGATCGTGCGGGCTCCGAAGCTGGTCAACATCGTTCCGGCGTGACGGCGGCGGTCGCGTCGGCGGGGCGGTTCGTGATCGCGCGGGCGCGGTGACGATGACGGTGACGGGGCCGTGAGCGTCGGCGTGGCCGTGCGGGCGAGCTGTTGCCGCGGCACGCGGTCCCGCCGGCGCGGGACCGTCTCCGCGTCCGTCGGCCGACCGGTCGGCGTCGGGCCGGTGCGCGGGTTGCCGCGCGGGATGTGGGGGCCTTCCCCTACGGGCAGGTTGGGGGTTCCGAAGGAACCCTCGGCCTGCCTTTTCCGTTTACGGTGGAGGGGCCGGCACCCGGCAGCCGATACGACATCCGAGGGGCGTTCATGGAAGCCGTGATCCTGATTCTGGGATTGCTCTTTCTCGCTTTCGTCGCGCTGGGCGTGTATGCGGGCGTCAAGGCCATCGGCGCGGCGAAGCGGGGTGTGGACCGCACGATCACTCAGGCACGCCGCACGGTCGAGGACACCGCGCTGCGGGCGAAGAGCTATGGAGCCACGGGCGTGGGCGGAGAGCTGGCGCAGCTGCGGCTCTCGTTGCGCATGTCCATGCGGGCCACGCAGGAGGCACTGCGGACGGGGGTCGCCGAGGACGCATCGCTCTCCGAGTCGCTGGATCTCTTCCGGCGCCTGAGCGCGCACGGTCGTGTGCTCGACGAGGAGCTCAGAAGACTGGAGCGCGAACCGGACCGGGCGACGGTCGCCTCGTTGCTTCCCGGTCTGAAGGAGCGCACGGAGCGGATCACACACTCGGCGGACTCCTTGCGGTGGGCGGCGCGGGACCGGGCACAGCATTTCGTCGATGACGACCTGGACATGTTGAACGCACAGATCGACATGGAGGCCGGGGCTCTCAGGCACTGGGCGGCGGGACCGGACGAGCCTGCCCGAGGACAGAGCCGTCCGCGGGACGACGGTCGGACGCGGGACGACGGTCGGGCGCACGGACCCGGGCGACGGGGCGGTCGGCAGGGGAGTGGGGGACCGGACGACCGGGTGGCGCAGGCGATAGCTTCTCCGGACTCCCGGAACAGGGCCGCGTACCCGTGGCAGAAGGCGACAAGACCCGAGACGACGAACTGACACGTCCCGGCCCCCCTCATGACCGGTGACATGGCTGGTGGCATGGCCGCCGGTGGTGCTGTCGGTATGGCCGCCGGTGCGGCCGTCGGCGAAGGGGCACGAGCGGGGCGGAGTCACGCGTGTCCGGTCTGCGGGGCCGGACTGCCGCGCGGAGGGCTCGCCAGGTAACCTCCCGCTCATGTCCCGCCATGTCGCGATCGTTACCGATTCCACGGCCTACCTGCCGCCCGAGACGATGGAGCGGCACGGCATCACCGCGGTGCCGTTGACCGTCGTCCTCGGTGATCAGGCCCTGGAGGACGGCACCGAGCTCTCCGCCCGGTCACTCGCGGTGGCGCTCCAGAAACGCCGTCCCGTGACGACGTCGCGTCCGGGCCCGGAGGTCTTCGCGGCCTCGTACCGGGCGGCGGCCGGTGCCGGCGCCGAAGGCATCGTCTCGCTGCACCTCTCCGCCGAGATGTCGGGCACGTACGACGCCGCGCTGCTCGCCGCGGCGGACGCACCGATTCCGGTACGAGTGGTGGACACCGGGATGGTCGCCATGGCCCTCGGATTCTGTGCTCTGACGGCGGCCGAGACGGTGGAGGCGGGCGGAAGCCTGGACGAGGCCGTCGCAGCCGCGGAGAAGCGAGCCGCGGACACCTGCGCGTACTTCTACGTCGACACCCTGGACTACTTGCGGCGTGGCGGCCGCATCGGTGCCGCGCAGGCGCTGCTGGGATCGGCACTCGCCGTGAAGCCGCTCCTCCAGCTCGACGGCGGTCGTATCGAACTGCTGGAGAAGGTACGGACGGCGTCGAAGGCGATCGCCCGCCTGGAGGAGATCGTCACGGAGAGGGCGGGCAGCGGGCGGGTGGACGTCGCCGTGCATCATCTGGCGGCACCGGAGCGGGCGGAGCGGCTCGCCGAGCGGCTGCGCGAGCGCGTGCCCGGCCTGGTCGACCTGCACGTCAGCGAGGTGGGAGCGGTGATCGGCGCGCATACCGGCCCCGGCCTGCTCGGAGCGGTGGTCTCACCCCGCTGAGGCCGGTCCCGGTCCGGTGCCACGGCAGCTTGCCGCCGTGGCACCGAGAGAGGTGCCACGTCACTCCTCGGAGTGGTCGAGATATCCACAACTGGCCCGTTGTCCACGGAAATCGGAGCGGCTCAGCGGCTTCGGGCGGAGGTGCCTACCGTCATGAGGCATGGCTCTGCGAACACATCGTGCAACCGGCGGAAACGGCGGCGGACCGGGGCGTGCCCGTGGCGGTTCCGGCCTCGGCCCCGGACGGCGACGACCGTCGCGCGGACGTACGGCAAGCGTTGCGGCGGCGTCGCGTCGCCGGGCGGACGCGCTCATGGACGGGGCGGGTGCGTCTGCGGAAGAGGCGGGCGTGCTCGTGGACGGGGCGGGCACGACTGCGGAAGAGGCGGGCGTGCTCGTGGACGGGGCGGGTGCGTCTGCGGGAGAGGCGGGCGTGCTCGTGGAAGGGGCGGACGGCGGGCGTCGTACACCGGCTGCGGAACGGAAGCCCTCCGCTCCGGAACCCGCCGCGTACCTGCCCCCGTCCCCCGGCCGTGACCCGTCCCCCGGCCGTGGCTCGTTCCCTGCCCCTGTTCCTGCCCCTGTTCCTGCCCCGGCATCGGCATCTGTCTCGGTATCGGTCCCTGCCGCGCACCGGGGGGCGGACCCGGTCAGCGGATCCGGGAAGCAGGGGTGGCGGGAGCGGCTGGTCCCGGCGCTGAGGGAACGGATTCCGGTGTGGTTTCAGCTCAGGTGCGGAGTGGAGCCAAGGACCCTCGCCGCGCTCGCCGTTGTCCTGATCGCGGCCGCGGCCTTCGCGACGATGCACTTCTGGTCGGCCCGGCCTCACCCCGTGCGGGCCCCCGATCTGGTCAACGAGGCCGCACACGCCCGGACATCGGGGACACCGACCTCAGCACCGGAGGGTTCCGCGGTGCCCGAACCGGCACCGGGACCGACGCCCACGACGGGGCAGGGCGCGCACGTTGTCGTGGACGTGAGCGGAAAGGTACGGAGGCCGGGCATCCACCGACTGCCGTCCGGGGCGAGGGTCGCGGACGCGCTGCTGGCGGCGGGTGGGGCGCGGCCTGGTGTCGATCTCACCGGGCTCAACCGGGCACGGGTGCTCATGGACGGGGAGCAGATCGTGGTGGGCGCCCCACCCGGCACACCCACCGCCGACGGCGGCGGGCAGGGCGGCGGCACGGGCGGCGGATCCGGGTCCGCCGCCGGACCGGTCAGCCTCAACAACGCGACAATCGACCAACTCGACACCCTGCCCGGTGTCGGACCGGTGCTCGCCCAGCACATCATCGACTACCGCACGCAACACGGCGGGTTCAGGTCCGTCGACGAACTCCGTCAGGTCAACGGAATCGGCGACCGTCGGTTCAGCGATCTCCAGCCGTTGGTGGGGCCATGAACGCGCCCGAGGCCCGGACGGCTCGGGCAGGGTGGGCCGGGGTCCTCGATCCGCGGCAGGAGGGCACGCTCGACCTGCGGCTGGTCCCACCGGCTCTGGCGGCCTGGGCCGGAGCCGCTCTCGCGCTGAGCGCATCGGGACGGTGGACGGCCACGGGGGTCACGGCCTGCGTCGGCACGGCACTGGTATTCCTTGCCTGGTCGGGGGCGCCGTTGCCCCGTGCGCTCAGTAGAAGCCGGGCCGGTCACGGGGGAGAACCGGCGGCCGACGGAAACGGTGCGGGCCACCGGCGGCGGACGCGCACCACCGTGACCGCCACCGCCGCCGCGTTGCTCTGCGCGGCGGCCGGGGCCGCGTCGGCGGGCCTGCACGGTGCGGACGTCCGGCAGGGGCCGGTACCCGAACTGGCACGGCAATTCGCGAGCGTCGAGGCGGAGGTGGCAGTGACCTCCGACGCACGCAAGACCGTGCCCCGGGTGCGAGGAGACCACAGCACACCCGCCTCGCTGCTCATGGACGCCGAGATCACCCGGCTCTTCGGCCACGACGGAACGGTCACCCGGCTGCGGACGCCCGTGCTGCTGATCGTCCGGCCCGGCGGGGAGGCGGCCCGGTGGCAGCGGCTGCTCCCCTCCACACGCCTGCGCATCGGCGGTCGGCTGGCACCGCCCCTGCACGAGGGGGAGCGCAACGCCGCCGTGCTGAGGCCGGACGGCAAGGGACCACCCCGCGTCATCGGGCCGCCCTCGTCCCTCCACCGCACGGCGGGCGCACTGCGCGCCGGACTGCGGCGGGCGACGGACCGGCTGGACCCCGACGCCCGCGCTCTCCTGCCGGGCCTGGTCGTCGGCGACACATCAAGGGTCTCGCCCGAACTGCGGGAAGCCTTCCGGGCGACCGACCTCACCCATCTGATGGCGGTCTCCGGCGCCAACCTGGCGATCCTGCTCGCCCTTCTGATCGGGCCGCCCGGCACAGCATCGCGCGCCGAACGCCGTGGCCTGGCGCCCCGTCTGGGTATTCCGCTGCGGCTGACCGCGCTGCTCGGCGGTGGGCTCACGTTCGCGTTCGTCATCGTCTGCCGCCCCGAGCCGAGCGTGCTGCGCTCGGCAGCCTGCGGACTGATCACCCTGCTGGCCATCGGCACCGGCCGTCGCAGATCACTGCTTCCGGCACTGGCCGCAGCGGTCCTGCTGCTGGTCCTGTACGACCCGTGGATGGCACGCAGTTACGGCTTCGCCCTCTCCGTACTGGCCACCGGTGCCCTGCTCACCATCGCCCCGAAATGGGCCGACGCGTTGCGACGGCGCCGAGTGCCGCCCCGGGTCTCCGAGGCGCTGGCAGCGGCCGCGGCGGCGCAGGCCGTGTGCGCGCCGGTCATCGTGCTGCTCGCCTCACAGGTCAGCCTGGTGGCGATCCCGTGCAATCTGCTTGCCGAGTTCGCGGTGGCGCCGGCCACGGTGCTCGGCTTCGCCGCGCTCGGCGCCGCGCCGGTGGCCATGCCCGTGGCAGAACTGCTCGCCCGGGTCGCGGGGTGGCCTGCCGGATGGATCGCCTCGGTGGCCCGCACCGGGGCGGGACTGCCCGGGGCGGCGATCGACTGGCCCGACGGCGGAAAGGGGGCGCTGCTGCTCACCGGGCTGACGGTGCTGGTGCTGCTGTTCGCCCGTCGTGCGGCGCGCCACCCCTGGATCTGTACGGTCGCCGCGTTGCTGCTGGTTCTCGCGGTGCTGCGCCCGGTTCCGCTCACCCGGGTGCTGACGGGATGGCCGCCCCCGGACTGGGCGTTCGCCATGTGCGACGTGGGCCAGGGAGACGCCCTGGTGCTGGCCGCGGGGGACGCCGCGGGAGTGGTCGTCGACACCGGACCCGATCCGGCGCCGGTCGACCGCTGCCTGCGCGATCTCGGCGTCTCCGAGGTGCCGTTGCTGGTTCTCACACACTTCCACGCGGACCACGTGAGGGGACTTCCGGGAGTACTGCGCGGCAGAGCGGTGGGGGCGATTCAGACGACGAGCCTGGACGAACCGCCGGAACAGGCGGCGTTCGTCCGGAGAACTGCCGCCGCGTCGGGAGTCCCGCTGATCCGGGCCGTTCCCGGCGAGCGCCGCCGGATCGGGCTGCTTGACTGGCAGGTCCTGTGGCCGGTGGGCGGGACGGGGGCAGCGGGCATACCGGCCGGTGCCACCCCGTGGGCCGGACCCGTACCGCAGGATCCGAACGACGCCAGCATCACCCTGTACGTCCGGACCGGAGGGCTGACCCTGCTGCTGCTCGGAGACCTCGAACCCCCGGCCCAACAGGCGCTGTTGGGAAGGTATCCCGCTCTGCCGCCGGTGGACGTGCTCAAGGTCGCCCATCACGGTTCCGCTCATCAGGAGCCGGAACTGCTGCGCAGCGCGCACCCCAGACTCGCCCTGGTGAGCGCGGGCAGGGGCAACCCGTACGGGCATCCGGCCCCCCGCACCCTCGACGCACTCGGGGCCGGTGGCGCGAGGGTACTGCGCACCGACAGGGACGGCGCTATCGCCGTGTCGGGGTTCGGGCCGCGGCTACGGGCGGTGGGCCGTTCGTGAAGCCGGGTTCCCCCGTCGTACCGGTACGGGTCGGCGCAGGCGCAGGGCGCGGACACCACGACGGCCGCGCTTCCGAGGAGCCGTCTTTGTGATCTTCTCCGTCCCGCCGCCGGTGCTCCGGATCGCCGCCGGTGCTTTGGATCGCCGTCCGTCCCCATCCGGCCGTCGGTACGGGCAAACCATGGTGTACGCGCGCATACGTCCCGCCGGATTCGGAGAAGCCACTTGCGCCGCTCCCGTACGGACGGCTGCGGTACCGGCGGAACGGCAATTCGGACCCTCGGTAACATCTCTACGCAAGCACTTGCGAGCTGCTCTGTTTGCCTCGAACACCACAAGGGTGGTCGAATGCATCATCGTCGGTGGGCCGGTGCTCCGACGCGTACGTCCAGTCGTCAGGCCCCAAGGTGACTTACCCCAGGGGGTAGTGGAGAGATGTTCGGCCGCTGGTTGCGAAGCAGGGCAACGACGGGTGCCGTGCGGGGCAACGCCCTCGCCGGGGTGGAGATGCCGCGCACCGCGGGGGCGCTCAGCTGTCGCGTGCTCGATCCGGTCAACGAGATTGTCCGGCAGGCCGAGTTCGTGGTCACGGACGGCGCGGGCCGCAAGGTCTTCGGTGGTGAGACGGACCCTTATGGCAATGTCCTCGCCACAGTCCCGGCGGGTGAGTACCGACTCGCTGTCACAGCCGAGGGATTCACCCCGTTCCACGGTGCGGCGACCGTCGTCGAGGGCGGTCACGCGAGCCTGGGCGACGTGACCCTGCAGATATCCCCGCTGCCGCAGTTGCCCGATCCGGGGGACTGGGAGGTGGAGCCGATGCATTCGCAGATCGGTTTCACGGCCCGGCACATCGGCATGGCACGTATTCACGGCAGGTTCAACAACTTCGCCGGTGCGGTCCGGATCGGCGACCGCATGGAGGACTCGGCCATGCACGTGATCATCGACGCCGCGTCGATCGACACGAACGTCCAGATGCGTGACGACCACCTGCGTTCCAGCGACTTCCTGGACGTCGGCCGCTACCCCACGATGGAGTTCTACGGCGACCGCTTCGTCCACCGCGGTGGCACCCGCTGGGGTGTGACCGGTGCGCTCACCCTGCACGGCGTCAGCCGCACGGTCACGCTGGACACCCACTACCTCGGCCTGGGCAACGGGCTGGAGGGCGAGACGCGCGCAGCCTGCCGGGCCACCACGGAACTGCATCGCGAGGACTTCACGCTCACCTGGCAGACCATGCTGGCCCGGGGCATCGCGGCAGTCGGCTCCAGCATCTCCATCGACCTGGACATCCAGATCGTCCCCAAGGCCTGAACAACCGGGACGCGGACCGGCGTCGCGTCGCGTGCGACGCGCAGGGCGCCTCACGGCACTTCGAGCCAGCCCTCGTACTCGGCGGCGAACGCGTCGAGCGCCGAAGCGTCAAGTCGTCCCGACGGGTCCTCCACGACCACCAGCCACTGGGCGTCCTCGGCATCGTCCTCGCCGGCCAGCGCATCGCGTACCAGCTGGGGCTCCTCGGCCACCCCGAAACGGTCGCCGAGCTCCTCGGCCACTTCCTCGGCGGCCTCGCGGTCGGGCAGCACCAGCACATGTCTCACATCGCTCACCTGCCCATTCTCCCGTACGGCGGGCGTCACGGAACTCGTTCCGGCGGACCGGCGGGGGAGGGAGCCGGGGGGTTTGTCAGTGGTGCGTGGGATGCTGGACGGCGATGGCCACCAGAAGGAATTCGACCGACGATCCGCTCGCCCCCCTCACGCTCGCCGTGGGTCAGGAGGACCTGCTCCTCGACCGCGCCGTGCAGCAGGTGGTCGCGGCGGCCCGTGCCACGGACCCCGACACGGACGTGCGCGACCTCACCCCCGACCAACTCCAGCCCGGCACCCTCGCCGAGCTGACCAGCCCGTCGCTCTTCGCCGAGCGCAAGGTCGTGATCGTCCGGAACGCGCAGGACCTCTCCGCCGACACGATCAAGGACGTCAAGGCGTACCTGGGCGATCCGGTCGAGGAGATCACTCTCGTCCTGCTGCACGCCGGGGGTGCCAAGGGCAAGGCGCTGTTGGACGCCGCGCGCAAGGCAGGGGCGCGGGAGGTCGCCTGTCCGAAGACGACCAAGCCCGCCGAGCGGCTCTCCTTCGTGCGGACGGAGTTCCGGACGCTGGGGCGGTCCGCGACGCCCGAGGCGTGCCAGGCGCTGGTCGACTCGATCGGCAGTGATCTGCGGGAGCTGGCGAGCGCGGTCGCGCAGCTGGTCGCGGATGTCGAGGGCACGATCGACGAGTCGGTCGTCGCCCGCTACTACACGGGCCGTGCGGAGGCTTCGAGTTTCACCGTCGCGGACCGCGCGGTCGAGGGGCGGGCGGCGGAGGCGCTCGAAGCGCTGCGCTGGTCGCTGTCGACGGGTGTGGCGCCGGTGCTGATCACCAGCGCGCTGGCGCAGGGGGTACGGGCGATCGGTAAGCTCTCCTCGGCGCGCGGGGGACGGCCCGCGGATCTCGCCCGTGAGCTGGGCATGCCGCCGTGGAAGATCGACCGGGTGCGTCAGCAGATGCGCGGGTGGACACCGGACGGTGTGGCGGTGGCCCTGCGGGCGGTCGCGGACGCGGATGCCGGAGTCAAGGGCGGCGGTGACGATCCGGAGTACGCGCTGGAGAAGGCCGTCGTCGCGATCGCACGGGCGGCGCGGTCGGGGCGCTGACCGCCCTTCCGCGTCCGTCTTTCGACGGCCGCCGTTCCGCGTCCGCTCGACCGCGTTGGCCTCTTGGGAAACCGCTCTGCCGCGTTCGCTCTGCTGTGCTCGCTCTGCTGTGTTCGCCCTGCCGCCCGAAGCCCCACCATCCGACCGGAGCCGTGCGGTCCGGGCACGACGAAGGCCCCGGCCGCGCTCCGGGGAGAGCGGGACCGGGGCCTCCGGTTCACACTTGGTGCGCCGCACCCGCGTGGCGAACGCAGGTTCGGTGTGCGGCGCGGGGGCCGGGCAGGGGCGGGAGAGAGGGCCCGCTGATCCGTTCCGGCAGGTGGATCTCAGACGGCTCAGCCCTGGAGGGAGGCAACCTTGGAGGCCAGCGCCGACTTCTTGTTGGCGGCGGCGTTCTTGTGGATGACACCCTTCGAGACGGCCTTGTCGAGCGCACGGGAGGCGTCGCGAGTGGCCACGGTGGCCTTCTCGACGTCACCGGCGGCGACGGCCTCACGGGCCTTGCGGATAGCGGTCTTGAGCGAGGACTTGACGGCCTTGTTGCGCAGGCGCGCCTTCTCGTTCGTCTTGTTCCGCTTGATCTGGGACTTGATGTTCGCCACGAAAGAGCCTTTTCAGGTTCGTTGGATCTTCGATGAGTGTCCTGCGGCCCGGGAGGGTCGCGAGACACAGCTGTCAACGGTACCAGCCGCGCTCGGACCGGCCCAAACCGGTCCCCGCCCCGCAACCATGGGACGATGGAGGCTACGTATCGATCCGACCGAACCGACATCGACCCGAGACACGGCGTTCGGCGTCTCAAGAATCAGGACCCTGCGTGCCCGCGACTCCTACCAACGTGCCCGAGCCGAGCCGTACCGACCCGGCGCTGATCCGCAACTTCTGCATCATCGCGCACATCGACCACGGCAAGTCGACCCTTGCCGACCGGATGCTTCAGCTGACGGGCGTGGTCGACCAGCGGCAGATGCGTGCTCAGTACCTCGACCGGATGGACATCGAGCGCGAGCGCGGCATCACCATCAAGTCCCAGGCGGTCCGTCTGCCCTGGGCGCCCACGACGGGTGAGGACGAGGGGCGCACCCATGTCCTCAACATGATCGACACCCCGGGTCACGTGGACTTCACCTACGAGGTCTCGCGCTCGCTCGCCGCCTGTGAGGGCACGGTCCTGCTGGTCGACGCCGCGCAGGGGATCGAGGCCCAGACGCTGGCCAACCTCTACCTGGCGATGGAGAACGACCTCACCATCATCCCGGTGCTCAACAAGATCGACCTGCCGGCCGCGCAGCCGGAGAAGTTCTCCGAGGAACTGGCCAACCTCATCGGCTGCCAACCGGAGGACGTGCTGAAGGTCTCCGCGAAGACCGGAGTCGGTGTGGACGCGCTGCTCGACCGGGTGGTGCGGGACATCCCGGCCCCGGTCGGCATGGCGGACGCCCCCGCACGGGCGATGATCTTCGACTCCGTCTACGACTCGTACCGCGGTGTCGTCACGTACGTCCGTGTCGTCGACGGCCAGCTCAACAAGCGCGAGCGCATCCGGATGATGTCCACCGGAGCCACCCACGAGCTGCTGGAGATCGGGGTCTCCTCCCCGGAGATGACCCCGGCCGACGGTCTCGGGGTGGGTGAGGTGGGCTACCTCATCACCGGTGTGAAGGACGTGCGGCAGTCCAAGGTCGGTGACACGATCACCTCCCTGAGCAAGGGCGCGACCGAGGCACTGGGCGGCTACAAGGATCCCAAGCCGATGGTGTTCTCGGGCCTGTACCCGCTGGACGGCTCGGACTACCCGGACCTGCGCGAGGCGCTCGACAAGCTCCAGCTCAACGACGCAGCCCTGGTGTACGAGCCGGAGACCTCCGCCGCGCTCGGCTTCGGTTTCCGCGTCGGCTTCCTCGGTCTGCTCCACCTCGACGTGATCCGTGAGCGGCTGGAGCGCGAGTTCGGTCTCGACCTCATCGCCACCGCGCCGAACGTGGTCTACCGCGTCGACATGGAGGACGGCACCGAGCACACCGTCACCAACCCGAGCGAGTTCCCCGAGGGCAAGATCGACCGGGTGCACGAGCCCGTCGTGCGCGCCACGATCCTCGCGCCCAGCGAGTTCATCGGCGCGATCATGGAGCTCTGCCAGAGCCGCCGCGGCACCCTGCTCGGCATGGACTACCTCTCCGAGGACCGGGTCGAGATCCGCTACACCCTGCCGCTCGCCGAGATCGTCTTCGACTTCTTCGACCAGCTGAAGTCCAAGACGCGCGGGTACGCCTCCCTGGACTACGAGCCCACCGGCGAGCAGACCGCGCACCTCGTCAAGGTCGACATCCTGCTGCACGGCGACAAGGTCGACGCGTTCTCCGCCGTCACGCACAAGGACAAGGCGTACGCCTACGGCGTGCGGCTGGTCGCCAAGCTGCGCGAGTTGATCCCGCGGCAGAACTTCGAGGTCCCGATCCAGGCGGCCATCGGCTCCAGGGTCATCGCCCGCGAGACCGTCCGCGCCATCCGCAAGGACGTCCTCGCCAAGTGCTACGGCGGTGACATCTCCCGTAAGCGGAAGCTGCTGGAGAAGCAGAAGGAGGGCAAGAAGCGGATGAAGATGGTCGGCAGTGTGGAGGTGCCGCAGGAGGCCTTCATCGCCGTGCTGTCCACGGACGACTCGGGCGGGGAGAGCAAGGGCAAGAAGTAGGCCGTTGCCACGGGTGGGCGGACGGATGCGGTTCCCGTGCCCGTCCGCCCCGGCTCCGTCCGCACCGTTCCGTCCGCACCACCCCCGGGTGCCCGCCCGACGGGCCCCTGCGTCGCAGCACTCCGCGACACAGGGGCCCGTTTGTTATGAAGCGGCGGCCCATTGCCTCTTACGCGGCGGACGCGGGCGCTCTACCCTGATCACGACCTCGTGGTTACTCGCCAGTTAAACAACGTGGGGTCGAGAGCCGCCAGACGCGCACCGTACGCACGGACGACGAGGCTCACGGGCCGAAGCGGAAACCACGCGGACGCACGCGGAAAGCCGGTGAGCAGGAGGCACGGGAAACCGTGTGGTGGGCGACGCGCAGGAAGACGAGCAGCACGAGCACGCGGGCAGCAACCCAGGAGCAGGCCAAGTGGAAGCCCGGTCCGGCCCAGGAGCAGGCCGGGCGGAAACCCGGCACGACAGGAGCAGTCCCAGCAGGAACCCGGCACAACCCAAGAGCGGGAATCCAGTAGCAGCCCAGTAGCAGCAGCCCAGCAGCAACCCAGCAGGAAAACGAGCAGCCACACATAACCACCAGCAGCGACCAGCAGCCGGTCGTGAAGCACTGCCGCAGGCCCGGAGGATGTCGTGAGCGACACACTGACCCAGATCGAGAACCGACCGCCCTCCGTGGCGAACCTCTTCGTCGACCGCGTGGCGGCCACCCCCGACGGGGAGGCGTACCGCTACCCGGTCCCCTCGGCCGGCGGCGAGGGACCCGATGACTGGAAGTCGCTGAGCTGGGCGCAGGCCGCCGAGCGCGTGTACGCGATCGCGGCGGGACTCATCGGACTGGGCGTGCGGCCGGAGGAGCGCGTCGCGCTCGCCTCCTCCACCAGGGTGGAGTGGATCCTCGTCGACCTCGGCGTGATGTGCGCGGGCGCCGCCACCACCACGGTCTACCCGTCGACCAACGTCGAGGAGTCGGCGTTCATCCTTGCCGACTCCGAGAGCCGGGTACTGATCGCCGAGGACGCGCAGCAACTGGCGAAGGCGCGGGAGCGCCGCGCCGACCTGCCCGAACTCGCCCACGTCGTCGTCATCGACCCCGAGGGTGCCGAGCCCGCCGAGGACGACCCGGAGGGCTGGCTGCTCACCCTCGCCGACCTGGAGGCCCGCGGTGCCGAGTACCTGGTGAAGCACCCCGAGGCGGTGAAGGAGCGGGTCTCCGCCATCACCTCGGACCAGCTTGCCACCCTCATCTACACCTCGGGCACCACCGGCCGCCCCAAGGGCGTGCGCCTGCCGCACGACAACTGGTCCTACATGGCCAAGGCCACCGTCTCGACCGGGCTGATCACCGCGGACGACGTCCAGTACCTCTGGTTGCCCCTCGCCCACGTCTTCGGCAAGGTCCTCACCTCCGGCCAGATCGAGGTGGGCCACGTCACCGCCGTGGACGGCCGGGTCGACAAGATCATCGAGAACCTGCCGGTGGTCCAGCCGACCTACATGGCCGCCGTCCCCCGGATCTTCGAGAAGGTCTACAACGGCGTCGCGGCCAAGGCGCGGGCCGGCGGCGGGGCCAAGTACAAGATCTTCCAGTGGGCGGCCGGGATCGCCCGCGAGTACGCGAAGGTCTCGCAGGACAACTTCCGGCACACCGGCACGGCGTCCGTCCCGTTCGGGCTCGGGGCCAAGCACAAGGTCGCCGACGCCCTTGTCTTCGCCAAGATCCGGGAGGCGTTCGGCGGCCGACTGCGCGCCTGCGTCTCCGGTTCCGCCGCGCTCGCCCCCGACATCGGCTACTTCTTCGCGGGCGCCGGCATCCACATCCTGGAGGGCTACGGCCTCACCGAGTCCAGCGCCGCCTCCTTCGTCAACCCGGGCGAGGCCTACCGCACCGGCACCGTCGGCAAGCCGCTGCCCGGCACCGAGGTGCGGATCGCCGACGACGGGGAGATCCTGCTGCGCGGCCCCGGTCTCATGGAGGGGTACCACGGGCAGCCGGAGAAGACCGCCGAGGTGCTGGAGGCGGACGGCTGGTTCCACACCGGGGACATCGGCGAGCTGTCCGTGGACGGCTACCTCCGGATCACCGACCGCAAGAAGGACCTGATCAAGACGTCCGGCGGCAAGTACATCGCCCCGGCGGAGGTCGAGGGACAGTTCAAGGCGGTCTGCCCGTTCGTCTCGAACATCCTGGTGCACGGCGCGGACCGCAACTACTGCACCGCCCTGATCGCGCTCGACGAGCCCACCATCCTCGGCTGGGCCGCCGAGAACGGCATGGGCGGGAAGGCGTACGCCGACGTGGTGGCCTCGCCGCGGACCGTCGAACTCATCGACGGATACGTGCGCCGGCTCAACGAGGGGCTCCAGCGCTGGCAGACCATCAAGAAGTTCCGGTTGCTGCCGCGTGATCTGGACATCGAGCACGGGGAGCTGACGCCCAGTCTGAAGCTGAAGCGGCCCGTCGTCGAGCGCGAGTACAAGGACCTCATCGACGACATGTACGTGGGGGCCCGCGAGGCATAGGGCCCATCCGGCCACCGGGGGAGAATCCGGCCCCCGCACGGAAGCACCCGGGCGCGGAACGGATCCCGCGAGCCCCCGTACCGAGGGGCCCGCGGGGTGCGCCCCGGGTTCCTCCGGGCCTGCCGCACGACGCGTCCGGCCCTGTCGTTCTCCGCTCACTTCGGCAACTCGCCTCTTATGGGCATGGTCAATCTGTCAGTCTGTCGGTGTCGTCAGTGGCGTCCAACGAGAAACAGACAGCAACGAGAACAGCCAGAGCGAGAACAGGTCAGGAGCTGCACCGTGGGGTCCGTTCCCTTGCAGCGGGACATCGTTCAGCGTCCCGGTATCACCGTCGGTCACCCGGAGGAGCGGCCGGTCGCCCGTACATCCCTGCCCGGAAACCTCCTCGCGCCCTCCGCGGGACGCCGGTTCGTCCAGGCCGCGCTCGCCGAGTGGAGCGGCCTCGGACTGCCGACGGCCGTGGGGTGCAGCGAGCGCCTCGCCGACGACGCGTCGGTCGTCGTCAGCGAGCTGGTCACCAACGCGGTCGTGCACGCCGGAACCAACGTCGAGCTGCTGTGCCGGCTGGAGGAGGCCACCGACGACGAGGCCGCCGCCCTCGTGCTGGAGGTCTCCGACCACCACCCCGCACGCGCCGTTCGCAGCGACCGCCCGGCGGACGACGGAGCCGGATACGTCCTTCCCGCCGATCCGGTCGAGTACGGCCGCGGCCTCCAGCTCGTCGGCACCCTCGCCGAGCGCTGGGGCATCACCTACCGCACCGGCCTCAAGACCGTCTGGGCCCGGCTCCCCGTCGACGACTGGAACCCGTTCCCCGAGGCGTCCGGCGAGCCCGGATTCCAGCACGGGCTGCGCGCCGCCGAACTGCTCGCACCCACCGCCCGGCGGGCCCTGCGCGACGACGCGGACTGGGCCGGCCGCGGCGCGCTGTCGTTCCTCGCCGAGGCGTCGGACCTGCTCGCCGGACAGCTCGACGAGGACATCGTGGCGGCGCTCGCCGGACAGTTACTCGTTCCCCGGCTCGCCGACTGGTGCGCGATCTGGCTGGAGCCCGAGAACGGCGGCCCGGTGGCCGTCCCCCGGCTGGCCAGCGTCTGGCACCGGGACGAGACCGAGACCCCCGGCCTGCGCACGGTGCTGGAGCAGGACCCGATCCGGCTGCCCGAACGGGTCGGCACCGGGCCCGTCTCGCTGGCCTGGACCGGAAACGAGGAGGACGGCGGGGAACCCGGGACGCACGAGGCGCACGCCGGATCCGCCCTCGCCTACCGGATCACCTCGGGCGGCCGGACGCTCGGAGCCGTGCTCCTCGGCAGGGAGGGCGCGGGACGCGTCCCCGACGAGGTGACCGCGCTGATAGAAGACTTCGTCCGCAGGGTGGGTCTCGCCGTCGGCGCCGCCCGCGCCTACACCCGGCAGGCCACCATCAGCCGCATCCTGCAACGCGCGCTGCTGCCCGGCAAGGTCGCCGACATACCCGGGGTGACCAGCTCGCTGGTGTACGAGCCCAGCGACGACGGGGTCGTCGGCGGGGACTTCTACGACATCTTCCCGTGCCCCGGCGACCGCTGGTGCTTCGTGCTCGGCGACGTCCAGGGCAGCGGCCCCGAGGCCGCCGTCGTCACCGGCCTCGCCCGGCCCTGGCTGCGGCTGCTGGCCCGAGAGGGATTCGGCGTCGGCGAAGTGCTGGACCGGCTCAACCGGCTGCTCCTGGACGACGCGATGGAGGCCGCCGAGGCCGCGGCGCTCATGGTGGCCGCGGCGGGCGGCCAGCACACCGCGGACACCGGGCAGTCCCGCTTCCTGTCCCTGCTGTACGGGGAACTCGTCCCGCTGCCGGACGGCGGGGTGCGCTGCACCCTGGCCAGCGCGGGCCACCCGCTGCCGCTGCTGCTCCGGCCCGACGGCGC
Source organism: Streptomyces sp. NPDC014734 (assembly GCF_043083325.1). NCBI lineage: Bacteria > Bacillati > Actinomycetota > Actinomycetes > Kitasatosporales > Streptomycetaceae > Streptomyces > Streptomyces sp. NPDC014734. The sequence continues at coordinate 108,021 of NZ_JBIBYN010000007.1, read as the reverse complement.
GGTGCGCCCGGCCGCCGAACCGCAGATACTGCTCGGAATCTTCGACGACGTCGCCTACGAGAGCCAGAGCTTCGAGCTGGCGCCCGGCGACAGCCTGTTGTGCGTCACCGACGGGGTCACCGAGCGGCGCTCCGGAACGCTGATGTTCGACGACGGGGACGGCCTGGCCCTGGCCCTGGCCGACTGCGCGGGCCTGTCGGCGGACGGCATAGCGGACCGGATCAAGCGGGCCGTGCACGAATTCGCCGAGCGTCCGCCGGACGACGACCTGGCGCTGCTGGTGCTCCAGGCGGGGTGAGGCCGGGCCCGGCCGGGCGGGAGCGGGCGGGCCCGGGCGACGTATCCGCCCGGGGGCGGTCCGGGTGTGTCCGGGTGGTTCCGGCCGACGAGCGACAATGGGCGGTATGCCTTCCGTACTGCCCGATGGTGAACCCGTACCCGACGACGGGGCGCTGCCCCGTCATGCCCTGGAAGGCGCCGCCGACCGGCCGCTCGGCTTCTACCTGCACGTGCCCTACTGCGCGACCCGCTGCGGATACTGCGACTTCAACACGTACACCGCCACCGAGCTGCGCGGCTCCGGCGGCGCACTGGCCTCCCGGGACAACTACGCCGGGCACCTGATCGACGAGATCCACCGCGCCCGCACGGTCCTCGGCGACGATCCGCGCCCGGCCCGCACGGTCTTCGTCGGCGGCGGGACGCCGACCCTGCTGGCCGCCGCCGACCTGGTCCGGATGCTGGGGGCGATCCGCGACGAGTTCGGGCTCGCGGACGACGCCGAGATCACCACCGAGGCCAACCCGGAATCCGTCGGTCCGGCCTATCTCGCCGAACTGCGGGAGGGCGGCTTCAACCGGATCTCGTTCGGCATGCAGAGCGCCCGGCAGCACGTGCTGAAGGTCCTGGACCGCACGCACACCCCCGGGCGCCCCGAGGAGTGCGTCGCCGAGGCCCGCGAGGCGGGCTTCGAGCACGTCAATCTCGACCTGATCTACGGCACGCCCGGCGAGTCCGACGACGACTGGCGGGCCTCGCTGGACGCGGCGATCGGGGCGGGCCCGGACCATGTGTCGGCGTACGCGCTGATCGTCGAGGAGGGCACCGGACTGGCTCGGCGCATCCGGCGCGGCGAGGTCCCGATGACCGACGACGACGCCCACGCCGACCGGTACCTGATCGCGGAGGAGGCGATGACCGCGGCGGGCTTCTCCTGGTACGAGGTGTCGAACTGGGCCCGCACGCCCGAGGGCCGCTGCCTGCACAACGAGCTGTACTGGCGCGGTGCCGACTGGTGGGGGGCCGGACCCGGGGCGCACAGCCACGTCGGCGGGGTGCGCTGGTGGAACGTGAAGCACCCCGGGGCGTACGCGCAGGCGCTGGCCGAGGGGCGGTCGCCGGGGGCCGGGCGCGAGATCCTCTCCGCCGAGGACCGGCGGGTCGAGCGGATCCTGCTGGAGCTGCGGCTCGTGGACGGCTGCCCGCTGTCGCTGCTGAAGCCGGACGGGCTGGTCGCGGCGGGACGCGCGGTCGGGGAAGGGCTGCTGCGGCCCGAACCGTACGAGCGGGGCCGGGCGGTGCTCACCCTGCGCGGGCGGCTGCTGGCGGACGCGGTGGTGCGGGACCTGGTGGACTGAGACTGGACGCGCCGGACGGGACGGGACGGGGCGGGCGGAGGGCCGCGCGGGCGGGACGGGGGCGCGGACCGCGTATCGGCACCGCCCACCGCCCCCGGAAACGCCCCGCGCTACCCCTCCGGTGCCGTCACGAAGTCGATCAGGTGTTCCACGGAGCCCAGCAGGGACGGCTCCAGATCCCGGTAGGAGCGCACCGAGGACAGAATGCGCTGCCAGGCCGCGCCGGTGTTCTCCTCCCAGCCCAGCGCCCGGCACACCCCGGTCTTCCAGTCCTGGCCGCGCGGCACCGCCGGCCAGCCGCCGATGCCCACGGACGACGGCTTCACCGCCTCCCACACGTCGATGTAGGGATGGCCGACCACCAGCACGTTCGCGTCGGAGACCTGTTCCGCGATCCGGGACTCCTTGGAACCGGGGACCAGGTGGTCCACCAGGACGCCCAGCCTGGCGTCCGGGCCCGGGGAGAAGGCGCGCACGACGGCCGGGAGGTCGTCGACGCCCTCCAGGTACTCCACGACCACGCCCTCGATCCGCAGGTCGTCGCCCCAGACCCGCTCGACCAGCTCCGCGTCGTGCCGGCCCTCCACATAGATCCGGCCCGCCCGCGCCACCCGGGCACGCGCCCCGGGGACCGCGACCGATCCGGACGCCGTGCGCGCGGCACGTGCCGGGGCCGCCGCCGTCGGGCGCACCAGGGTGACCACCCTGCCCTCCAGCAGGAAGCCGCGCGGCGTCATCGGGAACACCCGGTGCTTGCCGAAGCGGTCCTCCAGGGTCACCGTCGGGCCCTCGGCCGTCTTCTCACAACGGATCACCGCACCGCAGAACCCGGTGGCGACCTCCTCCACGACCAGATCGGCTTCCGCGGGGACCTCGGGAACGGGGGCGGACCTCTTCCACGGCGGGGTCAGGTCCGGCTGGTAGCTGCGCATCGCACGACGATAGGACGGGAAGGGGGCACGACACGCCGGAGGGCCCGTCTCCCGTTCCCCCGGCCGGTGGTGGAACGCGGGGAACGTCGGGCGCGGCCGTCGTGGAACGGGGAAGGCCACGCGGCCGTCGTGGAACGCGGGGCGTCAGGCGCGGCCGTGCGGGGCGGCCAGCCAATCGCGCTGGGCCCGCACGAACGCCGCGTCCACCACCGCTCCGTGCCCCGGCACGTACAAGGCGTCCTCGCCGCCGAGCGCCAGCAGCCGGTCCAGCGCGTCCGGCCAGCGCGACAGGGCAGCGTCCCGGCCCGCCTGCGGTTCGCCGGACTCCTCGACCAGGTCGCCGCAGAAAACCACCGCCGGGGAGCCGGGCACGACGGCCACCAGGTCGTGGCCGCTGTGCGCGGGGCCCAGGCTCGCGAGCAGCACCCGGCGGCCGCCGCCCAGATCGAGCGTCAGCGCGTCGGCCACCTCGTGGTGCGGCGCCACCAGAGCCTCGACGGCCGCCGCCGCGTCCTGCTCGGACACCCCGTGACGTACCGCGGAGGAACGGATCGCGTCCGCACCGTGCCTCATCAGCGCGGCCATCCCGGCAGCTCCGTACACCTCGGCGCCGGGGAACGCGGCGGTGCCCAGTACGTGATCGAAATGCGGGTGGCTGAGTGCGACATGCGTCACGTCCCGGCCGAGCAGGGTCCGCGCCATGTCCCGGATCTCCGCACCCTCGCGGAGCGTCGATCCGGTGTCGCAGAGCAGCACTCCGTCGGCCCCGGCCACCAGCGCGACCGTCGCGTCCCACCCGGGAAGACGACGCCGGCCCACACCGTGACCGAGTCGCTCCCAGCCGAACTCTTCCCAAGACACGTCCATACCGGGACGCTACCGGCAGAGGCCCGCACGGTCTCACGAAGGTCCGGCCGGTTGCTCTTGCTAGGTCCCCACTCGACCGCCGTACACTGGCCGGGGGATTGCTGGCACTCGCGCCGACAGAGTGCCAGGGGGATTCCCGGGAAAGAAACGGGCGGGGCCCACGCACGGCCCGAGAACCACCGCTGAACGACTACTTGGAGGTGCGCGCGATGCTCAGCGAACGCAGACTCGAAGTGCTGCGCGCCATCGTCCAGGACTACGTCGGCACCGAGGAACCCGTCGGCTCCAAGGCGCTGACCGAGCGGCACAAGCTGGGGGTGTCCCCGGCCACCGTGCGCAACGACATGGCGGTGCTGGAGGACGAGGGCTTCATCGCCCAGCCCCACACCAGCGCGGGCCGCATCCCGACGGACAAGGGATACCGGCTCTTCGTCGACCGGCTCGCGGGCGTCAAGCCGCTCTCGTCGCCGGAACGTCGCGCCATTCACAATTTCCTCGACGGCGCGGTCGACCTCGACGACGTCGTGGGCCGCACCGTCCGGCTGCTCGCGCAGCTGACCCGGCAGGTCGCCATCGTGCAGTACCCCTCGCTGACCCGGTCGACGGTGCGGCACGTGGAACTGCTGTCGCTGGCACCCGCCCGGCTGATGCTCGTGCTGATCACGGACACCGGCCGGGTCGAGCAGCGCATGGTCGACTGCCCCGCGCCGTTCGGCGAGACCTCCCTCGCAGATCTGCGGGCCCGGCTCAACAGCCGGGTCGTCGGACGCCGTTTCACGGACGTCCCGCAGCTCGTGCAGGACCTGCCGGAATCCTTCGAGAGCGAGGACCGGGGAACCGTGTCCACCGTGCTCTCCACCCTGCTCGAAACCCTCGTCGAGGAGACGGAGGAGCGGCTGATGATCGGCGGCACCTCCAACCTCACCCGCTTCGGGCACGACTTCCCGGTGATGATCCGGCCGGTGCTGGAGGCACTGGAGGAACAGGTCGTGCTGCTGAAGCTGCTCGGCGAGGCCAAGGACTCGGGCATGACCGTACGCATCGGGCACGAGAACGCCCACGAAGGACTGAACTCCACGTCCGTCGTCGCGGTCGGCTACGGTTCGGGCGACGAAGCAGTCGCCAAACTCGGCGTGGTCGGACCGACCCGCATGGACTACCCCGGAACGATGGGAGCGGTACGCGCAGTGGCACGTTACGTCGGACAGATCCTGGCGGAGTCGTAAGTGGCCACGGACTACTACGCCGTACTCGGCGTACGCCGCGACGCGTCCCAGGACGAGATCAAGAAGGCATTCCGGAGGCTCGCCCGCGAGCTGCACCCGGATGTGAATCCCGATCCGAAGACCCAGGAGCGGTTCAAGGAGATCAACGCCGCCTACGAGGTGTTGTCGGACCCGCAGAAGAAGCAGGTCTACGACCTCGGCGGCGACCCGCTGTCCGCCTCCGGCGGCGGCGCCGGCGCGGGCGGCTTCGGACAGGGCGGCTTCGGCAACTTCTCCGACATCATGGACGCGTTCTTCGGCACGTCGTCGCAGCGCGGGCCCCGCTCGCGCACCCGGCGCGGCCAGGACGCCATGATCCGGCTGGAGATCGACCTCGCCGAGGCCGCGTTCGGCACCACCAAGGAAATCCAGGTCGACACGGCCGTCGTCTGCACCACGTGCAGCGGCGAGGGCGCCGCCCCCGGCACCTCCGCCCAGACCTGTGACATGTGCCGCGGTCGCGGCGAGGTCTCGCAGGTCACCCGGTCCTTCCTCGGACAGGTCATGACCTCGCGGCCCTGCCCGCAGTGTCAGGGCTTCGGCACGATCGTGCCGACCCCGTGCCCGGAGTGCGCCGGGGACGGCCGCATCAGGTCGCGGCGGACACTCACCGTGAAGATCCCCGCCGGTGTCGACAACGGCACCCGCATCCAGCTCGCGGGCGAGGGAGAGGTCGGCCCCGGCGGCGGCCCGGCCGGCGACCTGTACGTGGAGATCCACGAGCTGGCGCACCCGGTGTTCCAGCGCCGCGGCGACGACCTGCACTGCACCGTCACCATCCCGATGACGGCGGGCGCCCTCGGCACCAAGGTGCCGCTGGAGACGCTCGACGGTCTGGAGGAGGTCGACATCCGGCCCGGCACCCAGTCCGGCCAGTCGGTCCCGCTGCACGGCCGCGGCATCACGCATCTGCGGGGCGGCGGTCGCGGCGACCTGGTGGTGCACGTCGAGGTGATGACCCCGACGAAGCTCGACCCGGAACAGGAACGACTCCTGCGGGACCTGGCGAAGGCGCGCGGTGAGGAACGGCCCACCGGCCAGTTCCAGCCCGGCCAGCAGGGGCTGTTCTCCCGGCTGAAGGACGCCTTCAACGGGCGCTGACGCCGTGCGGACATCCTCCGCGATCGTGGGACGGGCCCGCTCGACGGGCCCGTCCGTCGTCCGGGGCGCAGCGGGCCGCAGGCCGCGCACGACGCACCGCGCCGAACGTGACACGATGCGGTCATGTCCTCCGTGTTGACCGATCTCTGCCGGTATCCGATCGTGCAGGCCCCGATGGCGGGCGGCGCGTCCGGCCCGCAGCTCGCCGCCGCCGTCTCCGAGGCGGGCGGACTGGGGTTCCTCGCCGCCGGGTACAAGACGGCGGACGGCATGTACCACGAGATCAAGCAGTTGCGCGCGCTGACCGGCCGGCCCTTCGGCGTCAACCTCTTCATGCCGCAGCCCGCCCTCGCCGACCCCAGCGCCGTCGAGGTGTACCGGCACCAGCTCGCCGGTGAGGGCGCCTGGTACGAGACCCCGCTCGGCGACCCGGACGACGGAGGCGTCGACGACGGCTACGAGGCCAAGCTCGCCGTCCTGCTGGACGACCCCGTCCCGGCCGTCTCCTTCACCTTCGGCTGCCCGGCCCGCGACACCCTCGACGCGCTCGCCGCTGTCGGCACGTACACCGTCGTGACGGTGACCACGCCCGAGGAGGCGCAGGCGGCGCAGTGGGCGGGCGCCGACGCGGTCTGCGTGCAGGGGGTGGAGGCGGGGGGCCACCAGTCCACCCACCGCGACGACCCACTGACCGACGGCACCGGCATCGGGCTGCTCTCCCTGGTCGCGCAGGTCCGCGAGACCGTGGAGCTGCCGATCGTCGCCACCGGCGGACTCATGCGCGGCGCCCAGATCGCCGCGGTGCTCGCCGCGGGCGCGGCGGCGGCACAACTGGGCACGGCGTTCCTGGTCTGCCCCGAGTCCGGCGCGAACCCGCTGCACAAGCAGGCACTGACCAACCCGCTCTTCGCGGGGACCACCCTGACCCGGGCGTTCTCCGGGCGCCCCGCCCGCGGCCTGGTCAACCGCTTCATCCGCGAGCACGGCCCGTACGCCCCCGCCGCCTATCCGCAGGTCCACTACCTGACCGCCGGTCTGCGCAAGGCCGCGGCCAAGGCCGGGGACGCCCAGGGCATGGCCCTGTGGGCCGGGCAGGGACACCGGATGGCACGCGAGCTGCCCGCCGGCCGGCTGGTCGGGCTGCTCGTCGAGGAACTGGACGCCGCGCGGGCGGCCATGAGCACGGGGAGCGCCCAGTGACCGCACCGGTCTTCGTCGTCGAACGGGTCCCCGAGGGGCCCGAGTTCGTGCTGGAGGGGCCCGAGGGACGGCACGCCGTCGCGGTGAAGCGGCTGCGCCCCGGCGAGGACGTGGTGCTGACGGACGGTCACGGCAGGTGGACGGAAGGGGTCGTCGCCGCGGCCGAGGGCAAGGACCGGCTGCACGTCACCGATCTGGTGGCCGTCCACGAGGAGGCGGCGCCCGCGCCCCGGATCACCGTCGTCCAGGCCCTGCCCAAGGGCGACCGCGGCGAGGTCGCCGTCGAGACGATGACCGAGACCGGAGTCGACGCGATCGTGCCCTGGCAGGCGTCGCGCTGCGTCACCCAGTGGCGGGGCGACCGCGGCCTCAAGTCCCTCGCGAAGTGGCGGGCCACCGCCCGGGAGGCGGGCAAGCAGTCGCGCCGGGTGCGCTTCCCCGAGGTCGCGGACGCGCTGACGACCAAACAGGTCGCCGCGCTCCTGACCACGGCCGACTTCGCCGCCGTCCTGCACGAGGACCGGGAGCACGACAGCGAGCCGCTGGCCACCGTCCAACTCCCCGCCCAGGGCGAGATCGTGCTGGTCGTGGGCCCCGAGGGCGGGGTGTCGCCGGACGAGCTGGCGGCCTTCGCCGGGGCGGGCGCCCGGATCTGCAGGCTCGGCACGAGCGTGCTGCGCACCTCGACGGCCGGGACGGCGGCGACGGCCCTGCTGATGGGGCGCACCGGCCGCTGGGCGTGAGCGCCCTCCCGCGCACCGGTGTCACCCCCCGTGTGGCCGCACGCCGTCCGCGGCGCCTACCGTTCGGTGGGCGAACGGTGGGAAGCTGCCCGTATGGGGACATCAAGGGCATGGAGCCCGCGTGGAATGCGTCGTTTTCTGGCCGCGTCCGGGCTCGCGGTCGCGGCGGTCGCGGGCGCCGTCGCCTGTGACCCGGCAGGCGGACTGAACTCCGCCTCCATCGCCGTGACCACCGACCGGACCGGCACCAGCGCCCTCCAGCGCAACGGCGTCGACGTGCGCTGGCTGAACTGCTCGGCCGGTGTCGACGGGGCCGTCGCGGTGAACGCCTCGCCCGCCGCCTCCGTACCCCGGACCGGACACGTCGACTGCACCGGGCGGACCGGGAACGGCATGGACGTCACGATCAGCGGCACGGTGACCCAGGCGCTCGACGGGCGGTGCGTGCGGGGCGACCTGACCGCGAAGGCGGGCGGCAGGGCCGTGTTCCGGACGGACGTGCTCGGCGACTGCGACGCCGGGCCGACGTTCGGCGCGGTGTACCCGCTCCGGGACGACGACCGGGAGGGCGCCCGGCCCGCGGTCACCGTGACGGTCACGGTGCCCGGTGTGTCCTGGGGCAAGTGACCGCGGACGCGGTGTCCGGGCACCCGACGGACTCCGGCCAACCCGGTACCGCGGAGCACGGCAGCGGCCTAGGGTGATCGGTGTGACGCAGTCTGCCTACCTCCGATACCCCCATGTCCAGGGCGATCTGATCGCCTTCACCGCCGAGGACGACGTCTGGCTGGCACCGCTGGACGGCGGCCGGGCCTGGCGTGTCAGCGCCGACAACCGCCCCGTCAGCCATCCGCGGATATCCCCCGACGGAACCCGGGTCGCCTGGACGTCCACCCGGGACGGGGCATCCGAGGTGCACATCGCACCGGTCGACGGCGGCCCCTCCGAGCGGCTCACGTACTGGGGCGACGCACAGACCTCCGTACGCGGCTGGACGCCCGAGGGCGACGTCCTGGCCATCAGCACCCAGGGGCAGTTGTCCCTGCGGCGCAGTTGGGCCAGGGCCCTCCCGGTCGACGGCGGTCCCGCCCGCACCCTGCCGTACGGCCCGGTCGGCTCCCTCGCGTACGGGCCCGGCGGACGGGTCCTGCTGCTCTCCGCCACCATGGGGCGCGAGGCCGCCTCCTGGAAGCGCTACCGCGGCGGCACCGCGGGCAAGTTGTGGATCGAGCGGGAGGAGACGCCCGACGGGCAGCCGGAGTTCGTGCGGCTCCACGCGGACCTCGACGGGAACATCGAGACACCCATGTGGGTCGGGGACCGGATCGCCTTCCTCTCCGACCACGAGGGCGTCGGCGCGGTCTACTCCTCGCTCCCCGACGGTTCCGGTCTGCGCCGGCACACCGGTGTCGAGGGCTTCTACGCCCGCCACGCGACCACCGACGGCAGCCGTGTCACCTACGCGTCGGCCGGTGAACTCTGGCTGCTGGACGACCTCGAAGGGGCCGAGCCCCGTCGGCTCGACCTCCGCCTCGGCGGTCAGCGCGCCGACCTCCAGCCCCACCCCGTGCACGCCGCCGGCCATCTCGAAACCGCGTCCCCGGACCGCAGCGGACGCGGCAGCGCCGTCGCCTCGCGCGGCGCCGTCCACTGGGTCACCCACCGCGACGGCCCGGCCCGCGCGCTCGCCGCCGAACCCGGCGTGCGCGCCAGAATGCCCCGCTCCTTCCAGGCCGACGGCGACCAGCACGTCGTCTGGGTCACCGACGCCGAGGGCGACGACGCCCTGGAATGCGCCCCCGCCACCGGCACCGCGCCGGGCGCCGTGCCCCGCCGCCTCGCCGCGGGACGCCTGGGCAGGGTCCTCGGCCTCGCCGCGGCCCCGGACGGCAGCCGGTTCGCCGTCGCCGCCCACGACGGGCGGGTCCTGATCGTCGAGCGGGAGAGCGGCGAGGTCCACGAGGTGGACCGCAGCGAGCACGGCGACGCCTCCGGCCTGGTCTTCTCACCCGACTCCGCCTGGCTCGCCTGGTCGCACCCCGGGCCCGAACCCCTCCGGCAGCTGAAGCTCGCCCACCTCGCCGATCTGTCGGTGGCCGAGGCGACGCCGCTGCGCTTCCGGGACTTCGCCCCCGCGTTCACCACCGACGGAAAGCACCTCGCGTTCCTCTCCGAGCGGTCCTTCGACCCGGTCTACGACGCCCATGTCTTCGACCTCGCCTTCATCGGCGCCTGCCGCCCGCACCTGCTGACGCTCGCCGCCGCCACACCCTCCCCGTTCGGGCCGCAGCGGCACGGCCGCCCGACCGAGAAGGAGAAGAGCGGCGAGGACGAGGACAACCCGACCGCGCTGCCCGTCACCCGCATCGACCTCGACGGCCTCGCCGACCGGATCGTGCCGATGCCCGTGGAGGCCGGCCGGTACTCCTCGCTGCGGGCCGCGAAGGACGGACTGCTGTGGCTGTGCCACCCGGTGACCGGGGTGCTCGGCACGAGCGGCGCCACCCCCGACTCCCGCGGGCCCGAGACCACTCTGGAACGCTACGACCTGGAGAAGCTGCGCTGCGAGGAACTCGCCTCCGACGTCAGCGGTTTCGCGGTCAGCGGTGACGGCAGGCGTCTCGTCCTGCGCACCGGGGGCAAGCTGCGCGTCGTGCCGTCCGACAGCCGGGTGTCCGGGGACGACGACCACGACGGCGACGGCGTCACCGTCGACCTGTCCCGGATCCGCCGCACCCTCGACCCGGCCGCCGAATGGCGCCAGATGTACGACGAGGCCGGGCGCATCATGCGGGACAACTTCTGGCGTGCCGACATGGGCGGTGTCGACTGGGACGGGGTCCTGGACCGCTACCGTCCGGTGCTGGAGCGGGTCGCCACCCACGACGACCTGATGGACCTGCTGTGGGAGGTGCAGGGCGAGCTCGGCACCTCGCACGCCTATGTGAGACCGCCCGCCTGGTGGCGCGACGAGGCGACCCGGCAGGGACTCCTCGGCGCGGACATCTCCCGCACGGACGAGGGCGGTTGGCGCATCGACCGGATCCTGCCGTCCGAGACCTCCGACCCGCGGGCCCACTCGCCGCTCGCCGCGCCGGGCGTCGCGGTGCGTGCCGGGGACACGATCCTGGCCGTGGACGGGTGCGCGGTCGACCCGCTGGCCGGGCCCGGGCCGCTGCTGGCCGGTTCGGCCGGCAAGCCGGTCGAGCTGACCGTCTCGCCGGTGGACGGCGGCGACCCGCGTCACGTCGTCGTCGTGCCGGTCGCCGACGAGGAGCCGCTGCGCTACCACGCGTGGGTGGCCGACCGCCGGGCGTACGTCCACGAGCACTCCGGCGGGCGCCTCGGCTACCTCCACGTCCCCGACATGGTCGGCTCGGGCTGGGCACAGCTCCACCGCGACCTGCGCGTCGAGGTGGCCCGAGAGGGACTGGTCGTGGACGTCCGGGAGAACCGCGGCGGCCACACCTCGCAGCTGATCGTGGAGAAGCTGGCCCGGCGCGTCATCGGCTGGGACCTGCCGCGCGGCAGGCGGGCCGTCAGCTACCCGGAGGACGCGCCGCGCGGCCCGGTGGTCGCCGTCGCCAACGAGTTCTCCGGCTCGGACGGCGACATCGTGAACGCCGCGATCAAGGCGCTGCGCATCGGGCCGGTCGTGGGCACGCGGACCTGGGGCGGTGTGGTCGGCATCGACAGCCGCTACACGCTCGTCGACGGGACGTCGGTCACCCAGCCCAAGTACGCCTTCTGGCTGGAGGACCAGGGCTGGGGCGTGGAGAACCACGGCGTCGATCCCGACGTCGAGGTCGTGATGGCGCCGCAGGACCACGCGGCGGGGCGCGACCCGCAGTTGGACGAGGCGATCCGGATCGCGCTGGCGTCGCTCGCCGAGACACCGGCGAAGCGCGCGCCGGAGCGCTTGGGGGAGTAGGCCGCGGCCCGGCCCTCCCGGCCGGGCCGTCCGGGGCCGGCGCGGTGCGCGGACGCGCCGCACCGGCCCCCGGCGGGCCCCGCTACCATGCCGTACACCCACTCACCACCGACCGAGGAGTCGACCCCATGGCGGGAGAACCGCAGCCCGACTGCCTGTTCTGCAAGATCGTCTCGGGTGAGATCCCGGCCACCATCGTCCGGGAGACCGAGACCACCGTCGCCTTCCGGGACATAAACCCCCAGGCGCCCACGCACGTCCTGGTCATCCCGCGCCTCCACCACCCGGACGCCGCCTCGCTCGCCGCCGCCGAGCCCGCCGTCGCCGCCGACGTGCTGCGCGAGGCCGGGAACGTCGCCGCCGACGAGAAGATCACCGACACCGGCTACCGGATCGTCCTCAACACCGGTGCGGGTGCGGGCCAGACCGTGTTCCACGCGCACGCCCACGTCCTGGGCGGCCGCGGCATGCAGTGGCCTCCCGGCTAGGGACGGGCGGCCGCACACCGTGTCCGTACGCGAGTTCGTGGTCCTCGGCACAGCCAGCCAGGTCCCGACCAGACACCGCAACCACAACGGCTATCTGCTGCGCTGGGACGGCGAGGGCATCCTCTTCGACCCCGGCGAGGGCACCCAGCGCCAGATGCTGCGGGCCGGGGTCGCCGCGTACGACATCGACCGGATCTGCGTGACGCATTTCCACGGCGACCACTCGCTCGGCCTGGCCGGGGTGATCCAGCGGATCAACCTCGACCGGGTCCCGCACCCGGTCACCGCGCACTACCCGGCGAGCGGCCGGCGCTTCTTCGAACGGCTGCGGTACGCGACCGCCTACCGCGAGACCGTCGAGCTCACCGAGGCCCCGGTCGCCGCCGACGGGGTCCTCGCCACCACCGGGGCGTACACGCTCAGCGGTCACCGGCTCTCGCACCCCGTCGAGTCGTACGGCTACCGCCTCGTGGAACCCGACCGCCGCCGCATGCTGCCCGCCAGGCTCGCCGAGTACGGCATCAGGGGGCCGGACGTCGGCAGGATCCAGCGGGAGGGCGCCCTCGGTCCGGTCACGCTCGACGACGTCTCCGAGCACCGGCGCGGCCAGCGGTTCGCGTTCATCATGGACACCCGGCTCTGCGACGGTGTCCACGCGCTCGCCGAGGGATGCGATCTGCTGGTCATCGAGTCGACCTTCCTCGACGAGGACGAACGGCTCGCCACCGAGCACGGGCACCTGACCGCGGGACAGGCGGCCCGGGCGGCCCGGGACGCGGGCGTGCGGCACCTCGTGCTCACCCACTTCTCCCAGCGGTACGACGACCCGTCCCTGTTCGAGGCCCAGGCCCGTGCCGCGGGGTTCGAGGGCGAGCTGACCGTCGCCCGCGACCTCGACCGGATCCCGGTGCCCAGCCGGCACCACCTCCTCTGACCCGCCCGCCGCGAGCCCCGCACCCGCGGAGCCTCCCGTACCGGGGAACCACATCAGCACCGGCGCATCCACCCCGCACCGGTGAACACACCAGCACCACCCCTTGTGAGCGTGAACCCGTGCACCACCTCCCCAAAGCCGAACTCCACCTCCACATCGAGGGAACCCTCGAACCCGAGCTGGCCTTCGCGCTCGCCGCGCGCAACGGCGTGCCCCTGCCCTACGCGGACACCGAGGAACTCCGCACCGCCTACCTCTTCGACGACCTGCAGAGCTTCCTCGACCTCTACTACGCCCTGATGGCGGTGGTCCGGACCGAGCGGGACTTCGAGGAACTCGCCGACGCCTATCTCGCCCGCGCCGCCGCCCAGGGCGTCCGGCACGCGGAGATCTTCTTCGACCCGCAGGCGCACACCGCCCGCGGCGTCCCGATCGGCACCGTCATCGAGGGGCTCGGCCGGGCACTGGACCGCAGCGAGGAGAAGCACGGCATCTCCACCCAGCTGATCATGTGCTTCCTGCGCGACCTGTCCGCCGAGTCGGCGCTGGAGACCCTGGAGGCCGCGAAGCCGTACCTGCACCGGATCAGCGCCGTCGGCCTCGACTCCGCGGAGGTCGGGCACCCGCCGGTCAAGTTCCGCGAGGTGTACGAGGCGGCCGGCGCGCTCGGCCTGCGCAAGGTCGCCCACGCCGGTGAGGAGGGCCCGCCGGAGTACATCCGTCAGGCGCTGGACGTCCTCGGGGTCGAGCGCGTCGACCACGGACTGCGCTGCATGGAGGACCCGGACCTGGTGAAGCGGCTGGTGGCCGACCGGGTGGCACTTACCCTCTGCCCGCTGTCCAACGTACGGCTGCGCGCCATCGACGTCCTGGAACAGCACCCGCTGCGGGACATGATGGCCGCCGGGCTGCTCTGCACGGTGAACTCCGACGATCCCGCCTACTTCGGCGGTTACGTCGGCGACACCTTCCACGCCGTCCACGAGGCGCTCGGCCTGGACCGCGAACAACTGCGCGCCCTGGCCCGCAATTCCTTCGAGGCCGCCTTCCTCGACCACGACGAGGAGCGCCGGGCCCGCTACCTCGCCGAGGTCGAGGCCCACACATTCGACTGAGAGCCTTTCCGGCGACCTCCGACCGGACGGCCTCCGGACTCCGGTCAGAGGTCGCCCGACAGGCTCTGCGCGCCCCCGCCCGGCGTTCCGGACGGACCTGCCGTTCGGAACGCGCTCCGGCTCGGACGCCTGCGGCGCAGCGCGGGCGGGCTGATCTCGGCGACGGCCTGTTCGGGCGCGCCCAGCTGGGGCACCGGACCGGGCACCGCACCACTGGTGACGGCGAGGAGCGCCGCCGGTGCGCCGCCCCGGCGGCGTACCGCCCCCGGCAGCAGGGGACGGCCGCCGGTGTGCAGGGCGACGGCCGTGAACGGGGCGGCGACCAGGAGCGTGACGGCGCCCAGCAGCAGCCCCATGACCGGGTATCCGGCCCGTTCGGACAGCACACTGCCGAGCACCGGCCCGCAGGCCACCCCGACGGACGACGCCGACCCCGCGAGCACCGCCCACCGGCCGCGCACGTCCAGTGAGGCGGCGAGGCCGATGAGGTACGAGAGGACCACCGGGTAGACGGTGTTCCACAGGATCTCGCCGGTGGCGAACGAACCGAGGCTCCCGGCCGACGAGCTGAGCACGATGCTCCCCGCGATGACGACCGTGCCCATGCCGATCGGCACCGCCCGCCCGAGCCGCGCGCCCAGCATTCCGGCGCCCATCACCCCGAGCAGCCCCGTTCCGAGCGCGGCGGCGAACACCGCGCCGACGGTGACCTCGGAGAGTCCGACCTGGACCGCGCCGATCCGGCTGCTTACCCCCCACAGCGCGTTCTGCGCCATGGACCAGACGAGCATGCAGCCCGCCAGCACCAGGCCGGAGCGGCGGTGCGGCAGCCGGCTCGTGACGGGGGCGGCCGTACCGCCCCGCGCGGCCCCGTCGAGGCGCGCGGTGGCGGGCCAGACGAGCAGCGCGACGACGGCGATCGAGGCGAACGGCAGCCGGTGACCGCCGCCGAGGTGGGGGATCGTCAGGTACAGGGCGCCCGCCGTCGCGGAGACGCTCAGCAGGCCGAGCGACGAGGTCCGGTGCGGGTCCCGCCGGGCGGCGATGCCCGCGGCGGCCACCGCGGTCGCCGTTCCGGAGCCGAGACCGCCGACCACCACACCGGCGACGACCAGCGGCACGGAGCCGGCCAGCGCCGCGCAGCCGTATCCCGCCATGGCGAGCAGCAGCCCGATCCGCGCGGGTCCGCGCTGTCCGTACCTCTCGACCCGGCCCGCCAGGGTGAACCCGGCGGTCGCCGAACTCAGCAGCAGGGCGCTGCCCACCAGACCGGCCTGGGCCGGTCCCAGTCCCAGATGGGCGGAGAGCCGCCCGACGACGGTGGGGAGCAGATAGGCGGCGAGGTAACCGGCGGTGAACACGGCGACCAGCGGCCACGCGGCGCGAGGGCGCGAGGACATGGGCGTTCCTGAGGACATGCCGAAGGAGGCAGGGAAGGCAGAGGGGAGGGTGTTGCGGGAGGAACAAGGAGATACGGGGCACGCGTCGGCAAGATGCGCCAACCGGGCTCGCGGCCCAATTTGTATCAACCGTCCCCGACTCACCGAAAGTCGCATCAGTGTGATCTGGGTCACCTATACGTTTGACTTGTGTGCGATCGGGTAGCCGATGACGTTTGCGCAGGTCAGTGCCTGTGCGTCGGAGGTCGGTGCGAGTCCGCGGAGCACGGCGGCGCGGGCCCTCCGGTTATGGGGGCGGATCGGGCAGACTGGCCGCAACCGCCACGACCGGGGAGCGCAAGGTGAGCACGGACAGGCCAGGCATCGACCCACTGGACGGGCTGCGCGCCCCGCAGGACCCGGACTGCGACGTCTTCCTCACCGGGACGGTCTTCCTCGACATCATCTTCACCGGCCTGGACAGCGCCCCGGTGCGCGGCACCGAGTCCTGGGCGCGCGGCATGGGCTCCAGCCCCGGCGGTGTCGCCAACATGGCCACCGCACTGGCCCGGCTGGGGCTGCACACCTCGCTCGCGGCGGCGTTCGGCGACGACCACTACGGGGAGTACTGCTGGGACGCCCTGGAGCAGGGCGAGGGCATCGACCTGTCCATGTCGCACACCGTCCCCGGCTGGCACTCGCCGGTGACCGTGTCGATGGCCTACGAGGGCGAGCGCACGATGGTCTCGCACGGCCACGAGGCCCCCGGCCCGACGCATGTCCACGGCGACGCGCTGCCCGCCGGGGAGCCCGTGTTCCCGCGCTGCCCGCCCCGCGCGCGGGCCGCCATCGCCTCGCTCGTCCCCGGCCGCGTCGAGCCCTGGGTGGCCACGGCGGCGCGGAACGGCGCGACGGTCTTCGCCGACGTCGGCTGGGACGACACCGGCCGCTGGGACCTGGACGCCCTCGCCGACCTGGAGCACTGCCGGGCGTTCCTGCCCAATGCCGAGGAGGCGATGCGCTACACCCGCACCGACTGCCCGCGGGCCGCCGCCCGCGCCCTTGCCGAGCGGGTGCCGCTCGCCGTGGTCACCCTCGGCTCGGAGGGCGCGTACGCGGTGGACGCGACGACCGGGGCGAGCGCCGAGGTCCCCGCGATCGAGGTCGAGGCGCTGGATCCGACCGGGGCCGGTGACGTCTTCGTCGCCGGATTCGTCACCGGCACCCTGGCGGACTGGCCGCTGGCCGACCGGCTGGCCTTCGCCGGGCTGACCGCGGCGCTCTCGGTGCAGGAGTTCGGGGGGTCGCTGTCCGCGCCGGGCTGGGACGAGATCGCCGCCTGGTGGCAGCGGGTGCGGACCCTCACCGGCCAGGACCCGGCGGCGCTCCAGCGGTACGCGTTCCTGGACGACCTGCTGCCCGCGGCGGCGCGGCCGTGGCCGCTGCGCCGGGCCGTGCCGACGATCGGCTTCCGTCACCCGGCGTGACCACCGGGCCGTGACCGGAGCGGTCCACCCGCACGGGTGTGCGCGACGGGTACGAAAAAGCTCTCGGTGTTGTCGGCGCGGAGTCGTAGGCTGGGTAACCCAGAGGCCGTCGAGCGGCGACAGCCTTGCAACGGGAGGTATGTGCAGGCCACAGGGCCGGCCCATGACGCAGACACCCATAGCTCAGACCCCCGCGCCCGGGCAGGCGCGAGCCCGGTTCACCGTTCCGGCCAAGCACCCGATGGTGACCGTACTCGGCTCCGGCGACGCCCTGTTGCGCGTGATCGAGAAGGCTTTCCCGGCGGCCGACATCCATGTTCGGGGCAACGAGGTCAGCGCCGTCGGGGATGCGGCGGAAGTCGCCCTGATCCAGCGCCTGTTCAACGAAATGATGCTGGTGCTCCGCACCGGTCAGCCGATGACGGAGGACGCAGTGGAACGCTCGATCGCCATGCTCAGGGCGAGCGAGAACGGCGAGGGGGACGGCGAGGAGACACCGGCCGAGGTGCTCACCCAGAACATCCTCTCCAGCCGCGGTCGCACCATCCGCCCCAAGACGCTCAACCAGAAGCGGTACGTCGACGCCATCGACAGGCACACCGTCGTGTTCGGCATCGGCCCCGCGGGTACCGGCAAGACCTACCTCGCCATGGCCAAGGCGGTCCAGGCCCTGCAGTCCAAGCAGGTCAACCGGATCATCCTGACCCGTCCCGCGGTCGAGGCGGGCGAACGCCTCGGCTTCCTGCCGGGCACGCTCTACGAGAAGATCGACCCGTACCTGCGCCCGCTGTACGACGCGCTGCACGACATGCTCGACCCCGACTCGATCCCGCGGCTGATGGCGGCGGGCACGATCGAGGTCGCGCCGCTCGCCTACATGCGCGGCAGGACGCTCAACGACGCCTTCATCATCCTGGACGAGGCCCAGAACACCAGCCCCGAGCAGATGAAGATGTTCCTCACCCGCCTCGGTTTCGACTCGAAGATCGTCATCACCGGTGACATCACCCAGGTCGACCTGCCGAACGGGACGAAGAGCGGTCTGCGCCAGGTCCAGGACATCCTGGAGGGCGTCGAGGACGTCCATTTCTCACGGCTCACCTCCCACGACGTGGTCCGGCACAAGCTCGTCGGCCGTATCGTCGACGCGTACGAGAAGTACGACAGCCGAGACAGCCAGCACGGGAAGTAGCCACAGCGCACCATGTCGATCGACGTCAACAACGAGTCCGGAACCGAGGTCGACGAGCGGGCGATCCTCGACATCGCCCGCTACGCGCTCGCGCGCATGCGGATCCACCCCCTCTCCGAGCTCTCGGTGATCGTGGTGGACACCGACGCCATGGAGCAGCTGCACATCCAGTGGATGGACCTGCCCGGGCCGACGGATGTCATGTCCTTCCCGATGGACGAGCTCCGTCCGCCGGCCAAGGACGACGAGGAGCCCCCGCAGGGGCTCCTCGGTGACATCGTGCTCTGCCCGGAGGTCGCCGAGAAGCAGGGCCAGGAGGCGGAGACCGGGCACTCCATGGACGAGGAGCTCCAACTCCTCACCGTCCACGGGGTGCTGCACCTCCTCGGGTACGACCACGAGGAACCGGACGAGAAGGCCGAGATGTTCGGCCTCCAGGCCGCGATCGTCGACGGCTGGCGTGCCGAGCAGGGGCTCACCGGCCCGTCGCCCGCCCCCACGGTCTCGTGAGCGTTCCTCTCGTCCTGGGCGCCGTCCTGCTGGTCGTCGTCGGCTGGCTGGCCGCCTGCGCGGAGGCGGGCATCGCCCGCGTGTCGAGTTTCCGGGCCGCCGAGGCGGTCCGCTCCGGGCGGCGCGGCAGCCGGAAACTGGAACAGGTAGCGGCGGACCCGACCCGCTATCTGAATGTCGCCCTGCTGGTGCGGGTCGCCTGCGAGATGTCGGCAGGCGTCCTCGTGACGTACGCCTGCCTCCAGGAGCTCCCGAGGACCTGGGAGGCGCTGGCCGTCGCCATGGCCGTGATGGTCCTCGTCTCCTACGTCGCCATCGGGGTGTCGCCGCGCACCATCGGCCGCCAGCACCCGCTGAACACGGCCACGGCCGCGGCGTACGTGCTGCTGCCGCTGGACAGGGTCATGGGCCCGATCCCGCAACTGCTGATCCTCATCGGCAACGCGCTGACGCCGGGCAAGGGCTTCCGCAAGGGGCCGTTCGCCAGCGAGGCGGAACTGCGCGCGATGGTCGACCTCGCCGAGGCGGAGTCGCTGATCGAGGACGAGGAGCGCCGCATGGTGCACTCCGTCTTCGAGCTCGGCGACACGCTGGTGCGCGAGGTCATGGTGCCGCGTACCGACCTGGTCTGCATCGAGCGCTACAAGACGATCCGGCAGGCGCTGACCCTGGCGCTGCGCTCCGGCTTCTCCCGTATCCCCGTCACCGGGGAGAACGAGGACGACATCGTCGGCATCGTGTATCTCAAGGACCTGGTCCGCAAGACGCACATCAACCGGGAGTCGGAGGCCGAACTCGTCTCCACGGCGATGCGGCCCGCGGCGTTCGTGCCCGACACGAAGAACGCGGGCGACCTGCTGCGCGAGATGCAGCAGGACCGCAGCCACGTCGCCGTCGTCATCGACGAGTACGGCGGCACGGCGGGCATCGTCACCATCGAGGACATCCTTGAGGAGATCGTCGGCGAGATCACCGACGAGTACGACCGCGAACTGCCGCCCGTGCAGGAACTGGAGAACGGCTGCTACCGGGTGACCGCCCGCCTCGACATCGGCGACCTCGGGGAGCTGTTCGGCCTCGACGAGTACGACGACGAGGACGTGGAGACGGTCGGCGGGCTGCTGGCGAAGGCGCTGGGGCGGGTGCCGATCGCCGGTGCCTCGTCCGTCGTGGGCCTGCCCGACGGGCGTCGGCTCCGGCTGACCGCCGAGTCCACGGCGGGCCGCCGCAACAAGATCGTCACGGTGCTGGTGGAGCCGGTGGAGCGCGAGCGGGAGGAGGCGGAGTGACTCCGCAGCAGCTGAGGGCCTTCTGCCTGGAGTTCAACGCGGGCGTCGAGGAGTTCCCGTTCGGACCGCAGACGTCCGTCTTCAAGGTGCTCGGCAAGATGTTCGCGCTCAGCACGCTGGACGCCCGCCTGCTGACGGTGAACCTCAAGTGCGATCCCGACGACGCGGTGCGGCTCAGGGAGGAGTACGCCGCGGTGGTGCCGGGCTGGCACATGAACAAACGCCACTGGAACACCGTGACGGTGTCCGGGGTGCCCGACCGGGTGCTGCGCGAACTGATCGAGGACTCCTACGACCTGGTGGTGGCGGGGCTGCCGAAGGCCCAGCGGCTGAGACTCGACCGGGCGTAGCACCGGTCCGGCACCCCGTCCGCACGACGCCGGTCCCGGCGGGGCAGGGGCACTCGCGCCGGGGGCTCGTATGCTCGTCGCATGACTGAGAGCACCGACCTCGGCCCCGAGGACCGCAAGATCGTCACGCTGGCGCGCAGCGCCCGTGCCCGCAACGGCGTGCCGGAGGGCGCGGCAGTCCGGGACGAGACCGGACGCACCTATGTCGCGGGCACCGTACGGCTGGAGTCGCTGCGGCTCAGCGCGTTGCAGACCGCCGTGGCGATGGCCGTGGCCAGCGGCGCCACCTCGCTGGAGGCGGCGGCGGTGGTCTCCGATGCGCGGACCCCGTCCGACGAGGACCGGGCCGCGGTACGGGATCTCGGCGGCCCGGACACCCCGGTACTGCTGGCCGGGCCCGACGGCGCGCTGCGGGTCAGGGTGACGGCGGGCTGACGGGGGCCCGGACTCGGCCGCGGGCCCACCGGCCCGGTCCCCGGCGGACGCGGGCGCGATCTTGACAGCACCTGATGGGCCATCAGTCGACGCCCCCCGCTTGCATTGACTTCTTTTCGGCCGGAGCCGTCAATGGCCCCCTGCCGGCGCGGAAGAGCCGCCGCGCCGCATCCGCCAGGAGGGGGCCCATGCGTCCGACTGTTCGAGGAATCACCACGCGAAGATCCGGCGTCCGCGGATCCGGCGCCGGAGCGACCGACGCGGGAGCGGGCACGGGGGGAGCCGGTCCCCGTATCCGTACCGGGCGCGGCCGTCGCTGGGCCGCCGTACTGGCCACGGGTGCGTTCGTCGTCGCCGGCGCGGGCGGGTTCGCGAGCCCCGCGCAGGCCACGGTCACGGCCTCCGTCCCGGTGGACTTCCCCACCCACTGCATCCCGCCGGCCATCGCGGGCATCCCGCCGATCGACGGGACGACGACGGCCGAGATCACCGTCGACAACGCCGCCCCGGAGGTGGGCGAGACGGTCACGGTCACCTACACCGTCGTCACACCGGCCGCGGGCAACCCCGTCGACCTGGCGCTGCCCGCCGACATCATGACGCCGACCGGCGCGGTCACCGTCGGCGGCGCGCAGTCCGCGACCGTCACCGTCGCCGGCCCGAAGAAGAACGACCCGGTGCCCGGCAAGGGCGTCTTCCCGTCGTTCTCGATGACCGGCACCTTCACGGTCACCGCGCCCGGCCAGATCACGCTGTCGCCCGGCGACTACAACATCCACACCAGCTACATCATGGAGCTGGACACCCCGTGCACGGTGACGGACCCGCCCGCCCCCGTCTCGGAGACGATCATCGCGTCGGACGGCGGCGGACAGGTCAACGAGCGGGCCATCTCGCTCGGGGCCGCGTCCGGCCGGGCCGGTGAGGCGGTCGCCGTGACCGGGACGAAGTTCACCCCCGGTACGGCCGTCACCCTCGCGGGCCGGGCGGGCGAGGGCCAGACCGGCGACACGGCCACCGTCACGGCGGACGGCTCCGGCCGTTTCAGCGGCCGGCTCACCGTCGACGACCCGGCCACCACCGGCATCGTCGCCTACGAGGGCGGTGCCTGGGACGCGGCGAGGGGAGCGGGTCCACAGGCGTACACCGTCACCGGCGGCGGCGGGATTCCGGACGGCAGCCAGCGCCTCGACACGTCGGTGAAGGCGGGCACGCTGTCCATGCTCCAGGACGGGGACACCGTCGACCTGTCGGCGGTCGACTTCGGCCGGGGCGGGGTCTCCCGGGGCTCCCTGCGGACGGTGACCGTCGAGGACTACCGCGGCGGTCCGGCCGGCTGGTCCCTGACCGGCAGGGTCACCGATTTCACGGGCCCCGGCGGCGCGACGATCGACGCGTCCGCACTCGGCTGGACCCCGGTCTGCGCCACGAAGCCCGGCAGCCCGAGCACCTGCGCCGCCGGTTCCCCGGGACCGGTCGGCAGCGGAGGCGCCACCCTGGCGTCCGCGCCGGACGGGACGCTCACCGGTGGCGAGTTCACCGTCGACGCCCGGCTCGCGCTGAACGTACCGGCGTACGCGGCCCCCGGCGCGTACTCCGGCGTACTCACCCTCACCCTCACCTGACCGGACACGCTCCGCGGCGGGACGGCCCCACCGGCCCTCCCGCCGCGGTGTCCGATCGCTCCGGCGCCGCCACCCGGCCGTGCCGTCGAACCGGCGTCGCACGGCAGACGGCAGTTCGACGGCACGGCCCGGCCCGGTTCCGGCGCACACCCGCCCGGACCGGCCGCCCGCGCCCCGCCGTCCAGGCCCCCGCCGCCCCGCCCGATCCGGAGGTCCCGCACCGTGCGCAAGCTGTACGTACTCCTCCTGGCCGGCGCCCTCCTGCTGACCGGCGCCCCCGCGGCCCATGCCGCGGACAACGGCAGCTGGTCGGTCCAGCCGGCCGCCGCACAGACCGGTCAGCGCCCGTACTTCTACCTCTCCGCCGACCCCGGAGCCACGCTCCACGACAAGGTCACCGTCACCAACAAGACGGACCGGCCGCGGACCTTCCTGCTGTACGCGGCCGACGCCTACAACACCGCCCGCGACGGCGGGTTCGCCGTCCGTTCGCAGGACGAGGAGCAACGCTCGGTCGGCGTCTGGGCCAAGACCGGCAGCGACCGGGTCGCCGTGCCCGCGCACGGCTCGGTCACCGTCCCGGTCACCCTCACCGTCCCCCGGGACGCCGAGCCGGGCGACCACCCCGGGGCGATCGTCGCCCTCGACGAACACATGGAATCCACCGGCCCGGGAGCCGTCGGCGTCGGCATCCGCAAGGCGGTCGGCGCCCGGATCTACCTGCGGGTGAGCGGGCCGACCCTGCCCGCGCTCTCGGTGGACGACATCGAGGTCGAGCACACCCAGCCGCTCGTACCGGGCACCGGCGCCAGCCGCGCCGTCATCTCGTACACACTCCACAACCGGGGCAACGTCACCCTCAACCCCAAGGTCGCCCTCAAGGCCGAGGGCCTCTTCGGACGCACCCTGCTCGCCCGCGACCTGAAACGGATCCCGTCCGAGCTGCTGCCCCGCCAACAGGTCCGGCTGACCGAGCAGTGGCTCGGCGCGCCCGAGCTGGAGTGGGGCGAGATCGAGCTGACCGCGAGCGCCCGAGACACCCGCGAGTCCGCCTCCGTCGCGTACGTCGCGCTGCCCTGGCTGATGGCCGGACTCCTGGTGCTGGTGGTCGCGGGCGGGGGCGCGGGGCTGTGGCTGCGGGCCCGCCGGAAACGTGCCCGGACCGTCTGAACCGGTGCCCGACAGGCCCGCCGCGGCCCTTGGTGCGGCGGGCCCGCCGGGATCGGGGACAATGGGCGCCATGAGCGTTCGACCTGACACAGAAGCCGCCGCACAGCAGGGCGCGGGCAAAGCCCCCCACCGGGCCGGTTTCGCCTGCTTCGTGGGCCGCCCCAACGCGGGCAAGTCCACCCTCACGAACGCTCTGGTAGGCCGGAAGGTGGCGATCACCTCCAACCGCCCCCAGACCACCCGGCACACCGTGCGCGGCATCGTGCACCGCGAGGACGCCCAGCTCGTCCTCGTCGACACCCCCGGGCTCCACAAACCGCGCACCCTGCTGGGCGAGCGCCTCAACGACGTCGTGCGGACCACCTGGGCCGAGGTCGACGTCATCGGCTTCTGCCTGCCCGCCGACCAGAAGCTCGGCCCCGGCGACAAGTACATCGCCAAGGAACTCGCGGGCATCAGGAAGACCCCGAAGATCGCCATCGTCACCAAGACGGACCTCGTCGACTCCAAGCAGCTCGCCGAACAACTGCTCGCCGTCTCCCGCCTCGGCGAGGAACTCGGCTTCGAATGGGCGCAGATCGTCCCGGTGTCGGCGGTGAAGGGCAACCAGGTGGCACTGCTGGCCGACCTGATCGCCCCGCTGCTCCCCGAGAGCCCGCCGCTCTACCCGGAGGGCGACCTCACCGACGAGCCCGAGATGGTCATGGTCGCGGAGCTGATCCGGGAGGCCGCGCTCGAAGGCGTGCGCGACGAGCTGCCGCACTCGATCGCCGTCGTCGTCGAGGAGATGCTGCCGCGCGAGGACCGCCCGGCGGACAAACCGCTGCTCGACATCCACGCCAACGTCTACATCGAGCGCCCGAGCCAGAAGGGCATCATCATCGGCCCGAAGGGCAAGCGGCTGAAGGACGTCGGCACGAAGTCCCGCAAGCACATCGAGGCCCTTCTCGGCACGCCGGTCTTCCTCGACCTGCACGTGAAGGTCGCCAAGGACTGGCAGCGCGACCCCAAGCAACTGCGGAAGCTGGGCTTCTGACCGACCGGGCGGCCGGGCCGCGCTCCCGGCGTCACGGCCCGGCCGGGAGCGTTTCCCGGCCCGGGGCCACCCCGGTCTCACGCGCCCTCCTTCAGGACGCGTGAGACAAGTGCGCGCTGCGCGTCGGTCAGCCGGGGATCCGCGCAGTGCACCGTCCGGTCGCCGACCGTGATCCGGTACCGGAAACCGTCCGGCACGCCCGCGGGCGGGGTGCCCTGGGCCGCGGCGAGCGCCGATTCGGCAAGGGCCTCCCACTCCTCGGCGTCGGCCCGGCCGGAGGTGTCCACCTCGCCCCGGCGCGCGATACCGGCGAAGCCACCGGTCCTGCTGACCTGAATCCGCATGCGGTTGTCCTCCATCGCCCAGCGGGCCGGGGCACGGGCCCGATCGTCCTACTCGGCCGGCACGCCCACCTCCGACCACGCCTTCAGGACCGCCTCGGTCTCGTCGCCCTCCCCGAAGCGGCTGCGGGACGCGGCCACTGTCAGCCGGGCGAAGTCCGCGAAGTCCGCGTCCACGGCCAGTTGACCGCCGGTGAGCACATCGAACCAGATCTGACCGGCCCGTTCCCAGGCGTTGCCGCCGAGCGCCGTCGCCAGTACGTAGAACGCGCGGTTCGGGATGCCGGAGTTCAGGTGCACCCCGCCGTTGTCCTGACTGGTGTGGACGTAGTCCTCCATCTTTCCGGGCTGCGGGTCCTTGCCGAGGACGTCGTCGTCGTACGCCGTCCCCGGCTCCTTCATCGAGCGCAGCGCGACGCCCTGGACCCCGGGGGCCAGCAGGCCGGCGCCGATCAGCCAGTCGGCCCGGTCCGCGCTCTGGCCCAGCGAGTACTGCTTCACCAGCGAGCCGAAGACGTCGGACACCGATTCGTTGAGCGCGCCGGACTGGCCGTAGTAGCTCAGATTGGCGGTGTACTGCGTCAGGCCGTGGGTCAGTTCGTGGGCGATGACGTCGATCGGCAGGGTGAAGTCGAGGAAGACCTCGCCGTCGCCGTCGCCGAACACCATCTGCTCGCCGTCGAAGAAGGCGTTGTTGTACTTCTCGTCGTAGTGCACGGAACCGATCAGCGGCAGTCCCTTGCCGTCGATCGAACTGCGGCCGTACGCCTTGAACAGGAGTTCGAAGGTGGCGCCGAGCCCCGCGTACGCGCGGTTGACGCTCGCGTCCTGCGTGGGCTCCTGGCCCTCGGCGCGGACCTCGGTGCCGGGCAGCTGGGTGCGGTGACGGCAGTCGTACATCGTGCGGTCGGGCTTGTCCGGCGCCTCGCCCTCGGTCTCGGTCCCGGGGGAGGCGGGCAGGGTGACGACCGTGGCCATCTGGCGCCGGGTGCGGCGGGCGGCGTCGCCCTCCAGGGTGCGGCGGGCCGGACCGGCGAGATCGGGGTTGTCCGACTGCGAGAGCTTGTCGAGGACATGGGGCGGCACGATGGTGCAGAAGACGGGGCGGAACCCGTGCTGTGACTGAGGGTGCATGCACCCGACTGTGGCATCGCGTAACCGGGATGTCACCGGTTGCGACGAGGATTGACGAAATGGAGTGATCGGTCACGCCTGGGCGTTTTAGGTGCCCGGTCCCGCATACTGATACGGGACGGACGCATGGGGCGCCCCTCGGCTAATCTCGTTCGCATCATGCGTTTCGGGCTGCTTCTTCTTAGCTGCCGCGGCGAGGGCCTGTAGTCGTAGGCCGACCCCCTCCCCGCGGAGTCTGGTGTTGCAGCGACACAGTCGGCCGTCCCATTGGTTGGACCCCGAGGAGCCGTACGACATGACCGCCGCACATCCCGCCCGGACGCCTGCAGAGACCGCCGTCGGCCGTCCGACGCCGATCACCAACGCCACCCATCTGCAGAAGCCGTCCGGGATGCCGATCCACAAGTACGGCCGCTACGAGGCCGTCGACATCCCCGACCGCACCTGGCCGGACAACCGGATCACCGTCGCGCCCCGCTGGCTGTCCACCGACCTGCGCGACGGCAACCAGGCCCTGATCGACCCGATGTCGCCCGCCCGCAAGCGCGAGATGTTCGACCTGCTCGTACGCATGGGATACAAGGAGATCGAGGTCGGCTTCCCGTCCTCCGGCGAGACCGATTTCGCGTTCGTCCGCTCCATCATCGAGGAGGGCGCGATCCCCGAGGACGTGACGATCTCCGTCCTGACGCAGGCCCGCGAGGACCTGATCGAGCGGACCGTCGAGTCCCTGATCGGCGCCCGCCGCGCCACCGTGCACCTGTACAACGCCACGGCCCCCACCTTCCGCCGGGTCGTCTTCCGCGGTTCCAAGGACGACATCAAGCAGATCGCGGTGGACGGCACCCGGCTGGTCATGGAGTACGCGGAGAAGCTGCTGGGCCCGGAGACGACCTTCGGCTACCAGTACAGCCCGGAGATCTTCACCGACACCGAACTGGACTTCGCCCTGGAGGTCTGCGAGGCGGTCTGTGACGTATGGCAGCCCGAGGAGGGCCGCGAGATCATCCTCAACCTGCCCGCCACCGTGGAGCGTTCGACGCCGTCCACGCACGCGGACCGGTTCGAGTGGATGTCGCGGAACCTGACCCGCCGCGAGCACGTCTGCCTGTCCGTCCACCCGCACAACGACCGCGGCACCGCCGTCGCCGCCGCCGAGCTGGCGATCATGGCGGGCGCGGACCGGATCGAGGGCTGCCTGTTCGGCCAGGGCGAGCGCACCGGCAACGTCGACCTGGTCACCCTGGGCATGAACCTGTTCTCGCAGGGTGTCGACCCGCAGATCGACTTCTCGCAGATCGACGAGATCCGCCGCACCAGCGAGTACTGCAACCAGATGGAGGTCCACCCGCGCCACCCCTACGCGGGCGACCTGGTGTACACCGCCTTCTCCGGCTCCCACCAGGACGCCATCAAGAAGGGCTTCGACGCCATGGAGGCCGAGGCGGCCGCCCGGGGCGAGGGCGTGACCGTCGACGACATCGAATGGGCGGTTCCCTACCTGCCGATCGACCCGAAGGACGTCGGCCGCAGCTACGAGGCCGTCATCCGGGTCAACTCGCAGTCCGGCAAGGGCGGGATCGCCTACGTCCTGAAGAACGACCACAAGCTGGACCTGCCGCGCCGGATGCAGATCGAGTTCTCCCGGATCATTCAGGCCAAGACCGACGCCGAGGGCGGCGAGGTCACCCCGTCGCAGATCTGGTCCACGTTCCGGGACGAGTACCTGCCGAACCCCGAGAACCCGTGGGGGCGCGTACAGATCCGCTCCGGACAGTCCACCACCGGTTCCGACGGCCGGGACACGATCACCGTCGAGGCGACCGTGGACGGCACCGACACCGTGCTGACCGGTGCCGGCAACGGCCCGATCTCCGCGTTCTTCGAAGCGCTGCAGGCCATCGGCATCGACGCCCGTCTCCTGGACTACACCGAGCACACCATGAGCGAGGGCGCCAGCTCCCAGGCCGCCTCCTACATCGAGTGCGCCATCGACGGAAAGGTCCTGTGGGGCATCGGCATCGACGCCAACACCACGCGCGCCTCGCTGAAGGCGGTCGTCTCCGCCGTCAACCGCGCCACTCGCTGACCCGGCGGGCCCGCAGGGGCCGCAGCCGCACGGCCGAGGACCCCGCCCCCACCGCTCATCTCCGGGGGCGGGGTTCGGCCATCTCCACAGTTGTGGTGATCGGGGTACTGACGTCACCTCATGACTGTGGTTAACATCACGTCCCACACGGCAATGTTGCCGGGCGCTACGGAGGTGTGCGACGTGCGGTCAGCCCTGGGACAACGCGCCATGAAACTGCGCATCTGCGGCATCCGCACCGTCTGGGACGCCGTCGGCGACGGGGAGTTCTTCTGCCCCGGCTGCGGAGGCGACCGCAACTACCGCCGCCTCACCGGACGCCGCCGCTTCGCCGTGCTCGGAGTGCCGATGCTGCGCCGCGGCACCACCGGCCCCGTCGTCGAGTGCGCCGCCTGCCGGGGGCACTTCGGCACCGACGTGCTCGACCACCCCACCACCACCCGGCTCTCCACGATGCTCCGGGACGCCGTCCACACCGTCACGCTCGGCGTCCTGGCGGCCGGCGGCACCAGTTCCCGCACGGTCCTGCGGACCGCGGCGGCCACCGTGCGCGGCGCCGGTTTCGACGACTGCACCGAGGAGCAGCTCTCCACCGTCGTCGAGGTCCTCTCCGCCGACATCGGCCACGGTTCCGCCTTCGACCCAGCGGCCGAGGCGTGCGGCGCGGCCCTCGCCATCGAACTGCACGAGGCGCTGGAACCCCTCGCCCCGCACCTGGCCCCCGCAGGGCGCGAGGCGATCCTGCTCCAGGGCGCCCGGATCGCCCTCGCCGACGGCCCGTACGGCCCCTCCGAGCGCGAGGTGCTGACCACGGTCGGCGGCGCGCTGCAGATCTGCGCCGAGGACACCGCCCGGCTGCTGGCCGCGGCCGCCCGCACCCCCTCCTGAGAGCCTGCCGGGCGGCCTCTGAGCGGGCGGCCACGCCCCGGCACGCGCGCTTCCCGCGCAGTCCTCGGCCGCCGCCCCGGGGAGCCGCGGGTCCGGCGGGCCGTTCCCGTGCCGGACAATGGACGCATGAGCTTGTTCCGGGACGACGGTGTGGTGCTGCGCACGCAGAAGCTGGGCGAGGCCGACCGGATCATCACGATTCTCACCCGCGGCCACGGCCGGGTGCGGGCCGTGGCGCGCGGGGTGCGCCGCACCAAGTCCAAGTTCGGCGCGCGGCTGGAACCCTTCTCCCACGTCGACGTGCAGTTCTTCGCCCGGGGCGGTGAGCTGATCGGCCGGGGTCTGCCGCTCTGCACCCAGAGCGAGACGATCGCCCCGTACGGTGGCGGGATCGTCACCGACTACGCCCGCTACACCGCGGGCACCGCGATGCTGGAGACGGCCGAGCGGTTCACCGACCACGAGGGCGAACCCGCGGTCCAGCAGTACCTGCTGCTCGTCGGCGGGCTGCGCACCCTCGCCCGCGGCGAGCACGAGCCGCACCTCGTCCTCGACGCCTTCCTGCTGCGCTCGCTCGCCGTGAACGG
This sequence comes from Streptomyces sp. NPDC014734, assembly GCF_043083325.1. Classification (NCBI taxonomy): domain Bacteria; kingdom Bacillati; phylum Actinomycetota; class Actinomycetes; order Kitasatosporales; family Streptomycetaceae; genus Streptomyces; species Streptomyces sp. NPDC014734. The sequence continues at coordinate 78,296 of NZ_JBIBYN010000007.1, read as the reverse complement.
CTACGCGCCGAGCTTCGAGGACTGCGCGAAGTGCGGGATGCCCGGGCCGAATCGGTTCTTCTCCGTCGCGTCCGGCGGCGTCATATGCGGTGACTGCCGGGTGCCCGGCAGCGTCGTACCCTCGACCGAGGCCGTCCGTCTGCTGAGCGCCCTGCTCACCGGCGACTGGGCGACGGCGGACGCGTGCGAGGCGCGTCACGTCAGGGAGGGCAGCGGACTGGTGTCCGCCTACCTGCACTGGCACCTGGAGCGCGGGTTGCGCTCACTGCGGTACGTAGAGAAGTGACACAGGCGGATCAGGCACAGGGAGCGAGACAGTTCATGGCAGTACGCGGGATGCTCGGCGGCCGTAACCGGCGCGACTACAAGACACCGGAGCCGCACCCCTCCGGTGCCACGCCCCCGAAGATCCCCGGCGAGCTGGTGCCCAAGCACGTCGCCGTCGTGATGGACGGAAACGGCCGCTGGGCCAAGGAGCGCGGCCTCCCGCGCACCGAGGGCCACAAGGTCGGCGAGGGCGTCGTCATGGACGTCCTCAAGGGCTGCATCGAGATGGGTGTCAAGAACCTCTCGCTGTACGCGTTCTCCACCGAGAACTGGAAGCGGTCCCCGGAGGAGGTGAAGTTCCTGATGAACTTCAACCGGGACGTCATCCGCCGCCGCCGCGACGAGATGGACGAGCTGGGCATCCGCATCCGCTGGGTGGGACGCATGCCGAAGCTGTGGAAGTCCGTCGTCCAGGAGCTCCAGGTCGCCCAGGAACAGACCAAGGGCAACGACAGGATGACGCTGTACTTCTGCGTCAACTACGGCGGCCGGGCCGAGATCGCCGACGCCGCGCAGCGCCTCGCGCAGGACGTCGCGGCCGGGAGGCTGGACCCGTCGAAGGTCAACGAGAAGACGTTCGCGAAGTACATCTACTACCCGGACATGCCGGACGTCGACCTCTTCGTCCGCCCCAGCGGGGAGCAGCGCACCTCCAACTACCTGATCTGGCAGAGCGCCTACGCCGAGATGGTCTTCCAGGACGTGCTGTGGCCGGACTTCGACCGCCGCGACCTGTGGCGGGCCTGTCTGGAGTACGCCCAGCGGGACCGGCGCTTCGGCGGCGCGGTGGAGGCGGCCCCGGCCACGAAGGGCTGAGGAGACGGTCCGGACCGCCGGTTCCGCGGCCGGGCAACGGAAACGGGCCCGGGAGGCGGAATGGGGCCCCAGGAGGCGGAATGGGGCCCCGGGGTACGGAGACGGGGCCCCGGGGCACGGAAACGGGGGCCGACGGCAGTTCCGTCGGCCCCCGTCGCCGGGAGTGTCGGCCGTCTTCGGGCGTCGCGAGCCCGCCCTCTGCTGCTCCCGGCTCGTTACCCGTCCGTCCTGTCCGCGGAGCCCGTGCTCTTCGCGCACTCCGCGCAGGTCCCGAAGATCTCCACGGTGTGGGCCACGTTCACGTAGCCGTGCTGCGAGGCGATCCCCTCCGCCCACTGCTCCACCGCGGGTCCCTCGACCTCCACGGCCTTGCCGCACATCCGGCACACCAGGTGGTGGTGGTGTTCCCCGGTCGAGCAGCGCCGGTACACGGACTCGCCGTCCGTGGTGCGCAGCACGTCGACCTCGCCCGCGTCGGCGAGGGACTGGAGGGTGCGGTAGACGGTGGTCAGCCCGACCGAGTCGCCGCGGTGCTTGAGCACGTCGTGCAACTCCTGCGCACTGCGGAACTCGTCCACCTCGTCGAGCGCTGCCGCCACCGCCGCCCGCTGCCGGGTCGACCGGCCGCGTACCGGGGCCGCGTTCGTTCCACTGATCGGCGCTGTGGCCACAGCCGCCTCCTCGTGTCGCCCGTACTTGTGTCGGGCCATTGTGCCAGCCCACCCGGGCGCCGTGGTCACACTCGTAGATCATCCGCGGCCGGGCGGGCCGCCGGTACTTCCAGGGTGCACTCCCCGGTCACGGCCTCGCCTCGCCGGGCGCGCCTCCTGGCCAACGGCGTCGCGAGGGCGGTCAGGGCGACGAAGACCACGATGGCCAGCAGCACGATCGTCGCGCCGGGCGGGACGTCCTGGTAGTACGAGGTGATGGTGCCGGTCAGGGTCACCGCCGTACCGATGGCGACGGACAGCACGAACGTCACCTTGAAGGACCGGGCGATCTGCTGCGCTGCCGCGACCGGCACCACCATCAGCGCGCTGACCAGCAGCAGTCCGACGACCCGCATCGCCACGGTGACCGTCACGGCCGCCGTCACGGCGATCAGCAGGTTCAGCGCGCGCACCGGCAGCCCGGTGACCCGGGCGAACTCCTCGTCCTGGCTGACCGCGAACAGCTGCCGCCGCAGCCCCAGCATCACCAGCAGCACGAAGGCGGCCAGCAGGCAGATCGCGGTGACGTCCTCGCTGGAGACCGTGGCGAGGGAGCCGAAGAGGTACGAGGTGAGGTTGGCGTTGGAGCCGGCGTCGGAGAGGCTGATCAGCAGGACGCCGCCCGCCATGCCGCCGTAGAACAGCATGGCCAGTGCGATGTCGCCCCGGGTGCGTCCGTACCAGCGGATCAGTTCCATCACGACGGCGCCGACGACGGCGACCGCCGTGGCCATCCACACCGGGCTGGTGGAGAGCAGGAAGCCGAGGCCGACGCCGGTCATCGCGATGTGGCCGATGCCGTCTCCCATCAGCGCCTGGCGGCGCTGGACGAGGTAGATGCCGACGGAGGGGGCGATGACGCCGACGAGCACGGCGGCGAGCAGGGCCCGCTGCATGAAGGGGAGATCGAGGAATTCCATGGTCAGCTCAGCAGTCCGGTCCGGACGGGCTCGGAGGCCGCGTGGGGGTGTACGTGGTCGTGGCCGGGCAGGGCGTGCTGGCCCAGCGCCTGCGGGGGCGGCCCGTCGTGCATCACACAGCCGTCGCGCAGCACGATCGCGCGGTCGATCAGCGGCTCCAGCGGGCCGAGCTCGTGCAGCACCAGCAGCACCGTGGCACCGGCCGCGACCTGGTCGCGCAGGGTGGTGGCGAGGATCTCCTGGCTTGCCAGGTCGACCCCGGCCATCGGCTCGTCCATGATCAGCACCTCGGGTTCGGCGGCCAGGGCCCGGGCGATCAGCACCCGCTGGTGCTGCCCGCCCGAGAGCGCGTTCACCGAGTCCGTGGCCCGGTCGGCGAGGCCGACCAGTTCGATGGCCCGGTCCACGGCGGCCCGGTCGGCCCTGCGGAGCGGGCCGAGCCTCGTGCGCGAGAGCCGCCCGGAGGAGACGACCTCGCGGATGGTGGCGGGGACGCCGCCCGAAGCGGTGGTGCGCTGCGGCACGTACCCGATGCGGGACCAGGCGCGGAAGCGGCGCAGCGGGGTGCCGAACAGTTCGACGGAGCCCCCGGTGAGCGGGACCTGGCCGATGACCGAGCGGACGGCGGTCGACTTGCCCGAGCCGTTGGCGCCGAGCAGGGCGACGACCTCGCCGCGGTGGACGGCCAGATCGACGCCGCGCAGCACCGGACGCGCTCCGAGCGTGGCCGTGGCGCCGCGCAGGGCTATGACGGGTTCGGCCGTGGTGTTCCCGGTCTCGGGCATGAGTGCCTCCGGTGCTGCTGTGGCGGGTGTCGCGCGGGTCACTTGGTGCCGAGCGCCTTCTGGAGGGCGGCGAGGTTGGACCGCATGACCTCGATGTAGTCGGTGCCCTTGGACTTGTCCGTGATTCCCTCCAGCGGGTCCAGGACGTCGGTCCGCAGGCCGGTGTCCCGGGCGAGGGTCTTCGCGGTCTTGTCGCTGGCGAGCGTCTCGAAGAATACGGTGGTCGCCCCGTCCTTCTTCGTGATGGTGTGGATCGCCTTGATCCGGGCGGGGCTGGGCTCGGCCTCGGGGTCGACGCCGGCGATGCCCTCCTGGGTGAGGCCGTAGCGCTCGGCGAGGTACCCGAAGGCGGAGTGGGTGGTGATGAACGTCTTGGTGGCGGTGTTCCGCAGGCCGTTCGCGTACGCGGTGTTCAGGCCGTCCAACTCGGTGACCAGCGCCTCGGTGTTCTTGCGGTAGTCCGCGGCGTGGCCGGGGTCGGACTTCTCCAGGGACTTCCCGACGCCCTTGGCGACCTCGGCGTACTTCACCGGGTCGAGCCAGATGTGGGGGTCGGCCCCGGCCTCGTCCCCGTGGTGGTCGTGGTCGTCCCCGTGGTCGTGGTCGTGGTCGTCGGGGCCGGTCTCGGTGCCGTGGGTCTCCAGCTTCGTCAGCGTCGAGGCGTCGACGACGTCCTCGGCGCCGGACTGCTTGATGGCGTCGTCGACGGCGGGCTGGATGCCCTTGAGGTAGAGGACGAAGTCGGCGTCGCCGAGCCCGCCGATCTGCCGGGGGCTCAGTTCCAGGTCGTGCGGCTCCACGCCGGGCTTGGTCAGTGTGGTGACGGAGACGTGCTCCCCGCCGATCCGCTCGGCCAGGAACTGCATCGGGTAGAACGAGGCCACCACGTTCAGCTTGTCGCCGTTCTTGTGGTCGGAGGAGTCGGAGGAGGAGCAGGCCGTGAGGGCGGTGAGGCCGAGGACGGCGGCTCCGGCGACGGCGGCGGTCGGTATGAGGCGGCTGACGTTCATGACAGTCATTTTCAACAAAAGTGGAAACGATTGTCAACAAGGATGATGAGATGACCGCACGGTCGATCGAGCCGGTACCGATTTGATCCAGGGGCAGGCACCGCCGGTAACCTGAAGCATTCGCCCGCCTCGTCTCCTGAGCTCCACCCCACCGAGGCGCTACGAGCCACCCCTGTCCGTTTTCGTCGTCGTAATGAAGAGAGCACCGTGGCCGCCGACAAGATCGACTCCATCGTCAGCCTGAGCAAGCGCCGTGGCTTTGTTTACCCCTGCAGCGAGATCTACGGCGGCCAGCGTGCCGCCTGGGACTACGGACCGCTGGGTGTCGAGCTGAAGGAGAACCTCAAGCGCCAGTGGTGGCGCTACATGGTCACCTCGCGCGAGGACGTGGTCGGACTCGACTCGTCGGTCATCCTTGCCTCCGAGGTGTGGGCCGCCTCCGGCCACATCGCCACGTTCACCGACCCGCTGACCGAGTGCACCTCCTGCCACAAGCGCTTCCGCGCCGACCACCTGGAGGAGGCGTACGAGGAGAAGCACGGCCACGCGCCCGCGAACGGCCTCGCCGACCTCAACTGCCCCCACTGCGGCAACAAGGGCACGTTCACCGAGCCCAAGCAGTTCTCCGGCCTGCTCTCCACCCACCTCGGCCCGACCCAGGACTCCGGCTCGGTCGCCTACCTGCGCCCCGAGACCGCCCAGGGCATCTTCACCAACTTCGGCCAGGTGCAGCAGACCTCGCGCAAGAAGCCGCCGTTCGGCATCGCCCAGATGGGCAAGTCCTTCCGGAACGAGATCACTCCGGGCAACTTCATCTTCCGCACCCGTGAGTTCGAGCAGATGGAGATGGAGTTCTTCGTCAAGCCGGGCGAGGACGAGAAGTGGCACGAGTACTGGATGGAGCAGCGCTGGAGCTGGTACACCGGCCTGGGCCTGCGCGAGGAGAACATGCGGTGGTACGACCACCCCGCGGAGAAGCTCTCGCACTACTCCAAGCGCACCGCTGACATCGAGTACCGCTTCCGCTTCGGCGGCAGCGAGTGGGGCGAGCTGGAGGGCGTCGCCAACCGCACCGACTACGACCTCAAGGCGCACTCCAAGGCGTCCGGCACCGACCTGGCGTACTACGACCAGGAGGCCGGCGAGCGCTGGACCCCGTACGTCATCGAGCCGGCGGCGGGTGTCGGCCGCGCGATGCTCGCCTTCCTCCTCGACGCCTACATCGAGGACGAGGCGCCCAACGCCAAGGGCGTCATGGAGAAGCGCACCGTGATGCGCCTCGACCCGCGTCTCGCGCCGGTCAAGGTCGCCGTCCTCCCGCTGTCCCGCAACCCGCAGCTTTCGCCGAAGGCCAAGGGCCTCGCCGCCGACCTGCGGCAGAACTGGAACATCGAGTTCGACGACGCGGGCGCCATCGGCCGCCGCTACCGCCGCCAGGACGAGATCGGCACGCCGTTCTGCGTCACCGTCGACTTCGACACCCTGGACGACAACGCGGTGACCGTGCGCGAGCGCGACACCATGAAGCAGGAGCGCGTCTCGCTCGACCAGATCCAGGCCTACCTCGGCGCCCGACTGCTCGGCTGCTGACACACCGCCCCGCAGGGGCATGCCCGGCCGGAGCCCCCGATCTCCCGTACCGCGTACGGAGGGAGCGGGGGCTCTGCCGTGGTCCGTACGCGTCCGGCGCGAGCGGAAAATCCGGCTGCGGCCACCGACGGCACCGGGGTACGGTTGCGCCATGTCTTCGTTCTTCCAGATCTACGAGTGAGAGCGCGGCGGGTCGGAGCACCCGCCGCCCACCGGATCGATCAAGGATCAAAGGTCGCCCCAGACCTCACTTCTCACCACGAACGGGAGAACGCCGTGGCCAAGAGCCGCAACAACCTCCTCGGTGTGGGCGGACAGCGCAAGAAGCTGTCCCGCGCCGACCAGCAGGGCACCGGCCCCGCACATCAGGCCGACCGCAAGGCGGCCGCCGACCAGAAGCAGGAACTGCTGCGCCGGATGCGTGAGCGCACGCAGCCGGGACCGGACGCCGAGTCGGCCGAGTCGGCGCCCGAGTCCGCCGGGGCATCGGCGGACGACACCGCGCGGTCGGAGACGGACGGACAGGACGCCCCCGCGCGGGACTGACGCCGCCTCAACACCCGTACGACCTCACGACCGTGGGCCCGGATCACCTGGAGTGGTCCGGGCCCACGCCCGTGTGCGGGGCCCGCCGTCCGCCCGCCGGTCCCGGGCGTTCATGACACCGTGCGCGGCAGCCGCAGACTCAGCAGCGTGGTCAGCACCACCGCGGCGAGTTGGACCAGCAGGGTCACGACGAGCGCGTCCCGCATTCCCGAGCCCGGGGCGAGGGAGAGGAACAGCGTGCCGAGGGTGGCGACGCCGAGTGCCAGCGCGGCCTGTTGCGTCGTCGTCATCACCCCGCCGCCCACCCCGGCGCGTGCGGTCGGCACGTCCGAGAGCACGATGCGGAACAGCACGGGCAGTTGCAGCCCCTGTCCGAGGCCCGCGACCGCCACCCCGGGCAGCAGCTCCCACGGCCCGAGCCCCGACCACCGGTGCCACACCGTGAACGCGAGGGCCAGCACGCCCGCCGCCTGGATCAGCCCACCGGCCGTCACGACCCGGCTGCCGAACCGCCGGACCAGACGCGGACCGGCCAGCGACGCCACGAAGAAGGCGACCGCCATCGGGGCCAGCGACAGACCGGCCGCCGCCGGGCCCAGCCGCAGCCCCTGCTGCAACGCCACCGCGATCACGAACATGAAACCGCCGAAGCCGATCGAGAACGGCACCACCAGCGCCAGCCCGCGCCGCAAGGAGTCCAGCCGCAGCAGGCTCGGCGGCACCAGCGGGGTCCGCCCGAGCCGGTCGGCCCGCCGCTCGACCCGGTAGAAGGCATACGAGACGAACGGGAACAGGGCCAGCGAGACCCGGGTCCACACCGGCCAGCCCGCCGCACGCCCCTCCGTCAGCGGGGCGAGCAGTGTCACCAGCGAGGCGGCCAGCAACAGGGTGCCCGGTACGTCGACCGGCGCGGGCCGCTGCGAACGGGTCTCCGGCACCCAGCGGGCGGCCAGGACCAGCCCCACCGCCGCCACCGGAACGTTCACCAGGAACACCGAGCGCCAGCCCGCCCCCGCCCCGAACACCGACGACAGCGGTGCGGCGGCGACGAGCACGCCGCCCAGGATCTGGCCCGCGACCATGGACAGCCCGGCCGTCGCTCCGTACAGGCTCAGCGCCCGGGCCCGCCGGTGCCCGGAGGTGGCCGCCTGGATGGTGGCGAGGACCTGCGGCAGCATCAGCGCCGCCGCGGCGCCCTGAGCCACCCGGGCTCCGACGAGAGTCCAGGCGTCGGGCGCCAGTCCGCAGGCGAGCGAGGTGACGCCGAAGGCGGCGATGCCCAGCAGGAAGAGACGGCGTCGTCCGGCCGTGTCGCCGAGCCTGCCGCCGAGGACGAGCAGTACGGCATAGGCCAGGCCGTAGCCCGCGACGACCAGTTCGAGCAGCGCGGGCCCCGCGTCCAGGTCGTGGTCGATCGTCGGCAGGGCGACGTTCACGATGAAGAAGTCGATGAGCGGCAGCGCCGCGCCGAGGAGCACGGTGAACAGCCCGAGCGTGCCGAGCACCGGGGCGGGGTGATCGTGCCGTACCACGCGGGTGGTGCCGGTGGCCGCTTGCGTCCGTACAGGTGATTCGTTCACGCCGACGAGAATCCCCGCTCCGCCAGCCTGGTACCAGAGTGTCGTTATCCTGGTATCAACGGCACCTGGCAGCGCACGCGGAGCTGCGGCGGGTGGTTCGGCAGGCTGGGGGCATGAGGACGATGGCGAGTGAACGGGGCGGCGTGCGCGCGGGGGCCGGTACGTCCGCTCCGGCGCGGGGCACTGTGCCCGCCGGGGACCACGGCCCGTCCGTGCCCGCCGGGGGCCACCGGGGCCGCGTTCCGTCCGGGGACGACGTCAGACGGCAGGAGCTCGCCGAGTTCCTGCGCAGCCGCCGCGAGCGGATCACCCCCGAGCAGGTCGGGCTGGTCCGCGGCCGTCGCCGTCGCACCCCGGGCCTGCGGCGCGAGGAGGTCGCTCAGCTCTCCGCCGTCGGCGTCACCTGGTACACGTGGCTGGAGCAGGCCCGTGACATCCAGGTGTCGTCCCAGGTGCTGGACGCGCTCGCCCGCGCCCTGCTGCTCGACCGCACCGAGCGCCGCCACCTCTTCTCGCTGGCGGGCGCCGTCGACCCGTCGCCCGGCGCCGACTGCCCGAGCGTCACCCCGGCGCTGCGGGAGATGCTGCGACAACTGGACCCCGTCCCGGCCTGCGTCCAGAACAGCCGCTACGACATCCTCGCGTACAACCGGACCTACGGGCGGTTGTTCTGCGACCTGGACGCCGTCGCTCCCGAGGACCGCAACTGCATGCTCCTCGTCTACACCAACCCCCAGTGGCGTGCCGCCGTCGTCGACCTCCCCCGGACAGCCCGGCTGATGGCCGCCAAGTTCCGGATGTCGATGGCCGAGCATCTGGCCGAGCCCGCGTGGAAGGCGCTCCTGGCACGGCTGGAGGCGGCCTCGCCGGAGTTCCGGGAGAACTGGGCGCGGCACGAGGTGGTGGGCCCCGGCGACCGGACCAAGGTCTTCCGCAACGCCCGCGTCGGGCTGCTGCGCGTCGACCACACCGATCTGTGGCTCGGACCGTCGTCCGGTCCGCGCATGGTGACGTACACCCCCGCCGACGACGAGACCCGGCGGCGGCTGGAACGCCTTCAGGCCCTGGAGCCCGCCGAGGCCTGGTCCCCGGCGGAGGCCGCCGCCGGTGTCTCCAGCCGCTGAGCGGTCCGGCGCGCCGTCTCCCGCGCCCAGCGCCCGCTGGTCAGCGCCCCCACCAGCAGGACGGACACCCCGCACCCGGTGAGGATCCACCAGGCGGGTCCGGCCGCGTCCACGAAGGCGTCGGCGTACGCGGCCCCGCGCGGTGATCCGGTCCCGGCCACGCCCGCCGCGAGCACCGCACCGATCACGGCGACCCCGAGCGTCCCGCCGACCTGCCGGCTCGTCGAGGCGACCGCCGCCGCCACCCCGGCCTGGGAGCGCGGCATCCCGGAGACTGCCGTGTTGGTGATCGGCGCGTTCACCATCCCGAAGCCGAGACCGAACAGCACGTACCCGGTGAACAGCAGGACATTGTCCGTCTCGGCGCCGAACACGGCGAACAGCAGCCCGCACGCCGTCATGGCCACGCCGGCCACCAGCAGCGGCAACCGCGGCCCGCGGCTGCCGACGAGCCGCCCCGACAGCGGGGCGCAGACGAAGGTGAGCGCCGCCATCGGCAGCATGTAGAGCCCGGCGTGCAGGGCGCTCAGCCCGCGCACGTTCTGGAGGTACAGCGTGTTGAGGAAGAGGAATCCGCTCAGCGCGGCGAAGGCCGAGACAGCGATGGCGGTCGCGCCGCTGAACGGGGCACTGCGGAAGAACCGCAGATCGATGAGGGGTTCGGTGCGTCGGCGCTCGTAGAGGAGCAGTCCGGCGAGGGCCCCGACGGCGATGACCGCGAACGTCAGGATGCGCGGTGACGTCCAGCCCGCCGACGGCGTCTCGATGATCACGTACGTCAGCGAGCCCAGCAGTGCGATCACCAGGAGCTGGCCCACCGGGTCGGGCCGACGCGGCTTCGGGGCGCGGGATTCGGGCACGTAGCGCCAGGTGAGCAGCAGCGCGACGAGCCCGACCGGCAGATTGACCCAGAAGATCGACCGCCAGCCGACCGAGTCCACCAGCAGGCCACCGACCACCGGGCCCGCCGCCATGGAGATGCCGACGACACCGCCCCACACCCCGATGGCGCGGGCCCGCTCGCGCGGGTCGGTGAAGGTGTTGGTGATGATCGACATCGCGACCGGGTTGAGCATCGAACCGCCCACCGCCTGCACCATCCGGAACGCCACGAGCGATTCCAGGTTCGGTGCCAGCGAGCAGAGCAACGAGCCGAGGGTGAAGAGGACCAACCCGGTCCGGAAGACTCTTCGGCGCCCGATCCGGTCGGCCGTGGAACCCGCGAGCATCAGCAGCGAGGCGAGGACGAGGGTGTAGGCGTCGATGGTCCACTGCATGCCCGCGACCGTGGCGTGCAGTTCCTTCTGCATGGAGGGCAGGGCGACGTTCAGGACGGTGTTGTCGAGACTGACGATCAGCAGGCTCATGCAGCAGATCGCCAGCACCAACTGCCGTCGGCGGGGGCTCAGCTCGGGCATACATGGATAGTACGGTTAACTAACGAACTCCGCCGAGAGGGCGGTCCCGCCGGGCCGGTGCGCGCCGTACGGGACAATGGGGCCATGACCACGCTCGCCCCGCCCCTCCCTCAGCTCCGGATCGGCCCGCACCTGGTGCAGCCGCCGGTGGTGCTCGCGCCCATGGCCGGCATCACCAACGCCCCGTTCCGCACCCTGTGCCGGGAGTTCTCCGGCGGCAAGGGGCTGTTCGTGAGCGAGATGATCACCACCCGGGCGCTGGTCGAGCGCAACGAGAAGACCATGCAGCTCATCCACTTCGACGCGAGCGAGACCCCGCGTTCGATCCAGCTGTACGGGGTGGACCCGGTCACCGTCGGCAAGGCCGTGCGCATGATCGTCGACGAGGACCTGGCCGACCACATCGACCTGAACTTCGGCTGCCCGGTCCCCAAGGTGACCCGCAAGGGCGGCGGCTCCGCGCTCCCGTACAAGCGGCCCCTGCTGCGCGCGATCCTCCACCAGGCGGTCTCCCACGCGGGCGACCTGCCGGTCACCATCAAGATGCGCAAGGGCATCGACGACGACCACATCACCTACCTGGACGCGGGCCGGATCGCCGTCGAGGAGGGCGTCACGGCCGTCGCCCTGCACGGCAGGACGGCCGCCCAGCACTACGGCGGCACCGCCGACTGGGACGCCATCGCCCGGCTCAAGGAACACGTCCCGGAGATCCCGGTGCTGGGCAACGGCGACATCTGGTGCGCGCAGGACGCCCGCCGGATGATGCGCGAGACCGGCTGCGACGGCGTGGTCGTGGGGCGGGGCTGCCTGGGCCGCCCCTGGCTCTTCGGCGACCTGGTGAGCGCGTTCGACGGCACGGGGACGACGCGGGCGCCGCGCCTGCGCGAGGTGGCGGACGTGATGGTGCGGCACGCGACGCTGCTGGGGGAGTGGATCGGCGACGAGGCCCGCGGCGTGATCGATTTCCGCAAGCACGTCGCCTGGTACCTCAAGGGTTTCTCGGTCGGTTCGGAGATGCGCAAGAAGCTGGCGATCACCTCCTCGCTGGACGAGCTGGCCGGGCAGTTGCACGAGCTGGACCTCGACCAGCCGTGGCCGGACGGCGCGGACGGGCCGCGCGGGCGCACCTCGGGCAACAACCGTGTGGTGCTGCCGGACGGCTGGCTGAAGGACCCGTACGACTGCGCGGGCGTGAGCGCGGACGCGGAGCTGGACACCTCCGGCGGCTGAACACGGACGCGGAGCCCGATCTTCCGGCGGCGGCTGAACGCGGAAAGGTCCCGGCCTTCTGGCCGGGGCCTTTCCGCGTTCGCGGCGCGGGCCGACTCCATAGGCACCGCGTGCCGCGCCGTTCAGTGCGCTCATCTGAGCGCAATATCCGGCCAGATTCAACGCTATTCGGCCGCAAGTCCACCGTCGCAGGCCTGTTCTCGGTGTCGAATGCCCGTTCCCCTCACGCTCGGCATCGAGGTGATGATCAAAGAGTGACCTCGCGGTGCCGCTCGCACGTCCGAATGGTGACATCTGAGCGCGGACCGTAGAGTGATTCTCGCCACCTTGAGAGTTGACTCGCTCAGATGAGCGCAATTTTGAGGGATGCATTTCTCAAATGATGGCACTCCGTGCCATGGGTCTCCGCTTTGATCGATCGATGCTTCCGTTGCGCTGAGTGCCCGGATCGGCGAACATCGATGACGACGAGTGGTTACTCGTTCAAGAAGTGAACACATTCCTCCGATGAGAGGAGTATTCGTGTCACTTTCGATCTGCTGGCGGACGGGTGGTTGAGGCCCCATGACGCGCAAGTGGACGTACCCAGAAACCTTCGATCTGGGTATGTTCCTCGCCGTCAGGGCAGCCACCGCGTCTTCGAGGAGTCGAGACCCGTGTCGGAAAACAAAGATCCCCACGTATCCACCCCGGAATCCTCGGAGCCCCGGAGCCAGAAGTTCGTTTACGACTTCACCGAGGGCAACAAGGACCTGAAGGACCTTCTCGGCGGCAAGGGCGCCAACCTCGCCGAGATGACCAACCTCGGGCTCCCCGTGCCCCCCGGCTTCACCATCACCACCGAGGCGTGCAAGGTCTACCTCGACAGCGGCGAGGAACCGACGGAGCTGCGGAACGAGGTCAGCGCGCATCTGGACGCGCTGGAGACGCGGATGGGCAAGAAGCTCGGCCAGACGGACGACCCGCTGCTGGTCTCGGTCCGCTCCGGCGCGAAGTTCTCCATGCCCGGCATGATGGACACGGTCCTCAACATCGGCCTCTCCGACGACTCCGTGGCGGGCCTCGCCACGCAGGCGGGCGACGAGCGGTTCGCGTGGGACTCCTACCGGCGCCTCATCCAGATGTTCGGCAAGACCGTGCTCGGTGTCGACGGCGACCTCTTCGAGGAGGCGCTTGAGGCGGCGAAGGAGGCCAAGGGCGTCACGGTCGACGTGGATCTCGACGCGGCCGACCTGAAGAAGCTGGTCAAGCAGTTCAAGAAGATCGTCTCCCGGGACGCCGGACGCGACTTCCCGCAGGACCCGCGCGAGCAGATGGACCTGGCGATAAGGGCCGTCTTCGACTCGTGGAACACCGACCGGGCCAAGCTCTACCGCCGTCAGGAGCGCATCCCCGGCGACCTCGGTACGGCCGTCAACGTCTGCTCGATGGTCTTCGGCAACCTCGGCCCCGACTCCGGCACGGGTGTCGCGTTCACCCGCGACCCGGCCAGCGGTCACCAGGGCGTCTACGGCGACTACCTGCAGAACGCGCAGGGCGAGGACGTCGTCGCCGGCATCCGCAACACCGTGCCGCTCGCCGAGCTGGAGTCGATCGACAAGAAGTCGTACGACCAGCTGATGACGATCATGGAAACCCTCGAAACGCACTACAAGGACCTGTGCGACATCGAGTTCACCATCGAGCGCGGCCGGTTGTGGATGCTCCAGACCCGGGTCGGCAAGCGCACCGCCGGCGCGGCCTTCCGGATCGCCACCCAGCTCGTCGACCAGGGCCTGATCGACGAGGCCGAGGCACTCCAGCGGGTCAACGGGGCGCAGCTGGCGCAGCTGATGTTCCCGCGCTTCGACGACGACGCCGTGACCGAGCTGCTGGGCCGGGGCATCGCCGCCTCGCCCGGTGCCGCCGTCGGCAAGGCCGTCTTCGATTCGTACACCGCGGTGAAGTGGTCCCGGTCCGGCGAGAAGGTCATCCTGATCCGCCGCGAGACCAACCCCGACGACCTCGACGGCATGATCGCGGCCGAGGGCATCCTGACCTCGCGCGGCGGCAAGACCTCGCACGCCGCCGTCGTCGCCCGCGGCATGGGCAAGACCTGTGTCTGCGGCGCCGAGGACCTGGAGGTCGACACCAAGCGGCGCCGGATGACGGTGGGCGGCCGGGTCGTCGAGGAGGGGGACGTCGTCTCCATCGACGGCTCAACCGGCAAGGTGTACCTCGGTGAGGTGCCCGTCGTGCCGTCCCCGGTGGTCGAGTACTTCGAGGGCCGGATGCACGCGGGCGCCGACGACGCCGACGAACTGGTCGCCGCCGTGCACCGGATCATGGCGTACGCGGACCGGATGCGCCGGCTGCGGGTCCGGGCCAACGCCGACAACGCCGAGGACGCGCTGCGCGCCCGCCGCTTCGGCGCCCAGGGCATCGGCCTGTGCCGCACCGAGCACATGTTCCTCGGCGAGCGGCGCGAGATGGTCGAGAGGCTGATCCTCGCGGACACCGACGCCGAGCGCGAGACCGCGCTGGAGCAGCTGCTCCCGCTCCAGAAGGCCGACTTCATCGAGCTGTTCGAGGCGATGGACGGGCTGCCCGTCACCGTACGGCTGCTCGACCCGCCGCTGCACGAGTTCCTGCCCGACATCACCGAGCTCTCGGTGCGGGTCGCGCTCGCCGAGGCCCGCGAGGACGCCAACGAGAACGACCTGCGGCTGCTCCAGGCGGTGCACAAGCTGCACGAGCAGAACCCGATGCTCGGTCTGCGCGGGGTCCGGCTCGGACTCGTCATCCCCGGCCTGTTCGCCATGCAGGTACGGGCGATCGCCGAGGCCGCGGCCGAGCGCAAGAACGCCAAGGGCGACCCGCGCGCCGAGATCATGATCCCGCTCGTGGGCACGGTCCAGGAGCTGGAGATCGTCCGCGAGGAGGCCGACCGGGTCATCGCCGAGGTCGAGGCCGCCACCGGCACCCGGCTGAAGCTGACCATCGGCACGATGATCGAGCTGCCGCGCGCCGCGCTGACCGCCGGGCAGATCGCCGAGGCCGCGCAGTTCTTCTCCTTCGGCACGAACGACCTCACCCAGACCGTGTGGGGCTTCTCCCGGGACGACGTGGAGGCCTCGTTCTTCACCGCGTACCTGGAGAAGGGCATCTTCGGGGTGTCGCCGTTCGAGACGATCGACAAGGACGGCGTCGGCTCGCTGGTCCGCAGCGCCGTCGAGGCCGGCCGGGCCACCCGCCCGGACCTGAAGCTCGGCGTCTGCGGCGAGCACGGCGGCGACCCGGATTCGGTGCACTTCTTCCACGAGGTGGGTCTGGACTACGTGTCCTGCTCCCCGTTCCGCATCCCCGTCGCCCGCCTCGAAGCGGGACGCGCGGCGGCGGAATCCGCGGGCAGCGACAGCCGCTGACGCGACACCGCGTCCCCGTCCCCTCTCCCGGAGCCGCCGTCGGCCGTCGGACCCTCACCGGCCCGGCGGCCGCTCCGGGGAATCCGGAGGCGGGGGGGGCCCCGGGGGGGGGGGGGCCCCCCCGGCCCGGGGGGGCCCCCCCCCCCCCCCCCCCCCCCCCCCCCCCCCCCCCCCCCC
>NZ_JBIBYN010000007.1:0-62646 GCF_043083325.1 Streptomyces sp. NPDC014734 | reverse complement strand
GACCGCCGGTGTCGCGACCCCGGGCCCCCGGCCCCGCGCCGGGAGCCGCGGTCGGCGGGGGCCCCCCCCCCGGCCGGGGGGCGGCTCGGGGTAAGCGGGGGGGGGGGCCCCCGGGGGGGGGGGCCGCCGCCGCCTCGTTTTCGTCCGCCTCCCGTCCCGTCCCGTCCAGTCCCGCCTCGTCCCGGCGGCGGGGCCGAACGCGGTTCCGGCTTCGTTCCGGCTTGGATCCGGCTTGGTTCCGGCTTTGGGCACCGCGAAATGGCTGTGCGATGTTGTGCCATTTTCTTTGTTCATTAAGCAAAGTTCGTTCAATGCGCAAAGAAATGGTCGGTGACGGGCCGGGATGCGGTCCATGGATCCCCACCCATGGACCGCACCCGGCTTACGGCCTGGGATCCCAGGCCGTTACCCCCGCCGGGTGCGGAGCCGCACCGTTGCCGACCGCCGCCGAACGAGCAAAACCCCCCACGGCCTTCACCCGCTCTTCCGGTGGCTCCGGATACGCACCCGACGCAGTACAGCTTTTCCGCTGGTGGCCCGCGGAGGCGAGACGTTTCACCTCTGGCCGAAACCCCGTGGTGACGTGCTGTTACGGATCACCTACCCTTGGGTGGGGGGCAATTGCAGGTGCAACAGGTGGGGGCCCGGTGCTGCGTATCCACATGTCCGGAGTGGACCTGTCCAAGGTGCGGATGGCCACCCGGCCGGATGCCCTGTGGGAAACCATTCTGAGTTTCCATCGACTGCGGGACCGCCGCGGGTCCACGGTGTTCGGGAAATGGCGCACGGAAACCCGGCCCCGGCTGAATCGTGACGTACGCGTGCTCGCCACCGTGATTCCACCGCGCGGCTATTTCCCCGACTTTCTGACGCCTTCTCAGGAAAGCAGCGAGCCGTACGGCATTGACGCCGGAATGGAGGCGGTGCGCGACACCCCGGCCCGGCGGGTACGCGCCGAGGTCGCCCTGCTGGGCATCGACCGCCGCGATCCGGGCCGCGTTCCGCACGAGCGGGTCGAACCGCTCGGCCGGCTCGTCGGCGCCCTGCGCGGTTACCATCGCGCCGCGATCGAACCGTACTGGTCGCACATCCGGTCCAGCGTCGAGGCCGACCGTGCGGTCCGCGGACGCGCCCTCCTGGACGGCGGTGCCGAGGAACTTCTCGCGTCCCTCCCGCCCATGATCCGTTGGCGGCCGCCCGTGCTGGAGGCGGACTACCCCTTCGACCGCGACGTCCATCTCGACGGCAGGGGGCTGTTGCTCCAGCCGTCCTTCTTCTGCCGGGTCACCCCGGTCGTCTACCGGGACCCGGAACTCCCGCCCGTGCTCGTCTACCCCGTCACGCACTCCCGTGCCCCGGTCCACGCCGAACCGGGGCCCTGGCTCGGCCGGCTCCTCGGCAACACCCGCTCGACGGTGCTGAGAGCCATCGGCAACGGCTGCACGACCAGCGAACTCGCCCTCCGGGCCGGTATATCGCTCGCCTCGGCGAGCCAGCACGCCGGTGTGCTGCGCGAAGCCGGCCTGATCCACACGCTGCGGCACGGCAGCTCGGTCCTGCACACACTCACCCCGCTGGGCGGATCGTTGCTCCGGGGCGGTGCCCCGCTCGCCATGTCCTGAACCCGGTGCCGAACGCCGGGCGGGGCCGTGCCGGGCCGTGCCGGGCCGGGCGGGGCCGGGCGGGGCCGTGCGGAAAATTCTTTCGGTGGGAGCGATGAGTTCCGTGCGGCAGTGCCGTCTACCTGTCGTACGACGCTCGAACACCAGAAAGAACGGAACGACCATGCCTCAGCTGATCTTCGTGAACCTGCCGGTCAAGGACCTCGAGACGACCAAGGGGTTCTTCGGCAAGCTCGGCTACCAGTGCAACCCGCAGTTCAGCGACGAGAACACCGCGTGCCTCGTCATCAGCGAGACCATTTTCGCCATGCTCCTCACCGAGAACCGGTTCAAGGAGTTCACCGGCAAGGAGGTGGCCGACGCCTCGAAGACCAGTGAGGTGATCATCGCGCTGAGCGCGGAGAGCCGGGAGAAGGTCGACGAGATGGCGGACACGGCGCTCGCCTCCGGCGGATCGCCGGTCAAGGACCCGATGGACTTCGGTCACATGTACAGCCGCTCCTTCCAGGACCCGGACGGTCACATCTGGGAGGTCATGTGGATGGACCCGGCCGCCGTCGCGTCGAACGACTGCTGAGCGAACCCCTCCCGGGAAGGGGGAGCCGTTCCCCGGGGGCGGCGACCCCCCCGCCCGGCCGCGGGCCGTGCGGGGCGGGGGCCGCGGCCGGGCGGGGAACCGTAGGGCCGGAAGCTCAGATCCGGCTCAGCTTTCCCGTGAACGGGCCGAAGTGGTTGGACCGGGCACGCATCGCGTCCATATGGTCGTGATCATGCCCGACATAGCACTCACCACCCTGGTCGTCCTCTGCGTCGCCGCGGCCGCGGCGGGCTGGATCGACGCGGTGGTCGGCGGAGGCGGGCTGCTTCTGCTGCCCGCCCTGCTGCTGGGACTTCCGCAGGTACCGGCCGCGCATGTTCTCGGCACCAACAAGGCGGTGGCGCTCGTCGGCACGTCCGGCGCCGCCGTGGCGTACGTGCGCAAGGCGCCGGTGAAGGTCGGGACGGCTCTGCGGATCGGGCTCGCGGCGCTGGCCGGATCGATGACCGGCGCCTTCTTCGCGGCCGGGATCAGCAGCGAGGTGCTGCGTCCCGTGATCATGGTGGTGCTGCTGGTGGTCGCGGCGTTCGTGATGCTGCGGCCCTCGTTCGGCAGGACGGTGGACGACGGTGCGCCGCACCGGATCGGCCGTGCCCGCACCATCACCGCGATCCTGCTGGTCGGTGGCGGCATCGGCTTCTACGACGGGCTGTTCGGTCCGGGCACCGGAACGTTCCTGGTGCTGGCCCTGACCGCGGTGCTCCACCTCGATCTCGTGACGGCGTCCGCCAATGCCAAGATCGTCAATGTCTGCACCAACGTCGGGGCGCTGGCGATGTTCGCCCACCAGGGGAACGTGCTGTGGCAGCTGGCCGCGCCGATGGCGGTGTTCAACCTCGCGGGCGGACTGGTCGGGGCGCGGATGGCGCTCAGCAGGGGCAGTGGGTTCGTCCGCGTCGTGCTGCTCGTCGTGGTGTTCTCGCTGGTCGCGAAGCTGGCCTTCGACCAGTGGGTGGCGTGAGCGGCCGTTCGGGCGCCACCGGCCCGGCGCGGCGGGCCGAGGGGCGCCTCACCGCACGCCGGTGAGGTGTGCGTAGGCCACCACGTTGCCCCGGTAGCCGGTCGACTTCGAGAACCCGCCGCCGCAGGTGATCAGCCGGAGCGAAGCGTAGGGCGAGGCCCCGTACACGCGTTCGTCGGGGAAGTCGTCGTTCTCGTAGACCTCGATCGCGTCCAGCGAGAAGACGGCGGTATGTCCGTCCTGGCGGACCACCTCCACCTCGTTCCCCTTCCGCAGGGTGCCCAGGGCGTAGAAGACCGAGGGCCCCCGTGCGTCGTCGACGTGCCCGGCGACGAGCGCGCTGCCCTCGGAGCCCGGCGGCGTGCCGTCCCCGTACCAGCCGACGATGTTGTGGTCCCCGGCCGGCGGGACGCCGAGGCTGCCGTCGGGGTCGAGCCCCAGCCGCATCATCGGTGCGTCGACCCGGATGCTCGGGATCCGGATGCGTACCGGCGGTGAGGGCTTCAGCGGTGCGGCGAGGGGGGATCCCGGCTGCGGCACGGGACCTTTGGCGAATGCCTGTGCGGAGGCCGGCTGCGGCGGGACCAGCTGGGTGCCGGCGCCATGATGGATCAGCCAGACGCCTGCCAGCGCCGCGACGGCCAGCAGCCAGCCCTTGCCCTTCTGGGACACGATCGTTCTCCGGACTACGGGACGGGGACGGGGACGGAGTCGGGACGGGGGACGGAGACGGCGCGGGACGGGGTGCGCCGGGAACGGGTGCGGGTGCGCGGGCGCGGGCGCGGGTGCGGGTGCGCGGGCGCTGGTGTGGGAAAGGTCCCGTCCCGGTGGCGCGCGACCACCGGGACGGCTACCAGGCGGTACGGAGACGTGAATCCGTCTCCGTCAGCCGGCTTCCTGCGTGCCGCTCGCCCGACGACGCAGGAGCCAGGCCCCGCCGACGGCGGCACTGGCGAGTACGCCGGCGCCCGCCGCGATCTGGGTGGTGTCGGACCGGACGCTGCCGCCGACACCTGTTTTGACGTGCCCGCTGGGGCCGTCGGGACGGGACGAGTCGTCGTGTCCGGAGGACTTGTCGCGTTCCGAGGACACCTGGTCCCGGCCGGACGACGAGTCGTCGTGCCCGGAGGACGAGTCGTTGTTCCCGGAGGACTTGTCGCGCCCGGACGCATTGTCCCGGCCGGAGGACGAGTCGCGCTGGGACGCGTCCTCGCCCTCGGATTGGTCCCGGCTCCCGCGTTCGTTCGAGCCCTCGTCCCCGGAGGATTTGCCGAGACCGGAGAAGGCGTTGAGTCCGCCGACTGAATCGAGCAACGAGGGGACGTTGAGTCCGAACGGGGCGTCGCTCCCGGACGGCGTCCGCCCGTCCCCGCTCCCGTCCCCGCCCTGCTCCTCGGGGACGCCCCGGGCGGCCGGTGGCGCGGCCACCGGGCCGGTCCGCACCGTCCCCGCCTCATCCGCGTACGCGGGCTGTCCGGTGGTGAACAGGCCGAGCGCGGCGATGGTGACCGCACAGACGGCGGCACCGGTCACGGGGCGAGCAGGACGCATGGGTTTCCTCCGGCGATGTGCGCGAGCAGCCGAGTCGCGAGCGGCTGTACCGCGAGCGGTCGTGCCGCGAGTGGCTGTGTCCTGACTCCGAGCTAACGGGCCGATCGCCGGTCATGCCTGCTGACACCAAGTCAGCTCTCACCCGGACGGCCCGGCGTGGCTCCCTTGCCAATCGGCATCCGTGCAGGTCGCAGCCATGAACGACAAGAGTGGCCCCGGTCCGCGGAAAGGCGATGCCGAACGGGTGACGCCACGGCGGAGTGGAGTGATGCACGTCACACGCATGACCTTGCGGGTGCCGGGCACACGTCAGACACCCCCCACGGGACGGTGCACTCGACCGCCCCCGCCCCGCCGCCCATCGGGTTCGACCCGCTGGGTCCGGCGGGGCGGTTCTGTGTCGGGAGGGCGATGCGGACCGTCGCATGTGGATTCCCGGCGAGCACAGGTGCGAGCCCTTCCTGTCCGGGAACCGCTCCACGGACCCGTTCGGCGTCCGCTCCCGGAGACGGCCGGCCGGGAGAAGCGGCCCGGCGCCCCCGGCCGCCCTCCGGCGCCGGAGGGGCGGTCAGACCGCGTCCCGCGGCACCGCCTCGTACGCCCGCCCGATCCGCTCCATCAGGCCCTCGTCCACCGTGAACGCGATGCCGTCGATGCTCCGGACCGGCGCGACGCCCTGCGAGTTGGTGAGGAACGCGGACCGGAACGCGCCAAGCCCGGCCGTCGTCACCGGGCGCCGCACGGACGCCGTTCCCGCGCCGGGAAGCTCCCGCTCCAGCAGTGCCATGGTGATGCCGAGCAGTGCCGGGGCGTCGGGCCAGACGACCGAGGCGCCGTCCCAGAAACCGATGTTGTGGATCGCTCCCTCCGTCACCACGCCGCCCGGCGCGGTCAGCAGGGCCTCGTCGAAACCGGCGTCCGCGGCGCGCCTCGCCCAGTACGTCTGGCCGAACTCGCCGGGGCGCTTGATGTGCGGCACGGTCCGGGTGTACGGCACGGACATCAGGCGGTGCGGGTGCGCGGACTTGTGGGCGGGCGCCCGCACCGTGACCATGACGGACGTCTCCGTGCGGTCCGGTGGCAGGAAGGCGTACACCCGGGCCGAGGCGTCCCGCACACCGGCGCCGTCCAGCGCGTGCCGGACCAGGCCGCGGACCCGGTCGCCGTCCAGCGGGCGTTCGAACAGCTCGCGGTTGGCGGAGTCCAGCCGGGCCAGGTGCAGGTCGAGGCCGCGCACCCCGCCTTCCCTGACCTGCATGGCAGTGAAGTGCCCGAAGCCGGCGAAGGCGGGGATCCGCAGGTCCGCCTCGGTCGCCGGGTGCCCGTCGAACTCGGTGTAGGGGCAGCGCCCGGCCGCAGCAGTCGTCATGCGGTCCACCGTAACGAGCCGGGGAGCAGGAGAGGGTGCCGCGAGCCCGACCTCTCCTGCTCCCCACCTCGTGAGCCGCGGAACGCGGCGCGGACGAGCACGGGGCGCAAAGTGACTTGACCTCAACCGTGGTTGACCTAGGAGCCTCCTCGCATGGATCTCACGACAGCCTCCCCGTCCTCCGCGTCCACGACCGCCGCCGCGCCCCTGAAGGTCGTGGTCATCCTCGCCAGCAACCGGGAGGGCCGGTTCGCGCCGGTCGTCTCCGACTGGTTCCTCGCGCACACCGCCGAGCGCCCCGACATCGAGACGGACCTTGTCGACGTCGCGGAACTGGACCTCCCGAACGCCCTCTCCTTCCGGCCCGACGACGAGGCGCGGTCCCGGCTCGGCGCCGTCTCCGCCCGGTTGGCGGCGGCCGACGCCTTCGTCGTCGTCACCCCCGAGTACAACCACTCGTACCCGGCCCCGTTGAAGAACCTCATCGACTGGTACCACGCCGAGTGGCAGGCCAAGCCCGTCGCCTTCGTCTCGTACGGCGGGATCTCCGGCGGACTGCGTGCCGTCGAGCACCTGCGGCAGGTCTTCGCCGAACTGCACACCGTCGGTGTCCGCGAGACGGTCTCGTTCCCCAACGCCGGTTCCCTGTTCGACGACGAGGGCCGGCACCGGGACCCCGCCGACTGCGACGCCGCGGCCAAGACCCTGCTCGACCGGCTGGTCTGGTGGGGGCGCGCCCTGCGCGACGCCAAGGCCGTCCGCCCGTACGGGGTCTGACCTCCTCCCCCTCGCACGCGCGAGGATCCGCGGTCCTGCCCGGTGGACGAGAATCGGCGCGGGGCGTGGGAGACGTCCGTTACCGACATTCCGAGGAGGCCGAGGGTGACGACGCCGGCATGGCTGACCGTACTGACCACGACGGACAGCGAGGAGAAGGCCCTGGCACTGGCGCGGGGAGCGGTGGAGGCACGGCTCGCCGCCTGCGCGCAGATCTCCGCGCCCGTCACCTCGGTCTACCGCTGGCAGGGCGCCGTCGAGACGGCCCGGGAATGGCAACTTCTGCTCAAGACGACGGCCGAGCGGTACGACGAACTGGAGGCCCATCTCCTGGCGGCGCACGACTACGGGACACCGGAGATCATCGCGGTCCCGGTGGTACGGGGCAGCGCCGGATACCTCGACTGGGTCGCGGCCGAGACCGCCCCGTAGACGGTGCCGTCGCACAGCTCCCGCCGGACGACGACCCCACGACGGTGCGACGGTACGGCGGGGCGGGGTGGCGCGGTGCGGCACCCCGCCCCGCCGGTCTTGTCCGTGCCGCCGGTCCGGGGACGTCCCGCCGGTCCGTTCGCGGCGGCAGGTGTCCGCCGGGGCCGGCTACGGCCGGTCCGTCGCCAGGGCCTCCGCGACCCCGGCCTCCCGCGGGCCGAGGAAGTGGGGGTCGGGTCTGAACACGGCCTCCAGCGCCGCTTTCCCGGCCGCGAACACCTCCCGCGTCCCGCCGTAGTACCAGGTCGCGTCGCGTACGGCGTCGACACCGACCCCGTACGCGTCGATGCCGGCCGTCCGGCACAGCGCGATCGCCCGGTGGATGTGGAATCCCTGGGTCACCAGCACCGCACGGTCGACGCCGAAGATCTTCTTGGCCCGGACGCACGAGTCCCAGGTGTCGAAACCGGCGAAGTCACTCACGATGCGCTCGTCCGGCACGCCGTGCTTCCTGAGGTACGTGCGCATCGCGTCCGGTTCGTCGTAGTCCTCCCGGCTGTTGTCACCGGTCACGAGAACGACTTCGACCTTTCCGTCCCGGTACAGCTCGGCGGCGGCGTTCAGCCGGTTGGCCAGGTAGGGCGACGGCCTGCCCTGCATGAGCCCGGCCCCGAACACCACGGCGACCTGCCGCGCGGGCGCGTCCGCGACGGTCCTCACCCGGGCGTCCGCGACGGTGTGCATCCAGGTCGCGGGTGCCAGCGCCGCCACACAGGCGACCATCACCGCCTGCAGGAGCCGCCGTTGCCCGCGCCGCGTCCGCGGCCACGGCCGTCGGGGCCGCCCGGGCCACCGTCCCGGTCGTCCCGGTCGTCTCTCCCGCATCGGTGTCTCCCTCTTTCATGCTCCGGCCTGTCCGTGTTCCGGGTCCGTCCCCGCGGTCACGGCGTCCCACATGATCGGACGAACATCAAGGAGAAAGGGTTCTCCATCATCCGATTCCGCTGATTTCGACACAGTTCCCGCTGCCGCGGGCAACTCATCGGGACCGCTCGCCCTCCCGGAGGCGCGGACCGTCCGACCGGCGCGCATACGTCCGAACCGTCCCCCTTCCTGTCGGCCCGTCCGTCTACTGTCGGACCCATGGACGGCATGGACGGCATGGACGACACGGACGACATGAACGGTGTGAACCGGACCGACGGCACCGGCCGCACGGACGGCATGGACTGTACCGACGGAACGGACTGCGCGGACGGAACGGACTGCACCGACGGAACGTGGGAACTCCCCGACGCGCAGGGCGGTTACGGCACGTACGGACAAGGGACGCCCCCCTACCGCGCGGCCGACACCGAACGCTGGGACACCGAGCCGGACAAACGGCCCGGCCGCACCGCGTTCCAGCGCGACCGCGCCCGGGTGCTGCATTCCGCCGCGCTGCGCCGGCTCGCCGGGAAGACCCAGGTCGTCACCCCGGGCACCCGCGGCCGGGCCTGGGACGCCAGCCCCCGGACCCGGCTCACGCACTCGCTGGAATGCGCCCAGGTCGGCCGCGAACTCGGGGCGGCGCTCGGCTGCGATCCCGACCTGGTGGAGACGGCCTGCCTCGCCCATGACCTCGGCCACCCCCCGTTCGGGCACAACGGGGAACAGGCGCTCAACGACTTCGCGTCGGACTGCGGCGGCTTCGAGGGCAACGCCCAGTCGCTGCGCCTGCTCACCCGGCTCGAACCGAAGCGGTTCGTGCCCGACACCCGGACCGGGGCACTCGTCAGCGTCGGACTCAACCTGACCCGTGCCGCGCTGGACGCCGCCACCAAGTACCCGTGGCCGCGCGGCGAATGCCCCGACGACCCGGGCACGCCGAAGTTCGGGGTGTACGAGGACGACCTGCCCGTCTTCGCGTGGGCCCGCCGCGGCGCCCCGGCGAACCGCACCTGCTTCGAGGCCCAGGTCATGGACTGGTCCGACGATGTCGCCTATTCGGTGCACGACTTCGAGGACGGGCTGCACGCCGGGCACATCGACCCCGACTGCCTCGACGCGGAACCCGAACGCGACGAGATCTGGGCCGTCGCCATCGGCCGCTACGTCCCGGCGGACACCGAACCCGACGAACTCGCCGAAGCCCTGGACCGGCTCGTCGGCCAGGACTGGTGGCCGCGCGGCTACGACGGATCGGCGGTCGCCCAGGCCCGGCTGAAGGACGCGACGAGCCAGTTGATCGGCCGGTTCTGCCTCGCCGCGGAGAGCGCCACCCGGCACGCGTACGGGAGGGGCCGGCTCGGCCGCTATGCCGCCGAGCTCGTCGTCCCCCGAGAGGCACGCAACGAGTGCGCCGTGCTCAAGGCGGTCGCGAACCGTTACGTCATGCAACGTGCCGAGCAGGAGGCGATCCGCGCCGACCAGCGCGTCATCATCGCGGAACTTGCCGCCGCGCTCACCGCGCGCGCTCCCGTGGGCCTGGAGCCGCAGTTCCGGGCGCTGTTCGACGCGGCCCCCGACGACCGGGCCCGCAAGCGGGTCCTCGTCGACCAGATCGCCGCCCTGACCGACTCCTCGGCGCGTTCCCTGCACGCCTCGCTCACCGGCCCCGGCCGTTGACACGCCTCGCCCACCGGCCCCGGTGCCCAGGCGGCCCCGAGGTCCCGGCGCCTCCGGCCGCCCCGGGGCGGCCGGAGATTCGCCCGGTTCCGCCGCCCGCCGGCGGCCGGGCGTGACCTGATCGGGGTACACCCCCTTTCGTCATCACGCTGCGTGCGGGACGCTCGCAGTCGGGCCCCACGCGGCAAGCACCAGGAGGCATGCAGTGGTCGACGCACATCGGACCTTCGTCATCGTCGGCGGAGGACTGGCCGGAGCGAAGGCGGCCGAGACGCTCCGGGCGGAGGGTTTCAGCGGCCGGGTGATCCTTCTCGGCGACGAACGCGACCATCCGTACGAACGGCCTCCGCTCTCCAAGGGCTACCTGTCCGGCAAGGAGGAGCGGGACAGCGTCTTCGTCCACGAGACCGCCTGGTACGCGGGTGCCGACATCGAGCTCCACCTGGGCCAGCCGGTCACGGCCCTGGACCGCGTGGACCGCTCGGTGCGGCTCGGCGACGGCACGGTCGTCCACTACGACAAGCTGCTGCTCGCCACCGGGGCCGAGCCGCGTCGCCTCCCCGTCCCGGGCACCGACCTGGCCGGTGTCCACCATCTGCGCCGCCTCGCCCACGCCGACCGGCTGCGCAACGTACTGACCGCCCTCGGCCGCGACAACGGCCACCTGGTGATCGCGGGTGCCGGCTGGATCGGACTGGAGGTCGCGGCGGCGGCCCGCGGCTACGGCGCGGAGGTCACCGTCGTCGAACCGGAACCGACACCGCTGCACCAGGCCGTCGGCCCCGAGCTCGGCCAGCTCTTCACCGATCTGCACCGGGACCACGGCGTCCGCTTCCACTTCGGCGTCCGCCTCACCGAGATCGTCGGCCAGGACGGTGTCGTCCTCGCCGTCCGCACCGACGACGGCGAGGAACACCCCGCCCACGACGTGCTCGCCGCGATCGGCGCCGCCCCGCGCACGGCCCTCGCCGAGACCGCCGGGCTCGCCATGGCCGCCCGCAAGGACGGCGGCGGCATCGCCGTGGACGCCTCCCTGCGCACCAGCGACCCGCACATCTTCGCCGCCGGGGATGTCGCCAACGTGGCCCATCCGCTGCTCGGCACCCGGCTGCGCGTGGAGCACTGGGCGAACGCGCTGAACACCGGCCCGGCCGCGGCCCGCGCCATGCTCGGCCAGGACGTGAACTACGACCGGGTGCCGTACTTCTTCTCCGACCAGTACGACCTCGGCCTCGAATACTCGGGCTGGGCGCCGCCGGGCAGCTACGACCAGGTGGTCATCCGCGGCGACGCGGGAAAGCGCGAGTTCATCGCCTTCTGGGTGAAGGACCAGCGGGTGCTGGCCGGGATGAACGTCAATGTGTGGGACGTCACCGAGAGCGTGCAGGAGCTGATCCGGTCCGGCCGGCAGATCGATCCGGAGGCACTGGCCGACCCGTCGGTGCCCCTGGCCTCCCTGAGCTGAGACGGGTCGGCCGGCCCGGCCCGGGAACCCCCGTCCGACCCTCTTTCCACGGGTCCCCGGCGGGGGTTCTCCGGATCACATCGGTGGCGTGGCACGGCTGTCGCACCCCGCCCGTAGAATTCACCCGTGGCAGGCAGGATCAATGACGACGACGTGAAGGCGGTACGGGACGCGGTCCCGATCGACGCCGTCGTTTCCGAGTACCTCCAGCTGCGCAACGCGGGCGGCGGCAACCTCAAGGGACTCTGCCCGTTCCACGACGAGAAGTCCCCCTCCTTCCAGGTCAGCCCGAGCAAGGGTCTCTTCCACTGCTTCGGGTGCCAGGAGGGCGGCGACACCATCGCCTTCGTGATGAAGATCGACCACCTCTCGTTCTCCGAGACGGTCGAACGGCTCGCCGCCAAGGCGGGCATCACCCTGCGCTACGAGGAGGGCGGGTACAACCCCTCCCACCAGCGCGGTGAACGCATCCGGCTGGTCGAGGCACACAAGGCGGCCGCCCAGTTCTACGCGGAGCAGCTGGACGGCCCCGAGGCCGAGATCGGCCGGAAGTTCCTCGCCGAGCGCGGCTTCGACCAGGCGGCGGCCGCCCACTTCGGCATCGGCTACAGCCCGGTGGGCTGGGACCACCTGACCCGCTACCTCCGCGGCAAGGGCTTCAGCGACAAGGAGCTGATCACCTCCGGCCTCTCCCAGGACGGCAGGCGCGGCCCCATCGACCGGTTCCGCGGCCGGCTCATGTGGCCGATCAGCGACACCTCCGGCGACATCGTCGGCTTCGGCGCCCGCAAACTGCGCGACGACGACAACGGACCGAAGTACCTCAACACCCCCGAGACCGCGATCTACAAGAAGTCCCAGGTGCTCTACGGCATCGACCTGGCGAAGAAGGAGATCGCGAAGGCCAGCCGGGCCGTCGTCGTCGAGGGCTACACCGACGTCATGGCCTGCCATCTCGCCGGGATCACCACCGCCATCGCCACCTGCGGCACGGCCTTCGGCGGCGACCACATCAAAATCCTGCGCCGCCTGCTGATGGACAACGGCAGTGCCCGGGTGATCTTCACCTTCGACGGCGACGCCGCCGGGCAGAAGGCAGCGCTGCGCGCCTTCGAGGACGACCAGAAGTTCGCCGCCGAGACGTACATCGCGATCGCGCCGGACAACATGGACCCGTGCGACCTGCGCCTGGCCAGGGGGGACGAGGCAGTCCGCGACCTGGTCGAACCCCGCACGCCGCTCTTCGAGTTCGCGCTGCGGCAGATCGTCGGCCGGTACGACCTGGAGACCCCGGCGGGCCGCGGCGCCGCGCTCGACGAGGCGGCCCCCGTCGTCGCCCGGATCAAGAACAGTTCCTCGCAGCACGAGGTCGCCGTCCAGCTGGCGGGCATGCTCGGCATCCTGGACACCCAGTTCGTGGTGAAGCGGGTCGCCCAGCTCGCCCGCTGGGCCCGCGACCGGGGTGACCGGGGCGACCGGCGCGGTCCCGGCCCCGGTGCTTCCCGCGGCGGCGCCCGGCACGAACAGGTCCGGGCACCCGGCCCCCCGTCCGGCCCCGCCCTGCACCTCCGCAGCCCCGCCCACCGCACCGAGCGCGAGCTGCTGAAGCTCGCCCTCCAGAGGCCCGAACTGGTCTCGCCCGCCTTCGACGCCTACGGGGCCGACGAGTTCACCGCCCCGCCGTACGCCGCCGTCCGGCAGTGCGTCGCGGACGCGGGCGGTGCCGAGGCGGGGGTCTCCGAGGCGCGCGACTATCTCGTCAGGGTCCTGGAGGCCGCCCCCGACGACACGGTGCGCAACCTCGTCACGGAGCTGGCGGTGGAGGTCGTCCACGGCAAGACCATCGACGAGACCTACGCCGGAATGCAGCTCGTCCAGGTCCGTCTGCGGGCCGTCGACCGCCGGATCGGCGAGGTCCAGGGCAGCCTGGCCCGTCTCGGCAGCAACGTCGCCCCGGAACAGCTGGCGGCCGCGCAGAACGAGGTCTGGGTCCTCCAGCAGTACGCCGCGTCCCTGCGCAACAGCGGCGCCGACGCGCTCTGACGGGGCCTTCGCCTCCCCGGCGGCGTGCCCCCGAACGCCCACCGGCCGCCCGCCCCGCCCCTCCTCCCCGCCCCGCCGGGTAACCGGCCGGTCACGGACCGGACTCAGAAAGTCCTCGCACACCTCTCGTGGCGGCGATGTGCCGTACCCCACACTGGGGGCGGTGCCTGAGTCATCGGAGCGCGGCCGGTCCCACCGGACGGTGGGCCCTTTCCCGCGGTCCGGCAGCGATCACCTGGAGGTCGCCCCCCGTGCAGACCCGGACCGTGACCGAAACCGAGCATGTGTCGGCCGTTCCCGCGCAGAACCGGGTTGTGCGTCATCCCGAAACCGCGGAGACGACGCAGACACCGCCCGACCCGTACCGACCGCCCGACCGGCCCGGGGCGCCCGATCCGAGCGAGCCGTTCGAGACGCCGGATCCCTTCGAGCCGCGCGAGCCGTTCGCGGCGGAGCCGCCCCGGACACCCGGACCCCCGGGACACCGCGGCCGCCCGGAGGCCGCGGGGCCGTCCGCCGATCTCTTCCGCCAGTACCTTCGGGAGATCGGCCGGATTCCGCTGCTCACGGCCGCCGACGAGGTGGAGCTCGCCCGGCGGGTCGAGGCGGGGCTCTTCGCCGAGGAACACCTCGCGAGCACCCCGGACCCGGACACCCGGCTCGCCGTCGACCTCGACCGGCTCGTCGTGATGGGCCGGACGGCGAAGCGCCGGCTCATCGAAGCGAACCTCCGCCTCGTCGTGTCCGTCGCCAAGCGCTACATCGGCCGCGGACTGACCATGCTCGACCTGGTCCAGGAGGGAAACCTCGGGCTGATCAGGGCGGTCGAGAAGTTCGACTACACCCGGGGGTACAAGTTCTCCACCTACGCGACCTGGTGGATCCGCCAGGCCATGTCCCGGGCCCTCGCCGACCAGGCGCGCACCATCCGGGTCCCGGTCCACGTCGTCGAGGTGATCAACCGGGTCGTACGGGTCCAGCGCCGGATGCTCCAGGAACGAGGGTGCGAGCCGACGTCCGAGGAGATCGCCGAACAGCTCGACCTCACCCCGGAGCGGGTCGGCGAGGTCCTGCGGATCGCCCAGGAACCCGTCTCGCTGCACGCCCCCGTCGGCGAGGAGGAGGACGTCGCCCTCGGCGACCTGATCGAGGACGGCGACGCGGCGTCCCCGGCGGAGTCGGCGGCGTTCCTGCTGCTGCGCGAGCACCTGGAGGCGGTCCTCTCCACGCTCGGCGAGCGCGAACGGAGAGTGGTCCAGTTGCGCTACGGGCTGGTCGACGGGCGGCCCCGCACACTTGAGGAGATCGGCGCGATCTTCGGGGTGACGCGCGAGCGCATCCGGCAGATCGAGTCCAGGACCCTCGGCAAGTTGCGGGACCACACCTTCGCCGACCAGCTCCGCGGCTACCTCGACTGAGCGTCCGACGGCGCGGATCAGCCGTGGCGGGCCGGCCGCGGCCGGCGGACGGGACGGCTCAGCACGCCTTCGTGGAACCGCCGCCGGGGAGCAGGGTGTCCTTCACCCAGCCCTGCCGCTGGGTGCCGGAGATCCGCAGGTGGGTCCAGGTGCCGTCGTTGACCGTGGTCGTGTAGCAGTGGTAGTAGACCTTCTGGCCCGCCTGGACCTGCCCGACCGCACCGCAGCTCGTGTGCGGTCCGACCCGCAGGTTGACGTTGGTGCTCTGCATCGTCCCGTAACCGGCGTCCTTGTTGGACCAGGAGTGCGAGCAGCTGAGGATGCCCACGTCCGAGGCGGTGGCGGCCGGTGCGGCCGAGGCGCCCGGCGCGAAGAGCAGGCCGCCGCCGACCAGAGCGGCGCCCGCGGTGAGGGCGAGGTGCTTCCGTATGCCCATGAGATGTCCTCCCGTTGGTGCCCCGGAACGTTCCGGGGCGATGGACAACGACGCTAGGCGCTGACCGGCCGGCCGTCGTCCCACGACGGTTCGACCACCGACGAAACCTTCGCGGTAGCCGACGGGAGGTTGTACAACGGTCGCGGCATCCCGGAACCCCCGGCCGACACCGGTCGCCGACCGCGGCAACGGGCGGCACAGGAGGACCGGGGAGACGGGGGGACGCGTGGGGAACAGGGGGATTCATGCACGCCATGACGCGCGTACTGGTGGTCGACGCCCAGCCGTTGATCAGGGAAGGCATCAAGTCGCTGCTGGAACGGGCGCCCGGGCTGGTGGTCGTGGGCGAGGCCGCCGACGGGGCGCAGGCGGTGGCCCGGTCGGGCCCGGCCCGTCCGGACGTCGTCCTGATCGGGCTGCGGCCGTACGACGAGGACGGCCTCGCCACGGTGGAACGCATTGGCAAACGGGCGCTGCCGCGACCCGCACGGAGCGCGGACCCGGACACCGCCGTACGGCCGCCCCGGGTGATCGTGCTGTCCGGTCCCGGGACGGACACCGACGAGGACGTGTGCGCCGCGGTACGGGCCGGGGCCTGCGGCTTCCTGCACAAGGACGCCGGACCGCGCCGGCTGATCGCGGCGGTCCGCGCCGCGGCCGACGGCGACATGTGCTTCTCGCCGGGCATCACCCGACGGCTGGTCGCCGCCTTCGCCGCCCTCACCGACCGGACCGCGCCGGCCGGGTCCGCGAACGGACTGGACGCACTGACACCGCGTGAGGCGGAGGTCCTCAGGAGGGTCTGCCGGGGGCTGTCCAACCGCGAGATCGCGACCTCCCTGACCATCGGCGAGGCGACGGTGAAGACCCATCTCAACCGGGCCATGGCCAAGCTGGGGCTGAACAGCAGGGCCCAGATCGTCACCCTCGCCTACGAGAGCGGCCTGGTCAGGCCCGGCGAAGGGGGTCCCGTCCGCCGGCCGGCGGCCCGGATCCCGGTGATGCGCTGAAAGCGCCGGGGCGGGCCCGACGGACCCGCCCCGGCGCCGGCCCACCCGGTCAGTCGACCTCCGCGACCGCCTGGGCGAACTGCGCCGAGTACAGCCGGGCGTACGCGCCACCGGCCGCCAACAGCTCCTCGTGCGTGCCCTGTTCGACGATCGAGCCGTTCTCCATCACCAGGATCGTGTCGGCGTCCCGGATGGTGGAGAGCCGGTGCGCGATCACGAAGCTGGTGCGCCCGTGGGCAAGCCGCGCCATCGCCTTCTGGATCAGCACCTCGGTACGGGTGTCGACGGAGCTCGTCGCCTCGTCGAGCACCAGGATCACCGGGTCGGACAGGAACGCCCGCGCGATGGTGATCAGCTGCTTCTCGCCCGCGCTGACACCGGAGCCCTCGTCGTCGATCACCGTGTCGTAACCGTCCGGCAGGGTGCGGATGAAGCGGTCGGCGTGGGCCGCCCTCGCCGCCTCCTCGATCTCTTCCCGGCCGACCTCGCGCGAAGCGCCGTACGCGATGTTCTCCGCTATCGTCCCGCCGAACAGCCAGGTGTCCTGGAGGACCATACCGATGCCCGCCCGCAGGTCGTCGCGCGACATCTTCGCCACGTCGACACCGTCGAGGGTGATCCGTCCGCTCGTCACCTCGTAGAACCGCATCAGCAGATTGACCAGGGTGGTCTTGCCCGCGCCGGTCGGACCCACGATCGCGATCGTGTGACCCGGCTCGACGTTCAGCGACAGGTTCTCGATGAGCGGCTTCTCCGGGTCGTAGCGGAACGACACCTTCTCCAGCGAGACGCTGCCCCGCGGTTCCTCGGGGCGCTCGGCCACGCCCGGCGCCGGATCGGCGCTCTGCTCCTCGGCGTCCAGCAACTCGAAGATCCGCTCGGCCGAGGCGACACCCGACTGCACCAGGTTGGCCATCGAGGCGACCTGGGTCAGCGGCGTCGAGAACTGCCGCGAGTACTGGATGAACGCCTGCACGTCACCGATCGACAGCGTGCCCGAGGCGACCCGCAGACCACCGACGACGGCGATCAGCACGTAGTTCAGGTTCGAGACGAACATCATCAGCGGCTGCATGACCCCGCTGTTGAACTGCGCCTTGAAACCGGCCTCGTACAGCGCCTCGTTCTGCTCGGCGAAGTCCTTCGCGGACTCCTGCTGCCGCCCGAAGACCTTCACCAGGGTGTGCCCGGTGTACATCTCCTCGATGTGGGCGTTGAGTTTGCCGGTCACCTTC
The DNA here is from genome assembly GCF_043083325.1 of Streptomyces sp. NPDC014734. NCBI lineage: Bacteria > Bacillati > Actinomycetota > Actinomycetes > Kitasatosporales > Streptomycetaceae > Streptomyces > Streptomyces sp. NPDC014734. The sequence continues at coordinate 45,122 of NZ_JBIBYN010000007.1, read as the reverse complement.
CACTGCTGCACGAACTGCGGCTGCGAGCGCTTGCCGACCTTCGTCGCCACCAACACCGAGAGCGGCACCGTCGCCAGGGCGACCAGGGCGAGCAGCGGCGAGATCCAGAACATCATCACCAGCACGCCGATGATGGTGAGCAGGGAGTTGATGAGCTGGCCCATCGTCTGCTGCATCGTCTGCGAGATGTTGTCGATGTCGTTCGTCGCCCGGCTGAGCACCTCGCCGCGCTTGGCCCGGTCGAAGTACGACAGCGGCAGCCGCGACAGCTTCGCCTGGATGTCCTCGCGCAGCCGGAACACGGCCCGGTTGATGATCCGGATCGACAGCCGGGTCGCCACCAGCATCAGCAGTCCGGCCCCGACGTACACCACCAGTGCCATCAGCAGCACATCACCGACACCACCGAAGTCGATGCCGTGACCGGGGACGAAGTCCACCCCGGAGAGCATGTCGGCGAGCCCGCTGTTCGACTTGCGCAGGCCGTCGATGGCCTGCGCCTTGGTGGTGCCCTCGGGCATCTGCCGGCCGATGACCCCGGCGAACACCAGGTCCGTGGCCCGGCCGAGGATCTTGGGCCCGACCACCGACAGGCCGACGCTCAGCACACCGGCCGCCAGCATCGCGTACAGCGCGGCCCTCTCCGCGGCGAAACGCTTCAGCAGCCGCTTCGCCGAGCCCTTGAAGTTCATGGAACGGTCGGTCGGGGCGCCGCCCGCCATCATGCGTCCACCGGGACCGGCCATCACGCGGCCTCCGCTTCCGTCAGCTGGGAGAGCACGATCTCCCGGTACGTCTCATTGCCGTCCATCAGTTCGTGATGACTGCCGGACCCGACGACCCGGCCCTCGTCGAGGACCAGGATCCGGTCGGCGTCGCGGATGGTGGACACCCGCTGCGCCACGATCACCACGGTCGCCTCGGCGGTCTCCCGGGTCAGCGCCCCGCGCAGCGCGGCGTCGGTCGCGTAGTCGAGAGCGGAGAACGAGTCGTCGAAGAGATAGATCTCCGGCCGTTGCACCAGCGTCCTGGCGATCGCCAGACGCTGCCGCTGCCCGCCCGAGACATTGGTCCCGCCCTGCGCGATCGGCGCGTCCAGGCCGTGTTCCAGCGCCTCGACGAACTCCTTGGCCTGCGCGACCTCCAGGGCGTGCCACAGCTCCTCGTCCGTCGCGTCCGGGTTCCCGTACCGCAGGTTCGTCGCGACGGTTCCGGAGAACAGGTACGGCTTCTGCGGGACGAGACCCACGGTTCTCGCCAGCAGCAACGGGTCGACCGTCCGAACATCCGTGCCGCCGACGAGTACCTGCCCGTCCGTCACGTCGAACAGTCGCGGTACGAGCCCGAGCAGCGTCGACTTCCCGCTGCCCGTCGACCCGATGATCGCGGTGGTCTCGCCGGGGCGGGCCACCAGATCCACCGACCGCAGCACCGGCTCCTCGGCGCCCGGGTAGCGGAAGTCCGCGCCGCGGACCTCCAGATGCCCGTGCGTGCGCAGCTCGTGGACCGGCGCGACCGGCGGGACCACGCTCGACTCGGTCTCCAGCACCTCCTGGACGCGCTCGGCGCAGACCTCGGCACGCGGCACCATCATGAACATGAAAGTCGCCATCATCACCGACATGACGATCTGCATCAGATAGGCGAGGAACGCGGTCAGCGCGCCGATCTGCATGCCGCCGCTGTCGATGCGGTGGGCACCGAACCAGACCACGGCGATCGAAGAGATGTTCACCACCGTCATCACGGTCGGGAACATCAGCGCCATCAGCCGTCCCGTGGACAGCGCCACGGCCGTCAGCTCGTCGTTGGCGCCGCGGAAGCGCTTCTTCTCGTAGCCGTCGCGGACGAAGGCCCGGATGACCCGGTTGCCGGTGATCTGCTCCCGCAGCACCCGGTTCACGGTGTCGATCCGCGTCTGCATGGTGCGGAACAACGGGCGCATCCGCTTGACGATCAGGCTCACCGCGATGCCGAGCACCGGAACCACCGCGAGCAGCACGGACGACAGCGGGACGTCCTGGCCGAGCGCAAGGACCACGCCGCCGACGCACATGATCGGCGCCGAGACCATCAGCGTGAAGGTCATCAGCACCAGCATCTGGATCTGCTGGACGTCATTGGTCGTACGGGTGATCAGCGAAGGAGCGCCGAACCGCCCCACCTCACGTGCCGAGAACGACTGGACCCGGTCGAAGACCGCCGCCCGGACGTCGCGGCCGAGAGCGGACGCCGTGCGGGCGCCGTAGAAGACGGCCCCGATGTTGCAGGCCACCTGGACGACGCTCACGGCGATCATGACGCCGCCGAATTCCAGGATGTAGTCCGTGTCCCCCTTCACGACACCGTTGTCGATGATGTCGGCGTTCAGGGTGGGCAGATAGAGCGTGGCGCAGGTCTGCAGAAGCTGGAGGAGGACGAGCAGCAGGATGGGTTTCTTGTACGGACCGAGACGGGCCCGCAGGAGTTTTATGAGCACGCGTGTCTCTCGGAGTCGGCGGATGTCGGGAGACGACCCATTTTCCGGTAACCCGTATGGCGGCCGCGAACGTTTTTACTCAAGACCGGGTAAAAAAACAGACTGAGTACACGTCTGGGCGGCAGTCGCCGGACCCACCCACCCACCCACCCACCCGGCCGGTCCGCGCGCGACGCGACGGACCGGCGCGCCGGTGCCGGTTCACGCGCCGCATGCCGGACTGGTGTGCCGGTTCACACGCGGCGCGGTGGATTGAGGTGTCGGTGTCGGTGTCGGTTCACGCGCCGCACGGCGGACCGGTGCCGGTTCACGCGTGGCATGGCGGACCGGCGTGCCGGTGCCGGCTCACGCGTGGCACGGCGGATCAGGGCGTCGGCCGGTCGAAGGCCCCCGGGTGGATCTCGTCGCGTGCCGCCCCGTACTGCTGGCGCACCGCCCGGCCGACGGCCAGCTCCTCGCCCGGCTCCAGCACCTGCGCGCCCGCGCCCTGCCAGGCCGGGGGAGTGTGCGGGTCCGCCGTTCCCTGCGAGACCCCCAGCGCCCAGGCCGCCTGCCGGGCCGCGCCGAGCGCCGCGTACTCGGCAGGCTGCGGTACGACCACCCGCGTGCCGAACAGCGCCGGTGCCATCGCCCGTACGGCGGGCAGTTCGGCCGCCGCGCCCAGCAGGAACACCCGCCGCACCTCGACCCCGCGACCGCGCAGCACGTCGAGGGCGTCGGCCAGCGAGCACAGCATCCCCTCGAACGCCGCCCGCGCCAGGTGCTCCGGCTTCATCGACTCGCGCCGCAGCCCGCACAACGTCCCCGCCGTGTGCGGCAGGTGCGGGGTGCGCTCGCCCTCCAGGTAGGGCAGGAGCACCAGCCCGGAGGCGCCCGGGGTCGACTTCAGCGCCAGCGCGGACAGCTCCTCCAGCCCCTCCGCGCCCAGCATCTCGGCGGTCCCGCGCAGGGCTCGCACCGCGTTCGACGTGTAGACGACCGGCAGGTGCATGCCGGTCGCGTCGGCGAGCGAGGTGATCATTCCGCGCGGGTCGGACAGTGCCTCGTGGTGCACCGCCATGACCGAACCCGACGCCCCCAGCGACACCACCGCGTCGCCCACCCCGACCCCGAGCCCGAACGCCGCCGCCATCGTCTCGCCCGTGCCCGCGGAGATCAGCAGGCCCTCGGGCGTCGTGCCGGCCGTGTCGCACGGGCCGAGCACCTCGGGCAGCGCCACCTGGTGCCCGAGCGCGAGCTCCACCAGGTCGGGCCGGTAGGAACCGGTGCTCGCCGACCAGTAGCCGCTGCCGGACGCGGCACCCCGGTCGGTGGTCCGCCGGGCCGGCCTGCCCAGCAACTGCCACACCAGCCAGTCGTGCGGCTGGAGGACCGAGGCCACCCGCCGGGCCGCCTCCGGCTCGGCCCGCGCCATCCAGCGCAGCTTCGCCACCGGCTGCGCGGCCTGCGGCACCGAGCCGACCGCCTCGGCCCACGCCTGCCGCCCGCCCAGCCCGTCGACCAGATCGGCCGCCGCGACCTGTGCCCGCTTGTCGTTGCCGAGCAGGGCCGGGCGTACCGGGTTGCCCTGCTGGTCCAGCGGCACCAGGCCGTGCTGCTGCGCGGAGACGCCGATGGCCTGCACGCCTTCGAGCAGCCCGCCGCCGGCGGCCTCGCCGAGCGAGAGCAGCCACGCCTGCGGGTCGACCTCGGTTGCCTTCGCCTCGACCGGGTGTGCGGCGTAGCCGCGGCGCAGTACGGCGCCTGTGTCCGTGTCGCAGACGACGATGTGTGTGAAGGCGGAAGAACTGTCCAAGCCGGCGACTATCCCCATGCACACGATTCTGCCGCACCACCGGAGCGTTTCCGTACCGGAGGTGCGGCAGTGCCTGCGCGGTGAGGGGCGCCGGGGCCGGGCGTGGATTACGTGTTGGAGGTGCCCCAGTCGTCCTCGCCGTTCCGGCCGCGCTCGCGCAGCGAACGCACCCGGGCGCTCACCGGAGCGGGAACCTTCTCGCCGATCTTGACGCTCACCGTGTGGTACGCCCTGCCCGCCAGGTCGCGGCCGCTCTGCGCCGCCGACTCCGCGGTGTTGCGCACGGCCGGATTCTGGGCGAACTGGCGCGCGGACTTCTTCAGCTGCTCGTAACGCTCGCGCCCGGCCCGTGTCCCGATCACGTATCCGAGGGCCAGTCCGGCGATGAACGTGAGCCGGTACCGCATGGTTGTCACCCTTCCTAGCTCAGTGCGCCGCTCGGCGCGACGTGTGCTGCCCGCCTACCCGTGGGCACCCGAGATCACCCCGGGCGATACCGATTGGCAAAGCACCCCCCTGCTTGCGCTAATGTATGTGTCGCAGCGAACGCGCGCCGCCCGGCAGCAGCCAGGTGGGCGGGGGTTCGGTGCAGACACAGCAATCCCCTGTAGCTCAATTGGCAGAGCAGCCGGCTGTTAACCGGCAGGTTACTGGTTCGAGTCCAGTCGGGGGAGCGCGGTCCCCTGTAGCTCAATTGGCAGAGCATTCGGCTGTTAACCGGAGGGTTACTGGTTCGAGTCCAGTCGGGGGAGCAGATCGGAAGAGGGCCCCGAGGGGCCCTTTTTCGTGTGCCCGGAACCGGTGCCTCCGCGCTCCGTCGCCGTGGTGCGGGTGGACCGCGCGTGACTCTTTCGCGTGTACTTCGTCTCATCCGGAACCGCGCAGGGAGCCATGAGGTCCTCATGGTCATGCGAAGCCGACCATCCGGAGCGAGAGATCGTATGACCGGCTATGCTGCGGCAGACGGCGCGCACACATGTACGCGCCACGCCGAAAAGGGGCGGTAGCTCAGCCGGTTAGAGCAGCGGACTCATAATCCGTCGGCCGTGGGTTCGAGTCCCACCCGCCCCACTCGGTATCCCCAGGCAGAATCGTTCTGACCTGGGGAAACGTGTTTTCTGGGCGTGTTTTGCGTGCAGCGGACGGTGCGCGGTCTGCAGCGGATGCGGGTCTTGGTGTGCCGAGACGACATCTTGGGCAGCTGCGACCTTGGCATTTGCGGTGATGTGGTGGTGGGAGCGTCGAGCAGCGGTTCCAGCCGCCTGCCGTCCTCTCTTGCTGGTGTGGATTCCGGTGGTTTGTCTCTGGGGTGCGGTGGGTGGCGGGGCATGTGTATCAGCCACTAGCCGTTCGTCTGATGCCGTGTGTGGTCTGACGGGCCTGCCTGTTCCTGGGAAGGAAGGATGGTGTCGGGGTTGGTGCGGATGCTTGCTTCGGCTGGCGTGAGTCAGAAACAACTAAATGAGAATGGCCACTTCGCTCAGTAAAGTCCCAGCTCAACAAGTGTTGTCCCCGCGCCTGCGGGGATGGTCCGTCTTCCGGTCGAGCGTCACATTTCGCCCCCTCGTTGTCCCCGCGCCTGCGGGGATGGTCCGAACGCTAGGTCAGCGAAGAACGCCACCACGTCGTTGTCCCCGCGCCTGCGGGGATGGTCCGGGTGGTGCGCTCTATCAGTGGGTAGACACCGCGTCGACCCCGCGCCTGCGGGGATGGTCCGCGTCACCGGAACAGGTTCGAGGCCCCCGCCGCACCGGGCGATCTCCAGGCGGAATCGTTCTGGCCTGGGGAAACTTGGTTCTGGCGTGTTCTGGAACCATGGATTGACGCAGCGGACGTGCGTCCTTCGGGGGAGCCCCGTGAGCGGCGGTCCCGCGCGGTGGCTGTCGGTGTTCGGATCGAGTCGTCGTGAACCGCCGGGGGGCTTCGCCTCAGGTCATGGGGACTGTCGGCCCGGTCGGTGCCCGGGGCCGTCGTCTTCGGACGCCGACTCCCGGTGCTCGGCGAAGAACGCGGTGAGCGCGCCGTTCACCGCGTTCGGGTCCTCCAGGTGTCCGTAGTGCCCGCAGTGCGGGATCTCGACGTACCGGGAGCCCTCGATGGCTTCGGCGACCTCCTTGCCCAGGTGGGGTGGGGTGATGATGTCGTCGCCGAACGAGATCACCGCGCACGGGACCTTGATGTCCGCGTAGTCCCGGAGGCGGTCGGGGATGAGCGTGCTCTCCAGCTGGTACCGGTATCCGTCGCTCGTGTCGGGCGGTCCTTCCATGAGGGCCATCCAGTCTTCTGCCCGGGAGTCGTCAGCCAGGGTCGACCGGGACAGGTTCTGCATCGCCCGCAGTACGCCGCGGTGGGTGTCGGAGACGGTGGGTCCGCCGCGGCTCTGCTCGATCTCGGCCGTCACCACCGCCCGGCGCATGGCGTCGGTGCGTCCGCGGGTGGCCATGAAGACGGCCCGGCGGACCAGTGCGGGACGGCGCAGCGTGAGTTCCTGCGCGACGATGGCGCCCAGGGACGCGCCCACCACCCGGCAGGGGGCCAGGCCGAGGGTCTCGATGAGGCGGGCGGCGTCCTCCACCATGTCGTCCAGGCCGAACGGCTCGGTGGGACCCGGGCCGCTGCCCCGGTTGTCGAAGGTCACCGTCTGGTAGCCGGCCCGCACCAGGGCCGGGACCTGGTAGGCGTCCCAACTGCGGGCGTTCCCGCCGCTTCCGGTGATCAGCAGGACGGGTTCGCCCGTGCCGCGGCGGGTGTGGGTGAGGCCGGGGGGCGTGCCGTGCGGCTCAGGCACGACGCTCACGCCCCGAGGCACCCGGGAGCACGGGAGTGGCGACCGTCGGCGACGGTACGGCCGGGGGCCCGGATTCCGTTCCCGGCACCTTCGGAACCGGCCTGTGGACGGCGGTCGTCCGAGCGGTCATGGTCCGTGTTCCTCTCGTGCGCATCGATCACTCCGGTCCGTGCGTGTCCGGGCCGGCCGGTCGGGGCGGCCGTGGCGCCCGCCCCCGCCCGTCGGCGAGTTGCGCCGGTGCCTCCGACGCGATGCGTTCGAAGGTCTTCTCGTCGGTCTCGAAGACGGAGTCCTCGACGGGCCAGTGGATGACGATCTCGGTGAAGCCCAGCTCGACGTGGCGTCCGGCGAAGTCGACGAACGCGTCCACGGACCGCAGCGGATCGGCGCCGCTGAAACCCGTCAACAGGATCCGCTCGATGTCCCGTGCCGCCCGCCCCTGTTCGGCAAGGGCCTTGTCCAGGTTCTCGACCTGCTCGGTGATCGTGGCGCGGAAGCGCTGCGCGTTGCTGTCGGGCAGCCGCGGGTCGCCCAGGGTGACCCAGGCCTGCCCGTACCGGGCTGCCAGCCTCATGCCCCGGGGCCCGGTGGCGGCGATCGCGAACGGCAGCCGTGGGGGCCGGAGACATCCGGGCAGGTTGTGCGCCTCGTGGGCGCGGTAGAACGCGCCGTCGTACGAGACGCGGGGCTCGGTCAGGAGCCGGTCGAGGAGTTCGGTGAACTCCTCGAAGCGCGCGCTCCGTTCGTGCGGCGACCACGGCGACTGCCCCAGAGCCGTGGCGTCGAAGCCGTTGGCTCCGGCGCCCAGTCCCAGCGTGACGCGTCCCCCCGACAGATCGTCGAGGGTCATGAGTTCCTTGGCGAACGGCACCGGGTGACGGAAGTTGGGGGAGGCGACGAGAGTGCCGAGCCCGATCGACCGGGTGGTCGCCGCCGCCGCGGCCAGTGTGGGCACGGCGCCGAACCAGGCCCGGTCGCGCAGGCTGCGCCACGCCAGGTGGTCGTAGGTGTAGGCGGCGTGGAATCCGAGGTCCTCGGCCCGCCGCCACCGGTCGCCGCCGCCCTCGGCCCAACGCCGGGTGGGCAGGATGACGGTGCTCAGCCGCACGGTTTCTCCCTCCGCGGACGTGGTTCTCCCCCGGCCGTGCTCAAGGGCGCAGCACGGCCTTGAGCACGGTGCCCGCGCCGACGTGCCGCAGGGCCGTCTCGCAGTCGGCCATCGGGAACTCGGTCACCAGGCACTTGAGGTCGAACCGTGCGGTGAGCGCCGGCAGCAGGTTCACGTAGGCGACGAGGTGAGCGCCGGTGAATCCCCAGGAGCCCAGGAGGGAGAGCTGGCGGTGGACGAGCTGGTGCGGGTTGATGTCGATCTCGCCGCGGTCCGTGTACTGGCCCACCACGAGGTAGGAGCCGCCGCGCCGTGCCATGGCGATGCCCTGCGGGAGGGCGTTCGGGGCACCGGCGCACTCGATGACGAGATCGGCGCCGTATCCACCGGTCAGGGCGCGGACCTCGGCGACCACGGACTCCGGGTCCCGGCCGTCGATGATGTCGAGGTGGTGGTCACCGATACCGAGCCCCCGGGCCGTCGCGAGGCGGGCCTCGGGCCCACCCACCACGATCACTCGGGCCGCCCCGGCAAGCTGGGCCATGGCGGCCGCCGCGAGCCCCACCGGTCCGCTGCCCTGCACCACCACGGTCTCACCGAGCCTGACGGGCCGTCGGCCGTACAGGGCGTGCACCATGGTGGGCCCGGCACAGGCCAGTGACATCGCCGCCGACGGGTCCACGCCCGCGGGGACCTTGACGACGCTGGTGCCGACGCGCAGCACCATGCGCTCGGACCACGAGCCGGACGGGCCGGGCGCGTCCGACACGGTGAGGTTGACGCCGTAGGTGCTGCGCCGTTCGCACAGCGTCGGTTCCTCGTGCAGGCGGCAGGGAACACAGGAGCCGCAGGAGATCGAGGACGCCCACATCACGGTGTCGCCGACCGCCACGGGGTCGCCGTTGGCGTCGGTCAACCCGCCGGAACCGATCCGTTCCACCGTTCCGAGCCCCTCGTGTCCGAGGACCACGGGCGTGGGGATGTTCAGCCGTCCGTTCCACAGGTGCGCGTCGGTGCCGCAGACTCCGCCGTACTCCACCTTGACCACGACCTCGCCGGGTCCGGCCTCGGTGACATCCAGCTCTTCCAGAGCGAGGGGCTTGTTGAATTCGCGCAGTACTACGGACCGGGAGGTCTTGTGGTGAGCGTTCGACATTTCCATCCACTACTTGGACTGGTCGGGGAAGGACCGGGCGTTCTCCGGGGCCCGGGGCGACAGGACAGGTGACGAGCAGGTCAGGCGACGACGAGACCGGTGACGAGCAGGTCAGGCGACGACAGGACCGGTGACGAGCGGGTCAGGCGACGACAGGACCGGTGACGGGCAAGTCGGGCGACGACAACAAGGTTGACGGCGACCGGAATTCGGACGGGTTGGACTGCGCGGAGCCTAGGAGCACCGTTTATCAGCGGCGTATCGGCATTCCAACCAGGGCCGGTGCCCGGGCACGGGCCGGACACCGGGCTGCGAAGCGTGCGCGATAACGAGACGAAAGCTGGGCGACCTACCTTCTGAGCTGGCGTGATGACGGTGGTCAGGGGTGCCTGGGTGGCGCCCCGGTGCTGTCGCTCACCGCCGGTCTCCCTGTTCGTCCGTGCCGGTGACCGGCGATCCCGCCGCGCCGCGTGCGGGCACGGAACGCGGTGTTTCACGGCATTGGTGCCCGAGCGCCTCGGGCGGGCCGACCCGGCCGATGTACCACGAGCATCGACAAGGACTGCTAGGAGTCAGCGGCATGGCTGGAACATCGAGGCACGGTTCGCAGCTTCCGGGCGTGGGCGTCCAGGTGTCGGCCGTGGGGAACGGCACGGTGCGGGAGGCGCCCGCCGCGGGCCCGCGCGAGTTGTTCGCACGGCGGGGCGCGCGGACGCCGGACGCGGCGGGGGCGGGGGCGGCGTGCGAGGACGAACGGGGGGCGGCGGACGCGTCGGGGGTGCCGTGCGAGGACGAACCGCGGACGGCGGACGGGCTGTGGGCGGCGGACGGGTCGTGGGCGTCCGGAGCGGAGGACCCCGGCGGGCCGGGCGAGACCCTGTGCGCGGTCTTCGCCCGACGGGTACGGGAGCACGGGGACCGCGTCGCGCTGATCGAGGGGAAGCGCCGGTACTCCTACCGCGTACTGGACGAGGTCTCGAACGCCTGGGCGCAGGAGCTGATACGGCTCGGAGCCGCCGGGGCCGGGGACATCGTTCCCGTCGTCCTGCCGCGTTCGGCGGGACTGGTCGTGGCGGTACTCGCCGTACTCAAGACGGGCGCCGCGTACTCGCTCATCGCTCCGGAGTGGCCTCGCGCCCGGCAGGAGGAGCTGGTGGACCACCTCGCCGCCCGGGTCGTCGTGTCGAGCGAGCCGGCACGGTGGCGCCTTCCCGTCTTCGTGCCCCCACCGGTCGGGCGGTCGCGGCGGCGGTGCGCCGCTCCTCCCGTACCCGCCGTCCCCCCGGACGCCCCCGCCACCGTCTTCTTCACCTCCGGCAGCACGGGTGTGCCCAAGGCGGTGGTGTCACCGCACCGGGCGACGGTCAGCCTGTTCAGGGATCCGGTGTTCCGCGACTTCGCGCCGGGCAGCGTCATGCCGCTGGCCGCGGCGCTTCCCTGGGACGCCTTCAGTCTCGAACTGTGGGGCATGCTGCTGTCCGGCGGCACGTCGGTCCTTGCCGACGGGCCCTACCTGCTTCCCCCCGCGCTGCGGGCGCTGACCGCCGCCCACCGGGTGAACGTCCTGTGGCTCACCTCCTCGCTCTTCAACATGTTCGTCGAGGAGGATCTGGGCTGCTTCGGCGGTCTCGGGCGTCTCTTCATCGGCGGTGAACGGCTCTCCGCGCGGCATGTGAGCATGTTCCTGGCAGCGCATCCCGCCATCACCCTGGTCAACGGGTACGGGCCGGTCGAGAGCACCGTCTTCACGACGGTGCACGAGATCACGCCCGAGGACTGCTCGCGCGAGAACGGCATCCCGATCGGCAGGGCCGTGGCCGGCCGACGGGTCCACGTACGCCGGGACGGGAAGCCCTGCGCGACCGGAGAGCCCGGCGAACTCCTCGTCGCCGGCGAAGGCCTGGCGGTCGCCTACCTCGGGCAGCCCGAACTCACCGAGGAGAAGTTCGTCCGTGTCGACGGTCCGGGGCATCCGCGCCGCATGTACCGCACCGGTGACCTGGTCTCCGCCGACGCCGACGGAATCCTCCACTTCCACGGGCGCATCGGCCGTCAGGTGAAGCTCCGCGGACACCGCGTCGAACTGGCGGAGATCGAGAACCTGGTCCGGGAGACGGCGGGCGTGACGGACTGCGTCGCCGTCCCGCGCACGGACGACGACGGCATCTGCCGCGGCATCGCCGCCTTCTACACCACGGAACACCCGGCGGCCCCGCGGCCCGACACACTCCGGCGCGACATCGTCGCCCGGGTTCCGGGCTACCTCGTCCCGGACCGGCTCGAACACGTCGACGCGTTCCCCCTCTCCGCGAACGGCAAGGTCGATCACCGGCGACTGGCAGCCGAGTTGCCCCCGCCGGACGACGTGCCTTCCGCGGTGGGCGACGAGACGCCCCGTGACGAGCTGGAAGCCGTCGTCGGATCCGCGTTCGCGGAAGTCCTCCACCGCCGCGACGTGCCGTCCGACGCCTCCTTCTTCTCCCTCGGAGGCACGTCCCTGGACGCCGGGCGGCTGTGCACCAAGCTGGGGGCGCTGCTGGGGGCGCCGATCCCCATCTCACTGATCATGGCCCACCCCACGCTCGGCGGCTTCCTGGCCGAACTGCGCCGCACGCGCCCGCACGGCCGGCACGTCCCGTACGCCGCGACGGAGGGCCCGCACGTCCCGCACGCCGCGACGGACGCGCCCCACGCCGCTGCGTACGGCCCGCCGCCCTCGTCGTCGCAGCAGGCGGTGGAACTCCTGGGCATGCAGGCCGCTTTCGCGATGGCGCACGAGTTCCACCCCGAGGACCTCGCACCCTTGTGCCCGTCCGTGTGGAGGATCGTCGGCCCGCTGGACCTCGCCGCCCTGGCCGAAGCGGTGCGGGACGTGGGCGGGCGCCATGAAGCGCTGCGGGCCGTGTACGAGGCAGTACCCCGGCCCCGCGCGCACGGGGGAACCGGGGGCGCCCCCGTCTCCTTGCGCGTGCTGCCCCCCGCGGCCGGTGAGGAGGAGGCCCTCCGCCGCCTGCACGAGCACGTGTTCACACCGCTGGGCATCGAGCGCGGGGAGGTGTGGAGGTGCGCGGCCGTCACCTGCGCGTCCACGACCTTCCTCGCGCTCTGTGTCCACCACGTCGCCTTCGACGCCTGGTCGCAGCGGATCCTCCTGGAGGAGCTGGCCCTCGCCTACGCGGCTCGCCTCGCGGGGACGGAACCGGACTTCGGCCGGGCGTCGGCCCGCCTCGCGGACGTCCTTGGGGAGCGGACCGCGCAACTCGCCCCGGACCGGCTGACACGGCAGCTGGAGTTCTGGTCGCAGGCCCTCACCGGCCTTCCGCAGCTCCGCCTCGACTCCCCACCGGAATCTCCGGGCCGGAGCCCCGACAGGGCCGAGGATTCCTGCGCCGAGGTGTCCTGCGCCGAGGTGTCCTTCGCACTGTCGGCACCGGACGTCACCCTGCTGGAGAAGAGGGCGGTCGACGCCGGCACCACCCTGTTCACCGTGCTTCTCGCCGCCTACGCCACGGTCCTCCACCGGAGCCTGGGCCAGGGCGAGTTCGGCATCGGTGTCCCGGTGGCCAAGCGTGACATCCCCTCGGCCGACAGCTTCGTCGGCTGTCTGATCAACACGCTGTGCATCCCCTTCCGGGGCCTCGGCCACGACTTCCCCTCGGCACTGCTCGCCACCCATGACATGGTCATGAAGGCGTTCGCCGCGCAGGACGTTCCCTTCTCCGAGGTGGTCGGAAGCATCAGGCCGGCCCGCTCCGACCGCAATCCGTTGTTCCAGACGATGTTCGCCCTCCAGGACGTCGGCCAGGGCACATTCGGTCTCCAGGACTGCCGGGTCACCGGCGTCGACATCGGCCATCCGCGCGCGATGCACGAACTCGTCGTGGAGGCCCGGCCGCAGGCCGACGGCTCCCTGAAGGTCACGTTCGCCCGTCAGCCGGAACGCGTCCCGGCGCGAACCGTCCGGACTCTGCGGGCGGCCTACCAGGAGCTTCTCACCACGGTGGCCGCCGAATCCGGGTCCACCGCACGACGTCACACCGCTGATTAGGGAGTACCGGCCATGGGGGTTTCGTTCTGGGAAGATCCCTACCCTGTCTACAAAACCTTTCAGGATCGTTCCGGCGTCTTCTGGGACGAGATGCTGGAAGTGTGGGTGGTCGCCGGCAGAAGCGCGGTGAACACCGTGCTGCGTTCTCCGGCGATGTCCTCGGACTGGCTCCGGCTGAACGTCAGCGAGTCGACCGCCCGCGATTTCCCCGAACTCGAACGGATGCTGCTCGGCTGGTTCATGCTCATGGACCCTCCGGACCACACGAGGAACCGCCGGGCCCTGCAGCCCTTCTTCACCCGCAACCGTGTGGAGGGTCTCGCCGAGGAGTTCCGGGACATCGTCGCGACACGGCTGGAGCTGGTGCGCCCGCTCGACGGCGTGGACATCGCGAGCGACTTCGCCGCACCCGTCGCCGGCGCGATGCTCGCCCGGGTGCTCGATGTGCCGGTCGGCGTCATGGTGGGGGCTGCCGTCCACATGACCGCCATCGCCAGCTTCCTCGCCCAGCCGCACAAGAGGGAGTTCGCCGAGCGGGCCGCCGCCGCCGTCGACCGGCTCAACGGCCTCTACCGCGAGCTGGCCCCCGACCTCTCGCGGGACAGCGCGCTGTTCCCCCTGATGGGCGACGACCCGAAGGCGCCCGAGGACCCCTATCTGCACACGGCCCACCTGCTGTCCTTCGCCGGTCAGGAGACCACGGCCGGGCTCATCGCGAGCGGGCTGCTGCACCTGCTGCGCGAACCAGGTCTCTACAAGGAAGTCGCCGCGGGACACGCCGATCCCGACGCGGTCGTCGAGGAACTGCTGCGCTTCGACACGCCCGTACCACAGGTCCCTCGGGTCGCGCTGTCGGATCTGACCGTGGACGGCCGGACCATCCGGGCCGGTGACCGCGTCCTGGTGCTTCTCGCCGCCGCCAACCGGGACTGGCACCACACGCGGGACGCCGATGTCCTCGACTTCGCGCGGAACCAGCGGCACATGGCCTTCGGGGTCGGAATTCACTACTGTCTCGGCGCTCCGATAGCCCGCCGGGGCGCGAAGACGGCGATATCCGAATGGACGGCCGCGTTCCCCGAGGTCCGACTCGTGCCGGAATCCGTCCGGTGGGCAGTCGGCACCGGTTTCCGAAGGCTCGAATCCGCTCTTGTCCAGCCTGCCTGAAAGAGGAAATGACATGAACAACTCACTCGATGCGGTGCTTGAGGCCTACGGGAAGGTCGTCGGCGCGCCGGAGATCGGCGCGGAGTCCGACTTCTTCGAGATCGGCGGCCATTCCCTGCTCGTCATGGAGGTCATCTCGCTGCTGCGCACGGAGCACGGGATGAGCGTTCCGGCGCGGCAGTTCCTGACGGACGCCCGCGCGGAGGCCGTGGCGGCGGCCTGCGTGGCGGTCGAGAACAGGTGAATGCCGTCATGCGCGGGAACGGCATCGGCTCGGTTCCGCAGATGGTCCTGGACCGGGCCCGGCGGCAGCCGGACGCGCCGGCCGCGGAGAGCGCGGGCGGGCGGAGCAGCTACCGCGAACTGGTGGAGCGGGCCGGTGGAGTCGCCCTCGCCCTCACCCGGAGCGGGGTCCGGCCGGGCGCGGTGGTCGCGGTCCACATGGACCGCGGCACCGGTGTGCTCACCGCTCAGCTCGGCATCTGGCTGATGGGGGGCGTCTGTCTCACGCTGCCCCCCGACACGCCCCGCGGCCGGCTGGAGGCGATCCTCGCCGACGCCGCCCCGCAGGCCGTCGTCGGAGATTCTTCCGGTGACGCGGGCGCCGATCTGCCCGGGGTGGCGCGGGTGATCGACCTGGCGGCGTGCGGCGCGGCGGAACCCCCGACGTCCGGTACGACCGGTGGTGGCGCCTACCTCATTCACACCTCGGGCTCGACCGGGGTGCCCAAGGGCGTGCTGGTCGGCCATGACTCCTTCGCGCGGCTGGCGCGCTGGCACGGCGGCGCCTACGGCGTGCTGCCCGCGGACCGGGTCTCGTCGATCGCGGCCATGTCGTTCGACGCCTTCATGTGGGAGACCTGGCCGTACCTCTGCCACGGCGCGTCCGTCCATTTCGCGCCGGGAGAACTGAAGCTGGCGCCCTGGGAGCTCGGCGACTGGTACAAGGCGCGGTCCATCGACCTGTCGTTCCTGCCGACCCCGCTGGCCGAGGCGTACCTGCGGCACGGCACCCACTTCGGGCAACTGCGGTGCCTGCTGACCGGAGGGGACCGGCTGCGTCTGCGCGACGGGCACCCCCTGCGGCGCTTCGTCAACCACTACGGCCCCACGGAGACGACGGTCGTCGCCACCAGCCACGAAGTGGCACCGACGAGCACCGGTCCCGTTCCGATCGGCCGGGCGATCGGCCCGGCCCGGACCATGGTCTTCGACGGCGAACGGGAGACCGCGGCCGGTACCGAGGGAGAACTCCTGGTCGGCGGCGGGTGCCTGGCACTCGGGTACTGGAGGAATCCGGCGGCGACCGAACGGAGCTTCGTCCGCGTCACCGGCTCCGACCGCACCTGGTACCGCACGGGTGATCTCGTACGCCGCGACGACGCGGGCGAGTTGGAGTTCCTCGGGCGGATCGACCGGCAGATCAAGGTACGGGGTGTGCGGGTGGAGCCGGGGGAGATCGAGGGGGTGCTGGGCCGCTGTCCCGGGGTGAGCGACGTGGTGGTCGACCGGGAGCCGGACGGCGACCGTCTCACCGCCTACGTGGTCGGCGACGCGGACGGCGGCGCCCACTCGGCCTCGGCCCTCACCCGGTTCGTCCGCCGGCACCTGCCCGCCGAAATGGTGCCGCAGAACTACGTCTTCCTCGACCGGATCCCGATGACGGCCCACGGGAAGGTCGACCGGGCGTCCCTCCTGCGCACCCCCTGATCGCCCTGATCCCTCCGATCCCTCCGATCCCTCCGATCCCTCCGATCCCTCCGATCCCTCCGATCGTCCGGCTTCCTCCCGGTACGGCTCGGCGCGGGTCGCCGGGCCTCCGGCCGCTCCGGTGGGACCCGCGTCGGCAGGTATCTTGGTGGCCGGGTCCGGCAGTTGACAGGTGGTGGACCGGGCACGGCCGATCAGGGGGAACATGCCGGAGCGATGGAGGGGCGACGGCGTACCGCCCCGGATGGCGGGAGAGGACCGGACGCCGGCGAAGGAGGACGACCACAGGGGTATCGCCGTGTGGGAGGTGCTGCGCGAGCGGCCCATGGGCTACCTGCTGACGCTCTGGCCGCTGCGCTGCCTGGCGTACGTTCTGAGCGGGGCCGTCCTCGGCTACGCGGTGCTGATCGCCCTGATCGTCCTCGTCGTGTCCGGGGTCACTCTCTCCCTGTTCGGCATCGGCCTGCTGATCCTGGTGGCCACCGCCGTGCTGGGGGTGCCCGTGGCGGCCCTGGAGCGGCGCCGGATCCGGCTCGTCGAACCCGAGCCGATGGCGGATCCGCACAGTCTGCTCTCCGGCGTCGGGATCAAGGGCTGGTTCCGCGCCCGGCTGGAGGAACGGGCCACCTGGCGCGAACTGGGGTACGTGGTGACGCTCGCGGTGCTCGGCACCGCCTCCGGTGCAGCCGTCGCCCTGCTCGTCGCGTTCTCCCTCTTCCTGACGGCGGCCCCCCTGCTGGTGTGGGCCGCCGCGCCCGACACGGTGACGCTGCTGCCCGGCGACCCGGTCGGCAGCCCCGCGGACGCCCTGCCCGCCACTTTCGCGGGGCTCGTCGGACTCGCCCTGTCCGGGTACGCGGCGGGCTGGCTGGCCGGAGCCCAGGCGAAGGGCGCCCGGTTCATGCTGTCGCCCCGCGACGAGGGCCTCAGCACCCGGGTCATCGAGCTGACCCGGTCCCGGGCCCGGCTTGTCGACGCCTTCGAGGCCGAGCGGCGCCGCATCGAACGTGACCTGCACGACGGCGCGCAGCAGCAACTCGTCGCACTCTCGATGACGTTGGGACTCGCCGAGATGCAGGTACGGGAGGAGAACGCCCGCGCCCGCGAGCTGATCGCCCGAGGACGCGGCGAGGCCCGGCTCGCCCTCGAACAACTGCGACGTCTGGTCCGTGACATCCACCCGCAGGTGCTCACCGATCACGGACTGGCGACGGCCGTGACGGAGGTCGCGCTGCGCAATCCCATCGACGTCACCGTCGACATCGATCTGCCGCACCGGCTGCCCACCTCGGTGGAGAGCACGGCGTACTTCACCGTGACCGAGGCCCTCGCCAACGCGGGCAAGCACAGCGGGGCCTCTCGTATCACCATCACCGGCCGGCTGCGCGACGACCGGCTCCATCTCGCCGTCGTCGACGACGGACGCGGCGGCGCCGACCCCGACAGCGGGGACGGGCTGCGGGGGCTCGCCGACCGCGTGGCGATCCTCAGAGGCAGGCTCACCGTCGTCAGCCCCCTCGGGGGACCGACCGAACTCCGGGTGGAGGTTCCGTGTTCCGGATAGTTCTCGCCGAGGACTCCGTGCTGTTGCGTGCCGGGCTTGTCGAGCTGCTCACGAGCGGCGGCCACGAGGTGGTGGCCGCCGTGGGCGACGCCGAGGCGCTCGTGAGCGCGGTGGAGGAGCACCGTCCGGACGTGGTGGTGACCGATGTGCGGATGCCGCCGGGCCACCACGACGAGGGGCTCAAGGCGGTCATGGTGCTGCGCCGCCGCTATGCCTCCCTGCCCGTGCTGGTCCTGTCCCAGTACGTGGCCACCGTGTACGCGACCCAGTTGCTCAGCGGCGGCGGCGCGGGCACCGGCGGACTCGGCTACCTGCTCAAGGACCGGGTCGGCGAGGTGTCCGAGTTCATGGACGCGCTGGCCCGCGTGGCGGACGGGCACACGGTCATCGACCCGGAGGTGGTGCGCGTGCTGCTGGTCCAGCAGGCCCAGGCCCAGACGCTGGGACGACTCACCTCCCGGGAACAGGAGGTGCTCGCGCTGATGGCGCAGGGCCTCAACAACCAGGCCATGGCGCAGCGCCTCACCATCACCGAGTCGTCCGTGGTCAAACACGCCAGCAACATCTTCATGAAGCTGGACCTGGACCCGACCGACGGCAACCGGCGGGTCCTCGCCGTCCTCGCCCATCTGCGCGGTTCCTCCGGCGAATAGCGCCGACCCCGGGGACCCCCGGGGCACGGTCCTCCCGGAGGTCACCCGACAGCTTCTCAGCCGAGGGGCGCGGACGTGGAGGGTGTCTCGGACGCCGGTGTGAGCAGTTCCGTCAGCCGGCGGACCGTCAGGTCCCAGGACCACTCGGTCTCGACCCACTGCCGTCCCGCCTCACCCATCGCCGCCCGGTCCGCCGACATCAGGGTGGAGGTGATCGCCCGTGCCACGGCAGCGGTGTCGCGGCCGTCGACGACGTGCCCCGTCCGTCCGTCCAGGACCGTGTCGGGGGCGCCGCCGGAGCGCCCGACGACGACGGGCAGGCCGCTGGCCGACGCCTCCAGGAAGACGATGCCGAGTCCCTCGGCCTCCAGGCCGCCCCTGCGGGTGCGGCACGGCATGGCGAACAGGTCGGCCGCGGCGTACTGGTCCGCCATCTCGGCGTGGTCCATCCCGCCCGCGAAGACGACCGAGCGTGCGGGACAGCCGCGGGCCAGGCGGCGCAGTCGCCGCTCGTCCGGTCCGCGGCCCACGAGCAGCAGCACGGTCTCGGGTATGACGCGCCGGATGAGCGGCAGGGCCCGCAGCAGGGTGTCCTGTCCCTTGCGCGGTACGAGGCGCGCGGCACACAGCACGACCTTCTGGTCCTCCCTGATCCCGTACCGCTCGCGCAGGGTGCTCCGGGCCCGTGCGGCACGCCCGGGGCGGAACTCCCCGGCGTCCACGCCCGGGGTGAGCCGGGCGAGGTCCGCGCGCGGTCCCAGGGCCGACGCGATCCGCGACCGGGTGTAGTCGCCGAGGTAGGTGACGGTGTCCACGTCGTCGCCGATCCGCCGGAGCAGCCGGCGGGCCCCGGGCGTGCGGGCCCACCAGATCTCGTGACCGTGCGTGGTGGCCACGATCCGCCGGACACCGGCCCGGCGCAGGTCCGGAGCCAGCAGGGCGAGCGGGGCCGCCGCGCCGAACCACACCCGGTCGCAGCCGTGGGCCCGGGCGAGTTCCACCGCGCGCCGGGCGGTCCGACGGGTGGGGAGCAGGGTCCGCGACGGGTCACGGACCACCCGGAAGGGCAGGGTGCGGTCGAAGGCCGCCGCGCCCGGCTCGTTCGACGTGTACACCACGAGTTCGCCGGGCAACCGTGTGACCACTTCGTGCACGAAGGTCTCGATGCCGCCCTGCCGGGGCGGGAAGTCGTTGGTGATGACCAGGGTGGTGCTCACGGGAGGTGCCGCCTTCAGTCGTGGGTGGGGATCGTCGTGGGCCGGGAACGTGCGCGGGCGGCGAGCGCGACCGGCCGAGTGGCCGGGCGTGCCGCGGTGTTGTGTGCGGGGTCGGCTCGGCGGGACCACAGGACGAGGACCACCGGCAGCGCGAAGTATCCGAACCTCCCGGCCGGGGCGAGCAGAAAGGCCGTACACAGCCCGGCGGCGAGCCGGTCGGCCGCGGCGACCGCTCCGGCGGGCGGCCGCAGTACCAGCCAGACGCTCACGACCAGACCACCGCACAGTAGCAGTGCGGTGGTCAGGTACCAGCCGAATGTCCCTGTTCCTGCCAGCAGTTGACCGGGCATCGGACTGCCGGCGGGGGTGGGCAGGTCTCCGCGGCCGGTGGGGAAGGCCAGCACCTGTTGGACCATGGCGGAAGGGGAGACCAGTGCGCACGGCAGGACCAGGGCCACCGTCGCGGCGAGCGAGGTGACCGCGCCACGCACCGCCGCCCGCGCGCCCGCGTCCCGGGCCAGCAGGACCACGGCGACCGCGATCGCGGGCAGGGCCGTCCACTTCAGGGAGCAGGCGGCCGCCAGGGCGAGCCCGGCCGCGACCGGGCGGCGCCGGGCGGCGAGCGCGAGGCCGAGGCAGCACAGCCCGATGAGCGGCATGTCTATCCCGCTGACGCACAGGGGCATCGCGATGACCGGGGAGGCGGTCAGCACCACCACGCCGATCGCGTACGAGGAGGGCTCGCGGCGCCCGGCACCGCCGGAGCCGGCCCGGTCCCCGGCCCGGGAGCCGTGCCCGCGCAGGACCACGCGGCCCGCGTGAAGGCTCAGAAGGAGGGCGACGGCGCACCACAGCCGTGCGTCCCCGAACAGCCGGGCCGCCGCGGAGTGGTCGCCGAGCAGGGCCCTGGGCATTCCGAACAGCGCCATGCCCGGCAGGTAGGGGGTGTAGTCCATGACGGTCCGGGGGTGGGCCAGATACGGGGTGCCGTGGTGCAGCAGGAGGGTGCCGGCCCGCTCGATCACCTCGACCTCGCCCTGCGCCTGCCCGGTCAGCGCGAGGTACACGAACGGCAGGACGACCGCGCCGGTCAGCGCCAGACCCACGGACAGTTCCGCGGCGCGGGGCCGGGGCAGCAGGCATGCGGCGCCCGCCGCGCACAGGTAGGCGACGGCGGCGCACAGGCCCCAGGTGCGGTGCGTGGCCTGGTCGGAGAAGAGGGGAAAGAATCCGGCCCATCCGGCGGCGATCACCCAGCCGGTCACCCACACCGACCGGCGGGTCCACCGATGGGTCGGCCGGGTGCGCCACCGACGGCCCGGCTCCTTCGGCGGGATCGTTCCGGCCTGACTGCTGTGGTGTATGGACACCCTTTCATTCCAGGCGAGTTGGACAGGGGACGCGACGGACCTAGGTCGAGGCTTGATGGTGGGGTTTTCCCCACGTCGGACCGGGTCGGCCGGGGGTGTGTGAGGCAGGTGGGTCTGGTGTGAAAGGGGCGCAATAGAAGAGCGATAAGTGCTTCAACTACCGTCGGACGCGAGTTCGAAGCACGCCTCGAAGACGTGCAGATGCGTCTACGCGGCCCTCCGGATGCACCCGAGATCCGCTCGTCCGTCAGGAGAACCCGTGACCGTTGCCATCGAGATCGACGGCCTCGTAAAGGAGTTCGACGGGAACCGGGCCGTGGACGGTGTCAGCCTCGTGGTCCCCGCCGGGACCGTGCTCGGGCTGTTGGGACCCAATGGCGCGGGCAAGACGACGATCGTCCGGATGCTGGCCACGCTGATCCGCCCCGACGGGGGACACGCCCGCGTCGCGGGCCACGACGTGGTCGAGGACGCGCTGCAGGTACGCGCGCGCATCGGCCTGACCGGTCAGTACGCCTCGGTGGACGAGTCCATTCCCGGCTGGGACAACCTCTACATGATCGGCCGGCTGCTGCGGATTCCCCGGCAGCGCGCCCGGTCCCTGGCGGACGAACTGCTGGAACGGTTCCGGCTGACCGACGCGGCGCGGCGGCTCCCGCGCGACTACTCCGGGGGCATGCGTCGCCGCCTCGACCTCGCCGCGAGTCTCGTCGGCGATCCGGAGGTGCTCTACCTGGACGAGCCCACCA
Organism: Streptomyces sp. NPDC014734; assembly: GCF_043083325.1. Taxonomy (NCBI): domain Bacteria; kingdom Bacillati; phylum Actinomycetota; class Actinomycetes; order Kitasatosporales; family Streptomycetaceae; genus Streptomyces; species Streptomyces sp. NPDC014734. The sequence continues at coordinate 23,318 of NZ_JBIBYN010000007.1, read as the reverse complement.
CCGGACTCGACCCGCGCAGCCGCAACGAACTGTGGGACATGGTCCGTGATCTGGTCGCGCGTGGCACGACGGTGCTGCTCACCACTCAGTACATGGAGGAGGCGGAGGCCCTGGCGGACCGGATCGTCGTGATCGACCGCGGCCGGATGATCGCCGGCGGCACCGCCGCCGAACTCCGGGCGCGGGTCGGAGGGCAGGTGCTGCGGGTCCGTCCGGGCGGCGGCGTCGACGCCGCCGAGGTCGCCCGCCGCCTCACGGCGACGGGGGGAGGAACGGCCACCGTCGACCACGCGGAGGGACTGGTCTGCCTGCCGCTCGTCCACGAGGGCGACCTGACGGCCGCGGTCCACGCGCTCACCGCCTCGGGCGTGCCCATGGACGCCCTCGACACCCATACCCCCAGCCTCGACGAGGTGTTCCTGACCCTTACCGGGGGCACGTCGACGGAAGGACGGACGACCGTATGACCGCGACGCTGCTGCCCCCGCCCGACCGCACCGGGAAGGGGAAGGCCCGCGCCACCACCCGCCGGGTGGGGCCGAGAGAGGCCGTCGGGCACGCGCTGGCGATCGCTCGGCGCAATCTCGTCCAACTGCGGTACGACCCCTCGCAACTGCTCGACGCCACGCTGATGCCGATGGTGTTCACGCTCATCTTCGTCTACGTCTTCGGCGGGGCCATCGGAGGGGACCAGGCCGATTACCGACAGTATCTGGTTCCCGGCATCATGGTGCAGGTCGCGAGTTTCGCCGCCCAGGTCACCGGGGTGGCGCTGAACCTGGACTTCAGCACCGGGGTCATGGACCGCTTCCGTTCCCTGCCGATCGCACGGTCCGCGGTCCTGTCCGGCCGGATTCTCGCCGACTTGTGCCGACTGGCCCTCGGGCAGGCGGTCATTCTGCTCTTTGGACTGGTCATCGGGTTCCGGATCCACACGAATCCCCTGTACGTTCTCGGTGCACTTGCGCTGCTTATGGTCTATGGGTTGTCGCTGTCCTGGATCGCGGCTTTCGTCGGTCTCGCCATCCGGAGCCCCCAAGCGGTTCAGTCCATGGGATTTCTGTGGATGATCCCGCTGCAATTCGGCAGCTCGATGTTCGCCGACCCGCAGACGATGCCCGGTTGGCTCCAGGCGTTTGCACAGGTCAATCCCACCACACTGGTGGTGGACGCCTGTCGCGGGCTGCTGGTGGGAGGGCCGGTCGCCGGCAATTTGCTGGGCGCGTTGGCGTGGGTGTGTGGGATCTTGGTGGTGTTCGTTCCGCTGGCCGTACGCCGGTATACGAGCCGCGCCTGAGGCCCGGTGCCGCACGGGGGGTGTTCACAGGGAACCGGGGGGCGCGCGTGACACTGTCATGTCGTATATTTTTGAACGCTTCGAACGGCTTGTGAAGCGTTTATCGGACGATGTTTGTCGGCTGTACTCCAGCTTTCGCTTCGGCCGGTTTTCAATCTCTTCGGAGCACGTTATTTCCGTACGGCACCCGCCGGGCGTCACGCGGAAATAGCCGCAAGGAAGAATCGGGGGGATATATGAGTTCAGGGACAGGACAACCGCAACTTCAATTCAAAATTCTCGGCCCGCTCTCCGTGACGGCACAGGGCCGCCCGGTCTCCATAGGGGGCTCACGGCAGCGAACCATCCTGGCCATGCTGTTACTCCGTCCGGGCAACGTCGTCTCGGTCGACGTGCTGGTGGAAGCGGTCTGGAACGGGAGACCTCCGGCCACGGCCCGCACCCAGGTGGCCATCTGCATCGCCGCACTGCGCAAGAGGTTCAAGGTCGAGGGGTGCGACGACGAGGTCATCCTCACCGCCCACCCCGGCTACGTTCTCGCGCTCGACCACCACTACCTGGACGCCACCGATTTCGACAGGCTCGTCGCCGATGCCCAGGAAGCCGTCCGGCAGCAGCGCCCGGTCGACGCCGCCACCCTCTACGAGGAGGCGCTCGACCTGTGGCAGGGCCCGGCGCTCGCGGGCGTGGCGGGCACCCAGGTCGAGGACGAGATCCAGCGACTGGAGGAACTGCGCCTCGCCACGTACGACAGCTTCGTGGAGGTCCAGTTGGAGCTGGGCCACCACCGCGACATCATCCCCGGGCTCGTCTCCGTGGTCCGCGACCACCCGCTGCGTGAACGCTCCCGCCACGCCCTGATGCTGGCCCAGTACCGGGTCGGCCGCCGGGCGGAGGCGATGGAGACCTTCCGCGAGGGATGGGAGGAGTCCGTCGAGGGACTCGGCCTGGAACCCGGCCCGGAACTACAGGAGTTGCACACCGCCATCCTCCAGGACGACCCCGGGCTGATCACTCCCGCCACCACCGCACCGAGACCGGCCACCACCGAACGCCGCATGCCGATGGAACTGCCCGCGGACGTACCGGACTTCGTCGGACGCGTCCCGCAACTCGCGGCACTGGGCGGTCTGGTCGGCAACGACGAGGCCGCCCACACCCCGCTCTCGGTCGGACTCATCACCGGCCCCGCGGGCGCCGGCAAGAGCGGTCTGGCCATCCACTGGGCCCACCGGGTCGCCGAACGCTTCCCCGACGGGCTGCTCTTCGCCGACCTGGGACCCCAGCAGGAGCACCAGGAACCGCCCACGGCCGACGCGGTACTGGGCAGGTTCCTGTCCTCCCTGGGCGTTCCCGCCACGGAGATCCCCGCCGCGACCGCCGAGCGGGTCGCCCTGTACCGCAGCGTCCTCGCCGGGCGCCGGGTCCTGATCGTGCTCGACAACGTCCAGACGTTCAACCAGATCCACGCCCTCATCCCCGGCGGCTCCCGCTGCTGCGTCCTGGTCACCAGCCGGGGCGAACTCGAACAACTGCTGATCCGGCACGGAGCCGTCCGCATCGGCGTGGACGCCCTGCCCGTGCACGAGGCGGTCAGCCTGCTCGGGCGCGTCATCGGCGAGGCCCGGGTCGACGCCGCCCGGTCGGAGGCCGTCCAGCTCGTCGAGTTGTGCGACCGGCTGCCCCTGACGATCCGGGTCGCCGCCGCCCGCCTGGCGGCCAAGCCCCACTGGCCGATCGGCTACCTGGTCTCCCGGCTCACCCCGGAGCACTCCAGGCTCGACGAACTCAGTGTCGCCGGTGCGCAGATCCGCTCCGTCTTCAGCCTCGGCTACCGCACCCTGTCCCCGGACGCCGCCCTCCTCTACCGCAGGCTCGGTCTGCTGGAGGCGCCGGACTTCGCCGCCTGGGTGGGCGCGGCACTGCTGGACCGGGACCTGGCCGGCACCGAGAAGCTGATCGATCAGCTCCTGACGGCCCAGCTACTGGCAGCGGCGGGATTCGACGGGACGGGGGAGCCGCGCTACCGCTTCCGCACCCTGTCCCGGCTGTACGCCAAGGAACTCGGCCACCGGCACGAGAGCGTCCAGGACCGGCGCGCCGCGCTGAGCCGTGCGTTCGAGGGCTGGCGCACCCTCGCCGAGCACGCCCGGCGCGCGGAGCACGACGCCCTCGATCCCCTGTGCCGGACCGCCCCACAGCGCGGCCCGGCCGACGCCGCGCTGTACAGCAGACTGGTGCGGTACCCGGCGGACTGGCTGCGCGCCGAACGGCAGGCCCTCATCTCGGTCATCGACCAGGCGGCCCGCCACGGCATGAACCAGATCAGCAACGAGCTCGCCGCCCTGATGCTGGACCGTCCGGTGGACTGTGTCGCCCGCGCCCGCTCACCGCAGGCCCCCGCGGCCTGACCACCCCGCCCTGCGGCTTCCACGGTCCGGCCGTGGAAGCCGCAGCTCGTTACGCCGATACGAGCCGGTCACCCCGTCAGTCCAGCACGTGGCCGTCGTTCTGCCGGTACCCGCGCGACCGGCGCAGATCGGTGAAGACGAAGGTGCGCTGGAGCCAGCGGTCCAGGCCGTCGTAGCGGGGCCGGAACGAGGACCGTCCGTGCACGGTGACCCGGTTGTCCACGATCGCCAGATCGCCCGGGACCAGCCGCGCGCCCTGTGCCGTCCGCTCGAAGAGCTTGCCGAGCTCGTCCATGGCCGCCCGGCCGAGTTCCGTCAACGGCTCGGTGGCCGCCAGGTCGACGCACAGATCCGGATCCTCCGGGGCCCCGTACAGCACCGCGCGCGCTTTCGTGCCGCCGTCGTGCGAGCCGAACGACGGCGGCGGCGCGGTGACGAACTCCTCGCGGAACAGGGCCTCCCGCGACTCCTGGGTCAGCAGCGGAAGGACCTGCCGGACACAGGAGGTGCGCAACTCGGCCACCCGCTCGTGGTCGGCCCGCACGCACAGCAGCAGCACGAAGTCCGGCCGGTGCGGATGGAAGGCGTTCTCCGTGTGGAAGCTGAGCAGTACGGAGCCCGCGTTGCTCTGGTCCCCCTCCTTCCCCGGCACGGGAACGACGTCCTGCACGATCGCGCCGCTCTTCTCGGCCCGGAAGGCCCCCGGATCGCCGAGAGCGCTGGCGACCAGGGTGAGCACCGCCGCGCCCACAGTGGGCTCCCGTTGCACGGAACCCGGCCGGGTCGGGGTCGGCGGCAGGCTCTCCTCACCGACCGGCAGCCCCCGGATCACCAAGGTGCCGGTCGGGCCGGAATCGTGACGGAACTCCCGCAGACCGGTGATGAGCCCGGCAGGCAGCTCCGGCCAGGCCCGCCGGACCTCGGCCAGCCACGCCGTGTCGTCCACGGCGGCGCCCGGCCGGTCGGCCAGCCAGCCCGCCAGACGCCCGGTCAGCAGCCGGTCGTCGGCACCCGTCGTCAGTACACCCGGTTCCGTGTCACTCGCCGTCGTCGTCATCCCGTTCAGCCCATCGCCTCGACGACACTGCGCGGACGCATGTCGGTCCAGTTCTCGTTGATGTACGTGAGGCTCTCCGCGTGGCTCGCCTCCTGCTGGGCCACCGTCCAGCCGGCCGGAACCTCGGCGAACGCGGGCCACAGCGAGTACTGGTCCTCGTCGTTGATCAGGACCAGGTAGCGCCCGTCCGGGTTCTCGAACGGATTACTCATGAGGTACCTCTCTTGGTGTGCTTGGTGTGCTTGGTGTGCTTGGTGTGCTTGGTGTGCTTGGTGTGCTTGGTGTGCTTGGTGTGCTTGGTGTGCTTGGTGTTCTTCGGTGTGCTCGGGTGTTTCACCGGTGGTCCGGCCGGGGCGGGGCCGGGGGCGTCTCCGGGACGGACCGGGCGGTGGCGGTCCCGCCCGGCGCGGGACGGCGGCGTCAGGGCGTGCCGGCGGCCATCGCCCCGTCCAGGTCGAGTGCGTCCGAGCCGTACAGCCGGTGCACCCAGTTGGCCTGGTAGACCGTGTCGAGATAGCGCTCGCCGAGGTCGGGCGCGATGGCCACGGCGGTGCCGCCGCGGCGGTCGGCGCCGTGCTCGGCGAACCAGCGCTCCGCGCCCGCGACCACCGTCCCGGTGGAGCCGCCGAACAGGAAGCCCCGCTCGACCAGTCGCCTGCAGGCCCGGATGGTGTCGATCTCGGGTACGTGCACGACGTCGTCCACGAACGACTCGTCGAGGAGCGGCGGCCGCACGCCGGCGCCCAGCCCCGGGATCATCCGGGTCTCCGGGGGGCCGCCGAAGATGACCGAGCCGACGCTGTCCACCGCGACGATCCGCACCTCGGGCCGATGCGCCCGGAACCAGCGCGCGCAGCCCATCAGCGTGCCGGTGGTGCCGGCCCCGACGAACAGCACCCCCAGGTCCGTGAAGCGCCGCGCGATCTGCGGCGCCGTCAGCCGGTGGTGCGCCCGCCAGTTGTTCGCGTTGACGTACTGGTTCAGCCATACGTACCGGTCGTCGCTCGCGCACAACTGCTGGAGGCGGGCGAGCCGCGCCCCGAGGTATCCCCCCTCGGGGTGGGGCTCGGTGATGATCTGCACCTCGGTGCCGAGCGCCTCCATCATCTGCCGGGTGGCGAGATTGCAACGCGAGTCGGTGACGCACACGAACCGGTAGCCCTTGCTCGCGGCTATCGTGCTCAGCGCGACACCGAGATTGCCGGAGGAGGACTCCACCAGGATCGAGTCCGCAGTGAGCAGACCCGACCGCTCCGCCGCCTCGACCATTTCGAGAGCGGCCTTCTGCTTGATCGAGCCCGAGAAATTGAATCCCTCGCACTTGAGGTGGAGAGGGACGCCGAGGGACGGTCCCAGGTCGACGTAGAGATCGTTCTCGTTGAACTCATGGGGAGCCGAGATGATCGGCACTGTGCCTCCCGCGGGTGTGCACGGTTGGGGATGCGGACGGCTCGGAGCCTGTCGGGTGACCTCTGACCGGGCGGCCACGTCCTGGTGGGCACGCTTCCGGCGCTGCCGTAATGACCGAGCAGCTCCGCCACCGGGCCCTTCCGGCGCCCTGGAACCGCACGCACCATGCCGCGTCCGCCTTCCGGTCGGAGGTCACCCGACGGGCTCTCAGCCGTACCGACGCATCTCGTGGAAGAAGTCGTCGACCACGGCGAGCTCCCCGGCGGCGCGCACGGTGTCGTACACGTGCTTGCCGACCGCCAGGTCGAGCACCCCCAGGCCGAAAGGGGAGAAGACGACAGGCCGGTCCCGGTCCGGGCGCACCCGGCCGGTCAGCACGTCGTCGAGGGTGCCGTCGATGAAGTCGCGCTGTCCCACGCGCTGTTCGGCAAGGTGGACGGAGGTGTCCGCCTTCAGGCAGTGCTCCACGTCGTCGACGATGTTCGACGACGCGAGGATCACCTCCGGCGACAGGTCGCGCAACGACACGTGCAGCACCAGCGGGCGGTGCTCGAACCAGGAGGGATCGGTGACGTGCGGGGTGGCCGCCGTCGTCGCGAAGACCAGCAGGTCCGAGCCGCGTACCGCGTCCTCGGCGCTGTCGTGCACCGTCACCTTCGCGGCACCGCCGGATGCGTCCCGCAGATACGAGGCGAACCCGTCGGCGTGCGCCTCGGACAGATCGTGCACACCGATCTCGTCGAAGGACCAGCCGGTGCCCGCCAGGTAGTCGTACACGTACCGTGCGATGAGCCCCGCGCCGAAGATGCCGACGCGGCGGGGGCGTTCGCCGCCCGCGGTGAGCCGGTCGGCGGCCAGCGCCGCCGAGGCCGCGGTGCGGCTCGCGCTGATGATGGAACTCTCCAGGCACGCCAGCGGATAACCGGTCTCCCGGTCGTTGAGGATCAGCACGGCCGAGGCGCGCGGAATGCCGGCGGCGACGTTCTCCGGGAAGCTGGAGATCCACTTGATGCCGTCCACCCGGCTCTCGCCGCCGATCGACGCCGGGAGCGCGATGATGCGCGAGGCCGGACGGTCGGGGAAGCGCAGGAAGTACGACGGCGGGTTGACGGTCTCGCCCGCGCCGTGGGTGCGGTAGGCGGCCTCGACCAGGGCGACGACATCCCGATGCCGTCCCTGGAGGGCGCGGTACACCTGGCTGCCGGAGATCACCGCGAACGATGGGGCGGTGTCGGAAACGGACATCATGGCTCCATGAGGAAAGGGTCAGGACAGGACGTGGCCGGCGAGCCGGACCGGGTTGCCGAGGATCACGACGATGTCGCGGTCGCCCTCGTACGGGTCGCGGCTGTGGGCCATGCGGAGGTTGTCCACCAGCAGCAGGTCGCCGCTCTGCCACGGCTCCCCGATCGAGGCCGCCCGGTAGGCGGCGTTGATCGTCTGCACGGTCTCGGCGGTGAGCGGCGCGCCGTCTCCGTACGCCGTGTTGAAGGGCAGGCCGTCGGGGCCGTACACGTCGACCAGGTAGTCCCGGATCACCGGGTCCATGGTCTGCTCGTTCAGGAAGGCTGCCTGGTTGAACCAGACGGGGACCCCGTCGCGCGGGTGCGGCAGCACGGCGGCCCGGCGCTGCCGGGTGCGCAGACGGCCGTCCGGCAGCCACTCGTGGTCCAGGCCGGCCGCCGCGCAGTACGCGTCGACAGCCGCCCGGTCCTCGGTGCCGAACGCCTCCTGCCAGGGCACACCGACATCGTGGTACATCCGGGTCAGCAGCCAGCCGCCGCGCTCGAACCGCTCGACCAGCTCCGGCGGCAGCATGCGCAACACCTGCTGCGAATCGGCGACCTGGGTGAGGCCACCGCTCGCGGGCGCGGTCAGGCAGCCGAACAGGACGAGGCCGGGCACCTCGGCCGCGTAGCTCAGCTCGTGGTGCATGCACATCGGCTCGTCGGCGGGCCACTCCGACGACGTGTAGACGCCCGGGGCGTGCGACCGGCGCGGCGCGAACCGCTCCCGCTCGGTCATCCGCTCGATGCCCAACGCCTCCGCGGCCTCGGCCACCTCGGCGGGCGAGCCGACGCCGAGGCCGCGCAGCAGCACGGCGCCGTACTCGGTGACCAGCGCGTGAATCTCCTCCCGGCGCTGTGCCGTCCAGTCGGCGACGGAGCCCGTCGGGGGCTCGGCCGACAGCACGGGCAGGACGCGCGCCGGGGCGTCCGGCCCGGCGTCGGTCGGGGTGCCCGCCACCGCGGCGGAGGGGTCGTGCACGGACAGGGGACTCATCTCATGTGCCTTTCTCGGCGGTCTTCCGCTCCAGCAGCGCCGCCACCGCGGCGACGGTCGGGGTGTGGGCCAGTTCCCCCACCGACACCACCCGGTCCAGCGCGACGGCCAGCTTGATGGCGGTGAGGGAGGTTCCTCCCAGCTCGGTGAAACGGGACCCGCGGCCGATCCGCTCCAGCGGGATCCGGAGCAGCCCCGCCCACAGCGCGGCGACCCGGCGTTCGGTATCCGTCGCCGGGGCCGTGAAGCCGTCCGCGCCCGCGCTGCGTTCCGCCTCGGCCGCCAGCCGGGTCAATGCCTTGCGGTCGGTCTTCCCGTTCGCGGTCAGCGGCAGCGCGTCCCGCCGGTACAGGTGCTGCGGCACCATGTACCCCGGCAGCACCGCGGTCAGCGCGGCCCGCAGGCCGTCGGCGGTCACCGCCTCGTCACCGGTGTGGAAGCCGACGAGGTACGGCCGCTCGGCCGGGCCCGCGACGACGACCGCGCCGTCCCGTACGCCCGGGACCTGGAGCAGCCGGTTCTCGATCTCGCCGATCTCGATGCGGAAACCGTTGACCTTCACCTGGGCGTCGCGCCGTCCCAGGAACTCCAGGCTGCCGTTGGGCAGCCAGCGGCCGAAGTCGCCGGAGCGGTACAGCCGTTCGCCGTGCCGGTGCGGGTCGAGGCCGAACGCGGCCTTGGTGCGGGCCTCGTCGTTGACGTAGCCGCGGCCGACGCACACACCCGAGAAGACGATCTCTCCCGGCACACCGAGCGGCACCGGGGCGAGGTGCTCGTCGACCACGTACACGCGGACGTTGCGCACCGCGCGGCCGAGCGGCACCGAGCGCCCCTCGGGGACCCGGTCCATCACCTCGTGATTCGTGTCGTCGGAGGTCTCCGTGAGCCCGTAGGCGTTCACCAGCAGCACCGACGGCAGGATGTCGAACCAGCGCTGGACCAACTCCCTCTTCAGCGCCTCGCCGGTCGCCGACACGCAGCGCAGCCGGGGCAGCGGGCGCGGCCGTTCGGCCAGCGCGGAGAGGACCACTTCCAGGTAGGAGGGGACGAGTTGCGCCACCTGGATCCCCCCGCCCTCCAGCGTGTCCAGGAAGCGGTGCACGTCGAGCACGTCGTCCTGCTCGACGATGTGCGTCCGGCCGCCCACCAGCAGCGCCGACACCAGTTGCCACAGCGAGATGTCGAAGCACTGCGGGGCGGTCTGCGCGACCGCCTCGCCCTCCGCCATGCCGAGATCCTCGATCTTGGCGTACAGGTGGTTGAGGAAGCCCGCGTGCTCGCACATGGCGCCCTTGGGCTCGCCGGTGGAGCCGGAGGTGAAGTAGATGTAGGCGAGCTGACCGGCCGTGACCGGCAGGCCGGGGTCGTCCTCGGGGCGGTCCTCGGCAAGCACCTCGTCGAGGTACGCCCGCTCCACGTCGGGACGGTCGGCGAGGGCCGCGGCCAAGTGCGGCACGCCGCGCTCGGCGAGCACCCAGCGGCTGCCGCTGCGCGCCAGCACGGTGGAGATCCGGTCCGCCGGGAACGACGGCTCCAGTGGCAGGTAGCAGCCGCCCGCCTTGAGGACACCGATCACCGCCGCCAGCCACTCCAGGGTGCGTTCGGTCACCACGGTGACCACGTCCTCCGGGCACACCCCGCGGTGGTGCAGCGACCACGCGATCCGGTTGGCCCGGACGTTCAGCTGGTGGTAGGTCCACCGGCGGTCGCCCTGGACCGCGGCGACCGCGTCGGGGTGACGGCGCACCCGCTCCTCGAACAGCTCGTGGAACCGGCGGTCGGGCAGTTCCCGGACCGGCCCCGCGAACTCCTCAAGAAGTGTGCGCGTCTCCTCGGCCGGGAGCAGTCCGCGCGCGTGGTGCGGTGCGTCCGGGGCGGACGTCAGCAGTTCGAGCGCCGTGCGCAGGTATCCGGCGACCCGCTCGGCGGAGACGTACTCCTGCGCCTCGGCGCCCTGCCAGGCGAGGAGGGCCTCCGCACGACCGGCCGAGGTGGCCACCCGGGTGATCACGTCCCGCCAGGTGCCCTCCTCCACCGCGCCCTCGTGGAAACCGGAGACGGTGGCCGCCACTTTGGCCCGTGCCGCGAGCCACACGATTTCGGTGTCGACACCGCATTGCCCGGCCACACGGCCGATCGCGGACGCGAGCTCCGCGGACACGGCGGGAAGAAATGCGGGCCGTGATTCCCCATGGCCTGACGCGCCCGTCACGCTGCCACTCACAAGTGTTGCCCCCCACACCGGAAGTCCGTCGGACCGCGAAACCGATCGTCCGATTCCACGCTGAGCGCCGCCGACATTAGGAGGTGCCTATATCGCCGCCCTATCGATCTGCCCGGTGGCGGCCAATACGCGGTCAATACCCGGTGGTCCCCGCCCGGACCGCGCCCGGGTCCCGGAACTCTCCTCCGCCGTCGTGGAGATGACACGCAAACCGGTCCCACCGTTCACGGCGGACCCCACAACAGCCGCCGGATGCCCAGTGGATGCGGACTCGATAATGCGGCTCCGTAGCATCCGTGCCCAAAGGGCTGCCCTCGATCGTCGCTTCCGTGAGGGCGGTGCCGAACCGGCGCGGAAAGAACGCGGGACCGGTTCGTACCGGCGGTGCGAGGCCCGGAAGCGTCGCCGTCGCCGTCGCCGGTGACGGTGCGCCGGGCCGTGCGACCGCCGTCTGTTCAGCGCCCCGGCGCATCCTCGCCTTCCCGGGGCCGACCGCGTACGAGCGCCAGGAGACACCCATGCCCCACCTGACCGAACACACCACGTCGGAGAGACTGCTCCGCCTGCTGACGGAGGGCGGGGCCCGCTTCACCCTGCTGGAACACCCACCGGAGGGGCAGACCGCCCGGGCCAGCGCCCTGCGCGGACACCCGCTGTCGGCAGCCGCCAAGTGCATGGTCGTCACCGTCACCGGTGGCCCTTCCGACGGGGAACGGCATGTGCTCACCGTGATCCCCGGGGACCGGCGGGTGGACTTCGCACAGGTGGCGAGGGAGGCCGGCGGGACCGAGGCGCGACTCGCCCGGCGCGAGGTCGCCGAGGCGCTCACCGGCTGCGTCAGCGGCAGTATCATCCCCTTCTCGTTCCACGACCGGCTGCCGGTCCTCGCCGACCCCGCGCTCTTCGACGAGCCCACCCTCTACTTCAACGCCGCGCGGCTGGACCTGTCCGTGGCCCTCGCCTCCGAGGACTACCGGCCCCTGGCCGACCCGAAGGTGGTGCCGGTCGCCGAGCGCCCGCAGCCCGCAGCGGCCTTTTGATACCCCTGCGATAAAAGCACTGTCTAGCGTCGTTGCTGAAAGCGTGAAAGAGCCTTTCCTGTTTCACGGTCCGAACCGATGCCGGTGTGGGGTGCAGCACTCGTCATGAATGCGATGGAAAGTCAGAGCGATATCGTCGGTGAGACGTCGGCGTGGCTGCGGTCCTTTCTGACGCGACCGCATGCCGATCTCGGTCGCAAGGGTGCCGTGTGCCCCTTCATGGAACAGTCCCTGAAACTCGGCAGGGCGGCGCTGAGTTCCGTCGATGTGAGCGGGCCCAGGGGCCGGCGGCGGCTGGAGACGACCGCCCGTTCGGCACTCGCCCGGCTCGGTGAGGATTCCGGCGGCGACAATGTCTACAACTCGTTCGTCATGGTCCCCGTCGGCCCGGACGAAGCCACCCGCGCCGCGCTGGTCGTGGACGTCCAGCAGACGTTGAAGGCCGAGGCCGTAGCGGCCGGCAAGATGGTGGGCGAGTTCTTTCCCGGGCACCCCATGCCGGGAATTCACAACGCGTCCTTCAGGCCGCTCGCCTCCCCGCACCCGCTGCTCGCCGTGCGCGCCATGGTGATCACGGACATTCTCTTCCTGGTCTTCCCCTCGATCCCGCCCGCCGACCGGCTCGCCAACCTTGAGGTGTGGCACGGCAGGTTCGGGGACTCGCCGATCGCCCCCTGGGCGCAGCTGTACGAGACCTCCCGGGCGGAGGCCGAGCGGGAGCTCAGGGCCCAGCAGGAGCAGGGTTCCGGCGCCACGGCCGCGGAGGGGAACCGGAGCCAGGCGGGGGAGGACGTCCGTGCCCGCGTCTGACCCGCTCGACCGCGAACGACGGCGACTCGCCGGGCTGTTCGACATCGCGCCCAGCCGCGTGCTGTACGCGCTGTGCGCCCTGGGTGTCGCCGACCGGGTGCCGGAGGACGGCATCGGGGCCGACGCCCTCGCCGATGCGCTCGGTGTGCACCGGGAGCGGCTGACCCGTCTGGTGCGCGCCGCCGAGACACTCGACGTACTGCGCGTCGACGACGGCCGTATGGTCCGCCTCACCCCGGCCGGGACCCTGTTGCGCTCCGACCGGCCGGGCAGCCTGCGCGCCGAGTTCTCCGACAACGCCCTCTTCACCGCCTGGGGCCCGTTCGCACAGACGATCGCCGACGGCCGCCCGGCTTACGAACTCGCCCACGGCACCGCCATCTTCGACAGCCTCGGCGACGACCGCGAGGCCCTGCGGACCTTCCACGAGCACATGCGGATGCGGGCCCACCAGCTGTACCGGCCCCTCGTTCCGGCGCTGCTGCGGCACAGCGGCCCGCGCGTGCTGGACCTGGGCGGCGGCACCGGCGGGCTCAGCGAACTCCTGCTGGCAGGCGACGACCGGTTGCGGGTCACCCTGACCGACCTGCCGGACGTGGTGGACCTCGTCCCCGGGGACCTGCCGCGCCGGTACCCCGGCCGGTTCCGCGCCGAGCCGGGTGACATGCGGACGTTCGTCCCCGACGGCCACGACACCTATGTGCTCGGCAGCATCCTGCACGACTGGCCGGACGACGTGGCCGCCGGGATCCTCGCCCGCTGCGCCGAGGCGGTGCGCCGCACCTCCGCGCAGTCCACCGTCGTCCTGCTGGAACGCGTGCTCGACGACGACCGGCCCGACCCGCGCCGCATGGACGACATGTGGATGATGGCGATGACCGGGGGACGGGAGCGCACGCGCGCCGAGTGGGCCGAACTGGCCGCGGACGCGGGCCTCGTCCTGCGTGCGGTGGAGAGCGGCGGGGAGTTGTCCGCCGTGGTCCTCGGCCCGGAGGGCTGACGCGGCAGCACGGGCCGCGTGCCCGCGGCCGTCGGCCCGGGAGGAACAGGGGAAGAGGCGCCCCGGGGCGAGAGGTCGGCCGGGGCGGGCGCGCAGCACTTCGCCCCGCCGACCGTCCGGTCGGCGGGGCGAAGTGGTCGGGGGGTCCGGCTCCCGGGCCCCCTCGGGGCCCTTCCGCCGTCCGGCCCCGTTCCGGTCGGAGGTCACCCGACCTCAGGCCCGCCGGGTGACCCCGTCGGTGGGCCGGACCCGCAGCAGTCGTCGCAGCGGCAGCATCGTGGCCGCCAGCCCCACCGTCAGCGCGCCCGCCGTGACCACGGCCAGCAGCGCCGGCGGCAGATAGGGGAAGGACGCCCCGGTGGCCGCCAGCACCAGCGGGCGCAGGATGATCAGCGCGATCGCCATGCCGATGCCGAGTCCGGCCAGTACGACGGTCAGAGCCTCCAGCCGTACGACCCGGCGCAGCCGGCGTGGATTCATGCCGATCAGCCGCAGCATCGACACCTCCCGCAGCCGCTCGAACGTCACCATGACGAGGGTGTTCGCGGCGGCGATGCTCGCGAAACCGGTGATGACGCCCAGCGCCATGATCTCCAGCCAGGCGAACTGCTCGGTCTCCTCCTCCGAGGCCTGGGTGAACGCCCGCGCGGTCTGCACGGTGGCCCCCGAGGTGCCGGCGACGGCCGACTCCAGGCCCCGGTCGAGAGCTTCGGACGGGCTGCCCTCGGCGCGCACCAGGATCCGGTCGACCAACGGCGAGGTCAGATGCCCGGCGACGGTGGCCCGCGGCAGCAGCACGTCACCGACGCCCGCTCCCCGCTTGTAGGTCGCCACCACCACGGGACGGATCCGGGTGCCGTCGCCCAGCCACAGGCTGATCGGCCGGCCCACCGAGGTGTCCAACCGGTCCGCGACCCGCTGTTCGACGGCGACCGTACCGGCCGCTTTCCCGCCGTTCGCCGGGCGCACCTCGGCGAGCGATCCGGAGACGACGTCAGGGTCCAGGTTCCGGGCCAGTTGCCCGCCCGCACCGGTGAAGGCGCGGGCCCGCACCGAGTCCTTGTCGGGCCTGGCGTCCTTGCCGCCCGGCCCCACCAGCAGGCTCAGATCGGTGATACCGGTCGCCGCGGCCACACCGGGGGCCTGCCCGGCGCGTTCCGCCAGGGTCTGGGGCAGCCCGCCGGGCGCCTCCACGACACGGTCGGCGGACAGCGCGGCCTCGCTCTGCACCCGTGCCTCGTACGACAGCGAGGTCTGCTGCCCGACCTTGGTCACCCCGAAGGCCACCACCAGTGCCACCGGCACGATCGCCGACGACAGACGGCGTGCCCGTGCCCGGCCGTTGAGGGTGGCCAGTTCCCCGGTGACACCGGTCAGCCGCAGCGGCAGACCGAGGACCTCGGTGGCGAAGCGGGCGAGGAGCGGACCGAGCAGCGACACCACCACCATGAACAGCAGCAGGATCAGCGGGGCGGCGTTGTTCGCCGTCGTACCCCCGCCGGCCAGCACGGTGACGGTCAGCAGCACGGCGCCCGCGAGTGCCGCCAGACCGACCAGCAGGCGAACCGGGCCGATGCCGCGACGGGGCACCGCGGCCTCCCCGAGCGCCTCCGCGGGGCGACTGCGGGCCGCGCGGAACGAGGCGATGAGGCTGCCCGGTACGGCGGCGAGCAGCCCGGCGAAGGCGGCCACGGCCACCGGGATCCAGGTGAACTCCAGCTCCGAGCCCGGGGGCATCAGGTGCCGTGTCTCCATGGCGTCGAAGAGAATCCGCGCCAGCAGGTATCCGGGCACGATGGCCACCGCCACGGCCAGCACCGCCACCAGCGAGGCCTCCGCGGCCGCCGTCCGCCGGATCTGGGAGGGGCGCGCACCGATGCCGCGCAGCAGCGCGGTCTCCCGCTGGCGCTGCGCGATGGACAGCGCCATGGTGTTCGCCACCACGAAGATCGTGATGTAGAGGCTCAGGCCGCCCATCGCCCCGAACATGCCGATGGTGTTCTCCTGGAGCACCGAGAAGTCCGGGTTCTCCACCGAGCCGCGGTCGTTCGCGCTGGTCAGCACCCGGGCCGACCCCACCTCCTTGCGGACCTTGTCGGCCAGCCGGTCCGCCGTGACACCGGGCTTCGGCAGCACGGCGATGGCGTCGGCCCGGTCCGGGTGGCCGGACAGCCGCCAGGCCTCGGCATCCGCGAACCAGATCCCGGGCTGCCGGGTGTCGACGACGGACGCGAGCCGGTAGGAGGAGGCGCCCTCGGACGTGGTCACCCGCACCGTGGCATCCCGCTTCACGCCCAGCTCGCGGGCCGTGTCCGCGTCCAGCGCGAGCTGTCCCGCGCCGAGCTCGGGCGCGGTGGTGTCCTTCTCGGCGGCGAAGCGGACGGTGGACCCCGGCCGGCCGTCGACGACGACGGGCGCGCGGTCCCCGGCGGACACGGTCACGGGGAACGCCGTGTCGGCGATCGCGGCCTCCACCTGCGGCAGTGCGGCCAGCCGGGCCGCCAGGGAGGTCTTCACCCGCTCCCGGTCGGGTACCGGACGGCCCGCCGCCTCCGAGTCGGCGGCGACGAGCACCGGAACTGCCGCGTACCGCTGCGGCGTCTGGTCGGCACCGGCCGCGGCGAACAGCAGATGACCGCAGCAGATGATGACCAGGGCGCCGAAGAACAGCGCGACGAACGTGCCGACGAAGGCCGAGGGGCGGGAACGGATCTGGGCCCGCGCGAGTCCGGTGCTCATGTCCGCCCCCGCACCCCGCCGGCCGCCCCGGGGAGGACGGCGGGCGCGGTCAGCGTCCGCAGCCGGGCGGAGATCTCCTGCGGGTCGCTCAGCTCCAGCTCGTCGGTGTTCTGGCCGTCGACCAGGAACAGCACCTGGTCCGCCCACGCCGCCGCGTTCGGCTCGTGCGTCACCATCACCACGGTCGCGCCCAGGTCGTCGACCGCCTCGCGCAGCAGCGCCAGTACCTCGGCCGCGGTGCCGGTGTCGAGGGCCCCGGTGGGCTCGTCCGCGAAGATCACATCAGGGTCGGTGATCAGCGCGCGGGCGACGGCCACACGCTGCTGCTGACCACCCGACAGCTCACCGGGACGGTGCCGTCCCCGGTCGGGCAGCCCCACCCGGGCCAGGATCTGCTCGGTCCGGGAGCGGTCCACCGGGCGGCCCGCGAGCTTGAGCGGCAGCTCCACGTTCTGATGCACGTTCAGCGCGGGCATCAGGTTGAACTGCTGGAAGATGAAACCGAGCCTGTTCAGCCGGATGTCGCTGAGCTTGGTCTCCCGCACCTTCGTCAGTTCCGTGTCCCCGAGCAGCACCGACCCGGAACTCGGCCGGTCCAGCCCCGCCGCGCACTGCAGGAAGGTGCTCTTGCCGGACCCGGACGGCCCCATCACCGCGGTGAAACTGCCCTTCGGCAGGGCGACACTGACTCCGCGCAGGGCGTGCACCGCGGTACTGCCCCGGCCGTAGCGCCGGTGCACGTCCCGCAGTGTCACCGCCGCGCGGCCGTCGGCCCAGGCGCCCCGCCCGCCGCCCAACACGGGGTCGGCCGGGGCGTGCCCCCCTCCCTCGGGATGCGACTGCCTGGAACGACGAAACATGGGGCTTCCTCTCTTTTCACGGACGCGGGCCCGCCCCACCGGTACGAGGGCGGAGCGTGCCGACACCAACGACCCTAGGACGGCACCCGCCTTCGCAGGAGCCACTCACACGCCGTAAATCACTGGGGGAAAACCCCACCACCGCGGCCTACAGACCCGGGCTCGCGGGGGTGAACGACGGAGCCCGCCATACCGGGTGGGCCCGTTCGAAGGCGCTCGCGAAGCGGATCAACTGCGGCTCGCTCCAGGCCGTTCCCGCGAAGGTGATGCCCATGGGGAGACCGTGCACATAGCCGGCGGGGACGCTGACCGCCGGGTAGCCCGCGTAGCCCACGGCGATCGCGCTGCCCATGATGGAAGGGTCGCCGTTGAGCAGGTCGGTCTTCCACCCGGGTGCGCCGGTCGGCATCATGAGGGCGTCCAGCCGGTCCTTCCTCAGCGCCGCGTCGACCCCCTCGTCACGGGCGACCCGGCGCACGGTGGCCACCGCCTCCTTGTACTCGGGATCCGTGGGCTTTCCGGGGAAGCCTTCCATCACGCGCAGGATGTCCTGGTCGAAGTACTCCAGTTCCGTGTCGGCGTGCGCCTCGTTGTACGCGATCAGCTCGGCGAGGCTGCGCGGGTGGTCACCGGGCATCCGCGCCAGGTACTCCTCGATGTCGTGCTTCATCTCCGTGATCTGCACCAGGAACGCCGCGTCCAGGTCTGTCATCATCTGCTCGGCGGAGGGAATGTCGGCGTTGTCGACGACGACCGCGCCCGCTTCCTCAAGCACCTCCACCGCCTGCTGGGCCACCGCGTCCGCGTGGGCGCTGTAGCCGGTGAAGACCTCCCGGGGCAGGCCGATCCGGGCACCGCGCAGCCCGCCCGGCTTCAGGTACGGCGTGTAGTCGCGGTGGAAGTGGCCGCGGCTGTCCGCCGTCGCGGGGTCCGTCGGGTCCACCCCGGTGAGCACTCCGAGCAGCAGCGCCGCGTCCCCGACCGTGCGGCACAGCGGGCCCACCGTGTCGAAGCTGCGGGCGCCCGGGAACATGCCGGTCCGACTGGTGAGCCCCGTCGTCGGCCGGATTCCCACGATGCCGTTGCACCCCGCCGGGCCGAGGATGGACCCGATGGTCTCGGTCCCGACCGCCGCCGCGCACAGACCGGCGGCGGTCGCCGCGGCGGGACCGGCGCTGGAACCGTTGGGCGAGCGGTCCAGCTTGTACGGGTTGCGGGTCTGGCCGCCGCGCTGGCTGTACCCGCTGGACGCGCTGACGAGCGACGTCAGATTGCCCTTGGCCAGTGGGATCGCGCCGGCCGCGCGCAGCCGCGCCACCGCCGTGGCGTCCTTCGACGGCCGGGCGCCCAGCAGCGCCCGCATGCCGTTGGTGGAGTGCATCCGGTCCGCCGTGGCGAGGTTGTCCTTGACCAGCAGGGGTATCCCGTGCAGCGCTCCGTGGGCCTTGCCGGCCCGCCGCTCGGCGTCCCGCCGGGCGGCGAGCCTCAGTGCGTCGGGGTTCGTCTCGATGACCGCGTGCAGCTCCGGTCCCTTGTGGTTCAGCTCCGCGATCCGGTTCAGGTAGAAGGTGGTCAGCTCCACCGAGGTGAGCCGCCCGGAGGCCAGCCGGTCACGCAGCTCGGTAAGGCTCAGTTCCTCAAGCCCGCCCCCGCCCGTGGACCGCCCGGACCGCAGGCCGGCCGACGGCGCGGACGTCGGCGCGGCCACGGCGCGGGGTGCGCCGATGCCGAGCAGGGCGGGGGCGGTCAGCGCCGCCCCCAGCCCCAGCAGTCGGCGGCGGTGGATCTCGGGTATCGAGGAGAGGTATTTCCCAGCCATCGTCACACTCTTCGCATAGATGTCCGACAGGTGTCAGAGACCGTACGAGGGCGGGCTTCCGTTTCGTTATCGACGGCCACCGGCCCCGGGCCGTGGACCGGCGTCGAGGTCCCGCAACCGTCGGCCGAGGACCGCGGTGACATCCCGCAACGCGTCCTTGTCGAGCAACTGATCGTGTGTGCAGGGGAGTTGATGGGCCTCCACGGTGCCGGTCACCACCGGCCGCCACGCGTCGGCCATGGCGTCCGGCTCGGCGCGTCCCTCCGTCGACGTGAACAGCAGCAGGTCGCCCTTGAACGGTTCGGGCTCCCGCCGGCTGCTGACCGCGACCGTGCGCACCATCACGTCGAGCATCCGGGACAGCCGCGCGTCGGTGAAGCCCTCCGGGAAGCCCTCCCGCAGGGAGGCGAGCACCACCGCGCGTCGACCGGCGAGGTCACCCGGCACATCCGGGGCCGCGACGGAACCGGGCGTCCCCGTCCCGGCACCCGGGGTGTCCGTGGCGCTTCCCGCGTCCTGGGCCAGATCCGCGTACAGCCGCGCGAGAACCTGGTCCTCGTCGAGCGGGACCGACCCCGCCTCCACACCCGGATAGGCGTCGAGCACGGCGAGCAACTCCACCTCCGCCCCACGGTTCTGGAGCCGGGCGGCGATCGCGTGGGCGAGGGTGCCGCCCAGTGAGTAGCCCAGCAGCCGGTACGGCCCGGACGGGCGGGCCCGCTGGATCCGGGTGGCGTAGTCCTCGATCAGCGCGTCCAGGTCGGCCGGGAGCGGACCGTCGTCGGTGAGCGCCGGGCTCTGCAGCCCGTACAGCGGCCACACGGGGTCGAGCGCGCCCCCGAGCCCGGTGTAGCACCAGCTCAGCGGCACCGACGGATGCACACAGAACAACGGGACACCGTCCCCCGCGGACCGCAGCCGCAACAACGGCTCCAGGCCCCGGTTCGCGCCGCCCGCCCCCGCGGCACCGCCGTCGAGCCAGGCGGACACCTTCGCCACGGTCGGCATCCCGAACACGTCACGCAGGCTCAGCTCCACGGCGAAGGCGGACCGGATGCGGCTGGTGAGCCGGGTCGCGAGCAGCGAGTGCCCGCCGAGGTCGAAGAAGTTGTCGTCGATGCCGACGCGTTCCGCCCCGAGGACCTCGGCGAAGAGTCCGCACAGCACCTCCTCGCGGGCGTCGCGCGGCGCCCGGCCCCCCTCGCCGCCCGCGTACTCGGGCGCGGGCAGGGCCCGCCGGTCCAGTTTCCCGTTCGGGGTGAGCGGGAGCCGGTCCAGGACGACGAACGCCGACGGCACCATGTACTCGGGCAGCTCGGCCGCCGCCCGGACCCGCGGACCGGTGGTGTCGAACCCGTCCCCGTCCGCGCCGTCGGCGGGTACCAGGTAGGCGACGATGCGCTGGTCGCCGGGGCGGTCCTCGCGGACGACGACGGCGGTGCGGGCGATACCGGGGTGGGCGGTCAGAACTCCCTCGATCTCGCCGAGTTCGATGCGGTGGCCGCGAACCTTGACCTGGTGGTCGGCGCGGCCGACGAAGTCGAGTTGTCCGTCGCGGCGCCATCGGGCGAGGTCGCCGGTGCGGTACATGCGTTCGCCGGGAGCGCCGAAGGGGTTGGCGACGAACCGGCCCGCGGTCAGGTCCGGACGGCCCAGATAACCCCGCGCCAGCCCCGGACCCGCGATGTACAGCTCACCGGGGACACCCGGGGCGACCGGGCGCAGCGCGTCGTCCAGCACGTACACCCGCGTGTTGAAGACCGCCCGGCCGATCGGCGCCGGCCCGGTGCCCATCTCCGGGCCGCAGACCGCGAAACAGACGTCCACGGTCGCCTCGGTCGGCCCGTAGGCGTTGACCATCAACCGCCCCGCCGACCAGAACGCCCGCACGTCCGGCGGGCACGCCTCCGCCCCCACCATGAGCGCGCGCAGCGCGGGCAGCGGACGGAACGGCACCCCCGCGAGCAGCGCGGTCGGCAGGTGCGCGTGAGTGATCGCCCGGTCCGCCAGGAAGTCGCCCAACTCCTCGCCGGCCACCGGCCCCGTCGGCAGGACCAGGCAGGCACCGGACAGCAACGCCATGCACAGCTCGGCCACCGACACGTCGAAGCTCGGTGAGACCAACTGCGAGACCCTGCACCCCGGTCCCGCGCCCAGCCGGACCCGCTGGTGCTCCGACAGGTTGGCCAGACCCCGGTGGGACACGACGACGGCTTTGGGGCGTCCGGTGGAGCCGGAGGTGTAGATGAGGTAGGCGGGGTTGTGGGGGTGGAGGGGGGTGGTGCGGTCGGTGTCGGTGGGGTTGTGGTCCGGGTGCTGGGTGTGGGTGTGGTGGGGGTGGGTGTCGAGGGTGAGGTGGGGGGTGTTCGTGGTGGGGAGTTGGGTGGTTGTGGTGGTGTCGGTGATGAGGAGTGCGGGGTGGGCGTCGTGGAGCATGTAGGTGATGCGGTCGGTGGGGTAGTCGGGGTCGATGGGGAGGTAGGCGGCGCCGGTCTTGAGGACGGCGAGGATGGTGGTGACGAGGTCGGTGCCGCGGGGCAGGGCGAGGGCGACGTGTTGTTCGGGTCCGATGCCCCGGCCGATGAGGTGGTGGGCGAGGCGGTTGGCGCGGGTGTTCAGCTCCGCGTACGTGAGGGTGCTGCCGTCGTGTTCGACGGCGGGGGCGTGGGGCGTGCGGGCGGCCCGGGCCTCGAAGAGGTGGGGGAAGGCGGCCTGCGGGACCTGACGGCTGGTGTCGTTCCAGTCGTGGAGGATCTCGCGGTGTTCGTCGGGGGAGAGGATGTCGAGGCGACTGAGCGGGAGCGAGGGCCGGGCGGCGGCGGCGCGCAGGACGCGTTCGAGGCGGATCGCGAGGGTGACCGCGGTCTCCGTGTCGAAGAGTTCCGTCGCGAACTCGACCGCTCCCCGGATACCGGCGGCCTCGCCCGCCCCGGTGAACGTCTCCTGGACGTTCACCGCGAGGTCGACCTTTGCCGCACCCGTTTCCACACCGGCGCCCTCGACGGTCAGGCCCGGCATGACCAGGCCGCCCTCGGACGCCTCCTCAAGCCCCAGAACCACCTGGAAGAGCGGGTGGTGGGCGAGTGAGCGGGTGGGGTTGACGATTTCGACGAGTCGTTCGAAGGGGACGTCCTGGTGGGCGTAGGCGGCGAGGTCCGTCTCGCGGACCCGGTCGAGGAGTTCGGTGAAGGTGGGGTCGCCGGAGGTGTCGGTGCGCAGGACGAGGGTGTTGACGAAGAAGCCGACGAGGTCGTCGAGGGCGTCGTCGGTACGGCCCGCGACCGGGGTGCCGATCGGGATGTCGTTGCCCGCGCCGAGACGGGTGAGCAGGGCGGTGAGGCCGGCGTGCAGCACCATGAAGACGGTGACCTGGTGTTCGCGGGCGAGTGTGACGATTCCCGCGTGCAGTTCGGCGTCCCAGGAGAGGGGCACGGTGGCGCCGTGGTGCCCGGCGACGGCCGGACGCGGCCGGTCGGTCGGCAGTTCCAGTTGCTCCGGCAGCCCGGCCAGTGCGGTGCGCCAGTGGTCGATCTGGCGTGAGATGACGCTGTCCGGGTCGGACTCGTCGCCGAGTACCTCCCGCTGCCACAGCGTGTAGTCGGCGTACTGCACCGGCAGCGGCTCCCACGCCGGGGCCCGGCCCTCACGACGGGCCGCGTACGCCACCGACAGGTCGTGGACGAGCGGCCCCGTCGACAGACCGTCGCTCGCTATGTGGTGCACCAGGAGGAGCAGGACGTGCTCGTCCGGTCCGAGGGCGAACAGCGTGGCGCGAACCGGGAGATCGGCGGTCAGGTCGAAGGTGTGGCGGGCCGCCGCGGCCACGTCGCCGTCGAGCCGGTCCGGGGTCGTACGGACGACTTCGACGACGGGCCGGGCCTCTTCCGCGGGAAGGATGTGCTGGTAGGGGGTGCCGTCCGTCTCGGGGAAGACGGTCCGCAGGCTTTCGTGCCGTGCGACCAGGTCTTCGATCGCGGTGCGCAGTGCGGTGGTGTTCAGGTTGCCGGTGAGTCGTAGTTGTGTCGGGACGTTGTAGGTGGTGCTGGGGCCTTCGAGTTGGTGGAGGAACCAGAGGCGTTGTTGGGCGGGGGAGAGGGGGGTGTGGTGGGGGCGTTGGTGGGGTGTGAGTGGGGTGTGTGTGGTGGTTGTGGTGCCGATGCGGGGGGCGAGTCCGGCGATGGTGGGTGTTTCGAAGAGGTCGCGGACGGTGAGGTGGGTGTTGAGGGTGTTGCGGATGCGGCTGGTGAGGCGGGTGGCGAGGAGGGAGTGTCCTCCGAGGTCGAAGAAGTTGTCGTCGATGGTGAGGTGGTTGATGTTGAGGGTGTGGGCGAAGATGGTGGTGAGGATTTGTTCGGTGGGGGTGCGGGG
>NZ_JBIBYN010000006.1:0-348461 GCF_043083325.1 Streptomyces sp. NPDC014734 | reverse complement strand
CCCGCCCCCTCCTGCTCCCCGGCTCGTCACGCCTCGGTGACCGCCGTCGCGCGCCAGGGCGCCAGGCGTTGTACGTCGCGGGCGGTCTCCGTGACCCCGGTCAGGAAGCCCTGGGCGCGGGGGGAGGCGGTGTCGCGGAGCCATCGCGGGTCTATGTCGCAGACGGCGACCCGGACCTCGGTGCCGGTCAGGGCCAGCGGCAGGGTGTGCACGACCGTGGAGGGGAAGCTCAGGACGGTGCGGCCGATGGGGCCGCGGCGGGCGATGAGTTCGAGGGGGAGGTCGGGGCGGACGATCTCCAGACCGGTGGCGGCCTCCAGGGCGTGCAGCTTGTCGGTGGACTCGCGGCGGTGGGCGAAGTAGCGGGTGGCGTGGTGGGTGCGGGCCAGGGCGGCGACGGCCTCCAGGTAGCGGTCCCGGTCGACCACGCCCGTCTCGACGAGGGAGGTGCCCACCAGGTCGGCCCCCTTGGTGAGCCGCGGCGGCCCGAAGCGGGAACGGGTCCAGGCGAAGGTGTTGGGGGCGATGGCGACGCCGGGCGGGGCCTCGACCGGCATGGCCGTGAAGACCTCGACGGTGCGGGCCGCGGAGGGCGTGAAGCGGCTGCGGGCGCGGGCCGTGACCGGAGACAGTGCCAGTTCGCGAGGGCCGGTGCGGCCCTTGCGGTGCCAGCGCACCAGGCGTTCGCCGCGCGCCAGTTGGGCGGTGAACTCCATGGTGGCGGTGCCGTCGTCGACCACGGTGAGGTGGCGGGCGCTGACCAGGGTCAGCAGGAGCTGGACGTAGCGGGAGAACGGGTCGCCGATGACGATCCGGTCCGCGGTGCGCAGCAGTCCGGCCAGCGAGCGCAGGGTCTTCAGGGGCGCGCTCGCGCCGCCGCGCGCCTCCTGCCAGCGGATGTGCATGCCCTCGTCGCGGGCCAGCTCCGCCGTCCGGCGCAGCTGGCCGCGCGACATCGGGTCGACCGGAGGGAGGACGACGACCGTGACGTCGCCGAGGACGTGGTCGCCCCCTCCCTCTGCGTAGGCCCACTCCAGGACGTTCAGGAGCTGGACCGGGCTCTCGACGAAGGCGAGGTTCACCGGTCGGCCCGTCAGACCGCGACCGGCTCGGCGGCCGGGGCCGCCTCGTTCTCGGCGACGACGCCCGCGACACGGCGGAGCTTCTTCATGGGACCGAGCTCGGACGCGTACACCTTCTTGACGCCGTCGCCGAGCGAGGCCTCGATGGTGCGGATGTCGCGGACGAGGCGGGTGAGGCCCTGCGGCTCGACGGAGGCTGCCTGGTCGGAGCCCCACATGGCGCGGTCCAGGGTGATGTGGCGCTCGACGAAGGCGGCGCCGAGGGCGACGGCGGCGAGGGTGGTCTGGAGGCCGGTCTCGTGGCCGCTGTAGCCGATCGGGACGTTGGGGTACTCCTGCTGGAGGGTGTTGATGACCCGCAGGTTCAACTCCTCCGCCTTGGCCGGGTAGGTCGAAGTGGCGTGGCAGAGAAGGATGTTGTCCGAGCCCAGGACCTCGACCGCGTGGCGGATCTGCTTCGGGGTCGACATGCCGGTGGAGAGGATGACGGTGCGGCCGGTGGCCCGCAGAGCGCGCAGGAGTTCGTCGTCGGTGAGGGAGGCGGAGGCCACCTTGTGGGCGGGGACGTCGAACTTCTCCAGGAACGCGACGGCCTCGGTGTCCCACGGGGAGGCGAACCAGTCGATGCCGCGCCGGGCGCAGTGCTCGGAGATGGTCCGGTACTCGTCCTCGCCGAACTCGACGCGGTGGCGGTAGTCGATGTAGGTCATCCGGCCCCAGGGGGTGTCGCGCTCGATGTCCCACTGGTCGCGCGGGGTGCAGATCTCCGGGGTGCGCTTCTGGAACTTCACGGCGTCGCAGCCCGCCTCGGCTGCCACGTCGATCAGGGCGAGGGCCTTGTCGAGGTCGCCGTTGTGGTTGATGCCGATCTCGCCGGTGATGTAGACGGGGCGGCCGGGGCCGGCGGTGCGGGTGCCGAGGGTGCGCAGGCGGGAGGTGCTCATGGGGTGTGTTCCTTCGGTTCGGGGGATGTCGCGGGGTGGATCGGGGTGTGGTGTCACGGGGTGGTGGGGTGGGGGCCCCGGGGTCACTCGGTGGACTCGGTGGAGCGGATGGGGTGCGCGGGGGTGGTGAGGGTGGGCCCGAGCAGCCAGGCGGCGATCTCGCGGATCGCGCCGAAGCCGCCGGGTGTGGTCGTGACGGCCCGCGCCGCGGCACGCACCGAGTCGTGGGCGCTCGCGACCGCGACCGGCCAGCCGGCGAGTGCGAAGCACGGCAGGTCGTTGACGTCGTTGCCCACGTAGAGGACACGGTCGGGAGCCACGGACTGTTCGTCGCACCACTGCTTCAGTGCCAGGTCCTTGCGGTCGATGCCGTGCAGGACCGGGATGCGGAGCTTGTGGGCGCGGGCCGCGACGACCGGGTTCTGTTCCGTGGAGAGGATCAGCAGCGGCAGCCCGGCCCTGCGCAGGGCGGCGATGCCGAGGCCGTCGCCGCGGTGGACGGCGACGATCTCGCGGCCGTCGGCGTCGATGAGGACCCGGTCGTCGGTCTGGGTGCCGTCGAAGTCGAGGACGACCGCGTCGATGTCGGCGAGCGTGGGCAGCGGCGCCGGGTCGAGCAGCGGCGCGAGCGCGCGGGCACGGGCCAGGTCGTGCGGGTCGTCGACCTCCAGGACCCGCGCCGGGTCGGTGCGCACCAGGGCGGTGCTGCCGAAGAAGCGGTGGCGGTGGGTGCGGAAGCCGTCGACGTCCATGGCGTACGCGGTGCCGGTCTCCAGCAGGTCCTCGGGGCGGTCCTGCCGCATCTGCCGGACGGACTTGTCGTGGTTGACGCCGTAGTTGTCCTCCTCGATCGCGCTGCCGTCGCGCCAGAGGAAGCCGTGGAAGGGGGCGACCGTGACGGCAGTGTCGGCGCCGTCGCGGGCGACCGCGGCGGCCACGCCGTCGATGTCCTCCCGGGCGACGAACGGGCTGGTGCACTGGACGAGCAGGACCACGTCGGCCTTCCGGTCGTGCGTCGCCTCGTACGCGTCCAGGGCGTGCAGCACCGCGTCCTCGCTGCTGGAGCTGTCCCCGGCGATGGCGGCGGGGCGCCGCACGAGGTGCAGCCGCTCCGGGGCGCCGAAGGTGTCACCGGCCGCGCGGGCGGCGTCCGCGATGGCCTCGTCGTCGGTCGTCACCACGACGTCCGTGACCTCGCGGGAGGCCAGGCAGGCGCGCACCGCGCGGGCGATCAGGGGTACGCCGCCGACCTGGGCGAGGTTCTTGGCCGGAACGCCCTTGGAACCGCCGCGGGCGGGGATCACGGCGAGCACGGTCGGGGTCGGGGTCATCTCTGCTCCTGAGGGGGTGGACACGGTGGACCGCTCGACGGTCCCGGGCGCGGCGGGGACGGGGGCGGGGGTGCCGGTCGCGCGCATCACAGCTCGCCCATCCGGCGGATGACGGGGGCGACCCGCTGGACGCCCTGCCGGTACGCGCCCCGCGCCGCCTCCCGTACCGCGTCGCGCACCGCGCCGCGCACCCGGCCGGTCTCGCGCGGGCGGTCGGCGCCCGGCAGCGGGTGGCCGTCGGGGGCAAGGTGGTGGCGGGCGAGGATGCCGGGGAGGTATCCGGGTGCGGTGGCGGGGTTGTAGTACGGGGCGAGGCCGGGCAGCCGGGAGGCGGCGAGCAGGGTCTCCACCCGGGCGCGGGCGGTGTCGTAGGCGGTGGCGTACGTGCCGTCGGCGGCGACGCCCTGGCCCGCCAGCCACGTGGCGTCGGGCTCCGGGCGGTGGCCGCCGTCCAGGTGGTCCCAGGAGGTGAGCAGCCCGGAGCCGATGAAGTGGTGGTTGCCGAGGGCCTCACGGACCCCGAGGTCGGTGAGGACCGCGGTCGCCACGCGCCGGTGCAACGCTTCCAGGGCGGCCGTCGAGGAGACGGTGACGAGCAGGTCGGCGCGGTCCAGGACCTCGCCCATGTGCCCGTACACCAGACGGAAGTTGGGCGGGGGCCCGCCGGGGACGCGCTCCACGAGCCGCTGGTAGGGAAGTTCCTCGATGTGCGTGGTGTGCTCGCCGGGCCTGGACCGCAGTTTCAGCAGCACCTCGCGGTCCGGATGCAGCCGGGCGTGCTCGACGAGCCTGCGCAGCAGGTACGTGCGCTCGGCGCGGGTGGCCGGTACGGAGGGCTGGGCGGCGAAGACGACGGTGTCGCGGCCCTCCCGCGGACGGTACGGCTCGCCCCCGAGGAACGGCAGGGCGGCCTCCGTGACGGCCGAGGCGTCGGCGCCGACTCCCTCGTACACGGCGCGGAAACGCTCCGCGTCGTGGCGGGAGTTGGCGAGGACGACGTCCGCGCCGTGCCGCAGCAGCAGCCCGTCGGCGAGCTTCTCGTAGACGACGCCGACGTAGCCGGTGACGACGACCGGCCGGTCCGGCAGCCCCAGCGCGGCGAGGCCGTGCAGCATCGCCTGGACGGCTCCCCCGACGAGGGCGAGGACGACGACGTCGTACCGCTCCTCCCGCACCGTGCGCAGGAATTCGACGGCCGTCACCTCGCGCACCCGGTCGGAGCCGATGCCGACGTCGCCCACCTCGGCGAGCTGGCGCGGGGTCGGGGTGGCCCGGCCGCGCAGCAGCAGTCCGCTGATCTCGACACGCCGCGCCGGAGCACCGGAGCCCTCGGCGGTGAGGCGGCGCGCGGTGAGCGCGCCCCACTTCCACCGGGTGTCGGAGTCGGCGAGCACGGCTACCCGGAGGGCGGTCGTCTTATCGGTACGTGGGGGCACGCCCCAGAACTTAGGAAGGCATTTCGATTCGCGGCCCAACGCGATGGCAACAGCTGGTTAACAGCCCGACGACGATCGGCGAATCACCTGCACAAACGCTCCGCACGGAACAGACAATCGATCCGGTTCACCAATTCGACATTCTTCGTTCACCTGTCGTCCTTTCCGGGGCCAAGGCAAATGCCGGGCCTCCGCCTAGCGTGTGGCGCGTGGTTAAGCTCTCCGTCATCGTGCCGTTCTACAACGTGCGGGCATATGCCCCCGATACCTTGCGAAGTCTGCGGGCCAATGCCCGAAATGATTTCGAATTCATTCTCGTCGACGACTGCTCGACCGACGGGACCCTGGAGATCCTGCTGCGTGCCGAACGTGAGATCCCGGGCGCCGTCGTGATCAGGCACGAGAAGAACGGGGGCCTGGCCACCGCGCGCAACACCGGGATCGACGCGGCGCGCGGCGAATACCTCACCTTCCTCGACGGCGACGACTGGGTGGTTCCCGGCCACTTCGAACGCCTGCTGGCCGCCATCGCGGGGCTGGGCTGCGATTTCGTCCGCACGGACCATGTGCAGTTCACCGACCGGGTGCGCACCGTCCACCAGGTCCCGCACGGTCTGCGTGACACGGTGCTGCGACCGCGCGACGTGATCCTGCCGTCGGACCGGTCGACCCCGGTGGACTACGCGTACGCCTGGGCCGGGGCCTATCACCGCCGGCTCGTGGAGTCGGGGCTGCTCCGCTTCCGGGACGGGCTGCGCACGGCCGAGGACCGGCCCTGGATCTGGCGCCTGCACCGCGAGGCGGAGTCCTTCGCGGTGGTCGGGCTGCCGGGCGTCTTCTACCGGCGCGGGGTGGCGTCCTCGCTCACCCAGATCGGCGACGTGCGGCAGCTCGATTTCATCCGGGCCTTCGACCAGGTCCTCGAAGAGACGGCGCGGGATCCGGAGGCGGACCGGCTGCTGCCGAAGGCCGTGCGCACCTATTGCGCGGTGATGGCGCACCACCTGGAATCCATCGAAAGGTTCGAACCGGCAGTGGCACGGAAATTGCGCTCCATGAGTGCCGCTTCTCTGCGGCGCATGCCCCAGGACATTCTCGCGGACACACTGAATTCGCTGGGCGACCGCCGCGCGGACCGGCTGCGCCGGGTGCGCCGCCGTTCCGTCTCCCGGGAGGTCGCGGCCTGATGTCCGGCACGTACACCGCACCGGTCGGCCGGTCCACCACGCAGATCTTCTCCGCGTGCACGCAGTATGCCGCCGCCACACTCGTCGCGGCCCTGCGCGCCGGGCAGTTCGGCCCGCGCTCCGAGCACCGGCGCATTCTCGTCGTCAGCGACACGTCTCCCGCGCCCGAACTGGGAACACCGATGCACCACCGGCCCGGATTCGAAAAACTGGCGTCCGAATTCGACACGGTGCGTTCCTGGAACGAATTCATCCGGCCGTTCCACCCGGCGGGCTGGTCACCCCGCGAGCAGGACGCCTCGCTGTGGGAACGGGCCGTGCGCCGGGAGTGGAATCTCCGCGACGACGAGCCGGTCGAGATCGCCTGCGAGTCCATCCAGGCCAACCCCGCCCAGGCCCTCGCGGTGATCTTCGGCGACAGCCCGGTGCACGTCTACGCCGACGGGCTGATGAGTTACGGCCCGACCCGCAACAAGCTCGACCAGGTGCTCGGCACCCGCATCCGGCGGCTGCTCCACCTCGACCTGGTGCCGGGCCTGCGCCCGCTGCTGCTCACCGAGTTCGGGGTCGAGTCGGAGGTCGTGCCGACGGACGTCTTCCTGAAGGTGCTGGACGAGCTCACGGAGCCGACGGACGTCCCCCGTCCCACCACCACCGGCACCGGCACCGGCACCGACGGGCCCGACGCGCCCGCCCCGGCGCTGCTGCTCGGCCAGTACCTCTCCACGCTCGGCATCCTCACCCCCCGGCAGGAGGAGGAGCTGCACGCCCGGATGGTGCGCGGCGCCGTCGCCCTCGGCCACACCCGGGTCGTCTTCAAACCGCACCCCAGCGCACCCGCCCAGTGGGCGCGGTCGCTGGAGCAGGAGGCGGAACGGCTCGGCGCGGAACTCACCGTCCTGGACACTCCCGTCCTCGCCGAGACGCTGTTCGCCACCCTGCGACCGGCCCTGGTGGTCGGCTGCTTCTCCACCGCGCTGCTGACCGCCGCCTCGTTCTACGGCCTCCCGGTCGCCCGGGTCGGCACCGGCCCGCTGCTGGAACGGCTCGCCCCGTACCAGAACAGCAACCGCATCCCGCTGACGATCGTCGACGCACTGCTGCCCGACCTGGAGGACCGTTCCGCGGTCACCGGCTGGTCACTGCCCGACGCGGAAGCGGTCCGGGGCGGGCCGAGCGGCCTGGTGAGCACGGTCGGGTACGCGATGCAGCCGCAGATCCGGGCCGACCTGCGCCCGGTCGCCGAGCGCTATCTCGCCCGGCACCGGGACGACCTCCGGCGCTACTTCAAGCGGCGCCGGCTGACCGTGCTGGGGCTGCCCGGCGGCGCACCCGCACAGCTCGGGTTCATCCCGCGCAACGCGACGGTCCGCCGGATCGCCCGCAGGGCCCGCACCCTGAAACGGGCGGCGGCGGGCTGAGAGCCCGCCGACCCGACGGGCACCCCGGTCCGCGAGGACGTGGTCGGGGCCAACCTGTCCCTCTGCGGGGCGGGTTCGGCACGCGATGTCCGGATCCGGCAGGGCTTCTCCTCCGACCCCGACGTGCGGGAAGCGGTCTCCGACCGCGCGTACGGCGTGGTCGTCGTGGACGGCGACCACGCCATGGAGGGGGTGGCCGCCGACCTCGACTGGGTGGAACGGATCGCCGCCCCCGGCGCGATCGTGGTACTCGACGACTACGGCGACGCGTCCTGGCCGGGCGTCCGGGAGGCACTGGACAAGCATCCGGCGGACGGTTCGTCACGGCTGCGGATGCTGGGCCGGGTGTCGACATCGGCCTTTCTGCGGGCGGCGTGACGAGACCCTTGCGGGCGGCCGGGCGGCATGAGCACCCCCCTTCGGGCAGCCGGACGCCGTGACCGGGGGCGGGCCGGGTCGGCACCGCCAGGCCCTCAGCGCCCCCCGTACCGCGCCTCGATGCCCGCGACGATCAGTCGCAACCCGTCCTCGAAACGCTCGTCGTAGCGGGCGAAGATCTCGTCACCGGCCGCCGCGGCCAGCGGGTACGCGGCCAGGCGCCGCGCGCGCTCGCCGATGTCGAAGCCGTCCCGCCGCTCGTCCGGCATCGGCCGCACGCCCTGCTCCTCCGTGACGAAACCCATGGTGAAGGCGTACGCGGTGGTGCCCGCCCGGACCGCCTGCCACAGCTCGAAACCGGCGTCGACCATCGTGCGCAGATGGGCCTCCAGCCCGTCCGCGTGGTCGGTGCCGGTGAACCGGGCGCCGCTGTAGACCCTCGCCCCGTCGCGGTAGCGCAGCAGCGCGGCGCGCAGCCCGGTGTTGTACGCGACGAGCTGGTCCTGCCAGCCCTCCGGGGTGGGCCCCGGCAGGCCCTCGGCGAGCATCCGGCGGTACATCACCGTGGCCATCTCGTCGAGGAGCGCCTGCTTGTCCTTGAAGTGCCAGTAGAGCGCGGGCGCCTTGACGTCCAGTTCCCGGGCGATGGCACGGAGGGTGAGGCCGTCGAGCCCCACCTCGTTCAGGAGCCGCAGCCCGGTGTCGGCGACCCGTGCCCGGTCGATCTTCGCTGTGCCCACCCGGCCAAATGTATGCGGTGTGCCCGTCTTGACAATTTAACAGCGTTAAGCAGAGACTCCGGACATGGAACTTAACAGCGTTAAGGAAGGTGGCGGCGCCGAGGTCCTGATCGTCGGGGCAGGTCCCTGCGGCCTGGCCCTCGGCTGCGATCTGGCCCGGCGCGGGGTGCGCTCCCTCGTCGTCGAGCGGTCGTCCGGCCTCTTCCCCGGTTCGCGCGGCAAGGGAATCCAGCCGCGCACCCGGGAGGTCCTGGACGACCTCGGGGTCGGCGACGCGGTGCGCGCGCACGGCGGCCCGGCGCCGGTGGGGATGGTCTGGCAGGACGGGGAGCGGCAGCAGGAGCACGACATGTTCCGCCGCGCCGCCCCGACGGCGGCCGAGCCGTACGGGGAGCCGTGGCTGCTGCCGCAGTGGCGCACCCAGGAGATCCTGCTGGCCCGGCTGCGCGAGCTGGGCGGCGACGTCGTCTTCTCCACCGCGCTGACCGGGCTCGACCAGGACGCGGACGGCGTCACCGCGCACCTGTCCACGGGCCCGGTCCGGGCCTCCTTCCTGGTCGCGGCGGACGGCGGACGCAGCACGGTCCGGCACGCGCTCGGCATCGCGATGAAGGGCGAGACGGTGGACCCCGCGCCGCTGCTGGTCGCCGACGTGCGGGTGGCCGAGGGGGCGCTGGACCGGCTCAACTGGCATGTGATGAGCGGCGATCAGGGCTTCGTCTCGCTCTGCCCGCTGCCCGGCACGGCGGATTTCCAGCTTGTCGCCCAGTTCCGGGAGGGCGAGCCGGACACGTCCCCGGACGGGGTGCGCGCGCTGGTCGACGCCCGCACCCACCTGACGGCGCGGGACATCACCGAGGTCCGCTGGTGCTCCGACTTCCGGCCGCGCGCCGCCCTGGCCGACCGGTTCCGCGACGGCCGGGTCTTCCTGGCGGGCGACGCCGCGCACGTGCACTCCCCCGCGGGCGGCCAGGGTCTGAACACCAGCGTCCAGGACGCCTACAACCTGGGCTGGAAGCTCGGCCAGGTGCTGCGGCACGGGGCACCTGCCGCGCTGCTCGACAGCTACGAGCGGGAGCGCCGCCCGGTCGCCGCCGAGATGCTCGGCCTGTCCACCCGCATTCACCGGGGCGAGCAGGGGCGCGGCAGGGCGACCCAGCAGCTCGGCCTCGGCTACCGCGGCGGTCCGCTGTCGGTGGGGCGGGCGGGCGCCCTGCACTCCGGCGACCGGGCCCCGGACGGCCCGACGGCCGACGGCCGACGCCTCTTCGACGTGTTCCGCGGCCCGCACTTCACCCTGCTGGCGGTCGGTACGGACGCCGAACTTCCACTCCGCGACGGCGGCCCGGTCCGCGTGCACCGGACGGGCGTCCACGAGGCGTACGGCAGGGGCCTGTTCCTGATCCGGCCCGACGGCTACATCGGCTGGGCGGGCGAGGACCCCTCGGGGCTCGGCCCCTGCCTGGACCGGTTCGGCCTCGCCCCGGTCACACGCTGCTGAACGAGAGCTTCGCCGCGAAGCCGAGGAACAGCAGCCCGGCCGCCGAGGTCGCCCCGGCCGACAGCCGCCTACGGCGGCGGAACGCGGCGGACAGCCGGGTGCCGCCGAATATCAGCATCGACAGGTAGAGGAAGCTGGCGACCTGCAACAGGGTGCCCAGCACCAGGAACGACAGCGCGGGGTAGGCGTAGCCGGGGTCGACGAACTGCACGAAGAACGAGATCAGGAACAGGATCGCCTTCGGGTTGAAGATGCTGACCACCAGTGCCCGCCGGTAGGGCCGTTCCATCGCCCCGGCGGCTTCCGTACCGGCGCTCTCCTCGGCCAGCTCGGCCACCCGCCGGTGCCGTTCGCGCCACATGGACACCGCGGCCCGCAACATGCCGACGGCCATCCAGGTCAGGTAGCCCGCACCGGCGAACTTGACGACGGCGAACAGCACCGGTGTGGTGCGCAGCAGGGACGAGGCGCCGAGCGCGGACAGCGTCATCAGCACGGTGTCCCCGGTCCACACCCCGGCCGCGGCCACATATCCGGACCGCACCCCGCGCCGGGCGGCGACGGACAGCACGTACAGCGAGTTCGGCCCCGGCAGCAGAACGATCAGCGCCAGGCCGGCGAGGTAGGTCGGAAGGTCGGTGACACCCAGCATGGGACGGAGTGTCGCACGCGCGTACGGCACTCCGCCCGGGGGGTCCACGGCCCGGAAGCGCCCGCGCGGGCGCCCGGACCCGTACGGCGTGAGAACGCGCCGGAGCACGCCGGAGCACACGGGTCCGTCCCGGAACGCGGTCGTCTCAGAACGCGGGCGCCCCGGAACGCGGTCGTCTCAGAACGCGTCCGTCGGCACGTACTTCCCCCACACCGCACGCAGCGCGTCGCAGACCTCGCCCACCGTCGCCCGCGCCCCGAGCGCCTCCTTCATCGGGTACAGGACGTTGTCCGTGCCCTCGGCCGCCTTCCGCAGCCCGGCCAGTGCCGCGTCCACCGCCCCGCGGTCGCGTTCGGCACGGAGTCCCGCGAGGCGGGCCGCCTGCGCGGCCTCGATCGCCGGGTCGACGCGGAGCGGCTCGTAGGGCTCCTCCTCGTCGAGCCGGAAGCGGTTGACGCCGACCACCACCCGCTCCCCGCTGTCGGTCTCCTGCGCGATCCGGTACGCGTTGCGCTCGATCTCGCTCTTCTGGAAACCGCGCTCGATCGCGTGCACCGCGCCGCCCAGGTCCTCGACCTTGGCCATCAGCCCCAGGGCGGCGGCCTCGATGTCGTCCGTCATCCGCTCCACGACGTACGAACCGGCGAAGGGGTCGACGGTCGCGGTGACGTCGGTCTCGTGGGCCAGGACCTGCTGGGTGCGCAGTGCCAGCCGGGCGGACTTGTCGGTCGGCAGGGCGATGGCCTCGTCGAAGGAGTTGGTGTGCAGCGACTGCGTTCCGCCGAGGACCGCGGCCAGGCCCTGGACGGCCACGCGCACCAGATTCACCTCGGGCTGCTGGGCGGTGAGCTGGACGCCCGCGGTCTGGGTGTGGAAGCGCAGCATCAGCGACTTGGGGTTCCGCGCGCCGAACTCCTCCCGCATCACCCGCGCCCAGATCCGGCGGGCGGCGCGGAACTTCGCGACCTCCTCCAGGATCGTCGTGCGCGCGACGAAGAAGAACGAGAGCCGGGGCGCGAAGTCGTCGACGTCCATGCCCGCCGCGACGGCGGTGCGGACGTACTCGATGCCGTCGGCGAGGGTGAACGCGATCTCCTGCGCGGGCGAGGCACCGGCCTCCGCCATGTGGTAGCCGGAGATCGAGATGGTGTTCCACTTCGGGATCTCGGCCCGGCAGTACTTGAAGGTGTCGGCGATCAGCCGCAGCGACGGTCCCGGCGGGAAGATGTAGGTGCCGCGTGCGATGTACTCCTTGAGCACGTCGTTCTGGATCGTGCCGGTCAGCCGGTCGGCGGCGACGCCCTGTTCCTCCGCGACGAGCTGGTACAGGAGCAGCAGCAGCGCGGCCGGGGCGTTGATGGTCATCGACGTGGAGACCTTGTCCAGCGGGATGCCGTCGAACAGGACGCGCATGTCGTCGACGGAGTCGATCGCGACCCCCACCTTGCCGACCTCGCCGGACGCGATCGGCGCGTCGGAGTCGTGGCCCATCTGGGTGGGCAGGTCGAAGGCGACCGAGAGCCCCATGGTCCCGTTGGCGATCAGTTGCCTGTACCGGGCGTTGGACTCGGTGGCCGTGCCGAAACCCGCGTACTGCCGCATCGTCCACGGCCGCCCGGTGTACATCGTCGGGTGGATGCCGCGTGTGAACGGGTACGAGCCCGGCTCCCCCAGTTTCTCGGCGGGGTTCCATCCATCGAGTGCCTCCGGCCCGTACACCGGCTCGATGGGCACTCCCGACTCCGACTCGCGCGTCATCCGCTGTGCCTCCCGCTGAAGCTGCTCCACGAAGCTACTCATAAGTGACGAAGGTGTCCGCGACGGACTGTGGCGGCGGGTGCGGGCCCCCTGGAGGGGCGGGCGCTGGGACCTTGCTCACAGCACCCGCGGGCCCCCTGTCGCCGCACCCCCTCCGGGGAGTCCAATGGCGGGGGCCGATTCCCGCGGCCGTTCCTCCATCATGCGCGGGCTTCGGCAACCGGGCAGAGCGGGAGACCGTCCCAGGGAACACCGGAGCAACCCGGACAGGCAGGGGACCGAGATGATACGCAACACCACCACGGGCGCGTCGCCGGGCGACGGGCCGTCCGGCGCGCAGGACGATCCGCGCGGCGGCAGGCCCCGGAGCGGGGCAGGGGGCGGCGCCCGGAACTGGGCGGGCGTCACGGCGGCGGCGGCACTCGCCGTCGTCGCCGTGACCGCCGGATGCGCGCCGCCTCCACCGCCGCCCGCACCGACGCCACCGCCGCCCGCGGCGCCGAGCGCCGACGCCGACCCCGCCGCCCGGCAGTCGCCGTCCCCGACGGACCCACCGCCGTCGGCACCCCCGTCGGCCTCCCCGACGGACACCGCGACGTCCACGCCGGAATCGGAACCGTCGAAGACAAAACCGTCGAGGCCGGAGCCCGACCCGCAGGGCACTGCGCTCATGGCCGACGGCTCGGAGGGCAAGCAGGTGCGCGAACTCCAGGCCCGGCTGCGGCAGATCGGCCACTTCGACCGCTCCCCCACCGGCTACTACGGCACGGTCACGGCCGCCGCCGTCCGCTCCTTCCAGGGCAAGCGCCACCTGGCCACCACCGGCCGGACCGACACGGTCACCTGGCAGCGGCTGCTCGGCATGACGCACCCGCCGACCGCCGCCGAGCTTCGTCCGCCGACCACCCCGCCCGTCGCCAAGCCGGACAAGCGCTGCACGACGGGGCGGGTGCTCTGCATCAGCAAGAACAGCAGGTCGCTGTCCTGGATGATCGACGGACGGGTCGTCTCGTCGATGGACGTCCGCTTCGGCTCCCAGTACACGCCGACCCGCGAGGGCACCTTCTCGGTGTACTGGAAGTCCCGGGACCACGTGTCGACGATCTACCACACGGCCATGCCGTACGCGATGTTCTTCAGCGGCGGCCAGGCGGTGCACTACTCGGCGGACTTCGCGGCCCGCGGCTACAACGGCGCCTCGCACGGCTGCGTCAACGTCCGGGACAAGGGGAAGATCGCCTCACTGTTCGCCCAGGTGAGGAACGGCGACAAGGTCGTCGTCTACTGACCGCCGCCCCGGCGCCCCCGCCCGTACGCGGAGGGCCGGGGGACGCGGAGGGCCGGGGGTCACGGTCGCCCGGGGGACGGGAAGAAGAGGTGGCGCGGACGGGACAGGGGGAACGTGTCCCGCCCGCGCCGATGCGCTGAGCCGTAGGTACGGGGGGAACCCCGGCTCGGAGCGCAGCCGATGACCAGTCGGCTCATTCCGTACTGCGCCACCGCGTCGAAAAACGTCACACCAGCCCCGTGTCCGGTGCCGGACGGCTCTCGGCCGGGGCCGCCCGGCCGGCGCTCAGTCGGCGCTCAGTCGGCGTTCAGCCGACGAAGCGGACGGCGGTCGCCCGGTCCGCCGCCGGCGACGCGCCCGCGGTCACCGGGGCCGGGGTGGCGGCGACCCGGACCGTCGTGCTCGCACCGGCGCGCCGGTCGTCGTCCCCGTCCGTGTCGTCGTCGCCCTGCTGGGCGCCGCCGCCACCGACGTTCCCGGCGTTGCCGACGTTCCCGGTGTTGCCGACGTTCCCGGCGTTGCCGTTGCCCTGGCCGTTCCACCCGCCCTGGCCGTTCCACCCGCCCTGACTGTTCTGCCCGCCCTGGCCGTTCTGCCCGCTCCCGTCCCTGGCGATCAGACGGTCGCAGAACCGCTGCAGATTGCGGGCGCCCTTCGCCAGCGCTTCGAGGTAGCGCTGGCGGTCGTCGTCCAGGTCGCCGCCGCGGTAGTCGCGGCACGCCTTGAGCGCCTGGGCGTACCAGTCGCCGGACATCCCGTTCCCGGGGACGGCGGGGTGCTCGGAGGAACGGCCGCGCTCGGCGCCGTTCGCGGAACCGCTCGGCGCGTCTCCGGGCTTCCGCCCGTTGCCGCGCCCCTGGGTGTCCCCCTTGCCGCTCCGGCCGGGACCCCGGCCGTCGGCGGGGTCCGGAGGGCCGGACGGGGCCGCGGGGGACGTCGACCCGGTGGAGCCGGGTGGTTCCACCGGGTGGGTCCCGCCGGTGACCCCCTCCGCACCGAGTTCCTCGGGGGACGCGTGGGCCGAGACGGAGCTCGCCGGCGCGGGCCCGTCCCCGCCGAACGGCCCGGGGAACATGCCGGTGCCCGCGGCCACGGCCACCCCGCCGAGCGCGCAGCCCGCGAGGGAGGCGACCAGACCGAACCGGACGGGGCGGCTCCAGCGCGAAGGGCGGCCACCGCCGCGGCCCGCGGCCGCACCGTTGACGGGGCGGATGCGCACGGGGTCGAGCACCCCGGCCGGCACCGGCTCGCCCGCCGCTCCGGCGGGCCCGTTCTCCTCCCCGGCCGTGGCACCGGCGCCCGCGCCGGCCTCCACGCGGGTACCGGAGTGCGCGGCGGCACGGAAGGCTGCCATCGCCGCGGCCTCACCCGGCAGTGCGCCGGTGACCGGGCGGGCGTCGCGGGCGAGGGCGTCCAGCGCCGCCGCGAGTGCCTCCGTCTCCGTACAGGGGTGACCGCCGACGGGAGCGACCGGTTCGCCGCGGAGCAGTTTCTCCGCCGCGTCCTTGTCAAGCCATTCGTACCGCTCGTCGGCCATCACATGTCCTTCTGCGTCCATGGACGCGAATGCGTCACACCGGCCGGCGCCGCCAGACCGTGGTGCGCGGGGCGCTGCGCGGGAACGGCGTCGAGCTCCGCCGCCCGGCCCGCCGTACCCGGATCCGCCGGATCACCCGCCGAGGCACGGTCCGCGACCTCCCCTCCGACCGCTCCCTCCGTCCGCTGCCGACCCCCCTGTTCCACCGTGTCCTGCGGCTCCGCCGAACCGTTCGCGTGCAGCAGCTCGGCCAGCCGCTTCAGCCCCCGGTGCGCCGCGGTGCGCACCGCACCCGGCCGTTTGCCCAGCGTTCGCGCCGCGCTCTTGGCATCCAGACCGACGACCACCCTCAGCACCACGGCCTCGGCCTGGTCCTGCGGCAATTGGGCGATGAGCGACATGGTGCTGCCGGTGGCCAGGGCCTCCATCGCCTCGTCGGCGGTGTCGGAGGCGGCCGGCCTCTCCGAGAGCTCCGACTCGTCGCCGCCCGTCGCGGGGCGCCTGCCGCGCATCCGCAGATGGTCCAGGGCACGGTTGCGGGCTATGCGCGCCGTCCAGCCCCGAAAGCGGTCCGCGTCGCCGCCGAACCGGTCAAGGTCGCGCGCTATCTGCAACCACGCCTCGGACGCCACGTCCTCGGCATCCGGTTCCCCCACCAGAGTTCGTATGTAACCGAGCAGCCGCGGCTGCACAGCGCGGTACACAGTGCGGAAGGCATCCTCGTCCCCGCCCTGCGCCGCAAGCACCGCGGCAGTGAGCTCCGCGTCGTCCCCCAGCACTCCCTCAACCCGCCCTGCTGTCTTGAATAGCAGCTGGTCATCACTGCCGCGCCACCCTGCGCGACTCAGCACGCTACGTCCTTACGCGTGGGTACGTCCACGCCTTGTACAACCCGCAACATTCTCCGGACACAGTGCGGTGTGACAGAAATCGCGGCGGCGGCGCTGAGAGGAGTACGGGGCCGTCCTACGGCCCCGTGAAAGACGACCGGGGCCTCTCCTGTGGGGGGTGGCGGCCCCGGTCGTCCTTCGTTCTCATACGCCTGCGACCAGGCGTCATCCGGCATACGGGCCCCTCGCCGACCAGCGCCGTGACCGGCGGCACGACCGGCGCCGCCGGGCGCTCACCCGACCGCCCCGCCCCGGGCCGCCCCGGGCCGGGGCGGGGCGCCGCGCCGGTCCCGAGACCGGGCGGCGATCCCCCCTCGCCCCGGCACCTTCCGTACGGGGCATCGCGCGCCCGGAAGCGATGCCGGACGTCGGCGCTCCTCGCACCGGATCCAGGGCCGTTCGCGACCTCGCCGTGCCGCCGGGTCGTGGTCGCGGAACCGGTCGGCACACCCGCCGCGCGGCACGCCGCCGCCCCCGTGCCGTGGCCACCCACGCGTCCACAAATCAATCGGAGCCCGGAAATATCAGCGGTTTGGTGTGAAGTCTGTGGCAGACGGGCAAGGCTTGACGGGATTGGCAGGTACATGTGGCGAACCCGTGAACTCCGCCAGGGGGACGGGGTGTTGGGGGATCAGTCCAGCACATGAGATGGGGCAGCGGGTGTCCGGCGCCGCCCCCTCGTGGTTCCGAAAGGGTGTGCATGAAGCATTTCCGGCTGCTCGTGCTCGGTAACGGGGTTTCCGCGTACGGCAGTTATCTGAACATGGTCGCGCTGAACGTCTTCGTCTACCACGTCACCGGGAGCGCCCTGGCCGCAGGGCTCTTCATGGCGGTACGGCTGGGGACGAGCGTGGCGGCGGGATTCGTGAGCGGGCGTCTCGTCTCGGCGTACGACCGCAAACGCCTGATCGTCGGCGCCGACCTCGGCCAGGCGCTGGCACTCCTGGCACTGCTCCTGGCCCCGGAGGCCGGCCGGGTCTCCTTGCTGTACTGCCTGGCCGTGATCACCGGGGGCTGTTCGACGCTCTCGCAGGTCGCCCTGCGCAGCAGCATCCCGGAGATCGTGGGGGCCGAACACCGGACCCGCGCCAACGGTCAGCTGGTCACCGGCCGTTCCCTCGCCATGATCGCGGGCTTCGCCTCGGCGGGTGTGGTGGTGGCGCAGCTCGGCTACACGACGGCGTTCGTCCTTGACGCGGTCACGTTCCTGTTCTCCGCGTCGGTACTGCTGATGCTGCCGATCCGTACGCGGGCCCGGTCCGAGGGGCCCGAGAACACCGAGGACGGCACGCCGGGCGCCGGTCAGCGTTCCCTCCGGTTGTTGTGGGCCGGTGCGCCGGTGCTGATGGCGATGATCGCCGTGCGGGCCGTCGACGGGCTGGGTTCCTCCTCGCACAACGTCGCGCTGCCCGTCTACTCCAGTCTGCTGGACCCCGATCATCCGGCCACCTTCATCAGCCAGTTCTGGGCCACGTGGGCGGTCGGCACGATCATCGCCCAGCAGGTACTGGCCCGGTACACCCGCCGGAGCGGGCACACCTTGGGCGAGCGGGCCTTCGCGGTCGGCGCCTGCGTCATGTCGGGAGCGTTCATCGTCGTGTTCAGCGGGCTGCCCACCGTACCGACACTCGCCACGGCACTCGTCGCCGGAGCGGCGGACGGAGTCACCGAGATCGTCTACGTGTCACGGCTCCAGGCGGTCCCCGACGAACAGCGCGGACGCCTCTTCGGGCTCTCCGCCTCGGCCGAGAACGCCGGGTTCGGACTGGGGATGCTGATCAGCGGATCGCTGCTGGAGTCCTTCTCCCCCTTCCAGGTGGTCGCCTCCCTGCACGGTCTCGCCATCGTCCTGTGCCTGGCCCTGCTGACGCTGCTCATACTGCGCCGCCCCCCGGACGTGCCCGACCGGGTGCGACAGCCCGACGGCGGCACCCTGCGCGAAGGGCGCGGCTGATGGGCGGCGACGGGCGGGACCCACGCCTCGCCGTGATCGGGATGTCCTTCCGGCTGCCGGGGGCCGACACGCCGGAGGATCTGTGGCGCGTCATCCGCGACGGCGAGGACCGCTTCACCCGCTTCACGAAGGACGAGCTGAAGGCCGCGGGCGTCCCCGAGGAGCTGTACCGGCGCGACGACTTCATCGGGGCATCGGCCGTCCTGGACGACATCACCGGGTTCGATGCCCGGCACTTCGGGATGAGCGCCCGCGAGGCCCGTCTGACCGATCCCCAGCAGCGCCTGTTCCTGGAGTGCGCGCAACACGCCCTGGAGAACTCCGGCTACCCCGACGAGCGGGACGGAAGACGGATCGGGGTCTATGCCAGCGCCGGCTACCACCTGTACAACATGCAGTCCTATCTGCTCAACAACGTCCTGCCGAACGAGGACATCGCCGACTGGCTGGCCGGCATGCAGGTCCTGGTGGGCAACTTCACCGACTTCA
Source organism: Streptomyces sp. NPDC014734 (assembly GCF_043083325.1). NCBI lineage: Bacteria > Bacillati > Actinomycetota > Actinomycetes > Kitasatosporales > Streptomycetaceae > Streptomyces > Streptomyces sp. NPDC014734. The sequence goes on along the minus strand of NZ_JBIBYN010000006.1, from coordinate 329,873 downwards.
ACGCGACCCGGGTCGCCTACCGGCTCGGTCTCACCGGCCCGGCCGTCAACGTGCAGACGGCCTGCTCCAGTTCGCTGGTGGGGGTGCACCTCGCCGCCCAGTCCCTGCTGCTGGACGAATGCGACATCGCGCTGGTCGGCGCCACCGCCATCCATGTCCCGCAGGTCCTCGGCTACCACTACGTCAAGGGCTCGATCCTCTCCAGGACCGGCCGGCTCCGGGCGTTCGACGCGGCCGCGAACGGGACCCTCGGAGGAACCGGCGTCGTGGCCGTCGTGCTGAAGCGGCTGACCCGTGCGCTCGCGGACGGCGACACCGTGCACGGCGTCATCCGCGGCTGGGGCATCTGCAACGACGGCGCCGACAAGCGGGCGTTCGCGGCACCCAGCGCACGCGGCCAGCAGGAGGCCGTGCGCCGGGCGCTGGACCTCGCGGGCGTCGGGGCGGACACCATCGGATATCTGGAGACCCACGGCACCGGCACCCTCAAGGGCGATCCCATCGAACTGGAGGGGGCGGGCGCGGCGTACCGGCAGGACACGGACCGGACCGGCTACTGCGCCCTCGGAGCCGTCAAGGCCAACATCGGGCACCTCGACGTGGCGTCCGGACTCGCCGGTCTCGTCAAGGCCCTGCTGGTGCTCGAACACGGTGTGATCCCGCCGATCGCGGGTTTCAGCGATCCCAATCCGCTGCTCGGGCTGGAGGACAGCCCGTTCTACGCACCCCGTGCCCTCCGGCCGTGGCCCGATGACGGCATCCCCCGGCGGGCGGGGGTCACCTCGCTCGGCATCGGCGGCACCAACGTCCACCTGATCCTGGAGGAGGCCCCCGCGCCCGTGCCGCGTTCCGCCACCGCGGCCCCGCCGGACGTGCTCCTGGTCTCCGCGACGAGCCGGGAGGCCCTCGCCGACAACGTACGGTCCCTGCGCGACGTGCTCCGCGGGCAGGCCGCTCCGCCCCTGGCGGATCTCGTCACGACCGCCGCTCTCGGGCGCTCGCACGGCCGGCACCGGATCGCGGTCCGCGGCAGCACACCGTCCGCGCTGGCCGATGCTCTCGACGCCCGGCTCGCCGGCCCCGCACTGCTCGCGACCGACGAGGAACCCGTGCCTCCGGGCGACGCCCCCACCCGGGTGGTGTTCCAGTTCACCGGCCAGGGTTCGCTGCGTCCCGGGGCCGCGACCGCCCTGTACGAACGGTTTCCCGTCGTGCGCGAGGTCCTCGACGCCTGCGAGGCGTGGCATCGCGATCTCACCGGTGAACCGTTGCTGGCCGGACTCCTCACCGAGGGGGCGGGCGCACCGGGGGCCGTCTGGCCGACCGCGACCGCGCAGCCGGCCCTGTTCGCCCTGCAGTGCGCCCTGGTCCGGCTGTGGGAGGAGGCCGGCGTCGGCCCGTGGGCCGTGACGGGCCACAGCGTCGGTGAGTACGCGGCACTCTTCGCGGCCGGGGCGCTGTCGCTCGCGGACGGCCTGGAACTCAGCACGCGCCGGGGCCGGTTGATGCGGGACCACTGTGTGCCGGGCGCCATGGTGGCGGTGGCGGTGGAACGGGGGTCCGCCGCGGAGCTCGCCGCCTCGCGGCCGGGCCTGGAACTCGCCGTGACCAACGGGGAACGTTCCCAGGTGCTGGCGGGCCCCGTCGCGGACGTGGACCTGGTGTGCGCCGTGCTCGACGACCGGGGCACCCCGTACGAACGTCTCGCGGTGGACCGGGCCTTCCACACCGCCACCATGGAACCGATGCTCGACGCGTTCGCGACGGTACTGGCGAAGACCCCCTTCGCCCCGGTCCGGACCCGCTTCATCAGCTCTCCCGACGGCCGGACCCGTGAGCCCGGCTGGACGCCGGACCCGGAGTATCTGGTCCGGCACGCCCGTGAGCCGGTGCGCTACGACGCGTCGCTGCGCGCCGTCGCCGGTGAACGGCCCGACGTGCTCCTGGAGATCGGGCCGCACACCACACTCAGCGGACTGGCCCGCCGCTCCCTGCCGACGGTGCGGGCGACTCCCTCCCTGCACCGGAACACCGGGCTCACGGCACTCTTCGGCGCGGCGGCGGCTCTGCACTGCGCGGGGGCGGACGTCCGCTGGGAGACGTTCCTGGCGGGCACCGGAGGGCGGCGCGTCCCGCTGCCCGGATACCGCTTCCAGCACCGACACCACTGGGTCGGGGCACCACCCCGGCCCCGCGTACCCATTTCCCCGGCGAGAGAGGAACGCACCATGACGTCAGAAGCGACGGAGACCAGGCGCCTGTTGGACAGCATCCTCGGTGTGCTCTCCGGAGCCTTCGGAGAGGACCTCACCTCGGTCCCGGCCGACACCCCGTTCTTCGATCTCGGCGCGGACTCGCTCCTCATGATCAACGTGCTCCGGGAGATCGAGCAGGAGCACCACGTCAAGGTCACGATGCGAGAGCTGTTCGACGATACGGGGACGCCCCGGCTTCTCGCCGAACTCGTCGCCTCACGGCTGCCCGGCCGGCCCGGGACCGCTCCCCTGCCGGCCACCGCACCCGCCGCCACCGGACCGGTGCCGGTGTCCGGGGGACCGGCCGCCGCACCGCCCCTCGACCCGGCAGCGACCACCGCGCAGCCGTACGCGACGCAGCCGCCCATACCGCAGCCGTACGCGAAGCAGCCGGCCGTACCGCAGCCGTACTCGGCGGAGCCCCCGTCAGCGGGTTTCCCGGCAGCGGTCCCCGAGCACCGGGCCGCCCGCGCTCCCGAGCCGTTCGCCCACCCGCCGATACCCGCGCCACGCACCACATCCCCCTCCCCCGGCACACCGCCCGCCTCCGGCGCACCGTCCTCCCCCGGCACACCGGCTGTCCCCACCTCGTCGGCCGACGGGGCACCGCCGGTCGAGCACGCCGTCGCGGACGCCGGTTTCGTCACCCGGCAGGAGTTGCTGGAACTGGCCCAGCGGGTCCAGCAGCTTTCCCGGATCCAGCTCCAGATGCTCACCCAGCTCTCCCAGATATCCGAGTTGCTCGCGCTCCGGAACGACGCGACGGCGGCCCTGCCGAACGACGAGGTGGTCCGGTGAACGAGCAGCAGAACCTCACGGCCGGCCTGGACCGGGACCTGGCCGCCATGGCCGGACTCGCACAGCGCATCACCGAACAGATCGACGCCGGACGGGCCATGGCCGGTGGTGCGCCACAGCCCCAGGCCCACGGGCCGCGGGTGGTGATCGCCCCCGACGCCGGCATGGTCCGCTCCACCTCGCCCCGCACCCAACAGGAGCATCTCGACGACCTCGTACGCCGGTACACGGCACGGACGGCGGCCTCCCGACAACTCGCCCAGCGTCACCGCCGAAGACTCGCCGACAGCAGAGCGGTCGTCGGATTCCGCAAGTCGACCAAGGAGATGCTCTACCCGGTGGCGGCCCGTCGCGCGGACGGCGCACGGATCGAGGACATCGACGGCAACAGCTACACCGACATCACCATGGGCTTCGGGGTGCTCCTCTTCGGCCACGAACCCGTCTTCGTCCGGGAAGCGGTACGCGAACACCTCTCCCGGGGCATCCGGCTCGGTCCCCGCAGTGTCGAGACGGGCGGGGCCGCCGAGTTGCTGTGCGAGCTGACCGGGATGGAACGGGTGGCGTTCGCCAACTCCGGCACGGAGGCCAACGCGGCGGCGATCCGTCTCGCCCGTGCCGCCACCGGCCGCGACCGGATCGTCACCTTCCAGGGCTCCTACCACGGTCATGCCGACCAGGTGCTGGGCCGACTGGCCGGCCACGGTGCCCAGGCGGAGACCGTGCCGGTCTCCCGGGGCATCCCGCACAGCGCCGTCCGTGAGCTGACCGTCCTCGAATACGGCAGCGAGGAGGCCCTTCGCGCGATCGAACGGGACGCGGCGCGGATCGCGGTGGTCGTCGTCGAACCGGTGCAGAGCAGGCATCCCTCGCTCCAGCCCGCCGCGTTCGTCCGCCGGCTGCGCGAACTGACCACGCGTCACGGCATCGTGTTGATGTTCGACGAGATGCTGACCGGGTTCCGTCCCGCTCTCCGCGGCGCGCAGGAGCTCTACGGGGTCACCCCGGATCTCGCCACCTACGGCAAGCTCCTCGGCGGCGGATTCCCCATCGGCGCGGTCGCCGGCCGCTCCGACATCATGGACGGGATCGACGGCGGCCACTGGAGCTACGGGGACGACAGCGGTCCGACCGCCGACACCACCTTCTTCGGCGGCACCTACCTTCAGCACCCCGTGTCGATGACCGCGGCGCACGCCGTACTCACGCACCTGAAGGAACGCGGTCCGCAGCTTCAGGAACGGCTCAACGCCCGGACGACCGAACTGGCCACCGGGCTCAACGACTTCTTCGAGGCCGAGGAATTCCCCCTGCGGATGGGCTGGTTCGGCTCCCAGTTCCGCTTCGAGCACCGCGCCGACATGGAACTCCTCTACTACCACCTGATGCTGCGGGGCGTGCATGTGTGGGAGTGGCGCAACTTCTTCCTCTCCACGGCCCACAGCGACGGCGACATCGAGCACGTGGCCGACGCCGTGCGGGGGTCGCTGAGGGATCTGCGGCAGGCCGGTTTCTTCCGCACCGGTGGCGGCCCGTCCCGGACCGGGAGGCCCGCTCCCGCCCGAACGGCCGTCCCACCGGCGCCGGTCCTCCCGGCCCCGACGGCCGGAACGGCGGCCGATGCGCCCCCGGTCCCCGCGGCCGGAATCGTGACCACCGCGAATCCCGCTCCCGCGACCACCGCGGGTTCCGTCCCCGTGGGCGCCGCGGACCCCGCTCCCGTGGCCGCCCCGGGTTCCGTTCCCGCGACCGCCACGAATCCCGTCCCCGCGACCGCCCCGGGTTCCGGGCCCGCGGCGCCCGCGGCGGCGCGCCGCGCGGACTTCAGCCTCTACTTCTTCGGCGACTACCCGGACGACGGCCCAGACCCGGACGACGGCCCCGGGCCCAAGGAGGGCCGCTACGAACTGCTCATGGAGGCGGCCCGGTTCGCCGACCGGCACGGGTTCGAGGCGCTGTGGATGCCCGAACGGCACTTCAACTCGTTCGGCGGCCTCTTCCCGAACCCCGCCGTCCTCGCGGCGGCGCTGTCCCGGGAGACCCGGCGCATCCGCCTCAACGCCGGCTCGGTGGTGCTCCCGCTGCACGACCCGATCCGGGTGGCGGAGGAATGGTCCATGGCGGACAACCTCTCCGGCGGACGCGTCGGCCTCGGCGTCGCGAGCGGGTGGAACGCCAATGACTTCGTCTTCTTCCCCGAGCGCTTCGGGCCGCACAAGCAGGAGATGTACGACCGGCTGGAACAGGTGCGGAGCCTCTGGCGGGGCGAACCCCTGCGCCGCACCACCGGGGACGGCGAACGGGAGATCCGGCTCTTCCCGCGCCCGGTCCAGACGATGCCGCCGCTCTACACGGCGGTGGTCGGCAACCCGGAGTCGTACGAACGCGCCGCCGCCCACGACCTGGGCATCGTGACCAACCTGATGACCCAGGACATCGACCAGCTCACGGACAACATCGCCCGCTACCGCCGGGCCCGGGCACGGCACGGCCTCGACCCGGACGCCGGGCGGGTCGCCGTCCTGCTGCACACGTACCTCTCCGATGACCACGACACCGCCCGGGCCGAGGCCTTCGCGCCGATGGCCCGATACATGCAGGCCTCCCTGTCCCTGTTCAGCGGCGTCACCAACAGTCTCGGCGTCACCACCGACCTGAAATCGCTCAGCGCGGACGACCTGGACGTGGTCTTCCGGCGCGCCTACGGCCGCTACTGCGACCAACGGGCCCTGATCGGCGATGTGGACAGCGTCCTGCCGGTGGCCGAGGCGGTGGCCGACGCGGGCGCGGACGAGATCGTCGCCCTTGTCGACTTCGGCGTCTCCGCGGACCAGCTCCGCGCCGGTCTCCCCCGGCTGGACGCCCTCCGCCGTCGGCACCGGGAGCGGCGGACACCTGACCCGGGTGCGCCCCTCTCCCCGGGTCAGGAGCGGATCTGGTTCCTGGAACGCCTGCTCCCGGGACGCACCGCCTACAACGAGGTGAAGGCGATCCGGCTGCGCGGCGCGCTCGACACCGAGGCGCTGCGCACCGCGCTGCGCCGGCTCGTCGTCCGTCACGAAGGGCTGCGCACCGTCTTCCGGCAGGCCGGTGACTCGGCGGTCCAGCTGGTGCGGGAGGCCGCCGGGCCCGGCTTCGACGTGGTGGACGGCGTCCTCGGGCCCGAGGACGCCGTGCAGGAGGCACTGGCGACGGAGAGCGCCCGCCGCTTCGACCTGGAGAACGGCCCGCTGTTCGTCAGCAGGCTCGTGCGGACCGCTGTCGACGAGCACGTGCTCGTCCTGTCCTTCCACCACATCGTGGTCGACGCGGCCTCGGCGACCGTCCTGTGCCGGGACCTCTCCGCCCTCTACCGGGCGGAGCGCGAGGGCACGGACGCCGGTCTGCCCGCACTCACCTGGAGCTACGTCCAGCACGCACGGGAGCAGCGCGCGGCGGCGGACGGCCCCGACTCCGCGCGGGACCTGGCCCACTGGCGGCATGTGCTCGGCGGCGACCTGCCGGTCCTGGAGCTGCCCACCGACCGTCCACGGCCGGCGGAGATGACCTCCGAGGGCCGCGCCGTCTTCCGTTCTCTCGACCCGGAACTCTCCGAACGGGTGAGGCGGCTGAGCCGTGGTCACCGCGCCACCCTGTTCATGACCCTGGTGGCCGGCTGGGCGGCGATGCTGCAACGGGTCACGGGACAGGAGGACATCGTCATCGGCGTCCCGGTCTCGGACCGGCCGCAGCGGGCCGAGGAGCTGATCGGCTTCTTCGTCAACACCCTCGCCCTGCGGGTCGACCTCGCCGGCGATCCCGGATTCGCGACGCTGCTGGACCGGGTGCGTACCGTCGCACTCGACGCCTACGACCACGCGGGAACACCGTTCGAGGAGGTGGTGCGCGTGCTCGCTCCGCCACGCCGGACGGACCGCACTCCGGTGTTCCAGGTGTGTGCCGAGTTCCAGTCGGCGGAACCGTTCCGCCTCGACCTCCCCGGCATCGAGGCGGTGGCACTGGACGCGGGCCCCGACAAGGCGCTGACCGACCTGACGGTCTACTTCACCGATCGCCCGGAGGGTGTTCGCTGCCATCTGGAGTACAACGCGGACCTGTTCGATCCGGGCACCGTCGACAGGTTCTTCAGGGTCTTCCGCGACCTCCTGGCCGCCGCCGTCGACACGCCCGGCACACCGCTGTCCCTGCTCGCGCGTACGGCGGTCGAGGGGGACGAGGTGCCGGAGAGCTGGGAACACGGCCCGGTCCGGCCGGTCGCGGACACCACCGTGCACGACTGGATCGCCCGGGGGGCGGCGCGGCACCCCGCGCGGACCGCGGTGGTGGACGAGGACGTCGCGCTCACCTACCGGGAGCTGGACGAGCGCGCCGACCGGCTCGCCGCCGTCCTCGCGGAACACCGGACGGACCGTGACCGGGACTCCTTGGTGGCGGTGTGGCTGCCGCGTTCCGCGGAGCTCGTCGTGGCGCTGCTCGCCGTACTGCGGGCCGGTTGCGCGTACGTGCCGCTCGACCCGTCGCTCGGTGCCGTCCGCGCCACGCAGGTGATCGCCGAGAGCGGCGCCCGCACGGTGATCAGCGGCGCGGACGGACCGGCGGACCTGCGGCTGCCCGGATCGGTGACCGTCGTCGCACCGGACGCCGCCCCGGCAAAGGACCCGGTGCCGGATGCCCGGCCGGCATCCGGCACCGGGGGCGCGGCCCCTTCCTCCGCGTGCTCCGTCATCTACACCTCGGGCAGCACCGGCACGCCCAAGGGGGTCGTGCTCACCCACCGCGGCCTGGTGGACCTCTGCCAGTGGCACCACGAACGCTTCGCGTTCACCGGCGACGACCGCAGTGCCGTCGTGTGCAGCCAGAGCTTCGACGCCTCCCTCCTGGAGATCTGGCCGGCGCTGACGGCGGGCGGCACGCTCGTCGTGGCCGGTGAGGCGATCCGCCGCGATCCACTCGCCCTGGCCCGGTGGTACGCGGACCAGGACATCGCCTTCAGCATCCTGCCGACGGCCCTGGGCGAACAGGTGCTGCGCCTGCCGGTGGCCGATCAGCCCCCGCTGCGCCAGCTGCTGCTGGGCGGCGAGGCGCTCCGGAGCCGGCCCCGGCCCGAGGCGCCCTACGAGACGGTGAACGTCTACGGCCCGACCGAGACGACCGTGCTGTGCGTCGTCGGCACGGTCGCGCCCGGGGCCGACGGGCCCGTCCCGGACGAGGCAGCGGGCGCGGGAGCGGGCAAGGGAACGGACGAGAGCGCGAACCAAGGAGCGGACGCGGGAACGGACGTGATCGCGATCGGGCGGCCGACCGACAACGTGACCCTGCGCGTGGTGGACGCGTCGGACAAACCGGTGCCCATCGGTGCGGTGGGGGAACTCCTCGTCGGTGGTCCGGGGGTGGCCGCGGGCTATCTGCACCGGCCGGACCTCACCGGGGAGAGGTTCGCGGCCGACCCGGAGGGCGGGGCAACGGCCCACTGCTACCGCACGGGTGATCTGGTCCGCTGGACGACGGACGGGCGCCTCGTGTTCGTGGGCCGTACCGACGACCAGGTGAAGATCCGCGGTTTCCGGATCGAACCGGAGGAGGTGGCCCGGGTGCTGGGCCGTCTCGACGGTGTCCGCCGGGCGGCCGTCGTCGGCCTGCGCCGTGCGAACGGCGAGGCCTTCCTGGCCGCCTACGTGGTACCCGCCGAGCCGGGTGACGACAGTACGACGGAGCAACGGTCCCGTACGGACCGGTGGGCCGAGGAGCTGCACCGCCATCTGCCGGAGTACATGGTGCCGCGCGCCTGGCGGGTCCTCGCCGAACTGCCGCTGACCGGTAACGGCAAACTGGACCGGACACAGCTCCCACCGGTCGATCCCTTCCTCCCGCCGGTCGATTCCGCCCTCCCGGTGGATGGCGAGGGGATCCGCCGGACCGACGGCCCGTCGCCGCGGACCGAACCCCTCACCGCGGTGGAGAACGGACTTCGTGATCTCTGGGCCGCCGAGTTCGGCCTCACCGCGTCCGGCATCGATCCTGACGTCTCCCTCTTCGACCTGGGCGGACATTCGCTCACCGCGATGAGGCTGGTCAACCGGATCAGAGAGACCTGGGGCATCGAGTACCCGCTTTCACACCTCTACCAGGAGCCCACGCTGCGCGCCATGACGGAGTTCGTGCGCGGCGCCGGGACGAGAAAGGTCCTCCGCCGGGGCCCGGCCGGGCTTCAGCAGTCGCGCTTCGCCACCCTGCACGCCCGCCACGCCAAGCCGCAGGTCTTCAACGTAGCCCTGCGGATCACCTTCTCCGGCCCACTGGACCCCGGGTCGCTCCACATGGCCCTCCAGGGCCTGATGGAGCGTCATGAAGTGCTGCGTACCCGCCTGGTGCGGGAGGGCCTCGGTTCCTGGCAACAGGAAGTACTCGAATCCCGCCCTCTCGACCTGCCCGTCGACGACCTCACCTCACGACCGGAACCGGAACGGCAGGCGGAGGTGAGACGGCTCGTCGAGCAGGCGACGGAGACACCGCTCGACCTCTTCGAGGGGGACGTGCTCTCCACCCGTCTGCTGCGCACCGGCGCCGAGGAGTGGGTGCTGCTGCTCGTGCTGCACCACTGCACCTGCGACGGGTGGGCCCTGACCACGCTGCTGAAGGAACTCGCCGCGCTCTACCGCACGGCTGTCACCGGAACCGGACACGGCCTGTCGCCCGCGGTGCCGCAGCCGGTGGAGTACGCGCGCTGGCAGATCGCCCACGACGCGGCGACCAGTGGGCGCCGCATGGACTACTGGCTGGAGGAACTCGCCGACGCGCCCTTCACGGTGGATCTGCCGCTGGACCGACCGAGGCCCGAAGCGCTCAGCGGGCACGGCGGAGTCATCGAGTTCACCGTGCCCGCCGAGGTCCGGGACGCTGTGGAACGGCTCGCCGTCCGACGGGGAACCACGCCGTTCGTGGTCGCCGCGGCGGCGCTCGGCCGCCTGCTGGCGACCAAGGCGGAACAGGAGGACGTGGTGCTGAACGTCTCCTACGCGAGCCGGGAAAGCCGCGAGTTCGAGTCCCTGGTGGGCTGCACGGCCATCGGGTTCGCCCTGCGGGTCCGTGACGCGCGGGCCGGTTCCTTCGCGGCGCTGACCGAACGGGTCACCCGTACGACGGTCCTGGGCATGGAGCACGCCATGTCGCCGCGCCGGATCACACCGGTGTTGCGGGAACGCAGGGGCCTCGACGTACCGGACGGTCTGGCCTTCGGTCTGGCCTACGAGAGTTCGCTGGACACCGCGATCGAACTGCCGGGACTCACCACCACGGTGGCGGAGATCGCCCCGGCCGCGTCCCGGTCGGAGTTCATCATGGTGCTGACCCCGGCCGAGGGCGTCCTGAAGGGTGCCGTGGAGTACTCGGCCGACCTGTGGGACCGGTCAACGGTCGAGACGTTGACCCGGGAGTACGTGCGGCTGCTGCGGGACGAGGCCGGGGAGGCGCTCGCCGACGCCACGGACTGACCCCGCGAAAGTCGGCCCATCGGTTGGTCACGCGGCCGGCGCGTGACCGACCGATGCGGGAAACAGGCGCAAGCACCTGGAGACGGGCCGGCCCGGGCGGCGGGCGAAAGCCCCCGCCCGGCAGCCCTCGCCGGGCTCAGAAGTGGGTGGGGAACGGTTGCACGCCGAGCGCCGCCCGTTCCCCCTGCATCCGGGTCAGCTTGCGCACGAAGAGGATCGCGAACACCGCGGCCACGATGTCGAGCGCGTCGGTGATCATCACCAGACCGGCGGCGTCCATGATCTCCTGCGGTTCCTCGGCGTCCCAGTACTTCTTGGACGTGAACCGGGACAGGAGCAGCGAGCCCGCCCACAGCGCCCACCACACGTTCATCACGGTGGTCGGGGCCGGGCGCCTGCTGCCGTCGGGGCCCACCGGGGTGCTCGCCGCCCAGATCCCGCCCGCGATGCGGCGCGGCAGCACCAGGTTGGCGACGGGAACGAACCAGGCGCCGATCGACCAGCCCGGCGACATCGGATGCGTGCCCGGTGCGAACACCTCGGCGTTCATGCGGGTGCGCCGGAACCAGATGATGAAGAGGACGGCGGCGGCCAGCATCGTGAGGGCCTGGAGAAACCCGGCGGCGCCGTAGAGCAAGTCGGCGCGGTCCGCGGCAGCCTCGTCGCCCGTGTCGAAGCCGTCGTCCAGCCAGTGTCCGACGAGGCTGCGCATGTTCTGTCCCGCGGCCACGGCGAGCAGATCCGCCACGGCGACGGCGATCAGCAGGACGACGACGGCCTTGGCGAGACCCTCGGGGGACCGAAGGCTCTGTTGCGGGGCCATGAAGGGGGGCGGGGCGGCGAAGGCCGGGGCCGGAGGAAGGGGCGGCGGCACCGGCCCGGCCGGTCCGGCACAGAGGAGGCAGAGCCCTTCCGGGGTGACCGGCGGTCTCGAACGGCAGGTGGAGCACAGCATGATGTGGAACCCCCCGGGGTTCTGAACTCGGAGCTGGAGAAACGCGCGCCGCTCCCCGACGGCGCGCGGCATGCGAACGTATCCCCTGCCCGCCAGCCTGTCCACGACAATCCTCGCGGCTCCGGACGAACCTCCCGCACCCGGTGCTGTGCACCCGTGGCACACCGCGCGGTCCACCCGTCGCGGAAGCCCCGCCCGTCCGCCTGTGTCAGCCCGTCCCGTCGATCCGTGCGGCAAGTGCCCGGAACTGGTCCCAGCTCAGTGACGGCGTGCCCGGGTCCCACAGCTTCTGGGCCGTCGCCCGCAGCGGCATCCTGATGCCCGCGGCCACCTGCTCCGGGGTCTGCGCCTGCGGGAGGTCCCCCCAGACCGCGAACCGGCCGCCGAGGATCTGACCGGAGTAGCGCGCCGGGACGGGCTGCGTGCCGCGCAGCACGAACGGGTTCCACTGCTCGTAGATCCGCTTGCCCGTGGGGTAGACGAAATTATTGGGCTGACCGAGCACGTAGTAGAGGAACTCGTCGTTGAGGTTCACGACCTTGCGGCCCTCGTTCAGGTACTCCTCCGGTGGCCGGGCGCCGTACTCCTTGCCCGTCCAGTACTCGACCTCGATGTCCTTGTCGGCGTGGACGACCCCGCCGCGGAAGAAGCCGTCGTTCCACGCCTTGGGCTGCTTTCCGTGCGGACGCACCACCGCCGCGCGGTCGTTCAGCCAGCCCGTGGCGAGGTCCTTGATGCCCGCCCGCGCTCCGTACTTCCGCTGGGCGGCGCTCTGCAGCTGCGGGTACGAGGCGGCCGGGTCCCGTGCCGTCAGCGCGAGGTACTCGTCGGCACCGAGGTGCCAGTACCGTCCGCCGAACAGTTCGGTGAACTCGCCCAGGAGCTGATCGACGAGCTTCGCCGCGCCCGGGTCGGAGATGTCGAGGGAACCGGGCGAGCGCACCCCGGACACATTGCGCAGCTGGAGGTCGGGGTGGGCCTTCAGGACCGCGCCGAGGTGACCGGGCGAGTCGAGTTCGGGGACGACCTGGATGTGCAGCCGGTTCGCGAGCGCGAGGATGCGCCGCACCTCGGCCTTGGTCAGGTGCTGCGGCGACACCACCTCCGGGTGGGTGTCGGACTGGATGCGGAACGCCTGGTCGTCGGAGAAGTGCAGGCCGAGCTGGTTGAGCTTCAGGTCGGCCATCTCGCGCAGCCGGTCCTCGATCCAGGCGACGGAGTAGTACTTGCGCGCGATGTCGAGGTTGAGCCCGCGCTGCGGCCGGTCGGGGCGGTCGCGCACCTCGCCCTCGGGCATCACACCGTCGGCGCGCACCGACTGCTTCAGGGTGCGGGTGCCGTAGAAGACACCGGCCCGGTCGGGTGCGCTGATCGTGACCCGCCCGTCGTGGACCCCGATGGTGTACGACTCGGCCGCGCCCCTGCCCGGGGTGAGGGCCAGCTCCACGTCACCCGGCCGGGCCGGGACGGCGCCCCGATAGTGGATCTTCAGCTCCTGGGCGAGCAGCCTGCCCTCGTCCGCCGGCGCCCCGCCGCCTCCGGCGACGACGACCCCGGCGTCCGGGGCGGGCCGCCAGCCGGGGCCGCGCGCGGCGGTGTGCTCGCGCACGGCGGGAATGGTTCGGGGCGGGACGGAGAGCGGGTAGCTCCGGGTCGGTGAGGGCGAGGCGGGCGAGCCGGAGGGGGTACGGGCCCCCGACTGCCCCGCGAGTCCGCCGTCGGAACCTTCCGGCCAGACGACGACGGCGATCGTCGCGGCGGCCGCCGCGGTGAGGACCGCACCGGTCACGAGGGCGCCGCGTGAGGGCGACATCGGCAAGAAACCTCCGGAATGAGGGGGGAAAGGGGAGGGGGAGGGAGGGGAGCGAGAAGAGAGGAGGGGGAGAGGAACGGACAAGTAGGGGGGAGCGCGAGGAAGTGGAGGGAACGGGCAGAAGTGGAGGGAACGGGACGGGCGGGCGAACGGGAGGGCGGGGGGGCGCGCGCGTCGGCGACACCGCGGGGGCGGCCCCCCGACGGGAAGAAGTCGGCGGGGGAAACACCCGGCGATCTCCTTGGAATACGGCGCATGAGGCGTTTGGATACACCCCAACGGTCCATCAGGCGTTCCGAAACTCTCCCCTCCGGGTGAAGTTCGCGCATCCGACGTACGACTGTTGCCCGGTCTCGCTAGCTTTGAGGCCCATTCGTCTCGCCCTTCACCCTGTCTCCGCCTGGTCTCACCCTTCCCACCGACTCCAGGTTCACAGAAACCGTTGATCCGAGGAGCACCACGCTGTCCAGGTCCAGCGAGTCCCACGCAGGCCTCCCGAAGCGACCGCGGCAACCGGCCACCCGGACGGCCCTGCCCGTCCAGCACTCCGAACCGGCACCGGGCCCGAGCCGCTCCCCGGGTCTCGACCGTTTCAACGCCGCACCACCCGACCGGGCCGAAACCGCCCTGCTGGAGTGCTGCGGCAGCCGTCGCTGGGCGCAGCGGCTGACCGCCCACCGCCCGTACCCGAATCTCGACGCGTTACTGGCAGCCGCCGACGAGGCGGGCTACGACCTGCCCCCGGCCGATCTCGCCGAGGCGCTCGCCGCCGAGGTCTCCCCCGGCCTCCACCACGGCGCCCCGCACTCCGCCCATCTGGCGTTGCGGGCCGCGCACGCCGCGTACGAGAGCCGCTTCGGCCATGTCTTCGTGATCTGCCTGGACACGTTCGAGCCCGCCGAACGGCCGGACCAGGTGCTGTCCGGCATCCGGGCGAGGCTGGGCCACGATCCCGACCAGGAACGGGTGATCGCGGCGGACGAGATGCGGCGACTCGCCCGGGGTCGCATCATCGGGCTGATATCGGCTTCATAACGGAACGACCCGTCGCCCCGGCCACCATCCGGCCGGGGCGGGCCGTCGTGGTACGGAGCGCGGGCGTGCACGGCGGAAGAGGCTGTTTTCGGAGTTCCGCCTAGCCCGTCCGTGGCTGTTTGATTGCCACTTTGATCACACCAGAGGCCCCCGCGCGAACGAACCGACAAAGCGTCGCTACGATGGCCGGGGCCGGTGGACCGTACCCGGCCGGGTCAGACCGACAGTCAAGCCGGCCGGCCCCAATCCCCGCTCCCGGAGGGTTCTTCCGTGCCGGCTGGAACGCTGTACCGCGGCCGGGAAGGCATGTGGTCCTGGGTGGCTCATCGAGTCACCGGTGTCCTCATCTTCTTCTTCCTGTTCGTACACGTCCTGGACACCGCTCTCGTCCGTGTGTCCCCCGAGGCGTACGACGACGTCGTGGCCACGTACAAGACGCCGATCGTCGCGCTGCTCGAATACGGCCTGGTGGCCGCCATTCTCTTCCACGCGCTCAACGGTCTGCGCATCGTCGCCGTGGACTTCTGGGCCAAGGGCCCGCGCTACCAGAAGCAGATGCTCTGGTCCGTCGTGGGCATCTGGATCGTGCTCATGGTCGGGGCCCTGTACCCGGTCCTCGGTCACGCCGTACGCGAATTCTTCGGGAGCTGAGGCCCATGTCCACCGAGTCCTCCGCCGCGATCGGCGCCGTCGAGGGCGTCAGCCTGTACGACGTCGACAACCCGGCCCCGGTCATCGAGCCGCCGCGGAAGCGGACCGGCAAGACCCCCAAGGGTTCGCGCACCAATTTCGAGATGTACGCCTGGCTCTTCATGCGCCTGTCGGGCATCGTCCTGGTCGTCCTGGTCCTGGGCCACCTGCTGATCCAGCTGGTGCTGGACGGCGGCGTCTCCAAGATCGGCTTCGCCTTCGTGGCGGGCCGCTGGGCCTCGCCGTTCTGGCAGCTCTGGGACCTCGGGATGCTGTGGCTGGCCATGCTGCACGGCGCCAACGGCCTCCGTACGGTCATCAACGACTACGCCGAGCGGGAGAACACCCGCTTCTGGCTGAAGATGCTGCTGTACACCGCCACGGTGTTCACCGTCCTGCTGGGCACGCTGGTGATCTTCACCTTCGACCCGAACATCCGCTAGGCGCCGGGCCAGAGGGACCAGAGGAAATCATGCAGATCCACAAGTACGACACCGTCATCGTCGGCGCCGGCGGCGCCGGCATGCGCGCGGCCATCGAGTCCACCAAGCGCAGCCGTACCGCCGTGCTCACGAAGCTGTACCCGACCCGCTCCCACACGGGCGCCGCGCAGGGCGGCATGGCCGCCGCGCTCGCCAACGTGGAGGAGGACAACTGGGAGTGGCACACCTTCGACACGATCAAGGGCGGCGACTACCTGGTCGACCAGGACGCCGCCGAGATCCTGTCGAAGGAGGCCATCGACGCCGTCCTCGACCTGGAGAAGATGGGCCTGCCGTTCAACCGCACGCCCGAGGGCAAGATCGACCAGCGTCGGTTCGGCGGTCACACCCGTAGCCACGGCGAGGCCCCGGTCCGCCGGTCCTGCTACGCCTCGGACCGCACCGGCCACATGATCCTCCAGACGCTGTACCAGAACTGCGTCAAGGAGGGTGTGGAGTTCTTCAACGAGTTCTACGTCCTCGACCTGCTGCTTCAGGACGTCGACGGCGTCAAGAAGTCCGCGGGCGTCGTCGCGTACGAGCTGGCGACCGGCGAGATCCACGTCTTCCAGGCGAAGGCGATCATCTTCGCCTCCGGCGGCACCGGCAAGTTCTTCAAGGTGACGTCGAACGCGCACACCCTGACCGGTGACGGCCAGGCCGCCGCCTGGCGCCGCGGGCTGCCGCTGGAGGACATGGAGTTCTTCCAGTTCCACCCGACGGGCATCTGGCGCATGGGCATCCTGCTGACGGAGGGCGCCCGCGGTGAGGGCGGCATCCTCCGCAACAAGGACGGCGAGCGCTTCATGGAGAAGTACGCGCCGGTCATGAAGGACCTCGCGTCCCGTGACGTCGTGTCCCGCTCCATCTACACGGAGATCCGTGAGGGCCGCGGCTGCGGCCCCGAGGGCGACCACGTCTACCTCGACCTCACCCACCTGCCGCCGGAGCAGCTCGACGCCAAGCTCCCGGACATCACCGAGTTCGCGCGCACGTACCTCGGCATCGAGCCCTACACGGACCCGATCCCGATCCAGCCGACCGCGCACTACGCCATGGGCGGCATCCCGACCAACGTCGAGGGCGAGGTGCTGGCCGACAACACCACCGTCGTCCCGGGTCTGTACGCCGCCGGCGAGGTCGCCTGTGTCTCCGTGCACGGCGCCAACCGGCTGGGCACCAACTCGCTGCTCGACATCAACGTCTTCGGACGCCGCGCCGGCATCGGCGCCGCCGAGTACTCCGCGAAGAGCGACTTCGTCGAGCTTCCCGAGAACCCGGCCCAGATGGTCGAGGAGCAGATCGAGCGGCTGCGCAACTCGACGGGCTCCGAGCGGGTCGCGACGATCCGCCAGGAGCTCCAGGAGTGCATGGACGCCAACGTGATGGTGTTCCGCACCGAGCAGACCATCAAGACGGCCGTCGACAAGATCGCCGAGCTGCGCAGGCGCTACCTCGACGTGTCGATCCAGGACAAGGGCAAGCGGTTCAACACCGACCTCCTGGAGGCCGTCGAGCTGGGCAACCTGCTCGACCTGGCCGAGGTCATGGCGACCTCCGCGCTGGCCCGCAAGGAGTCCCGCGGCGGTCACTACCGCGAGGACTACCCGAACCGCGACGACGTCAACTTCATGCGCCACACCATGGCGTACCGCGAGGTCGCCGACGACGGCACCGAGTCGATCCGGCTCGACTACAAGCCGGTCGTCCAGACCCGCTACCAGCCGATGGAGCGTAAGTACTGATGGCAACCCCGACTCTGGACAAGGTCGAGGCGCAGTCCGCCGCCTCGCCGTACATCACGGCGACCTTCCGGATCCGCCGCTTCAACCCCGAGGTCTCCGACGAGGTCCAGTGGCAGGACTTCCAGATCTCGATCGACCCGAAGGAGCGTGTGCTCGACGCGCTCCACAAGATCAAGTGGGAGATCGACGGAACCCTGACGTTCCGCCGCTCCTGCGCGCACGGCATCTGCGGCTCCGACGCGATGCGGATCAACGGCAAGAACAGGCTCGCCTGCAAGACGCTGATCAAGGACATCAACCCGGAGAAGCCGATCACGGTCGAGGCCATCAAGGGCCTCACGGTCCTCAAGGACCTCGTGGTCGACATGGAGCCGTTCTTCCAGGCGTACCGCGATGTCATGCCCTTCCTCATCACCAAGGGGAACGAGCCGACCCGCGAGCGCCTGCAGTCCGCCGAGGACCGTGAGCGCTTCGACGACACCACCAAGTGCATCCTGTGCGCCGCGTGCACGTCCTCGTGCCCGGTGTTCTGGAACGACGGCCAGTACTTCGGCCCGGCGGCGATCGTCAACGCGCACCGCTTCATCTTCGACTCGCGCGACGAGGGCGGCGAGCAGCGCCTGGAGATCCTCAACGACCGTGACGGCGTGTGGCGGTGCCGCACCACGTTCAACTGCACGGACGCCTGCCCGCGTGGCATCGAGGTCACCAAGGCGATCCAGGAGGTCAAGCGGGCGCTGATCACGCGCCGCTTCTGACCGCCGCCGAAGGCCCGGTCGCATCCGACGGCCCCGTTCCCGCGCACACGTGCCGGGGGCGGGGCCGTTCGCCGTGCCGGACCGTCCGTGAGACTCCGGCGCCGCTCCGGGCTCTCCGGCGTTTCCCCAGGATGTCCGGCACTTCTCCGGGATTCCCGATTGCCGAGGTCCGTCGAGCAGGCGGCGCGGCCGCGAACGCGCACTCCGGACGAGGCGGCGCGACCGCGGCCGGTCCGGGAGGCGTCCGGACAACCGGGAGTGTCGTACCCGCCTGCCACCATGCATCCGTGGACGACAACACTTTCTGGGCGCTGATCGAGGACTCCCGGCAGCGGAGCGACCATCCCGATGGGCGTCTGGAGGTACTGCGCGAGCAACTGGCCCGGCGGGCGCCGACGGAGATCGTCGCGTTCCAGGCGTGCCTGCACAGGGTGCGACAGCCGATCGACACCTGGGACATGTGGTGCGCGGCCGAGCTGGTCCTCGGCGGGCGCTGCTCCGACGACGGCTTCTGGTACTTCCAGTTCTGGGTGATCGGCCTCGGCCGCGCGGCGTTCGACAGGGCCGCGGCCGAACCCGATTCCCTGGCGGACGTGCCGGAGCTTCGCCGGCTGGCCGGGCGGGCGATGGACGACTGGCGGGATGAGGAATGGCCCGATGCGGAGGCCCTGGACTACGTCGCCGGCGAGGCCTTCGACCTGGCGACCGGTGAGGAGGACGGTTTCGAGGGCGCGTTGGAGGCCGCGGGTCTCGATCTGCCCTGCTGCCCAGAGCCGGACGACGCGGAGTGGGACGTGGCGGACGCGGGCGAGGTGGCCCGTCGGCTCCCCCGTCTGAGCCGCATGTTTCCGCCTGCCGCCCGTTCCGGCAAGATGTCCGCACACCCGTGACGGGACCGGCTGCTGCACGGGCCCGGTCCGGGCGGTACGGTCATGCGGAAACTGACACCGGTTTGCCGCTTCCGGCGCGACAGGGCCCGGGGCACAGGCTTGATCGAGAGCGGGGAACGTTGAGCGATCCGAATCCGCACGCGGACGACGCGTACAAGTGGGGTCCTCCCCAGCAGCCCGGCCGGCCGCCGGCCGGGCCGGGCGGTCCGGGGCAGGGAGCCGTCGGCCCGGGCGGTCCGGCCTACGGCTACCCGCAGCCGCTGCCCGAGACGGCGGCGCAGCCCGGCCCGGCCTACGGCTACCCCCCGGGGACCATGGCCGAGGTCCCCGTGCCCGGCTACGGACAGCCCCAGTATCCGGGGACACCGCCCACCGGCGCCCCGATGCTGACGCTCGGCGACATCACCGTCATGAACGACCAGATCGTGACACCCGCCGGCACGATGCCCCTCAAGGGGGCGGTGTGGACGGCCACCGACCTGTCGCACACCGAGGAACGGATCCCGACGGTCGCGATCGTGCTGGCGATCGTCTTCGCGCTGCTCTGCCTGATCGGCCTGCTCTTCCTCCTGATGAAGGAGAAGAAGACGACCGGCTTCATCCAGGTCTCGGTGACCAGCGGCGGCAGACACCACTCGACGATGATCCCGGCGACCGGTCCGGAGACCTTCCACTGGGTGATGGCGCAGTTGAACTCGGCCCGTGCGATGAGCATCTGACGGCTGCCGGGATGGCCCGCCTCCAGCACACCGTCACCGTCGTGGCCGTGGACCGCGAACGGCTGGACGGCTGCGCCGGTCCGGTCTGCGATCTCGTCGAGTCCACCCGTGCCCGGGGCCGGGACGTCCTCCTGCCCGACGGACGGGCGGTGCCCGGCCTCGCCCTGGTCAAGGGGCGCCATCTGCGGCCGGGCGCCCGGTACGAGACCTCCGGTACGGACGACGGGCAGGTGCAGACGACGGTGCTCCGCGAGTGGCGGCGCGGCGGCGCACTCGCGGTGGAACAGCTGTTCCGTTCGGCGGAGTTCAGCGCGCGCACGGCGGTGCGGCTGCGCCGCCCGGAGCGGCCCGCGTCGCTGGAGGTCGAGGCGCGGGTCCGGGGCGCGGAGGGGTCGGGCCGGCTGCATCGCCTCCAGGGCAGGGCCTCGCTCGACCTGGCCGCGTGGTGGGCGGCGGCCGCCGCCGCGCCCGGCGCCTCCGCCGGGGTGCGCGCCCCGGCGACCGTCCGGCTGAAGCACCTGCTCGGCATCGCACATCTCCGGCTCGGGCCGAGGCCCGCGGGGCCGGGCCTGTGGCAGGTCGACGTCACCTTGTCCCTGCGCGGCCGATGGCTGCTCAGGCCCGTCGTCGCGTTCGCCCTGCTGCTCGCGTCCGTACCGCTGCGGCGCGGCTTCCGGACGTCGGTGGAGGAGGCGGCCCGGCAGTGGAACGACGCGATCGGAAGCGTCCTGGCCCATGATCCGGACGCGTTCCGGCGCGAGTTGGCCGAATACCTCGCCAAAGGTCCGCAAGCCACCGGTCCCGCGCCGTCGACCGGGGCCGGGACCGCGCCCCCGCCCGGAACCACCGCCTGACCGCCGACCGACCACCGGGCAACCGCCGGTGGACCACCGCACGACCACGTGACGGCCACCGGACGACCAACGAACTTGCCGACGCTCCCGGCGCTTCCTGACGCTTCCTGACGCCCGGCTGCCCTGTCCCGGC
Organism: Streptomyces sp. NPDC014734; assembly: GCF_043083325.1. Taxonomy (NCBI): domain Bacteria; kingdom Bacillati; phylum Actinomycetota; class Actinomycetes; order Kitasatosporales; family Streptomycetaceae; genus Streptomyces; species Streptomyces sp. NPDC014734. The sequence continues at coordinate 309,256 of NZ_JBIBYN010000006.1, read as the reverse complement.
GGCGGCACCCCCTCGCTTGAACATGTTCAAAATTAGCCCTACAGTCATGACAACAGCTTTTGAACGCGTTCAAAGGAGGGTGGGGCATGGACCTCACTGTTGTCGCGTACGTCATCTATCTGTTGATCAGCGTGGCGCTCACCATCTGGGTCGCGCGCACGCTCAGCCGCAACGGCAGGGTGTTCCTCGCCGACGTGTTGCGCGGGAACGACAAGCTCGCCGATGCCGTCAACCATCTGCTGGTGGTCGGCTTCTACCTGGTCAACCTGGGCTTCGTCACGCTCTACCTGAGGAACGGCGGGGCGGTGGGCGACACCCGTGGGCTCTTCGAGGCCCTGTCGGTGAAGCTCGGCGTGGTCCTGCTCGTCCTCGGTGTGCTGCACCTCGGGAACGTCTACGTGCTCAACAAGATCCGCCGCCGCGGCCTGATGGAGCGGGAGCAGACCCCGCCGGTGCCGCCGCAGGGCTGGACCGGCCCCGGCAGCGGCCCGTGGGCCGCCCCGGCCGCCCCCAAGGTCTGAGGGGCCGTCATGACACCCGGACCGGGCGGGCCGTACCCGCCCGTGGGGCACCTCACCGTGCTGTACGACGCACGGTGCCCGCTCTGCCTCCACCTGCGCCGGTGGCTGGAGCGGCAACGCCGACTCGTCCCGCTCGCCTTCGTCCCGGCCGCCTCCGCGGAGGCGCGCCACCGCTTCCCCGGACTCGACCACGCGGGAACGCTCGACGAGATCACGGTCGTCGGCGACCGGGGCCAGGTCTACCGGGGGACGTCGGCCTGGATCGTCTGCCTCTGGGCACTGGCCGAGTACCGGCCCACGTCCCACTGGCTGAGCACTCCGGCGGGCCGCCCGTTCGCCCGCGCGACGGTCCTCGCCGCGGCGAAGTACCGCTCGCTGACCGCGAAGCCGTGCGGCGACGGGGGCGGCGCTTGCGAGGTCCGCGGGTCCGGGCGCTGACCGGGGCGGTTACGCTCGGGACTGTGGCGAAGGAAGCGAAGGACGTGAAGGAAACCAGGGCACCCGGGGAGAAGGAAGCCAAGGCCCCCAAGAGCGAGCAGACGCGCACGCTCATCCTCGAAACCGCCCTCCGTCTCTTCCAGGAGCGCGGTTACGACAAGACGACGATGCGCGCCATCGCCCAGGAGGCCGGCGTCTCGGTCGGGAACGCCTACTACTACTTCACGAACAAGGAACACCTCGTCCAGGGCTTCTACGACCGGCTCGCCGTCGAGCACGAAGCGGCGGTGCGGCCGGTCCTGGACGGCGACAAGGACCTCGCGGCGCGCGTGCGCGGGGTCCTGCTCACCTGGCTGGACGTGGCGGAGCCCTACCACCGGTTCGCCTCGCAGTTCTTCAAGAACGCCGCCGACCCGGAGAGTCCGCTCAGCCCGTTCTCGGAGGATTCGGTGGCGGCCCGCGAGGCGGCGATCTCCATCCACCGGCGCTGCCTGGCCGGGTCCGACACCAAGGCCGACCCCGAACTCGCCGAGCTGCTCCCCCAGTTGATGTGGCTGACACAGATGGGCCTGGTGCTGTACTGGGTCTATGACCGGACGGAGCACGCCGAGCGCAGCCGCCGCCTGGTCGAGCGCGCCGCCCCCATCTGCGCCCGCGCGATCGCGCTCTCCCGGTTCCGGGTGCTGCGGCCGCTGGTGCGGCAGATCCACGAGGTGCTGGTGGAGTTCCTGCCCGGCGCCGCGCGCCGGGCGACCTGAGCGCCCCCCGGCACGCGTCGCGGGCGGCCCCTCACCGGGCGCCGCGGGCGACGCCCGCGTCCGGGGACTTGCCGTCAGATCCGGCGCAGCTCCCACAGCCGCCAGAGGCCGGTGCCGTCCGAGAGGTACTGCGAGCCGGAGACGTCGTCCCTGCCGAGGACGTAGTCCTTCTTCTGCCACAGCGGCACGAGCGGCACGTCCTCACCGACCAGCGCCTGGAGTTTCTTGTAGTCCGCCGTGGTGCGACCGCGGTCGCTGTACTGCAGCGTGGCCCCGATCAGGGCGTCCATCTTCTTGCTGGAGTAGCCGTTGTGGAGGCTGTTGTCACTGCCGACGAGCGGCTGACTGAAGGTGTCGGGGTCCGGGTAGTCGGGGAGCCAGCCGACGGTGTAGGCGTCGTACTTGCCGGCCGCGTACTCCTTCTGGAACTTCGTCCAGTCGACCGACTTGACGGTGACCTTGAACAGTCCGTCCGCCTCCAGCTGGCGGCGCAGCTCCCCGGTCTCCTGGTCGTAGGCCTCGTCGCCGCCGCGGTAGGCGAAGGTGATCGGCAGCGGGGTCTCGACCCCTGCCTGTTCCATCAGCTTCTTGGCGCGCTCCGGGTCGGGCGAGGGATAGGCGTCGAAGAACGGCGTGCTGTGCCCGATGACCCCCTGCGGGATCAGCGAGTAGAGCGGCTCGACGGTGCCCTTGTAGATGCTGGTGACCAGCGGCCCGCGGTCGATGATCGACGCGATGGCCTGCCGGACCTTCTTGTTGGCGAGCGGTGAGCCCTCGCGGACGTTGAAGACGAGAGTGCGGATCTCCGCGCTGTCCACCGCGGTGACGCGCAGCTCGGGGTCGCCCGGGTTCAGAGCGGCGAGCATGTTCGGCGGCATCTGCCGGTGCGTGACGTCGATCTTTCCGGACTTCCAGGCCGCCAGGAGGTCTTCCGACTCCTTGTAGTAGTGCACGGTGACCGGGACACCGGTCTTCGTCAGCGCGCCCTTGTAGTGAGGGTTCGGGACGAGCTGGGCGATGCTCTTCGACTTGTACGTCTTCAGGATGTACGGGCCCGAGCCGTCGACCGTGTTCCCGGTCCGGAGTTTGTTCTCCGGGTACGACTCGCGGTCGACGATCGACCCGGCCCCGGTGGCGAGCTTCTGCGGGAAGGTCGCGTCGCGCGAGGAGAGGTTGAACGTGATGGTGCGGCCCTCGGTCACCACGTTCTTGAGGCTCGGGAAGAGCACCCACGGGCCGACATCCGTCTTGATTCTGATCATGCGCTCGATGGAGTACTTGACATCCTCGGCGGTGATCTTGCGGCCGTTGGAGAAGTGCAGGTCGTCCCGGAGCCTGCACTGGTACGTCTGGAGCTTCTGGCCGATGAACTCGCAGCTCTCGGCGGCGTCGGGCTCGGGGACGGTCGCTCCGGACTTGAACGTCATGAGGGACTGGTAGATGTTGCTGTACATCGCCCAGGAACCGGCGTCGTACGCGCCCGCCGGATCGAGTGAGGTCACCTCGTCCGTGGTGCCGACCGCGATCGGGTCGCCCTTCACCTCGTCGGACGGAAGTAGCTGCCAGGCACCGACTCCCGCGACGATCAGAACAGCGAGAATCGCAAGAATCCGTACCCGGATCGACCGCATGGACGTGCTCTCCCTTACCAGCCCCACCTCGGTGTCGCGCGTAGTTCCGCACATCACCGCATGCTCGCGATCAGCCAATCACACGATTTTCACATCGGGAAGACCAAAACTGGGACTCATAGCCTTTTGTTCGGCACTTGAAACCTTGGGCGGTTCCGTAGGGTCTGTAACAGGCCAACAACGGAGTGTCAGGTCTGCCGGGAGGCGAGTTCCACGACGGTGATGTCGGAGGGCGCGCCGACCCGTACCGGCGGTCCCCAGGCGCCCGCGCCGCGCGAGACGTACAGCTGGGTGTCGCCGTACCGGTCGAGCCCGGCGACCGTGGGATTGGCGAGTTCCGCGACCAGGCTGCCCGGCCAGAGCTGACCGCCGTGGGTGTGGCCGGAGAGCTGGAGGTCCACGCCCCAGGCGACGGCGTCGTCGATGACGACGGGCTGGTGGGCGAGGAGGACGGAGGCGCGGGCGGTGTCCCGGTCGCCGAGCGCCGCGGCGAAGTCGGGCCCCTGCCCCTCGGACTCCCCCGCGATGTCGTTGACTCCGGCCAGATCGAATCCGTCGATCTCCACCCGGGCGTTCTCCAGCGGGTGCAGCCCGAGTTCCCGCACGTGGTCGATCCACGGGGCGGCGCCGGAGTAGTACTCGTGGTTCCCGGTGACGAAGAAGCTCCCCCTACGGGCCTCCAGCCGGGCGAGCGGCTCCGCGGCCGGGCCGAGGTCGTGGACGGTGCCGTCCACCAGGTCGCCCACGACGGCCACCAGGTCCGGCTGGGTCCGGTTGATCGTGTCGACGATGCGCTGGGTGTGGGCGCGGCCGAGGATCGGTCCGAGGTGGATATCGCTGACGACGGCGATCCGGAAGCCGTGGGCGGAGCGCGGCAGTCGGGCGAGCGGGACGGTGATCCGCTTGACCCGCGGTCCGCGCAGCACCCCGTATGTGCCGTACCCGACCGTGCCCAGCCCGGCGACGGCGGCAGCGCCCCCGACGGCCCGCGCGACGAACAGCCGCCGGGTGGGCCCGGACGCCGCCGCGGCCCCGGCCGGGGGTTCGGCGGCCGAAACGTCGGTTGCCGGGACGTCGGTGGCCGGAGCGTCGGTATCGGCCACGAGGGCGGCGGGGGCGTGCCCCTCGGCGGCCGAGCCGGTACGGGTCCCGGTGGTCCCTGTGGTCCCTGTGGTCCCTGTGGTCCCTGTGGTCCCGATTCCGGTCGTTCCGTCGGATCCAGTTCCGGCTCCGGTCCCGACGGTTCCGGTTCCGACGGTTCCGGTTCCGACGGTTCCGGTCCCGGTGCGGGCGGTGGTGGTGATCGCCGGGACGGCCTCCGTCGCTGGAGCCGCTTCCGTCGCCGGGACGGCCTCCGGAGCCGGAGTCGCTTCCGTCGTCGGGGCCCCGTCCCGCCGTGCCGGTCCGGTCGCCCGGCGCGCGAGCGCCCGCCGCAGCAGCGGCCGTACCAACTCCCCCACCAGCAGGGCGAGCGTCAGATACAGCACCGCGGCCAGCCACAGATAGCCCGGCCAGGCCAGTGCCTGCTGAAGCGGGAACGGAGCGCCGACGCGCCCGGAGACCAGGGCGCCGACGCTCAGCAGCGGCAGCAGGTAAGCGGCCACCGTGCCGGCCCTCCGCCACGCGCTGCCCTCGGTCGTGGTGTCGCCGACGAGGCGACGCCAGAGGTAGCGGTGCACGCCGACCAGCAGCGCCAGTACCACGACCACCATCAACACGAGACCGGCCACTGCCATCCGCTTCTCTCCCGCCGCTCGTTCGCGCCGCGCTCTTCCCCGCCCGGCCCGCTACGCGCTCTCGCGGCGCAGGGCCCTGACTCCCCGGAACCCGATCACTCCCACGGCCGTCCCCAGGAGAAAGGACGTGATGGCGAGCAGCAGATGCACCCAGAAGTACGCAGTCGGGTCACCCGCGTCGTCGAAAGCGAGTCCGCTGCCGTCCTTCCACAGGTTCTTGACGAAAGTGATCCAGATGAACCAGCTCCACACCCCGAAAGCGAGCAGGAACCAGGAGACGGGGCGGCTGAGCTTCATGCACCCAGTATCGTCGCCGCGTTCCGGCAGGGGCGCCCGGGGTGGGGCACCGCGTTCCGGCGCGATCGACCGGGGTGGGCCGTCCCGGCGGCGTCGACGGCGGGTCAGGCCAACCACGCCCACTTTCATATCGTCACCCTGTACGTTTCCGATCGTGCCTGCACTGAAAAAGATCGCGCTCACGATCGCCTCAGCCGCCCTGCTGTCTTCCTTCGCCCTCGCTCCGGCGGCGGCGGCGGACGACAAGGACGGTCCCGGCAACCAGCCGAAGCCGCCCGCGGACATGTCCCGGATCGGCGGCGAGCTGCTGGGCCGCGAGGGAACGCAGGTCAAGCTGGGGGCCGGTGCCCCGGTTCTGCCCAAGGACCTCACGGGCAGGTCGTGGATCGTCGCCGACGCGGAGAACGGCGAGGTGCTCGCCGCGCACAACGCGCACTGGCGCCTGCCGCCCGCCTCCACCCTGAAGATGCTCTTCGCGGACACCGTGCTGCCGAAGCTCCAGCCGAAGACCAGGACGTACACGGTCCGGAACGAGGACCTCGCCGATCTCGGCGAGGGCAGCAGTCTGGTCGGCGTCAAGGAGAAGCTCACCTACACGGTCCACGACCTGTGGCTCGGGGTGTTCCTGCGGTCGGGCAACGACGCCGTGCACGTGCTGTCCGCGATGTACGGCGGGGTGCCCAAGACGGTGGCCGACATGCGGGCGCACGCCGAGGAATTGCAGGCGCTCGACACGGAGGTGGTCTCGCCCGACGGGTACGACGCTCCCGGTCAGGTCTCCAGCGCCTACGACCTGACGCTGTTCGCCCGCAGCGGGCTGCAGAAGGCGGACTTCCGGGAGTACTGCTCCACGGCCGAGGCGGAGTTCCCCGGCGCGGAGAAGAAGAACGGGGAGCGCGAGAGCTTCGCCATCCAGAACACCAACCGGCTGCTCACGGGCGCGGACGGCGTCGCCCCGTACAAGGGCGTCGCGGGCGTCAAGAACGGCTACACCACCCATGCGGGCAACACCTTCACCGGGGTCGCCGAACGCGACGGCAAAGTGCTGCTCGTCACCGTGATGAACCCCTCGTCCGAGAAACAGCACGCGGTCTACAACGAGGCCGCCACCCTGCTCGACTGGGGATTCGCCGCGAGCGGCAAGGTGACCCCGGTCGGCGAGCTGGTGCCCCCGAGGTCCGCCGACACCGGTCCGGGGACCGACACCGGAAGCGGGACCGGGAAGGGCCCCGCGGCGGCGAACGGGAAGGGTTCCTCCCATGCGGCCCCGGCCGTCACGTCCGGCGACGGCGGCGGTGGCGCCTGGGTGGCGCTGGGGATCGCCGCGGGTGTCCTGGTCCTGGTCGGAGGCGGAGCGTTCCTGATCAACCGGCGCTGGCCGCTGCCGGACCTGGTGCGCCGTCGTCCCCGTCCCTGACGGCCGGTGCGTCGTCCCGCCGGACGTCCTTGTTGCTGGGCGTCGCCGTCCAGGCGGCGCAGAACAGCAGCAGCTTCGCCGTGAAGTTGAGCCAGAGCAGCAGCGCCACCGGCACCCCGAAGGCGCCGTACATGCTCTTCGAGGCGACGCCTCGCATGTAGCTGCCGAGCAGCAGTTTGAGCAGTTCGAAGCCGACCGCACCGATCACCCCGGCGACCAGCAGCCTGCGGCGCGGCGGCTCGACGCCGGGCAGCAGCGTCAACAGGTAGAGCAGCAGCAGGAAGTCGGCGAGGGCCGCCACGACCAGGGCGGCCACCTGGAGCACCACACCGCCCGCGCCCCGGTCCGAGATGTCCAGCAGACCGGCGGTCCAGCCGACGGCGACGGAGCCGACCGAGGAGACCGCCAGCGTCGCGAGCGCCGCCCCGCCCAGCCCCAGCAGCAGCCCCGCGTCCTTGAGCTTGCGGACGACGGGATTGCCCGTGTCCACGTCGTCGATGCCCCAGACGGCGCGCAGGCAGCCGCGCAGGGAGCCGATCCAGCCGATGCCGGTGAACAGCAGCACCGCACCGGCGACCACCCCGACCGTCCCTGCATGGTCCACCAGGTTCTCGACTCCGAGCTGGTCGGAGATGCCCGGCACCTGCTCGGCGAGCTTGGTCTCGATCCGGTGGAGCTGGCCCTCGGTGAGCAGCGAGGCGCCGACGGCCGCGCCGACCGCGATCAGCGGGAACAGTGCGAGGAAGCTGATGAACGTGATCGCGGCGGCGAGCCTGCTCCAGTGGACCCGCTCCAGGGTCTCGTAGGAGCGCCAGGTGTGAGTCGCCATCAGCCGGGAGACGATCGGCCCGATGACGGGGAGGTTCTTGAGCCAGTCCATGCCGTACGACTACCCGTCCGGTGCCGGATAACCGACGCCTCACCACCCACACACGGCACGAAACATCATCAATCACCCATATCGGTGAGGACATCAACAAATCCCCCGAATGGGTTTTCTCTGGCGATACGGTCACCAGCATGTCCGTCGACACCGTGTCCCTGACCGGCTGGGGCCGTACCGCCCCGACGACCGCCCTGCGCTTCCGCCCCCGCACCTACGCGGAGGCGGTGGCGACGGTCCGCGGCTGCGGGCCGCGCGGATCCATCGCCCGGGGCCTGGGCCGGGCCCCCGGCGACGCCGCGCAGAACGGGGGCGGTTCCGTCCTCGACATGACCGCGCTGAACCGTATCCGCACCATCGACGCCGAGTCCGGCGTGGTGGTCTGCGACGCCGGGGTGAGCCTGCACCGGCTGATGGAGGTCCTGCTGCCGCTGGGCTGGTTCCTCCCCGTCGCTCCGGCCACCCGCCGGATCACCGTGGGCGGCGCGATCGGCTCCGACGTCCACGGCCCGAACCACCACGTCTCCGGATCCTTCGCCCGGCATGTGCGGGAGCTGGAACTGCTGACGGCCGACGGCGAGATCCGCACGGTCCGGCCCGGCACCGACCTCTTCGACGCGACCGCGGGCGGTCTCGGCCTGACGGGCGTGATCCTCTCCGCCGCGCTCCGGCTGCACCCCGTCACCAGTGGGTGGATGTCGGTCGACACCGAACGGGCCGTCGACCTGGACGACCTGCTCGCCAGGCTCGCCTCGGGCGACCACCGCTACCGCTACTCGACCGCCTGGGTCGACCTGCTCGCCCGGGGCCGGTCGACGGGGCGTGCCGTACTCACCCGAGGGGAGCACACACCCCGCTACGCGCTCCCGGCGCACGCCCGGCGCACCCCGTTCGACTTCCGTCCGGCGCTGTGGCCCGCGGCGCCCGTCCTCGTCCCGTCGGGGCCGCTCGGCCGCGCCTCGGTGGCCCTCCTCAACGAGGTCCGGTACCGCAGGGCTCCCGACTACCGCGTCAATGGGCTCCAGCGGCTGTCCGCGTTCTTCCATCCCCTGGACGGAGCGCCGCACCGGAACCGGCTGTACGGCCGCGCCGGATTCGTGCGGTACCAGTTCGTCGTCGGCCATGGCCAGGAGGAAGCACTGCGCCGGATCGTGCGCCGGATCTCGCACCGGCGCTGTTCGTCGCCGCTCGCCTCGCTGAAGCGGTTCGGCACCGGTGATCCGGGCTGGCTCTCGTTCCCGGTGCCCGGTTGGACGCTCGCCCTCGACCTGCCCGCCGGGCTGCCAGGGCTGGGAAGGTTCCTGGACTCGCTGGACGAGGAGGTGGCGGGGGCCGGGGGCCGGGTGTGCCTGGCGAAGGACTCCCGGCTGCGGCCGGAGATGCTCGCGGCCATGTATCCGCGGCTCGACGCGTTCCGGGCCCTGCGCGCCGAGCTGGACCCGTCCGGAGCGTTCCGCTCGGACCTGTCGCGCCGCCTGTCGCTCTGACCGCACCCGCGGTCGCCGCCCCGCCTCCCCCACCTCGCGCCTCGCGCCTCGCACCTCGCACCTCATGCCCCCCTTGCCCCTGCCCCTGCCCCTGCCCCTGCCCCTGCCCCTGCCCCAAGGAGTGTTTCCGTGAAGGACGCCTTCGGCGCCCCGCAGTCCCTGCTCGTGCTCGGCGGTACGTCGAGGATCGCGCTCGCCACCGCGCGTCGGCTGATCGCCGGGCGCACTCGCACGGTCCGACTGGCCGGACGTCCCTCGCCCGCCCTCGAATCGGCCGCCGACGAGTTGCGCGCCTGTGGCGCGGACGTCCGCACTGTCGATTTCGACGCCCTCGATCCCGCGTCGCACGAGACGGTCCTCGGGAAGGTCTTCGCCGAGGACGACATCGATGTGGTGCTCCTCGCCTTCGGTGTCGCGGGCGACCAGGGACGGGACGAGGAGGAACCGCTCCGCGCGGTCCGGGTCGCCCAGACCAACTACACGGGGGCCGTCTCCGCCGGTCTGGTGTGTGCCGGAGCGCTCCAGGCACAGGGGCACGGCTCGCTGGTGGTGCTGTCCTCGGTGGCCGGCGAGCGTGCCCGTCGCACGGACTTCATCTACGGGTCCAGCAAGGCGGGCCTGGACACGTTCGCCCAGGGCCTGGGCGAGGCGCTGCACGGCACGGGGGTCCACGTCATGGTCGTGCGCCCCGGCGTCGTACGGCCGGAAACGGCGTCCACACCGACGACGGCCACGTCGACGGCCACGCCGTCGGCACCCCGGTCCGCCCGCCCCTCGCGCCCACCGGCCGCGACATCACGTCCCGCGGCGTCACAGGTCACGGCCGCACGGCTGACGACCGCACGGCTCACGGCGGCACGACTCGCGGCGGCACGGTTGACGGCGGCACGGCTCGCCTCGGCACCGCTGGAGGCGCCCGCTCTCGTGACGACACCGGACGAGGTGGCGGGGGCGATCGTGGCCGGGCTGCGACGGCGTTCGGGGACGGTGTGGGTGCCCGGGCCGCTCCGAGTGGTGATGTCGGCCCTGCGCCACGTCCCGCGACCGCTGTTCCGGCACCTGTCGCCCTGAACGCCCCGCACGGGACGCCCCGCACGGGTCCGCCCGTACCGGACGGGTTCTTCGTCCATCCCGAACGGATTCATCCGCCCCGGACCGGGACCCGCCCGGATGTCAGGGGTGGAGGGAGGGCTCGTCCACGGCGGAACCGCCCTGCGCGGGCACGGCGGGCGCGCCGCCGCCACCGCCGAACGGGAACTCCTTGATCTTGCGCCAGACGCTGTCCGTGCCCTGCTCGTAGAGGGCGAAGGAACCGCAGGTCCAGGCGGCCTCGTACTCGGCGAGCTCCTCGTATGCCCGGTCCATGGCCTGTTCGGCGATGTCGTGCGCCACGGTCACGTGCGGGTGGTACGGGAACTGGAGCTCGCGCACCAGCGGCCCCGAGGCGTCCCTCACCCGCTTCTGGAGCCACGAGCAGGCCGAGGCACCCTCGACGACCTGCACGAAGACGACCGGGGAGAGCGGCCGGAAGGTGCCCGTACCCGCCAGCCGCATCGGGAACGGCCGGCCGGCCGTCGCGATCCGGGCCAGATGGGCCTCGATCGCGGGCAGGTCGGCCGCCTCGGCCACGGTGGGCGGAAGAAGGGTGACGTGGGTGGGAATACCGTACGCGGCAGGATCCCCGAAGCTCGCGCGCCGCTCCTGGAGCAGACTGCCGTAGGGCTCCGGGACCGCGATCGAAACGCCGAGCGTTACGGTCCCCACGTCGTTCTCCTCAATCCTCGAAGGTCGATGATCCTCAATGATGGATGGTGATTTTCGGCCATCCGCCCCGTGGACATCCCATCGCCGACATTCCATCGCCAGTGTGACGCCCGGGGCGGCCGAACCGCCAGGGTCCTTGGACTCAGTGCTTCGCGGGCAGAAGGCCCATTCGGTCATACGTTCGGGCCAAGGTCTCGGCCGCGACGGCACGGGCCTTCTCGGCCCCCTTCGCCAGGATCGAGTCCAGCGTCTCCGGGTCGTCCAGGTATTCCTGGGTGCGGGTACGGAAGGGTGTGACGAAATCGACCATGACCTCGGCGAGGTCGGTCTTGAGCGCACCGTAGCCCTTGCCGTCGTACTTCTGCTCCAGTTCCGCGATACCGGTGCCGGTCAGCGTGGAGTAGATGCTCAGCAGGTTGCTGACGCCGGGCTTCTCGGCCCGGTCGAAGCGGATGACCGTGTCCGTGTCGGTGACCGCGCTCTTCACCTTCTTGGCGGTGGCCTTCGGCTCGTCGAGGAGGTTGATCAGGCCCTTCGGGGTGGCCGCCGACTTGCTCATCTTCGACGACGGGTCCTGAAGGTCGTAGATCTTCGCCGTCTCCTTGAGGATGTACGGGTCCGGCACGATGAACGTGTCGCCGTAGGTTCCGTTGAACCGCTCGGCGAGGTCGCGGGTCAGCTCCAGGTGCTGGCGCTGGTCCTCCCCGACCGGGACCTGGTCGGCCTGGTACAGCAGGATGTCCGCGACCATCAGCATCGGGTACGTGAAGAGGCCGACGGTGGTCCGGTCGGCGCCCTGCTTGGCGGACTTGTCCTTGAACTGCGTCATGCGGGACGCCTCGCCGAAGCCGGCGAGGCAGTTCATGACCCAACCGAGCTGGGCGTGCTCGGGAACGTGGCTCTGGACGAACAGGGTGCAGCGCTCCGGGTCGAGACCGGCGGCGAGGAGCTGCGCGACGGCGAGCCGGGTGTTCGCGCGCAACTGCGCGGGGTCCTGCGGAACCGTGATCGCGTGCAGGTCCACGACCATGTAGAAGGCGTCGTGTGATTCCTGCAGCGCCACCCACTGGCGGACCGCGCCGAGGTAGTTGCCGAGGTGGAACGAGCCTGCGGTGGGCTGGATTCCGGAGAGCACGCGGGGACGTTCAGAGGCCATGGCCCCATTGTCTCAGGTACGGAACCGATCTCCGGCAGCCGGTGGCGAAGCCATGACACCCCCGTACGCGAACCGTCACGAATGAGACGGGAGCCGGGGCCGTGCCTGGTTCCGGTGCCGCGGACGGGCCTTGGCCGGCCGGGGCCGTGACCGGCGCCACCGTGAACCGGCCGGACGGGCGCGCCGTGAATCGGAGGTTTCCTCGCCGGGGTTGTGACCGACGATACAAAGTGGGCACCACCCTCCGCCCACGCCGCACGACGATCGGAGATCCCGTGTCGACCACGGACAACGCCATCGCCTCCGCCGAGGCCCACAGCGCGCACAACTACCACCCGCTGCCCGTCGTCGTCGCCTCGGCGGACGGAGCCTGGATGACGGATGTCGAGGGCCGCCGCTACCTCGACATGCTCGCCGGGTACTCGGCACTCAACTTCGGTCACGGCAACCGGCGCCTGCTCGACGCGGCAAGGGCCCAGTTGGAACGGGTGACCCTCACCTCGCGCGCCTTCTACCACGACCGGTTCGCCGATTTCTGTACGCGGCTCGCGGAGCTGTGCGGCATGGAGTCGGTACTGCCGATGAACACCGGGGCGGAGGCCGTGGAGACGGCGGTGAAGACGGCCCGCAAATGGGGTTACCGGGTGAAGGGCGTCCCGGACGGCATGGCCAAGATCATCGTCGCCGCGAACAACTTCCACGGCCGGACGACGACGATCGTCAGCTTCTCCACCGACCCGGAGGCCCGGGAGGACTTCGGTCCGTACACCCCCGGGTTCGAGATCGTGCCGTACGGGGACCTCACCGCGCTCGCCGGGGCGATGACCGAGAACACCGTGGCGGTGCTGCTGGAGCCGATCCAGGGCGAGGCCGGGGTGCTGGTGCCGCCGCCGGGGTACCTGCCCGGGGTGCGTGAGCTGACCCGTGAGCGGAACGTGCTGTTCATCGCGGACGAGATCCAGTCGGGCCTGGGCCGGACCGGGAAGACCTTCGCCTGCGAGCACGAGGGCGTCGTGCCCGACATGTACGTGCTGGGCAAGGCGCTGGGCGGGGGCGTGGTGCCGGTCTCGGCGGTGGTCTCGTCACAGGACGTGCTCGGCGTGTACCGGCCCGGCGAGCACGGCTCGACGTTCGGCGGGAACCCGCTCGCCTGCGCGGTCGCGCTGGAGGTCATCGCGATGCTCCGCACCGGCGAGTTCCAGCAGCGGGCGGCCGAGTTGGGCGACCACCTCCACCAGGAGCTGCACCTGCTGGCGAGCACGGACGCGGTGGAGGCGGTACGGGGACGCGGGCTGTGGGCGGGTGTCGACATCGCCCCGCGCCACGGCACCGGCCGGGAGATCTCCGAGAAACTGATGGAGCGCGGGGTGCTCGTCAAGGACACCCACGGCTCGACGATCCGGATCGCTCCCCCGCTGGTCATCAGCAAGGAGGACCTGGACTGGGGCCTGGAGCAGATCCGCGACGTGCTGCGCGGCTGACTGCTCCCGGCTCGCGGGTCCCGGTGCGGCCCGGGACCCCGGCGGCCCGCTCCGGGACCCCGTACGCCCCGGGTCCCGGAAGATCCCGGGGTCCCGACGATCCGGGGGTCCCGGAAGATCCCGGGGTCCCGACGATCCCGGGGTCCCGACGAGCCGGGGGTCCCGGACCACCCCGGAACCCCCGGACGCGCTCACAGGATGACGTGCGGCAGGAACCGGGCGTACTCGTCCGTGACCGGCCCCTCCGACTCACGGATACCGAGCCCGGCCGCCTCGTCCTCGACCACCCACGCCCCCAGCACCACCCGGTTGCCGTCGAAGTCCGGCAGCGGGGCCAACTCCTGGTAGCAGCAGGGCTCGTCCCGCAACACCGCGGGACTCCCCGGCCCGTGGATCGCCACCCCGGCCCCCTCCCTGCCGAGCAACGGCTTGGAGACGTAGCCGGCCGCCGCCGCACCCTCGCCCGCCCCCGCGCCCGCTTCCGGTCCCCGCGCCGCGAGTTCGCGCGGACCGTCCAGGTACGAGGCGAGCAGGTTCGGATGTCCGGGGTACAGCTCCCAGAGGACCGCCAGCAGCGCCTTGTTGGAGAGCAGCATCTTCCAGGCGGGCTCGATCCAGCAGGTGGTACCGCTGCCGCCGCCGTTGTCGAGGGTGTCCAGCACGTGCGGCCCGAACCGGTCGGTCGCCAGCCACTCCCACGGATACAGCTTGAAGCAGCTGCGGATGAAGCGGAGCCGGTCGTCCACGAACCGGCCGGTCAGCCGGTCCCAGCCGATCTGCTCGACGGACAGCGCCTCCGTGTCGAGGCCGGCCTGCTCGGCGGTCTCCCGCAGATAGGCGACCGTCATCAGGTCCTCGCCGATCTCGTCGCCCTCGGAGTGCGCGAAATGCACCGGTCCGGCGGGCAGCAGCGCCCCCTGCCGCCGCCACGCCTCGACGAGGCGTTCGTGCAGCGAGTTCCACTGGTCGGCGTCCGGGAAGCGGTCCTCCATCCAGAACCACTGGGCACTCGCCGCCTCCACCAGCGAGGTGGGGGTGTCCGCGTTGTACTCCAGCAGCTTGGCCGGTCCGGTCCCGTCGTAACACAGGTCGAACCTCCCGTAGAGAGAGGGAAGTTCCTCACGGCGATGCCAGGATTCGGTGATCAGCCCGGCCAGCCGGGCATCGGTGACGCCGAGTTCGGCGAAACGTTCCCGCTCCACGATGTGCGCGGCTGCGGCCAGGCACATCGTGTGGAGTTCCTCCACGACCTCCTCCAGCGCCTCGACCTCGGGCAGCGAGAAGACGTAGTAGGCGCTCTCGTCCCAGTACGGGCGCAGCGATCCGTCGGGGTGGCGGGTGAGCGGGTAGACGACGCCCTGGCCCTCGACGGTCTGCTGCCAGCCGGGGCGCGGCCGTACGGTGCGGCGTTCCATCGCGGTTCAGCCGCCCGCGGTGCCCGAGCAGCCGAAGCCGCCTCGATCGACGGCGGACTTGTTGAAGCTGCCGCCCTCCACCTTGCCGTTCTTGCTGCTGCCGCCGTAGTAGTACGAGCCGCTGCCGCTGCTGTTCTTGCACTCGTAGCTGGGCAGCTTCTCCCGCGTGAGCGGATCGACGCACCGCTTGTCCGGTTCCGAACCGCAGGAGGTGATCACCGCCGCGAGCACCCCCATGCCGCCGAGCACCACCGTGCTCGACCTCAGCTTGCGTATCGCCATGCTTCCGTCTCCCCCGTCGTATGAATCAAGCCAGTTCGACCGCTTGTCAGACTAGGACGCCGTCGACGGGGGCGGAAAGCGGGTACGCAGAACGCCTGTCGGACGCGGCACCGGTGCGGTGCCCGGGGAACGGTCTGCCGGATAGCTCGCGGCATCCGGTGCGGTGCGCCGCGAGGCGGAGCATCGTCCGCGTACCGGATGTACGCGGGCGGTGCGACAACGCGGCGAGGTGCTGTGCCGGGCGTCGCCCGGCGGACGGGACTTCCGGAACACGCCTTAAAGTCGTTTTGTGCTCCTCGGAATGCTCTGCGCGCTCGGTGCCGCGATCTGCTTCGGCACGGCCTCCGTCCTCCAGGCCGTCGCCTCACGGGCCGCCGCCGCACCGGGTTCGGACGCCGGTGTCGATCCGGCGCTGCTGCTCCGTGCCGTGCGCCAGTGGCGGTACGTCGCCGGGCTCGCCCTTGACGGCGGCGGCTTCGTGCTGCAGGTCGTGGCCCTGCGGTCGCTGCCGATCTACGCGGTGGGCGCCGCCCTGGCCGCGAGTCTCGCGGTGACCGCGGTGGTCGCCGCCCGGCTCCTGAAGGTGCGGCTGAGCGGCGTGGAGTGGGGCGCGGTCGGTGTCGTCTGCACCGGTCTGGGCATGCTGGCCCTCGCCTCCGGCGACGAGGGACGGGAGGCCGGTTCGCCGGGCCTGGGCTGGACGATGCTGGGGATCGCCCTCGCCGTCCTGCTGATCGGCGCCGGGGCCGGGCGCCTGCCGGAGCAGCCGCGCGCGCTCGTTCTCGGGCTGGGCGCGGGGTGCGGTTTCGGGGTGGTGGAGGTGAGCGTCCGGCTGATCGACGACCTGTCCCCGTCGGCGCTGTTCACCAATCCCGCCTCGTACGCACTGCTGCTGGGCGGCGGTTCGGCGTTCCTGCTGCTCACCTCGGCGCTGCAACGCGGCTCGGTGACGACGGCGACGGCCGGCATGGTGCTCGGCGAGACGATCGGCCCGGCGCTCGTCGGCGTCATCTGGCTCGGGGACCGCACTCGCGAGGGCCTCGGCTGGCTGGCCGTGGCCGGCTTCGCGGTGGCGGTGGTGGGTGCGCTGCTCCTGACCCGGTTCGGAGAGGCCCCGGAGAACGCCCCCGACCCGGACGGGCGGGACCGGGCTAAAGCGTTGTGAGCCGACCGATCAATCCATGTGAGCCGACCGCCGGTCCAGCTGATGAAAGGCGGTGCAGGCTGTGCGGGCGGCGCTCACGCGCAAACGACCAGAACCACGCCGAACCCCCGAAGCAGCCGACGCCGCCCCAGGCCCCAGGCCGACGGATTCGAGCTCCACGAGCGGAAGGGAAGGGACCACCCCAACCCCGCAGAATCCCCGCACGCGCGGGGAGCAGGGTGCCAGGCAGACGAACGCGAGGATGCCCAAGGGACCATCCCCGCACGCGCGGGGAGCAGCCGTCAGCGTCTCGCCCATACCGACGAGGGCAGGGACCATCCCCGCACGCGCGGGGAGCAGCTGACCCCGGCCTCCTCGCGGATGCGGGTGCGGGGACCATCCCCGCACCCGCGGGGAGCAGCTCGGTAGCGCCATCGTCGGATTCACGCTGTCGGGACCATCCCCGCACGCGCGGGGAGCAGCGCCGGGCCACCTGGCCCAGCGTCGCCGGGTAGGGACCATCCCCGCACGCGCGGGGAGCAGAACGGGATGCCGCAGCCGGTTGAGCTGGTCGGGGGACCATCCCCGCACGCGCGGGGAGCAGTCGCCAGGCTGCCCGGGCCACGGGCAGGACGAGGGACCATCCCCGCACGCGCGGGGAGCAGACCTCGCCGACCACCGGCCGCACCTCGCGGTCGGGACCATCCCCGCACGCGCGGGGAGCAGGAGGAGTGGGGGGCGCTCGCCAACGATGCGGCGGGACCATCCCCGCACGCGCGGGGAGCAGTGTGGCCGGGGTCGGTCTTGGTATCGCGGACCGGGACCATCCCCGCACGCGCGGGGAGCAGTGTCCGGGGCCGGCCTCAACGGTCCCGGGCGCGGGACCATCCCCGCACGCGCGGGGAGCAGCGGTGCGGGGTCCGGTGCCCAACGGGCGGCGGGGGACCATCCCCGCACGCGCGGGGAGCAGCGGGCGACTGTTACCCCACCTGACCTGGGGAAGGGACCATCCCCGCACGCGCGGGGAGCAGTGATCGTCGCATCCCTCATCTACGCGCCCGGAGGGACCATCCCCGCACGCGCGGGGAGCAGGCCACCAGCACGGCGCCGGTGCCCCGGGTCACGGGACCATCCCCGCACGCGCGGGGAGCAGCTGCTGTTCGTCGACCGTGGCTGTGCCGGACCGGGACCATCCCCGCACGCGCGGGGAGCAGGGGACATCCGGTTGGCACGGGCACGGCTGATCGGGACCATCCCCGCACGCGCGGGGAGCAGGGGACATCCGGTTGGCACGGGCACGGCTGATCGGGACCATCCCCGCACGCGCGGGGAGCAGACCGTGGGTTGCCTTGGAGCCTCCCACTCTGCGGGACCATCCCCGCACGCGCGGGGAGCAGACGTCGCGCGGGAGGTTGTCACCGAGCGTGGTGGGACCATCCCCGCACGCGCGGGGAGCAGGTTCACCCGGTCCCGCGCGGGGCAAATGTACTGGGACCATCCCCGCACGCGCGGGGAGCAGACCCAATCCGACCTGAGCGCGGAGTGCCCGACGGGACCATCCCCGCACGCGCGGGGAGCAGAGTAGAGCCTCGCGGTCGACGACTCGGACAGGGGGACCATCCCCGCACGCGCGGGGAGCAGAGTACTTGACCTGCATGTTTAGGCGGCGGGGCGGGTGTTTTTACTTACTTCCTCAAAATTCGACATAAGCGACGTAACCACCCTCATGCATCAAGACACTCGTCCGCCACTTCCGGCAGTCGAATCACACCGCCTCGAACTCTCCGGCCCTGACGCCGGACACGAAGGACACAAACGCGTCGGCGGAGGCTCGTAGCACCGGACCGTTCGGGTTCTTGGAGTCGCGGACGGGGACCATGCCGCCCGAGGCGACGAGGTTGACGGCGATCTCGACGCAGTTGCCGCCGTTGGAGCTGTACGAGGACGTGAACCAGCGGGGGGATTCGGTCGTCACGGGGAGCCCTTTCGTAACTGGTTGATCATGGCCACGGATTCCGCCTGGGACAGCGCTTCGGCCTGCAATTGATGGTAGGCCGTCAACAACGGGACCACGGAGGTCATTTCTCGTTCCACATGGCCCTGCGCCTGTGACTCGGCGTACGCGACGACGGACCGGTCGGCGAGCGTGAGCAGGTTGACCGGGAGGTTGAACGACCGACGTGCCCCTATCCCGAAGGGTGACACCTGAAGGAGCCAGTTGGGGAGGGCGGCGACCTCGACCAGTCGCTGGAGCTGCGCCGCCATGACCTCCGGACCACCGACGGCGTGGTGGAGACAGCTCTCGTCCGTCACCACCAGCACCATGGGCGGCCGGGGGCCCGCCAACGTCGCCTGCCGCCCCGCGAGGAACGCGACGCGCTCATCCGCCTGTTCGGGCACGATGGAGCCACGCCACACATCGCCGTCCGCCAACGCCCGTGCGTACTCCGGTGTCTGGAGCAGCCCGGGAATGATCCCGATCTCGAACAGCCGGATCTCCACCGCCCGGCTCTCGTACCCGACGTATTCCGGGAAGCCCTCCAGCAGCACGCCGTGCCTCATCTCGCGCCACTCACGCTCGAACGACTCAGCCGTTCCGGCGATACCGAAGGCGATATCGGCCTTGCGCGAGAAGGGAAGGGCAGGCGGTTTCCGAGCAGTTTCCACCGCCGAGATGTGTTGACTGGAGTACTCCACCTTCTCGGCCAATTCCTCCTGACTCCAGCCGCGTTCCTCTCTCAACCTGCGCACACGCGCCCCGTAGGCCGCCTGCGGACTCGACTCCGGGTTCAACTCCCTGCGATTGACCACGCTGCGGTCCTCCCCTGCCTTCGCTTCCGGCTAGTTGAAGGGAACCGGACTCCGGGCCACGCTGGGCCGTCCTGGTAGTGGAGTCACTACGGAGAGGAACGGCCCGTGCATGCGGAGAAGGGCGCCCCGAACGGACAGGAACCCCCACACACCCCGGCCCCCGGCACGCTCAAGGTGGATTTATCACAGGATCGGGTCGGTGAATTCCGCAGTGAATGGGGCGGCCGGTGGCCCCCTGCGCCCGGTCGGCAGCGGCGGCATCGAACGGACCCCCTCCGCCCCGAGTGCGTACGGGCGGCCTGCCGGGCCCTGGTGTCCAGGCTCCGGCGGCCCCCGAATTCCCCCGTACGTGTGACAACCGGTGTACCGACCCACATCCGACGTACTCGCCGAGCCGCGTGTCCGGGTCGCCGAGGAGGAACGCCGGGAGCCGGTCCTCTCACCGCACTCCACCGAACCCGCCTACTCAAGAACGAGGAACCGTCCCATGCCACTGCTGACCCCGTACATCGCCTCACGGTCAACCGAACTACCAGTCAAACTCGCCGAGTTGACGGTCGAATTCGCTCCGGGCGGGCCCCGGCTCGCGTACCGCAGGCCGCACCCGACGGACCGCGATCATCATCGAAACCTCTGGCTCCGCATGCATGGGTCCACGGGCGGCCGAATCCAGTACGACTGCATGAACAGCGACCGCCAACGCGCCTGCATGGAGAACATGCTGTGCCAGATCTGCGCCGAACCCGCCGACCGGAACAAGGACGGCTGGCTGTTCATCGACTGGCGACGACCGGATTCGCCTCCGACCTGGCCCGAACGCTCCATCACCTCCATGCCGCCCCTGTGCGCCGAGCACGCGCGGGTGTCGGCTCGACAGTGCCCCTTCCTGCGGAGGAACGAATACGCAGTGCTCCGCGTGCGGAAGCCCCGACTGCACGGGGTGTCGGGAGCCCTCTACCGACTGGCCGCCGACGGATGGCGCACGTCCGACAACGACGTGCTCTCCGCCTATGCCGAGCCCCGCCTCCCGGGCATGCTCGCCTCCCGCCTCCACCGCGAACTGCGCGGCGTAACCGTGACCGGACTTCTCTAGACCGTGTCCGAGGCCTTCCGAGACCGGTTGCGCGGGCGCGGGCACGGGCACGGGCACGGGAGGGCGACTCAGCGGATGGTGAGGGTGACCAACGACCACCCGGCCAGGGGTCCCGCCGCTATCTGCCCGGCCGGGTGACCTCCTCAGGTGCTCCCGAGCCGTTCATGAAGTTCTTCGGCGAAGCGCGTCCGGTAGATGCCGTGGACGATGGTCCCCGGAGACTGGTAGCCCCTGTGTTCCGGGGCCGAGACAACCTCGTCCCACGGCACCACATGATCCGGAAGCAGTGGCGCACGGCCCAGATACATCTGCACTGCCTCGTCCCACCGCACATTCCCCGCGATCACCGAGCCCCAGAGCCCGCGGCCCTGCCCGACCACCCACATGCACAGGTCTTCGGTGCTGTCCTCGGACCAGACGTCCCCCTCCGCGCTCACGCCTTCCGAGAAGTCGGCCAGTGAATCCGCCGCGGACTCGTACGCGAGCGCGAAGGCTTCAAGGACCTCCCGTGGCTGGGACTCCAACCACGATTCCAGGGCGGACAGACGCGGTCGTGTCGCCTCCAGGACTTCCCAGAACCAATCAGGCACATGATCCACGGCCCGCCCCCATGTCCGCTCCCATGCCCGCTCCCGTTTCGGCTCCCGGGTCGATGGATGCGCTACCCGACCGACCGTACAGCGGGGTGGAGTGTCCTGGACGCGCCCGGACTCCGCCGTCGGCGAATGGCTCCGACCATCCGCGCAACCACCGGTTCACGGTTCCCGGTGGATCGCTCAGCTGTGCCGTCGCCGTCACCGGTTCCTGTGGTCAGGACCGGCGGGCACAGGACGCGAGGCGGTCGGCGAACGCGCTGACGAGAACGCGCAGTTCATCCGGACGTTCGATGGCGAACGGCAGGTCGAGCGAGGCGAGTACGGGAGGCAACCAGTCGAGCCGCTCCACCCGTAGCTCGACACGCGACCAGCGCTCGTCCTTCAGGTCCGCGCCTGCCGGAACCGCGGGCTCGTCCACGCACGCCACGCCCGCGGGAAGCCGGGCGCGGATCTGCTCGGCCGTCCCCTGGATCCGCAAGGTCACCTGATGCCGGTACTCGGCCGTGGCGAACCCGGACAGGACGCGCTGTGCCGGACCGGGGCCCACGGGCGCCTCGAACGAGCCGGGCAGGGTCCTCGCGTCCGCGATGCGATCGAGCCGGAAGGTCCGGTCCTCACCGATCCGGGGGTCCGTGCCCGTGACGTACCACCGGCCCGAATGGGCGACGATCCCGTACGGGTGCACCGTGCGTTCGCTACGCCGACCGCCACGGTCCGTGTATCTGATCGAGACCGGTCGGTGATGGCGTACCGCGTCGGCGACGGTGAGCAGCACCCCGGCGTCCGGGGTGGCGAACTCGCCGGGCGGGGTCGTGAAGGCGAGGGATTCCAGGATCGTGTCGAGTCGGCGGGCGACGCGCTCGGGCAACACCCTGCGGATCTTGGCCCCAGCCGTCTCGCCCGCCGTGTCCGCCGTCGTCGCCGGCCCCGCCCGGCGGCCGGCGACCAGGCCGAGCAGCACGGCGAGCGCCTCGTCGTCGCTGAGCATGAGCGGGGGCAGGCGGTAACCGGGGCCGAGCCGGTAGCCGCCGTAGCGTCCGCGCACCGCCTCGACGGGCACGTCGAGGTCGATCAGGTGGCCCACGTACCGCCGCACGGTGCGGCCGTCGACGCCGAGCCGGTCGGCCAGTTCGGCAACCGTCCGGGTGCCTCCCGACTGCAGCAGCTCCAGGAGGGTGAGCACGCGGCTGGTGGGTCGGGACATACCCAGAGCCTAGTGTCCATACCGGACCGATTCTGTCCGCTATGTGTTCTAGCGTGCGAAGCGCAACGACCCCACGATTCCGACAGCCCCACGATTCCACGGAGAGCACCATGGACTGCGTCTCGATCCGGATCATCACCGGCGACATCGCGCGCCTCGTCGAGTTCTACGAGAAGGCCACCGGGGTGCGGGCGGCCTGGTCCACCGAGGACTTCGCCGAACTCAGGACCCCCAGTGCCACCCTCGCCATCGGCAGCACCCGCACGGTGCCGCTGTTCGCTCCGGACGCCGCACGACCGGCCGACAACCACAGCGTGATCATCGAATTCCTCGTCGACGACGTGGACCGCGTGCACGGGAACCTGACCGGCTTCGTCGCCGACTTCGTCAACGAACCCACCACAATGCCCTGGGGCAACCGATCGCTGCTGTTCCGCGACCCCGACGGCAACCTCGTCAACTTCTTCACCCCGGTCACCCCGGCGGCCCTCGCGAAGTTCGCTCGATGACGCCGGACGCAGCCTGCTGGAGCAGGAGATGACCTTGCTGCTGGGAGGAGGGCGCCACCCCGGCCCTCCTCAGAACACCAGGACACCCCCGTCCTCCTCAGGACAGCACGCGCGTCAACGCGTTCAGCGCGCCCGCCCAGGCGCTGTCGGTAGGCGTCCCGTAGCCGATGACCAGCGCGTCGCGCCCCGGTTCGGCATCCGGGTGCCGGAAGCGGGCGAGCCCCTCCACCGCGAGCCCCTGCCACGCCGCCGCGCGCAGCGCCGACGCCTCGCCGCCGTCCGGGAGTTCGAGCACGGCGTGCAGGCCGGCGGCGATGCCACTGATCCGGATGCCGGGAGCCTGCTCCGCCAGTACGGCCACGAGTTGGTCGCGGCGACGGCGGTAGCGCAGCCGCATTGCCCGCACATGGCGGTCGTACGCGCCCGACTCGATGAACTCCGCGAACGTCAACTGCTCCAGCGCGCTCGACGACCAGTCGCTCATCCCCTTCGCCTCGACCACCTCCCGCACCAGGTTCTCCGGCAGCACCATCCACCCCAGTCTCAGCCCCGGTGCCAGGGACTTGCTGGCGGTCCCCAGGTGCACGACGTGTTCCGGGTCGAGTCCCTGAAGCGCACCGACCGGCTGTCTGTCGTATCGGAACTCGCCGTCGTAGTCGTCCTCCAGGATCAGCCCGCCCGTGGCGCGCGCCCAGTCGACCACCGCGGCCCGCCGGTCGGGTCGGAGCGGCACCCCCGTCGGGAACTGGTGCGCGGCCGTCAGCAGCACGGCTCCCGCGCCGCGCAGATTCGCCGGCTCCCCCGTCCTCGCCCCGGCGTCGTCCACCGGCAGGCAGGGCAGGCGCAGCCCGGCGTCCGCGAGCAGCCGCCAGTGCACGTCAAGTCCGTACGACTCGACGGCCACCTCACGTATTCGGCGCGCGTGCAGCACCGGCCCCATCAGTTTCAGGGCCTGGACGAAACCGGCGCAGATCACGATCCGTTCCGGGTCGGCGTACACGCCACGGGCACGGGCCAGGTAGCCGGCGAGCGCGGTGCGCAGCTCGACGCGTCCGCGCGGGTCCCCGTAGCCGAAGGCGTCGTTCGGGGCGGCGGCCAGGGCGCGCCGGGCCGCCTTGAGCCATTCGGCGCGCGGGAAGGTGGAGAGATCGGGTGATCCGGGTCTCAGGTCGTGGGCGGGCCCGGTGCGGATCGACCGGGCAGGGGTCGTCCGGGTGACCGCCCGGCGCGGTTCGGTCCGTTGCGCCACTCGGGTGCCCGATCCCTGCCGGGCGGTGAGCCAGCCCTCGGCAACAAGTTCTGCGTAGGCGTCGGCGACGGTGTTCCGGGCGATGCCGAGGTCGGCGGCCAGACCGCGGGAGGACGGCAGCCGGGTGCCGGGGATCAGCCTGCCCGTCCGTACGGCCTCGCGCAGGGCGTCCATGAGCCCGGCCCGCAGCCCCGCCGCTCCCTTCGTGCGGAGCTTCGCGTCGAGGTGGAGGTCGGTTCCGAAAGTGGCCCAGGAATCTCTCATGGAAATGGACCATATCCTTGCGCCATCTTCCCGTAGCGTCGTCCTCATGACGATCAACGCACACAGCCACGCCACCTCCGAACTCAACCCCGAGCACACCCCCCGCACGCAGTGGTCCGAGCTGGCACCGGACGTCTACAAGGCAATGGTCCGGTTGGACGCGGCGTCCCGCAGGGGGCTCGACCCGGTCATCGGGGAGCTGGTGAAGATCCGTGCCTCACAGCTCAACCGCTGTGCGTTCTGTCTCGACATGCACTCCAAGGACGCCCTCGCGGCGGGCGAGTCCGTCCAGCGCATCGTTCAGCTGAGCGCGTGGGAGGAGTCGCGGCACTTCTACACGCCGAAGGAGATCGCGGCCATCGAGCTGACCGAGGCGATGACGGTGCTGACCGACGGACCCGTGTCGGACGAGGTGTGGGAGAACGCCGCCAAGCACTTCGACGAGACCGAGCTCGTCCACCTCGTCGCCGCGATCACGACGATCAACTCCTGGAACCGGTTCGCCGTGACCACCCACATGGTCCCGGGGCACTACACGCCGGGCTCCCTCAAGCACTGACCGGCCGACGCCGCACGTCCACACCGCACGTCCACACCGCACGTCCACGCCGGATCACCACGGGAGTTCCACGATGACCGCATCCGTTCTCCGGTCCCTGCACCTCGGCCGCGCGCCCGGCGAGCCGCTCGTTCTCCCGGGACCGTGGGACGCGGCGAGCGCCCGCGTCTTCGTCGAGGCGGGTTTCCCCGCGCTCGCCACACCGAGTGCCGGGATCGCGGCCTCGCTGGGCTACGAGGACGGCGCGACGCCCGCCGACGAGATGTTCGCGGCCGTGGCAAGGATCGTGCGGGCCGTCCCGGCCGAGGTGCCCGTCTCGGCGGATGTCGAGGCCGGGTACGGCCTGCCGGTCTCGGAACTGGTGGAACGCCTCCTGGAGGCCGGCGCCGTCGGCTGCAACCTGGAGGACTCGACCGACGGCGTCCTCGTCGACGCCCAGCGGCAGGCGGACCGGCTGGCAGAGGTACGGGCGGTCGCCGGGGACCGGCTCTTCGTCAACGCCCGCGTCGACACATACGTCCACGGCGCCCCCGGGGAGGCGGAGACGGACCGGGAGGCGGAGACGGTGCGCCGTGCCCTGCTGTACGTGGCGGCGGGCGCGGACTGCGTCTATCCGATCATGACCCCTCCCGAGGCCCTGCCCCGCCTGGCAGCCGCCGTTCCGGGCCCGCTCAACGCCCTGGCCCGGCCCGACGGGCCGTCGTCGCACCGGCTGGGGGAACTGGGCGCCACCCGGATCACGTTCGGCCCCGGGCTGCAGCGCCGGGCCATGGCGGCCGTACGCGGCCTCGCCGACGAGATCCGGAAGGGCTGACGGGTCCGCCCGGTCCGCAGGAACAGGGGACTTGCGGACCGGACGGACCTGGCAGACCCGGCAGACCCGGAAGTCCGGCGGCATCATCTGCGGCCGGACCGGACGGCGCGCGGGTGGGTGGGTACGGCACCGCCCCGGCAGCGATGGTGCGTGCTGCCGGGGCGGTGCCGTTACGGCGTGTGCGCGAGGCCCGCGAGGCCCGTGGACGTGTACAGGCGTGGACGTGTACAGCCGACCCGTACAGGTGTCCCCGCGCCGGCGGACACATACGGTCGGACACATACGGTCGGACACATACGGACGACACGCACGGTCGGACCGTACGGGCGGGAACGGGCCCGGCCCGGTCCTCAGATCAGGCCGAGCTCACGAACCGCGTCGCGCTCCTCGGAGAGCTCCTTCACCGAGGCGTCGATGCGCGAGCGGGAGAACTCGTTGATGTCCAGGCCCTGGACGATCTCGTACGTGCCGTTCTTCGTGGTGACCGGGAAGGACGAGATGAGACCCTCAGGCACACCGTAGGAGCCGTCCGACGGAATACCCATGGAGGTCCAGTCGCCCTCGGCGGTGCCGTTGACCCAGGTGTGGACGTGGTCGATGGCGGCGTTGGCGGCGGAGGCGGCGGAGGACGCGCCACGGGCCTCGATGATCGCGGCGCCGCGCTTGGCGACGGTCGGGATGAAGGTGTCGGCCAGCCACGCCTCGTCGTTGACGGCCTCGGCGGCGTTCTTGCCGGCGATCTCCGCGTGGAAGATGTCCGGGTACTGGGTCGCCGAGTGGTTGCCCCAGATCGTCAGCCTCTTGATGTCGGAGACGGCGGCACCGGTCTTGGCGGCAAGCTGCGAGATCGCACGGTTGTGGTCGAGGCGGGTCATCGCGGTGAAGCGCTCGGCCGGTACGTCCGGGGCGGCGGCCTGCGCGATGAGCGCGTTGGTGTTGGCCGGGTTGCCGACGACGAGGACCTTGATGTCGTCCGCGGCGTTGTCGTTGATGGCCTTGCCCTGCGGCTTGAAGATGCCGCCGTTGGCGGAGAGCAGGTCGCCGCGCTCCATGCCCTTCGTACGCGGGCGGGCGCCCACCAGCAGGGCGACGTTGGCGCCGTCGAACGCCTTGTTGGCGTCGTCGGTGATCTCGATGCCGCGCAGCAGCGGGAAGGCGCAGTCGTCGAGCTCCATCGCGGTACCCTCGGCGGCCTTCAGGCCCTGCGGGATCTCCAGGAGACGCAGGTTGACCGGCACGTCCGGGCCGAGCAGGTGGCCGGAGGCGATGCGGAAGAGCAGCGCGTAGCCGATCTGGCCGGCTGCGCCGGTCACGGTGACATTCACGGGAGTGCGGGTCATGGCGATCTCCGTTAGACAGCTGGCGGTGGGGGTTCCTGGCCCCTGGTGCTGGACATCCCTAAATCTTGATGTGAAGAGATATCCGGCGTTCAGGCTATCCGACCCGGAACCCCCAGGGGCCTCGGCCCCCTGTGGCACCGCACACAAGCCGTCACACTCTGCTCACCCGGCCGTATCCGCTCACTCGGAGGGGGTACCCGACCGGGACCGCGGGCACGGCTCGCGCCCGCGCGCACCCTCGTGCGCGGGCGCGTTCCAGCGATGCTGCTCAGCCACGTTGCTCAGCGATCACACCGTGGCGGAATGGTCACTTCCGTGCCACAGGCCACAGGGTTCTCTTGAACGGCTCCCCACCGTCCATGAGGCTGAGATCAGATCGGAAGCAGGCCACTCAAGTCGCCACGATCCGGAACAACCGAGTTCCGGTGGCCCCTTCCGGCTACCGGTGTCCGTCCCGCTCGGGGGAGGGGACGGACACCACCCCGGGCGACACCACCCCGGGCGGCGCCCTCCGGGCCACGTCCTCCGGGCGGCCTCAGCGGATCGTGAAGTGGACCGCGTCCTCCAAGAACGGAATGTCCAGCCACGGCTTGGGTTGCGCGACCAGCGCGAGCATCACGATGAGGAAGCCGAGCAGCCCGTACGTCACCAGGTCGGTGAAGCGGGACCGGACTGCGAGCATGCCGACCGACGGGACCACGAGTCGCAGCACCGCACCGCCGAGGAGCGCCGCACCGATCAGGACCGTGCCGACCCGGAACGCCTCGGCGAACGGATCGGTGGCCACGATCAGCAGCCCGATCCCGGCCACGCAGAGCACCGTGAGCAACGGCCACTGCCGGGCCGGGGCCGGCGCGTCCCCGGGTGCCGCCCTACCGCCGCCCTCGGGACGCGCGGTGTCCCGGGTGAACAGCGGGAACCGCCGCGACGGACGTGCCACGCCGTGCTCGTCGGCCTCCGGGGCCCCGGCCGACGAAGCATCACCCTCCTGGCCACGGGCCTCCGCGTCACCGGCCCCGGAGCCACCAGTTCCGGAAGCTCCGGCCCCGGAGTCACGGATCTCCGCGTCACCGGCCTCGGAATCACGGGCCCCGGAATCACGGGCCTCGGAACCATCAGTTCCGGAACCACCGGACTCCCGGCAGGTGCTCGCTCCGGCGGCAGGCCCGTCGTTCCCCGCCGCGTCATGCCCTGCCGCTTCGCGCTCGTCGACCTCTTCGCTCCCGGTCGCTTCGCGCTCGTCAGCCTCTTCTTTACCGGCCTCTTCTTCGTTCCCGGCCTCTTCGTGCTCGTCGACCGTGTCGTTCCCGGTCACCGCGGCGGAGCCCGGGCCGGATGCGTCCGCGTCCCGCTTCACGGCCGTGACCGGCTGCTTCCCGGTCGCGTCCGGCTGACTGCCCTCCGCGGCGGACGACACCGGAGACGTCCGGTCCGCCTCGGCGGCCGGATCGGCCGGGCTCCTACCAGCACCCATGGGGTTCCCTCCGGATCGGGTCGGCCGGCTCAGGCGGCGGCTGCGGCGCGCTCGGCCGCCTCGACCACGTTGACGAGCAGCTGGGCACGGGTCATCGGGCCGACACCGCCCGGGTTCGGGGAGATCCAGGCGGCGACCTCGGCCACGCCCGGGTGGACGTCCCCGACGATCTTGCCGTTCTCGTCCCGGCTGACGCCGACGTCGAGCACGGCCGCGCCCGGCTTCACGTCCTCGGGCTTGATGATGTGCGGCACTCCGGCGGCCGCGACGATGATGTCGGCGTGCTTGAGGTGCGCGGAAAGGTCACGCGTACCGGTGTGGCACTGCGTCACGGTGGCGTTCTCCGTCCTGCGGGTCAGCAGCAGCGGCATCGGACGGCCGATGGTGACACCGCGGCCCACGACCACGACATGCGCCCCGTTGATCTCCACACCGTGGTGGCGGAGCAGTTGGACGACGCCCTGCGGAGTGCACGGCAGCGGACCGGCCTCGTTGAGCACGAGCCTGCCGAGGTTCGTCGGGTGGAGGCCGTCGGCGTCCTTGGCCGGATCCATCAGCTCCAGGACCCGGTTGGTGTCGATCCCCTTGGGCAGCGGCAACTGCACGATGTATCCCGTGCACTCCGGGTTGGCGTTGAGCTCCCGTACGACGTCCTCGATCTCCTCCTGGGTGGCGGTGTCGGGGAGTTCGCGCTGGATGGAGCCGATGCCGACCTGCGCGCAGTCGCGGTGCTTGCCGTTCACGTACCAACGGCTGCCCGGGTCGTCCCCGACGAGCAGGGTTCCCAGGCCAGGGTTGATGCCCCGTTCCTTGAGGGCCGCCACGCGGACGGTGAGATCGGACTTGATCGCGGCTGCGGTGGCCTTGCCATCGAGAATCTGGGCAGTCATGTCCCCATACTCGCGGATGACCCCGCCCGCATACCAATTGCCGGTGACCGGGGGCGGTCGAGATGTCTCACTTGAGCAACATCCACCCACCATGACTGGACAAACTTATATTCTCCTTATAACGATGAGCAGGCAGTGCCGCAGTAGTACCGGGGGGCGGACCGCTGACCTTTTCTTTCCTCCGTGCGGCCACTTCGTCCCCGCATGCACGTTGGAGGAACACCCCAGATGAGTTTCGGCGACCCGAACAACCCGTACGGCAAGCAGCCCGGCCAGCAGCCGCAGGGCGGTCAGCCCGGCTACGGCTACCCGCAGCAGGGTGTACCGCCGCAGGGCCAGCCCGGTTACGGCTACCCGCAGGCACCCATGGGCTACGGCTACCCCGGCGGCCCCATGGAGATGCCGGGCGGCGTCAAGGCAGCCCGCATCATGCTCTACATCCTCGGCGGCTTCCAGGTCCTCGGCGCCCTCCTCGTTCTCATAGCGGGCGCCTGGTTCGTCAAGGAGTTCTCGGACAGCTCGACGTCCAGCAACTCCGACGGCGCGGCGAGCATCGGCATGGGCATCATGGTCGTCGTCGCGATCTTCGTCCTCGCCTTCGCCCTCTGGGGGATCCTCACCGCCGCGAAGTTCAGCACCGGTGGCAACGGCATCCGCATCTCCGCCATCGTGTACGGCTCGGTGATCACGCTGTTCAGCGTGATCAGCCTGCTGAGCGCGAACATCTTCTCGCTCGTCAGCATCGCGCTGGGCATCATGGTCATCGTCTTCTGCGCCCGGCAGGACGGCGCCGCCTGGTTCCAGCGCCCGCGCCAGTAGAGACCGTTCGGGCTGCCGCGCCCATCGGCGCCACGCCCACTCACGGACGAACAACACGTAAGGCCGTGGACCCGCGAGACACGGGTCCACGGCCTTACGGCTTTCCGGGGCCGGACCGGGGCCGACCGTCGGCACATCGACACATCGGCACATCGGTCTGTCGGCGCGTCGACGCACCAACACATCAGTCCGTCAGTGCGTCAGTCCGTCAGTCCGTCAGTGCGTCAGTGGAAGAAGTGCCGCGTGCCGGTGAAGTACATCGTCACGCCCGCCTTCTTCGCCGCCTCGACGACCAGCTCGTCACGGACCGAACCACCGGGCTGCGCCACGGCCTTGATTCCGGCCGCGGTAAGGATCTCCAGCCCGTCCGGGAACGGGAAGAACGCGTCGGAGGCGGCATAGGCGCCCCGCGCCCGCTCCTCGCCCGCCCGCTCGACGGCGAGCTTCGCGGAGTCGACACGGTTGACCTGTCCCATGCCGACGCCGACCGAGGCGCCGCCCTTGGCGAGCAGGATCGCGTTGGACTTGACCGCGCGGCATGCCTTCCACGCGAAGGCGAGCTCCTTCAGCTCCTCCTCGGAGAGGGCCTCACCGGTGGCCAGCGTCCAGTTGGCCGGGTCGTCGCCCTCGGCCTGGAGACGGTCGGTGACCTGGAGCAGCGCACCGCCGTCGATCGGCTTGACCTCGACCGGGGCGGTCGGGGCGTCGGGGCAGCGCAGCACGCGGATGTTCTTCTTGCGGGCCAGGACCTCGACCGCACCGTCCTCGTACGCCGGGGCGACGATGACCTCGGTGAAAATCTCCGCGACCTGCTCGGCCATGGCGACGGTCACCGGACGGTTGACGGCGATGACCCCGCCGAAGGCCGACAGCGGGTCGCATGCGTGGGCCCTGCGGTGCGCCTCGGCGACGTCGTCGGCGATCGCGATGCCGCACGGGTTGGCGTGCTTGATGATCGCGACGCACGGCTCGGCGTGGTCGTACGCGGCCCGGCGCGCGGCGTCGGTGTCCGTGTAGTTGTTGTACGACATCTCCTTGCCGTGCAACTGCTCCGCCTCGGCAAGGCCGCCCGTTCCGGAGGTGTACAGCGCGGCGGGCTGGTGCGGGTTCTCGCCGTAGCGCAGGACGTTCTCGCGCTCGTACGTCGCGCCGAAGAAGTCCGGGAAGCCCGAGTCGTCGGCGGCGGCGTAGTCGTCCGCGAACCAGGAAGCGACGGCCACGTCGTAGGCGGCGGTGTGCTGGAACGCCTCGGCGGCCAGCCGCTTGCGGGCGGCCAGGTCGAAGCCGCCGGCCGTCACCGCGGCGAGGACGTCGGCGTACCGCTCGGGGCTGGTCACGACGGCCACGGACGGGTGATTCTTGGCCGCGGCGCGGACCATGGACGGGCCGCCGATGTCGATCTGCTCCACGCACTCGTCGGCGGACGCGCCGGAGGCGACGGTCTCCTTGAACGGGTAGAGGTTCACGACCACCAGGTCGAACGGCTCCACGCCCAGCTCGGCGAGCTGCTCGCGGTGGGCGTCAAGGCGCAGGTCGGCCAGGATGCCCGCGTGGACGCGCGGGTGCAGCGTCTTGACGCGGCCGTCGAGGCACTCGGGGAAGCCGGTGAGCTCCTCGACCTTGGTGACCGGCACCCCGGCGGCGGCGATCCGCCCGGCGGTTGAGCCGGTGGAGACGAGCTCGACACCCGCCTCGTGCAGACCGCGGGCGAGGTCTTCCAGCCCCGTCTTGTCGTAGACACTGACCAGGGCGCGACGGATGGGCTTATTCACCGACATGACCGAGATGAACCTTTCGTCCCTCAATGCGATAGCCGCCGCGGGCGAGCCGCCGCACGGCCTCGACGAGCAGCTTGCGCTCGACTTCCTTGATGCGTTCATGGAGGGCCGCTTCGCCCTCCGGCGTGTCCGCCTCGGTCACCTCGACCACGCCCTGCGCGATGATCGGACCGGTGTCGACCCCATCGTCGACGAAGTGGACGGTGCACCCGGTGACCTTCACGCCGTACGCGAGCGCGTCGCGCACCCCATGGGCACCGGGAAAACTGGGCAGCAGGGCGGGGTGGGTGTTGATGAAACGGCCGCCGAACCGGGCGAGGAACTCCTTGCCCACGATCTTCATGAAGCCCGCCGACACCACGAGGTCCGGGCGGTGCTCGGCCGTCGCGGCGGCCAGCGCCGCATCCCACCCCTCACGAGTGGCGTGGTCCTTGACCCGGCACACAAAGGTCGGCAGCCCGGCACCTTCCGCCCGCTCCAGGCCGACGATGCCGTCGCGGTCGGCGCCGACCGCGACGATCCGCGCACCGAAGCCCTCGGGATCGTCACCGATGGCGTCGAGCAGGGCTTGGAGGTTCGTGCCTGAGCCGGAAACCAGCACGACCAGACGGGCCGGGGCGGCGGAGGAGGGCGGGGAGGCCACGGTTGGGCCCTTTCTCGCGTGATGAAGCAGGCGACGCTGAATTTGTATGGTCGTACGAATGGAGCGAGTCCCCCGATACGGGGAACTCTACGAACGAGCCGACCGCCAGCAACGATACCGGCACCACGGCACGGCCCCTCGGGACGGGGCACGGCCCCTCGGGGACGAGGACGCGGGCCGGAGCGTGAGGGCCGGGCACCGCTGGTGCCGGTTCGGGCCTCATGCGTCGCCCCCGTACCGCCCTGTGACATCCCCCGTGCCGTCTCCGCGCCATCCCCGTGCCGCCCTGTGCCCTACCCCGGTTTCTGCTTCTGCTCCAGCTCGTGTTCCGGCCCGTGTCCCTCCCGTGTTCCGGCCCTTGATCCGGTCGCCGGGAACACGGGTGGGGCCGGGCGACGGGGCTTGGCCGCCCGGCGCAGCCGCTCCCCGCTTTCGGCCCCTCCTGGCCGGGGGGTAGCGTCAGGGGACAGGGAACCGTCCACAGGGCGGAAATGACGAGATGGGGAAGACGTTCACCACATGACGGACCGACGCCGCCGCACCGCCTTCCGCCGTCCGCTGCCGCCGCTGCATCCGTTGCCCGAGCCGGCTTCGCCGTTGCTGCGGGAGCACCGGCCCGCCATGGGCTCCTCGTCCTCCTCTTCCTCGGGCTCCTCCGACGCCCCGGGGCCCTCGGAACCCTCCGGAACCTCCGGGGCCTCGGATTCCGCCGGATCTTCCACGTCCGGTTCGTCGGGGGCTTCCGGTTCGCCGGGGACTTCCGGTTCGTCGGGGGCTTCCGGTTCGCCGGGGACTTCCGGTTCATCGGGGTCTTCCGGCCCCACGCATGACAATCCGTTCGCCGCACCACCCGAGAACCGACCCGACCGGCCGTGGCAGCCCCGCCACCCCTCGACCACCGGCAACGGCCGGGGGAATGGGGACCACGGCAACAAGGACGGTTCCCCCGAAGGCGGTTCCTCGGAGGACCGGCCGACCTGGGGCAGTCAGTGGAGCAGCCGACAGCCCGGCCGTCAGAACGGCGGCTTCGGGGGCCGTCCCGGCGGCCAGGGCGGCTCGAAGGGCCAGGGCGGCCCCGAGGGCAGCCCCGGTGGGCTGCGTTGGGACCCGACCGATCCGGCACAGCGCCGCGCGCGCTACTCGCTGCTCTGCGGCATGTGGGCGTTCTTCTTCGCGCTCTTCGACTTCCCGGAGATCGCTCTGCTGCTCGGCGCACTCGCCGTGTACTGGTCGGTCAGCGCGCTCCGGGCGAAGCCGAAGGACGCGTCAGCGCCGGGCGGTTCCGCCACCGCGGCCGGAGCACCCGGCCCCTCCGCGGCGACCGGCACGCCGACCGCGGGCCCCCTTCAGGGCTCCGGTTCCGGTCACGTCCCGGTTCCCGGATCCGCCCCCGCGCCCGCGCCCGCCCCGAGTTACGGCAGGCAGCAGACCACGGCCGCGGTGAGCGGTCTGGTGACGGCGTTGCTCGCGCTCACGATCGTCGCGACGACATTCACGGTGCAACTGGTCTACCGCGACTACTACACCTGCGTGAACGACGCGCTGACGAAGTCGGGCCAACTCGCCTGCAACGACCTGCTGCCGAAGCCGCTGGAACCCTTCTTCGGCGTCAAGGACTGAGTCGCCCCACCGAGTGGGGGACCTGATTCACGAACCGAGGACCTGCTCACGATCCGAGGACCTGTCCACTGGCCGAGGACCGGATCACGGTTCGAACAGTCTGAAGGCATCCGAACGGTCGGGAAGCATCCGAACGGCCGGACCGCATCGACCGGCCGACGCGGTCCGCGCCTTCAGGACTTCTCCGACGGCCCGGTGTCACTCGTACGCCGGGCCGTCCGTTCGTGCCAGGGGTCGGTTGGCAGGAAATCGTACGGTTCGGAGTCGTCCTCCTCGTCCGCGTCCTCCCCGAGAAGGAGTGCGCGTCCCCTGGGCGCCGACGGCCCTCCCGGCTTCCGTGCGGCGCGCGTCCTCGCGGACGCCGGGGACGGGGCGGCCGGCGCCGTGACGGGGCCCAGCAGTGGCTGATCGGCCGTGGCCGTGGCCGCTGCCTCCGGGTCCGCGCCCTCGACCGTCCGCACCGAAACCCGTAGCCGCCAGAAGCGCAGCAGCAGCGCACCGGGAACACCGAGCACCGCCGTCCACACCCCGGCCGCCGCCCCCGTCAGCCACCACACCGGGCCGAACTCCGCGAGCGCGTGAGTGCCGAGCGGCCCGCCCGCGGCAGCGGCCAGTACCGCCGTGCCGAGCCCGCACCCCAGAGCCCCGAGCCCGGCCGTCAGCGCGGTCTCCCCCGCACTCCAGGTCCGCTCCCGCCCGGCACCGGCGGGGGCCGCCCGCCATACCGTGAACCAGGCCACCGTCAGCCCCGCCGCTACCGGCACCGCCGCGGCCGCCCAGTTCAACGCCGTGCCCGTACCGTGGTCGGGCACGGCGGCGAGCAGGGGAAAGACCGGCCGCGCCGGATGCCCTGTGAACGCGAGCGGGGTGACCACGGACGTCGTACCGAGCGCGAAACCCGGGCCGAGTCCGTACGCGGCACCCCACACCGCCGCGTTCGGCACCAGGACCAACGCGAGCAGCAACACCGGAATCCGGCCCGTCCAGTCGCCGGAGAGCTCCACGAACGAGTGCTGGGCCGACTGCGCGTGCCACACCAGCGACACCGCGACGAGGAACGCGCCGCCGCCCAGCAGGGCCACCACCCCGGCGACGGCCGACCTGCACGCCGTAGCCGCGCGTTCCCGGAACCGGGAACGTGCCAACGCCTCGTGCACCCGCACCGGTGCCCAGGACGGCGGCGGCCCGACCGGACGCCCGCAGGCCGTCCACGCCCCGGCCGCCGCGGCACCCGCCACCACCGCCGAGGGGAGGGCCAGCATCGGCACCCGCACGGATGGCGAACCGCTCAGCGCGTACAGCGCGACGACCACCCCGACCAGCAGATAGCCGCCCGTGACCAGGGTGAACGCGGCCACCGCCGAGGGTGCCGCGCGCTCTTCCTCGGCCTCCAGGGCGTCCCGGGCCGCCCGGTGCACCAGCCACACCGGCATCACGGCGAGCAGCAGTGGGACGAGGCCGATGGGGGCCGGGGCCCCGGAGAGGGTGTCGGTCCTGATCAGCTCGGCGCCGTGGGCCAGCAACCAGATCCCGGCCGCCGTGTGGAGAGCTCCCGCGAGGCCGTCGTCGGGCGTGGAGGAACTGATCCACAGCACCATGACGACCACGATGAGCGCGCCGAGTCCCAGACCGGCCGCGAGCACCCCACGCAGCAGGGTGAGGACCAGGACGGCGAGGCGTCCGTGCGTCGCGGAGCCGTCCGCCGCCCGCCCGCCGTTCCGCCTCCCCGTCTTCCCCTCGTCTCGCCCGGCGGCCGGGGCCGCCGCCTGTTCTGCCGCCTGTCCCGCCGACAACGATGGGCTGTCTCCGGTCACTTGAGTCACGCCCTCATGCTGCCAACGACACGCGCTTATTCCGTGTAACGGGCGAACGGCCGCTGTGTCGCTCAATATACGTTTATGTACTTTTCTGCTCGGCGCGGGTCCACGGGGGTTCATCCATGACGCAGAACCCGACCGCGCGGGCCGCGACGGCGGACGAGGCCTTCGACGCCCTCTACGCATACTGCGCACAGGCGCTCTTCCGTCAGACCTTCCTGCTCACCGGGCGTCAATGCCTCTCCCGGGAATCCGTCGAGCGGGCCTTCGCACTGGCCTGGGAACGCTGGCCCGAGGTCGCGGTCGACGGCGATCCGGTCGGCTGGGTACGGGCAGCCGCGTACGAGTACGCGCTGTCGCCGTGGCATCGGCTGCGCCGCGCGCACCGCGGCTTCGACCCGCCGCCCGCAGAACCCGATGAGCGGGCGCTGCTCGACGCGCTGCTCGCGCTGCCTCCGTCGTACCGCCGCACGCTGCTGCTCCACGACGGCGTCGGCCTGGACCTGCCGGGGACCGCGGCGGAGACGGAGGCCACCACCCCGGCAGCGGCGGCCAGGCTGGCGAACGCGCGGGCGGCGGTCGCCGAGCGGCTGTCCGGACCGGCGGAACCCCGGTCCCCCGCCGAGCGGTCCGCCCTGCTGAGCCGACGGATCGAAGCCCTCGTGCGGGAACGGCCCGAGCCGACCACGGCGCTCCCCGCTCCCGACGCGGTCCGCGGTGGCAGTGAACGCAGGGCACAGCAGTTGACCAGGGCCGTCTTCTGCTTCCTGGCGCTGCTGATCGGCCTGACACTGCTCACCCTGGCGACCGCTGCGACCCGGGACGCTCCCTCGGGGTCGCCCGCCCACCAGGTCGAGGGGGTGCCGCCGCGCAGCGGCCCGCAGGAACTGACCCCGCAGAACCTGAAGCTGCAGAAGAAACTGCGCGACGCACTCGTGCGGGGGCCGGCCCGGCTGGTCCCCCGGGCCGGCTGAACCGGTCTCCCGGCTCGGCAGAACCAGCCCTTCGGCTCGGCTGGACCAGCGCCTCGGGCCGAAACGGCTCTCGCGGGGCGGGCGGCGGAACGGAAACGGCGCGGGCCCGTACCCCTGATCGGGTACGGGCCCGCGCCGTCTGTGCGGTACTGCGGTACTACGGTACTGCGAGCTACGGTGCTGCGAACCGCGGCACCGACTCGCCGCTCCTGGGAGCGGCGATCAGGCGCTGAGGATCTCGCGCGCCAGCTTGGCGGTCTCGGTCGGCGTCTTGCCGACCTTGACGCCGGCGGCCTCAAGGGCCTCCTTCTTCGCCTGCGCGGTGCCGGAGGAGCCGGAGACGATGGCGCCGGCGTGGCCCATGGTCTTGCCCTCGGGGGCGGTGAAGCCCGCGACGTAGCCGACGACCGGCTTGGTGACGTTGGCCTTGATGAAGTCGGCCGCACGCTCCTCGGCGTCGCCGCCGATCTCGCCGATCATCACGATCAGGTCGGTCTCGGGGTCGGCCTCGAACGCCGCGAGGGCGTCGATGTGCGTCGTACCGATGACCGGGTCCCCACCGATGCCGACGGCGGAGGAGAAGCCGATGTCACGGAGCTCGTACATCATCTGGTAGGTCAGGGTGCCGGACTTGGACACCAGACCGATGCGGCCGGGCTTGGTGATGTCGCCCGGGATGATGCCTGCGTTGGACTGACCAGGGGTGATCAGGCCGGGGCAGTTCGGGCCGATGATCCGGGTCTTGTTGCCCTTCGAGCCCGCGTACGCCCAGAAGGCGGCGGAGTCGTGGACGGCGATGCCCTCGGTGATCACGACGGCGAGGGGGATCTCGGCGTCGATCGCCTCGACGACGGCGGCCTTGGCGAAGGCCGGCGGCACGAAGAGAACCGACACGTTGGCGCCGGTCTTCTCCATCGCCTCGGCGACGGTCCCGAACACGGGTACCTCGGTGCCGTCGAAGTCGACGGACGTGCCGGCCTTGCGCGGGTTCACGCCGCCGACGATGTTGGTGCCGTCACCGAGCATGAGCTTGGTGTGCTTCATGCCGGTGGCACCGGTCATCCCCTGGACGATGACCTTGCTGTCCTTGGTGAGGAAGATAGCCATGGTGTTGGAGTCCCTCGTCCCTTACTTCGCAGCCGCGGCGAGCTCGGCGGCCTTGTCGGCCGCGCCGTCCATGGTGTCCACGCGCTGCACGAGCGGGTGGTTGGCGTCGGAGAGGATCTTGCGACCCAGCTCCGCGTTGTTGCCGTCGAGGCGCACGACCAGCGGCTTGTTGACGTCCTCGCCCTTGGACTTGAGCAGTTCGAGCGCCTGGACGATGCCGTTGGCGACCTCGTCACAGGCGGTGATGCCACCGAAGACGTTGACGAAGACGGACTTGACGTCCGGGTCGCCGAGGATGATCTCCAGGCCGTTCGCCATGACCTCGGCGGAGGCGCCGCCACCGATGTCGAGGAAGTTGGCGGGCTTCACGTTGCCGTGGTTCTCACCGGCGTACGCGACGACGTCCAGGGTCGACATGACCAGACCGGCACCGTTGCCGATGATGCCGACCTCGCCCTCAAGCTTGACGTAGTTGAGGTTCTTGGCCTTGGCGGCGGCCTCCAGCGGGTTGGCCGCGGCCTTGTCCTCCAGCGCCTCGTGCTCGGGCTGACGGAAGTCGGCGTTCTCGTCGAGAGACACCTTGCCGTCGAGCGCCAGGATGTCACCGGAGGCGACCTTGGCGAGCGGGTTGACCTCGACGAGGAGCGCGTCCTCGGCGACGAAGGTCTTCCACAGCGTCACCAGGACCTCGGCGACCTTCTCGGCGACCTCGGCCGGGAACTTCGCCTGGGCGACGATCTCGCGGGCCTTCTCGATGGTGACACCGGAGTTGGAGTCGACCGGGACCTTCGCGAGGGCCTCGGGGGTCTTCTCCGCGACCTCCTCGATGTCCATGCCGCCCTGCACCGAGGCCATCGCCAGGAAGGTGCGGTTGGTGCGGTCGAGGAGGTACGAGACGTAGTACTCGTCGACGATCTCCGGCGCGGTCTCGGCGATCATCACCTTGTGGACCGTGTGGCCCTTGATGTCCATGCCGAGGATGTCGGTCGCACGGGCGACCGCCTCGTCGGGGGTGGCGGCAAGCTTGACGCCGCCGGCCTTTCCGCGCCCGCCGACCTTCACCTGCGCCTTGACGACCGACTTGCCGCCCAGCCGCTCGGTCGCCTCGCGGGCCGCCTCAGGCGTGTCGATGACTTCACCGGCCAGCACCGGTACACCGTGCTTGGCGAAGAGGTCCCTCGCCTGGTACTCGAACAGGTCCACGCGCGTCCGTCCCTTAATCAAATGGTCTCGCGGTTCGATTTCTGCGTGGGCGTGCCGCGAGGGGCAATGGCGACTGCTCTGTCACGAGGAAGGCGCACAGGGTGACCCCTTGTACGCGGCATGTCCATCTCGCAGGTTATCCCCGCGCCCGGCATGACCCTAAATCGCAGATCACACCTGAGCGGTGATTACGGTCACAGACCCTGCGGACGGCCGGGACACGGCGGACGCGCGACCGGACACGGCAGACGGAGCAGGAGCAGGCGGGCACGGGGGCGCGCCCGCCGTGGGGACCCGTGGCGATGGACGCCCTCGTCCACGGGGCCGTCATCGGGCGGCCTCCTTGTCGGGCACGGGTATCGGTCTCTTCTCGATCGCCGCCGCCATCACCTCCGGGAAGAAGTCCGGGGTGCATGCGAATGCCGGTGCTCCCAGCGCGCCGAGGGCCGCCGCATTGTCGCGGTCGTAGGCGGGGGCGCCCTCGTCGGACAGTGCGAGCAGCGCCACGAACTGCACGCCGGACGCTTTCATGGCGGCGACGCGTCCGAGCATCTCGTCGCGTATCCCGCCCTCGTAGAGGTCGCTGATGAGCACGACCACGGTGTCGGCGGGCCGGGTGATCCTCGACTGGCAGTGGGCGAGCGCGCGGTTGATGTCCGTACCGCCGCCGAGTTGGGTGCCGAAGAGCACGTCGACCGGGTCGTCGAGCTGGTCGGTGAGGTCGACGACGGCCGTGTCGAACACGACGAGCCTGGTCCGCAGGGTGCGCATGGAGGCGAGCACGGCGCCGAAGACAGAGGCGTGGACCACGGAGGCGGCCATCGATCCCGACTGGTCGATGCAGAGGATGACGTCCTTCTTCACGGACCGCGCCGCCCGCCCGTAGCCGATGAGCCGCTCGGGGACGACGGTGCCGTGCTCGGGGAGGTAGTTCCCGAGGTTGGCCCGGATGGTGCGGTCCCAGTCGATGTCGTGGTGGCGGGGGCGCTCGATCCGTGCCGAGCGGTCCAGCGCGCCGGTGAGCGTCGCCCGGGTGCGGGTGGCCAGACGCTTCTCCAGATCATCGACGACCTTGCGCACGACGGCTCTTGCGGTCTCCTTCGTCGTCTCGGGCATGGCCTTGCTGAGCGAGAGGAGCGTTCCGACCAGGTGGACATCCGCTTCGACGGCCTCCAGCATCTCCGGTTCGAGGAGCAGTGCGGAGAGGCCGAGCCGGTCGATGGCGTCACGCTGCATGATCCGCACGACGGAGCTGGGGAAGTACGTGCGGATGTCGCCGAGCCAGCGGGCCACGGAGGGGGCGGAGGCACCGAGTCCGGCCGAACGGCTGCTCCCTCCCCGGCCGCCCGGTCCGGCTCCGCCGCCGTACAGCGCGGTCAGCGCGCCGTCCATGGCGGCGTCGCGCCCGGTGAGGGTCCGGCCGGTGCCCTCCTCGCCGTCCCCGCCCAGGACCATCCGCCACCGGCGCAGCCGCTCGTGGTCCGCCGTCCCGGACGGCGCTCCGGACCGCGCCTCGCCGTTCGCCGTCCCGGACTGCGGTCCCGACCGCGCCTCGCCGTTCGCCGCGTCGCTCGCCATGCCGTGCCGTGCGGCGTCGGCCGCGCCGGCCCGCGGAGAGCGGACGGGGCGGGGTGCGGTGCCTGCCGTGTTCCTGGTCATCCCGTCGCCCCCAGTGGTTCCCCCGTCGCCTCGACGGCGTCGGGTTTCTCGACTGCCTCTTTCTCGACCGCTTCTTTCTCGACGGCCTCCTTCTCGACCACCCCTTTCCTGATGGCTTCCTTCGCGACTTTCCCGGCGGTGTCGGCGTTCTCGTCGCCTCCGGGTGCCGAACCGAGCAGGAGCCGCAGTACCGGCATCACCGCGTCGGCCCGTGCCGTGTCGAGCCCGGGGCCGAAGCCGGGGACCGCCGCCCCGACGCCGGTGATGTCGGCCGCCGCCCCGCCCGCGGCCGGGCCCCGCCGTACGAGCTCGCCGAGTGTGCGCCGCACGCCCGCGTCATACGCCGAGAACGTGCGGCGCAGCAGGGGCATGACGTCGGCGAAGGTGTCGGCCGGAACGGAGGTGAGCCAGGCGTCGACAAGGCCGAGCAGCCGTTCGTCGTGGACGAGGAGCAATCCGCCGCCCGCCCCGCCGACGAACCCCTCGATCCAGGCCGCGGCGTCCGCGGCGGGTGTGCCGGGCGAGAGGGCCAGGCCCATCAGCCGGGCCGCTCCGTCCTCCGAGATCCGTCCCTCGTCGAGCAGCAGCCGGGCCGCGCGGCCCCTGATGACACCCGCGACGGTGTCCCGGGCGGCGAGCCGGTGCAGTACGGCGGTCCAGCGCTCGCGCAGGCCGCTCCCGTCACCGTCCCCGTCGGCGGCTCCGCGGAGCAGCCCGATCGCGGCGTGGACCCCGTCCACCCTTCGGCGCATCTCGTCGGCGCCGTCGGCGTCGAGTCCGGTGCACGCGGGCGTCAGGCCGACGCACACCCGCTCCACGAGCCCGGCGGCGACCTCGCCGAGTGCCGCCGTGTCCGTGGCCCGCACGTCGCCGTAGCGCAGGGTGCGGGCCAGCGCGGGCAGGGCGTCCGCGAGGTGGCCGACATCGGCGTCGAGCGCGGCCCGGTCGGCGAGGGCCCGCATCACCCCGGGCAGCGCGTCCGGCAGTTCCGCGAGCAGACAGTGCTCGGCCAGGGCCGTGATCTCGGCGAGGGCGGTCGCCGAGGCCGCCTGCGACTCCGCCTTGGCAGTCGCCGCGGAGAGCACGGTGGTCCCCCAGGTCCCGGCCTCGGCGACGCGTACGTACAGCTCGGGCTCCCAGCACAGCCGCCAGCTCTCGCGGAAGGTGCCGGTGCTCGTCCTGCCGACGGTGGGTTCGCCCCAGCCGACGGCGAGGACCCGCAGTCGGTGGAGCAGGCGGCTGCGCGCGGCGTCGGTGTCCTTGCGCAGGTCGAGATCGAGCTCCCGCTCCGCTGCCTCGGGTTTGAGCCGGAGGGTGCGCTGCTGCCGGGCGAGGTCGCGTTGCAGCGGGACGGCGGGGACGGTGTCGGGTACGTCGCCGAGTGTCTCGCCGACGACCAGCCGGTCCCGTACGAGGGCGAGTGGGACGTCGGAGCCGTCGCACATCACGGCCCGGACCGCGTCCGTCGTCTCGCTCAGCCCGGCGAACGGGCGACCGCGCATCGCCGCGAGCGCCCCGGCGAGCCGGACGGCCTCGATGACATGGGCGGACGATACGAACCGGTCCTCGTCGCGGAGAAGTCCGGCGACCTTGGTCATCCATCGCTCGATCGGACGGTCCACCGCGTCGAAGAGGTGTGCGTACCAGCCGGGCGAGTCGATGCCGGCCCCGTATCCGCTGCGCCGGGCGAGCCGACGATGCGACCAGGGCACCCAGGTCAGTTCGGTCCGGACCTTGGGCAGCCCCTTGAGGA
The DNA here is from genome assembly GCF_043083325.1 of Streptomyces sp. NPDC014734. Lineage (NCBI taxonomy): Bacteria > Bacillati > Actinomycetota > Actinomycetes > Kitasatosporales > Streptomycetaceae > Streptomyces > Streptomyces sp. NPDC014734. Next base: position 266,670 of record NZ_JBIBYN010000006.1, on the reverse strand, counting down.
GCGCCCGGTCGGCGGCGAGCGTGGTCCTCCTGGCGAGCGCGGGAACGTGCCAGGCGCCGCAGACGACCGCGATGTCGTCGCCGAACTCCTTCCCGGCCTTGCGCAGTTGCAGGCGCATGTACGCCTCGCGAACGATGTCGTGGGGGTGTTCGCCGTCGCCGTACACCTCGCGCAGGGCCGTCATCGCCTCGGCGAGTGCGGCGAAGGGCGTCCGCGGGCCGTCACCCTCACCGTCACCGTCCTGGGCACGGTGCTCGACGACGTCCTCCCACCAGCGCTCGGGGTCGTCGTAGCCCGCCGTCTCGGCAAGGACCGCCACGGGGTCGACCGGGGTGCGCGCGGACGCGGCGTCCGTGCCCCGCCCCTCCGCCTCTCTCCCGTCCGGCCGCATGCCCCCGCCGGCCTCCGGTGCCGTCCCCCGTCGCTCGTCCGCGCGCGCCATGGCCAGGGAGTTCGCCGCGGGCAGGTCGATGAAGCGGGCCGGTACGTCGTGCGCCAGCGCCCAGCGGATCGCGACCCATTCGGGGGAGAACGCAGCCAGGGGCCAGAACGCCGCCCGGCCCGGGGCGTCCACCGCATGGGCGAGCAGCGCGACCGGCGGTCGCATGCGTTCGTCGGCGGCCAGCGGAAGCAGAGCGTCCCCCTCCGGCGGCCCCTCGATGAGCACGGCCGACGGGCGGGCGGCGTCCAGGGCGGCGCGGACGGCACGGGCCGAGCCGGGCCCGTGGTGGCGCACCCCCAGGAGGAGCGGCCCGTCGGGACCGGTGGTCCCGGTCATGCGGACACCTCGCGGCAGGCGCGGTAGAAGTCCTTCCACCCGTCCCGTTCCCGTACCGCGGTCTCCAGGTACTCCTGCCACACCACCCGGTCGGCCGCCGGGTCGCGGACGACCGCGCCGAGGATGCCCGCCGCGATGTCATCGGGACGCAGCACCCCGTCGCCGAAGTGCGCGGCCAGCGCCAGGCCGTTGGTGACGACGGAGATCGCCTCGGCCGTGGACAGCGTCCCGGAGGGGGACTTGAGCCTGGTGCGGCCGTCGGTGGTGACTCCGTCGCGCAGTTCGCGGAAGACGGTGACGACGCGCCGGATCTCGGCCCGTGCGTCGGGCGCGACGGGCAGATCGAGGGAGCGCCCGATCTGGTCGACCCGACGGGACACGATGTCGACCTCCGCCTCGGGTGTGGCCGGCAGCGGCAGCACGACCGTGTTGAACCGGCGGCGCAGGGCGCTGGACAGTTCGTTGACGCCGCGGTCGCGGTCGTTGGCCGTGGCGACGACGTTGAAGCCGTGGACCGCCTGGACCTCCTGGCCCAGTTCGGGGACGGGGAGGGTCTTCTCCGACAGGATCGTGATCAGCGAGTCCTGCACGTCGGCGGGGATGCGGGTGAGCTCCTCGACGCGCGCGGTCATGCCGTCGGACATGGCGCGCATCAGTGGGCTCGGCACCAGCGCCTCCCGGCTGGGGCCGTGTGCGAGCAACCGGGCGTAGTTCCATCCGTAACGGACGGCCTCCTCCGGGGTGCCCGCCGTGCCCTGGACGAGCAGCGTCGAGTCGCCGCTGACGGCCGCCGCGAGGTGTTCGGACACCCATGTCTTGGCGGTACCGGGAACGCCGAGGAGCAGCAGGGCCCGATCGGTGGCGAGGGTGGTCACGGCGACCTCGACGAGACGGCGCGGTCCGACGTACTTGGGTGTGATCACCGTGCCGTCCGGCAGGGTGCCGCCGAGCAGGTAGGTGGCGACGGCCCACGGGGACAGCCGCCAACGAGCGGGCCTCGGACGGTCGTCGGCCGCCGCGAGGGCCTTCAGTTCGTGTGCGAAGGCGTCCTCGGCGTGCGGCCGCAGGGCCTGTGTTGCGACGGCGGTGGTTTCGGGCACGGACATGGATCCCCCTCCAGATCGAACGACCTGATGTGGTTTCCACCGTGCACCACGCCACTGACAATCGGTCCCGACCGCGGGCGGGAGCCGGTCCCGTGCGGTGGCGAGGGGATCGGCCGATCACGGAGGAGACCGCGGCACTGCCGCCTGCCTCGAGGATCCCCCTCCCTCTCGGCTTCCCGGTGGTCCCGCTCTTGATCACGTGATCGACCGGGCGGCCTCGGCCCCGTTCCCGGAATCACGAGGGGGAAGGCGCGGCCAAGTCGTGCGCACGGGGGCGAAGCAGCAGGTCGGACGGATTGTCAGTGGGGCGCTCTACCGTCGTTCCCATGCTGCTATCTCACGGGGGAGAATCCTCGTCCACGGCCGCCCCGGCGGCCCGTTGGACGACGGAGCAGGTATGGGAAAAGGCTCCTGACGAAGCGTCGCGCGAGGCGGGAAACACACTCGCCGCGTCGGGTTCGTGGTCGGGGGGCGGGAAGACAAAGGTCGGCGGAACGGAGGGCGGGGGAACGAGGGACGGGGGAACGGGGGACGGGGGAACGGAAACGCGGCGGGAGGGGAGCGGGGCGGGCGGCGTCCGCGCCTCGGGCCCGGCCGATCCGGAGGCCGCCCGACGGCGTGCCGGGCGACGGGCCGAGCGGATCACCGGGGGAGCTCAGGAACTGGAGCAGCGGCTGGCGGACCTGTTGCGCGGCGGTTTGGCGACGGCCGATCAGCCGGGCTACGGGATGTGGGAGGAGACGGCGGCCCGCATGGTCGATGCCCAGGCTCCCGGGCTGGCCGGCCGAGTGAGGGATTTGGCGGCCCTACCCGCGTCCGGGCCGGGCTGGCCGGTGCGGCTGCTGGAGGAGTGCGCGCTGCTGCACCTGCTGGACAGCGCGTGGCTGGGGATCGACGGCCTCCCGGAGCCGCTGGCGGCGACGGTCCGGACCCGCGTGGGACTGACGGCCCCGGCCGGGGGGCCACCGGTCCGCGACCAGTGGCAGGTCCTCGCCCAGTACGACACCCCGGACGGCCGAATCGTCACACGTCGCATCTGGCTGTACGGGCAGGGTTCGGGCCGCACCGCGCTGGTGCTCTCCTTCGGGGCGGCCGGACATTCACCCGGGCAGACGCTGCCGGTGGGCTCCAGGATCGACGCGGAGATCACCCCGTATCCCGGTGCCGGCCAGTTGCGGGCCGAGCTCGGACAGTTGTTCGGCGCCCCGTCGTCGGCCGGAACGCCGCCGCCGGGCGGCACGACGACGGAGGCCGTCCGCGCCTATGGCGACGCCCTGCGGCACGATCCGTGGCTGGACTCCTGGCCGGTGACACTGCGCGACGTCATACCGGTGCCGTCCGGGAACGGCTGGCAACTGGTCGACGCCGTGGGCGACACCGCTCTGCCGCTGGCTCCGTCCGCGACGGCCCGGCCCGGGCTGTGGAGGCTTCTCGCACTCTCCGGCGGCTTCCCGGTGACCGTCTTCGGTACCTGCGGACACCGCGGCTTCGATCCGCTGGCGGCCTGGGCCACCGAAACCGACGTGGCGGCGGGCGCGACGGCGAAACCGGCGGCCGGCGCGAACCGGGACCAGGACGCCGACGCCGACCGTGCCGACGACCGCGGCATCGGGAACGGCCGTGCCCGGCAGGACCGGCCCGAACGCGAGTCGGGTGAAAGCGGCCCGGGCCGGGCCGTCCCGGCGGCCGAGACCGTGCCACTGATCTGACATCCGATACGAAGCCTCGGAGGGACCTCATGCCTCACAGCACCGCACCGCCGCCCTGGGAGGAACTCGTCACGACCGCGCTTCTCGGTACCGACCGCCGCCCGACGGAACAGGGCGGCGGACCCGCCGAGTTGCTGGATGCCGCGGCGCTTCTGACCGTGCGGCGGAGAGCGGGTCTGCGGCCCGCCCCTGCCGCCGCCCTCCCGGAGCCTGCACCCTTCGACCCCCGGCCACCGCTGCCCCCGGCCGCGCGGCGCAGACTTGCCCAGTTGCTCGCGGACCGGTCGGCATCGGGTGGTTCGGGTGGCCGACGCGGCACCGCCCCCGATCTCACGGAGCTGATCCCGCAGTGGCTGGCCACCGCCAATCGGTGCGGCTTCCGTGCCCCTGCCACCCTGCTCCCGCAGCTGCTGGACGCGGCAAGGTCCCGTACCGATCTGCGCCCGCAGGCGCTCGCCTTCGCCGGGCCGCGCGGCCTGTGGCTGGCCGGGCTCAACCCCGAGTGGACGTTCGCGTTACGCGGTTCGTCCGGCGGCTCGACGCTGCCCGACATCACGGATTCCGACGCGGTCGCCCGGTTGTGGGAAGAGGGACTGTTCGCCGAACGCATCGCCCTGCTCGGGGCGGTACGGGCGCACGATCCGGCCGTGGCACCGGCGCTGCTGGCCACCACCTGGGCCACCGAACGGGCCGAGGACCGGCTGATGTTCCTCGATTCCCTGCGCACCGGACTGTCCCCGGGGGACGAGCCGTTCCTGGAGCGGTCACTCGCCGACCGCAGCCGCAATGTCCGTTCGGTCGCAGCCGAGTTGCTGTCCGCGCTGCCCCGGTCGGCGTTCGCCGGGCGAATGGCGGCCCGTGCGATGTCCTGTGTGAGCCCGGACATCACTTGCGACGAAGCCAGCATCGCCGTGGAGGCGCCGCACGAATGCGATGCCGCGATGGAACGCGACGGCGTCGTGGCGGCGGCACCGTCCGGGCGGGGTGAACGGTCCTGGTGGTTGGGGCAGTTGGTGGAGGCGACTCCGTTGTCCACCTGGCCGGCCCGGTTCGGCGGGCGCTCCGCGCGGGAGATCGTCGCCCTGCCGGTGGCCGACGGCTGGGCCGAGGAACTCCACGCGGCCTGGTGCCGGGCCGCAGTGCGGCAACGGGATCCGGAATGGGCCCGCGCCCTGCTCGGCGCCCCGTCCGTCCCTCCTTCGCACGGCCCCGGCACGGCGTCCCTCGCCGAGAGATCGAAACTCCTCACCGTGCTCCCGGCAGTCGAACGAAGCACCTGGGTGGCCGGCTTCATCGCCGCACACGGTTTGTCCGAGGCGTTCCAGTTGCTCGGGGTCTGCCCGACCCCCTGGGCGGAGCCGCTCGGCCGATCGGTCGTCGACGCCCTGGACATCGCCCGGGACGCGGGCAGCTACCCCTGGAGTTTCAGCGGCGTGATGGGGCTCGCCGAGCGCTGCCTGAATCCGGCCGCGGCGAACCGCCTGGACGTTCTCACCACTCCTCAGGACGAACCGGAGGATGCCTCACCGGGCGCGAACGGCTACTGGTCGGAGGCGTTCCAACGCCTGGTCTCCACGCTTCGGTTGCGCGCGGCGATGGAGTCGGAACTGGCGGTCGGGCCCGGCCTCCGCCCGGCCCCGGCCGACGGGGACGGTGGGAACAACTACTGATACCGCAGGGCCACGTACGAACCGGCCCGCCCGGCGATCCCCCGACCACTCGTTCACCTCAGCCACTCGGTCACCCGGGCACCGAGTCACCGAGTCACCGAGTCACCGAGTCACCGAGTCACCGAGTCACCTGATCGAAATGACGCAGTCGGCCCACCGAATGCTGCGGCCGACCGGTCCCGCAAGGCCCACCGGGGCCCGCCAGTCCCACCGGGTCCACCGGGTCCACCGGGTCCACCGGGTCCACCGGGTCCACCGGACCGAGCAAGCACACCGGCCGGGCCGAGCGGGGCGGCTGGGCCGAACGGGACGATCGGGACGGTCAGGACAGTCGGGTCCGGTGCTTCGCGGCGTCGGTCAGGCTTCCGCGGGGTGGCGGACGTTCGCGTTGACCCAGTCGACGATGGAGGTCGTCGTCGCACCCGGGGTGAAGATCTCCGCGACGCCCTGGTCCTTCAGCGGCGCGATGTCCGCCTCCGGGATGATGCCGCCACCGAAGACCTTGATGTCCTCCGCCTCGCGATCCTTCAGCAGTTCGATCACCTTGGCGAAGAGCGTGTTGTGCGCACCGGAGAGGATGGAGAGGCCGATCGCGTCGGCATCCTCCTGGATCGCGGTGTCCACGATCTGTTCGGGCGTCTGGTGGAGCCCCGTGTAGATGACCTCCATACCGGCGTCCCGCAGTGCCCTCGCGATCACCTTGGCCCCGCGGTCATGGCCGTCCAGGCCCGGCTTGGCCACCACCACACGGATCGGACCGGTCACACCCATCACTGCCTCCACATGCGTCTCCCGTGCCTGAAGGGCCGGGGATGTGAACGAACGTTATCTACAGCATCCCGCAACCCGTCGTTTCACGGTGGACGGGGAGGGGGAAATCACACGTGGGACATGTTCACCGGCAGCCGGGTCCGCACGACGCGGCACGCCCGTCGCACGGACCCGGCTGCCGGAGGAGCCGCTACGAGGTCGCCGTACCACCGCGCCGCCAGCCGCGCGGCACGGTGGTACGGCCCACCGGCCGCACGACCCGAGGCTCACCCCCGTGCCGATCCCCGGCCGACGGACAGCCCGATCCCGGGCCGGCCCCCGGGCCGCCGAACGGCCCGACGGACGTTCCGAACCCCCGGGTCGGTCCCCGGGTCGGTCCCCGGGCCGGTGAACGGGCCGGCTGGCGGGTTGCGAAACGGGCCGTCGAACCAGGAGGTCGGCCATGAAACTGCTGCCGCCCCTTCCCCCACTGCCGCCGTGGACGCGTCCGCATCCCGCCCCGCCGTCGTCCGCGCTGCTCAAGGCCACCGCCCTGGAACTGGCGGTCCTCGCCGGGCATGTCCTCCTGTACCCCACCGGTATCACCGGGGAGCGACGGCCCGCGTCAGAACCGGCCGCCCCGGCGCCGACCGTCGAAACCTCGTTCCCCGGACCGACCACGGCCCCGCCCGCCGGAAGCCTGCCCTCCGGCCCAGCCCCGCCCACGCCCACGCCCCCGCCCACGCCCTCGCCCTCGCCCGCGGCCCCGGCCCTGACCACGTCCTCGATCCCAGCCACGGCCCCGTCGGTCTCCCCCGTCGCGGGTGACGGCTACGACGCCGAGCGACTGCCCGTCGTCCTCCTGCACGGCTTCATCGACAACCGCTCGGTCTTCGTCCTGCTGCGCCGCTCCCTGGCCCGGCACGGCTGGCGCCATCTGGAGTTCCTGAACTACTCGCCGCTCACTCGCGACATCCGCACGGCGGCCGAGCTGCTCGGTCGCCACGTCGAGGAGATCTGCGCCCGTACCGGGCACCAGGAGGTCGACATCGTCGGGCACAGTCTCGGCGGCCTGATCGCCCGCTACTACATACAGCGACTGGGCGGCGACCAGCGGGTGCGCACCCTGGTCACCCTCGGCACACCGCACGGCGGCACCGCCGTCGCCCCACCGGCGAGCGCTCACCCGATCGTGCGCCAGATACGCACGGGCTCCGCACCGATCGAGGAGCTGCGCGGACCGGCACCGGGCTGCCGCACCCGCTTCGTGAGTTTCTGGAGCGATCTCGACCGGGTGATCGTTCCGGCGGAGGCCGCCTGTATCGACCATCCGGACCTCGACGCCCTGAACGTCCGTGTCAGCGGCATCGGCCACCTCGCGCTGCCCGTGCACCCCACGGTCACCGCGGCCGTCCGGCGGGCGCTGGAATCCTGCGGCTCGACGGTCGAGGCCCCGGGCACGGCAGCGGGCGGGGGCGCCGCGGGGACGGCTTCGACGGCCTGATCCCCCATGGGCCCGATGCCGTCACGCCCCGCCCTCGGGACATCATAAATAGAACTAATTTCGAACATAGAGCCAAGGCTGTGTGGACAGCCCGTCGAAAGGCGGCCGATTGCCCGTTTCCTGAGCCGTCCACGCCCGCCGAAGATTGTCCACGTCGCATACCGCCGGGTACAGTCGCGGCCACTGCTCCCCCTGGGAACCGTGCACCGGCCCCCAGGTCACAGGTCCTGCTGCCGAGGCGAGAGAGAAGTTGGTGAACGACCAGCACCCCCACGCCGGGTATGCCGGGTACGGCAGTCAAGCAACCGGCAGCTTCGCCACCGATCCGCTCTTCGGTTCCCTCCCCGGCGGCCACGGCAACCCCGGCGGCCACGACAGCCACAGCGGCCACGACGGCAGGCTCGGTGGCGGATACGACAACGGCCCCGGCGGCGGGTACGACAGCGGTCTTGTCGCCGGTCAGCCCGATCAGGCCGGATACAGCGGCCACTACGACTCCTCCCAGTGGGACACCGGCGCGCACCCGACCGCCTCGTACGACGCCGTCCACGACCCGTACGCCGCGGCGCAGCCGCCGTATACCGCGGGTCCGACGTACGACACGACGGCCACCTGGACGCCCGTCACCGAGTACGACACGTTCGCGGCCCCGGCCCCGGCCATGGGCCACGGTTTCGCCGACGTGCCCGCGCAGCCCGGTGCACCCGGAGCCACGGGTCAGTGGGACACGTCGGGCCAGTGGGACACCAACGGCTGGTACGAGACCGGCCAGTGGGCGACGACGCACACGGCCGCGTACAGCACCGGTTCCTACGACACCGGCGCGTACGACGCGACCGCGTGGAACACCGGCGCCGCGCCCGAGCCGGAGCACGAGCAGCACAGCACGCAACTGCTGCCCGAGGTGCCGGCGACCGCGGAGCATCCGGCGGCGGACGACGCCGGGTCGCCCCACGAAGTCCCGGCCCACGCCTCCTCCGGTGCGGTTCCCGGCGCGAGCGCCCCCACCGGCACGGACGACGGCGAGGCCGTGGATCCGGCCGCCGAGACGGTCGGCATCATGGTCGGCCCCCGCCGTTCGCCCGACCGGCCGACGACCCGCGGCGGTACCGGCGGCCGGAGTCGGAGGCGCTCCCCCACGAAGCGTTCCGCGCTGCTCACCGTCGCTGTTCCCTCCGCCTGTGTGATGAGTGTGGCCGGGATCGCCGCGGCCTCCGTCAGCGGTCTGGGAGGCGAGAGCAAGAAGGACGACAACACCACCACGATGGCGGCCGCCGACCCCGGCTCCGTCAAGCCGGTCGCCGCCAACAACAAGCTGGACACCCAGCTCGCCAACCTCAGCGCCGACGCGGAGAACTTCCTCGACCGCGCCAGCCGTACCCAGGAGCGCATCGACCTGAGGGAGCGGCAGGCAGCCGAGAAGAAGAAGCGCGAGGACGAGGCGGCCCGCAAGGAGGCGCTGCGTCCCAAGTTCGTCGTGCCGGTCGCGCAGCACGGTCTCAGCGCGTACTTCGGCCAGGCGGGCGTCAACTGGATGTCCGTCCACACGGGCATCGACTTCCCCGTCTCGTACGGCACCCCCGTGATGGCCGCGACCGACGGCACCGTGCGCACCCAGTGGAACAACGCCTACGGGAACATGGCCATCGTCACCATGGCCGACGGGACCGAGACCTGGTACTGCCACCTCAGCAGCACCAAGATCCGCTCGGGCCCGGTCAAGGCCGGCGACGTCATCGCGTACTCCGGGAGCTCCGGGAACTCGACCGGCCCGCACATGCACTTCGAGGTCCGGCCGGGTGGCGGCGCGGCCATCAACCCGCTGCCCTGGCTCCGCGGCCACGGCGTCAACCCGACCTGACCCACTGTCCCGCAGGGCGTCGCCCCGGCCCCGACGCACTCGTTCCGGAAGACGTCGCCCCGGCCCGACACACTGTGTCCCGGAAGGGCCCACCGGCTCACGAAGCCCGGCAGGCCCTTCCGGTCGTGGTCAGAGCTTTTCGACGGGGGCGTACCGCAGCAGCAGCTTCTTCGGGCGTTCGTCCCCGAAGTCGACCGTCGCCTTCGCCTGGTCACCGACGCCCTCGACCGCCGTCACCGTGCCGAGCCCGAACTGGTCGTGCGTGACCCGGTCCCCGACGGCCAACGTGATCGTCGGCTTGTCCGAGGTCCGCCGGGTAGCGAAGCCCGACGGGCCGGAGCGCGCACGCGACGCGGACAGCGACGAGGTGATCCCCGACGTCGGCCCGGCCGGGGCCGCCATCGGCCCCTTCCGCTTCCACTCCAGGTGCTGGTCCGGGATCTCCTCCAGGAACCGCGACGGCGGGTTGTACGAGGGCTGCCCCCACGCGCTGCGCATCGCCGCCCGGGTCAGGTAGAGCCGCTCACGGGCCCGGGTGATGCCGACGTACGCGAGCCGCCGCTCCTCCTCCAGCTCCTTGGTCTGGCCCAGCGCCCGCATGTGCGGGAAGACGCCGTCCTCCATGCCGGTGAGGAAGACCACGGGGAATTCGAGGCCCTTCGCGGTGTGCAGGGTCATCAGCGTGATGACGCCGGAGCCGTCCTCGTCCTCGTCGGGGATCTGGTCGGAGTCGGCGACGAGCGCGACCCGCTCCAGGAACTCGGCGAGCGTGCCCGCGCCCTCTTCTCCGGCCTCGCCCCGCTCCTGCTCGAATTCGAGGGCGACGGCGGCGAGTTCCTGAAGGTTCTCGATGCGTGTCTCGTCCTGCGGGTCGGTGGACGCCTGGAGCTCGGCGAGGTAGCCCGTACGCTCCAGGACCGCCTCCAGGACGACCGCCGGGCCCGCGCCGGACTCGACGATCGTGCGCAGCTCCTCCATCAGCGTGTTGAACCGCTTGACGGCGTTGGCGGAACGGGCCGCCATGCCGTACGCCTCGTCGACCCGGCGCAGCGCCTGCGGGAAGGTGATCTTCTCGCGCAGGGACAGGGCGTCGATCATCGCCTCGGCGCGCTCGCCGATGCCGCGCTTGGGCACGTTGAGGATGCGGCGCAGCGGGACGGTGTCCTCGGGGTTGGCGAGGACCCGGAGGTAGGCGAGGACGTCCCGGACCTCCTTGCGCTCGTAGAAGCGCACACCGCCGACGACCTTGTAGGGCAGGCCGACGCGGATGAAGATCTCCTCGAACACACGGGACTGGGCGTTCGTGCGGTAGAAGATCGCGACGTCGCCTGCCTTGGCGTCGCCCGCGTCGGTGAGCCGGTCGATCTCGTCGGCGACGAACTGTGCCTCGTCGTGCTCGGTGTCGGCGACGTAGCCGGTGATCCCGGCGCCCGTGCCCGCGTTCGTCCAGAGGTTCTTGGGGCGGCGGCTCTCGTTGCGTTCGATGACCGCGTTGGCGGCGGACAGGATGGTCTGCGTGGAGCGGTAGTTCTGCTCCAGCAGGATCGTCGTCGCGTTCGGGTAGTCCTCCTCGAACTGGAGGATGTTGCGGATCGTCGCGCCGCGGAAGGCGTAGATCGACTGGTCCGCGTCACCGACGACGCAGAGCTCGGCGGGGGCGTCGCCCTCACCGGCCGGGCCGACCAGTTCGCGCACGAGGGTGTACTGGGCGTGGTTGGTGTCCTGGTACTCGTCGACAAGGACGTGCCGGAAGCGGCGGCGGTAGTGCTCGGCGACATCGGGGAACGCCTGGAGCAGGTGGACCGTCGTCATGATGATGTCGTCGAAGTCCAGTGCGTTGGCCTCGCGCAGCCGTGCCTGGTACATCGCGTACGCCTGGGCGAGGGTCTTCTCGAAACCGTCCGCGGCTTGGCCTGCGAAGGTCTCCTCGTCGATCAGCTCGTTCTTCAGGCTGGAGACCTTGGCCGTGAAGGACTTCGGCGGAAAACGCTTCGGGTCGAGGTCGAGATCGCGGCAGACCAGGGCCATCAGCCGCTTGGAGTCGGCTGCGTCGTAGATCGAGAACGACGATGTGAAGCCGAGCTTCTTCGACTCGCGGCGCAGGATGCGTACGCAGGCGCTGTGGAACGTCATGACCCACATGGCGTGGGCGCGGGGGCCGACGAGCTGTTCGACGCGCTCCTTCATCTCGCCCGCGGCCTTGTTGGTGAAGGTGATCGCCAGGATCTGACCCGGGTGCACCCCGCGCTGGGCGAGCAGGTGCGCGATCCGGTGGGTCAGCACCCGGGTCTTGCCGGAGCCCGCACCGGCGACGATGAGCAGCGGTGTGTCCGCGTGGACCACTGCGGCGCGCTGTTCCTCGTTCAGCCCGTCGAGGAGCGCCGCGGGGTCGATGACCGGGCGGTGCGCGCCGTCGCGGTAGTACGCGTCCCGGGGCGGCGGCCCGTCGAACACGCCCGCGAAGAGGTCCTCCGGCACCACCTCGGGTGCGGGGTCCTCGGGGGGCGGCGGGGGCTCCTCCTCCGAGTTCTGGAGGCCGGCCAGGAAGCTGTCGTCAAAGAGGCTGCTCATCGCTTGCCGAGTCTAGGCTGCCGCGCCGACACGCGACGGCCGCATGACGAACCGCACACCGGTCCGCGCGCACGGCCCGGCCGCCCGCGGTACCGCACACCGGTCCGCGCACGACCTGACCTCCCGCGGACCCGCATACCGGTCGCAGGCGCGGCCCCGACCGCCCGCTCCGGCCGCACCACCCCCGCGCCGCCACCCCGCTTCGGCCCTCCGCCGCCCGGGTCAGGAAGATGTATCGGGCATATCGAACATCAACCTTCACAGCAGCACCTCGCGTTGGCTAGCGTGCTCGACCGGGCGGCCCGTCCCCCCTTGAGGCGAACCACGCCGAGCGGGTGCCCGCGCCGAATCCGGCCCCTTTCCCCGGGCCCGGAGCCGGGACCCGCAGACAACACCGGGGTGAACCGGTCCCCTCCCCCACAGGGACCGCGGGACGGCCTTGCGTTCCGCACACCCCTCCGGTCGCCGGAGAACGGCGACGACCGACCCGGCAGGCGGTCCACGGAAGGAGATGCCGACCTTGGCATCACACCGCAAACCGCGTCCCCGGACGCTTGCCACCGCACCGGCCGTGGGGCTCACGACGGCGGCGCTGGCGTCCGTGACCCTGCTCTCCGCGCAGAGCGCCACGGCGGTCCCCGGCCCGAAGCCCGGGATCGAGGACGTCCGGGAGAAGGTCGATGACCTCTACCGGCAGGCGGGCACGGCCACCCAGCGGTACAACCGGGCGAAGGAGGCATCCGACGCCCAGCGCGCGAAGGTCGACGCCCTGCTGAAGGACGCGGCGAAACGCGCCGACCGGCTCAACGAGGCCCGCACGACCCTCGGCGCCTACGCCGCCGCGCAGTACCGCACCGGGGCCGTCGCACCGAGCGCCACCTTCTTCCTGGCCGACGACCCGCAGGCGTACTTCGACCAGCGCCACCTGATGGAACGGCTGACCAGTCGGCAACAGCGCGCGATGACGGAGGTCCGCGCACAACAGGCGAGTGCGTCGAAGAAGCGCGCGGAGGCGGTGCGGAGCCTGGAGACGCTGACCGATACGCAGCACACGCTGCGCGAGAGCAAGGACGACGTCCGGAAGAAGCTGGGCGAGGCGCGCGCGATGCTGTCGCGGCTGACCGCCGAGGAGAAGGTGCGGCTCGCGGCGCTGGAGCGGAAGAAGGAGCAGGAGGCCGAGCGCAGGGCGAAGGAGCTGGCGCGGCGGCAGGCCGAGGCGGAGGCGAAACGCACGGAGCAGGGTTCCGGCAGCGGGACGGAGACGGGTAAGGGAACCGGGAACGGCACGGGAACCGGGACCGGCACGGGAACCGGGACCGGCACGGGCAGCAGCGCCACCACCGAGGCGGAGAAGGCTCTCGCCTTCGCCAGGGCCCAGATCGGCAAGCCGTACGTCTGGGGGGCGACCGGCCCGGCCTCCTACGACTGCTCCGGGCTCACCCAGGCCGCGTGGAGGGCGGCGGGCGTCGACCTCCCGCGCACCACCTGGGACCAGGTGAAGACGGGCACCCGGGTCGCCACGGAGGACCTGCGTCCGGGCGATCTGGTGTTCTTCTACGACGACATCAGCCACGTCGGCATCTACAAGGGCGACGGGATGATGATCCACGCCCCCAAGCCGGGGGCGAACGTGCGCGAGGAATCGATCTACTACATGCCGATCTACGGCAGCGTGCGCCCGGCGTGATCCGGTCCTGATCCGGGCACGAAAGGCCCCGGCCCGGGAACGAAAGGCGCCGGCCCGGGACCTGAAGGTCCTGCCCCGGGGCGGAAGGTCCTGACCCGGGGCGGGAAAGTCCCGGACGGGGCCGGAAGGCCCCGGGCCGGGGAACGGGCGGCCCCGGACCGGCCCGTCGAGCGCCCCGGCCGGGTCCTGCCCGGCACGCGCCCCGGGGCGGTCGGCACGTTCCACGCCCCGCCCCGCCCCGGGCGTCGCGCGCCCCGGGGCGGCCGGGCCGGGTTCAGACCCAGAGCGTGGCGATGAAGATGTTGGCGAGCGTCAGCCCGCCCACCGCCGCGAAGGCCCCCTTGTCGACCTTCTCCTCGTCGCGCTTGATGTAGACGAGCCCGAGGATGACGACAAGGATCAGCAGCTTGACCCCGATCTTGATGTTGTTCACATGTCCGCCGTCGGCCTCCCTGAGACCGACCAGGGCGACACCGGTGACCAGCATCGTCAGCGCGCCGTGCAGCATCGCCGGGACGAACCGGGCCGTGCCCGCGCCCATCGCCTTCATCTGGGTCAGGAAACCGCCCAGCAGCGAGGCGATCCCGATGATGTGCAGGGCGACGAAGACATGAATGAGTACGTCCATGGCCGCAGCCTAACCCTGCCCATATCACCACTCGGCAGGCAGGTGCGACTTCCCGGCTCGTCACGCACACCTGCACCAATTGCCTGACTCTGTTGCAGTTTTTCCGGTCGATTGACGACAACGGCGCGTCAGAATCGGACAATAAGCGTCATTACGACTCTTTCCCATGTCCTGGGATTAGCGTCCCTGACCAGGTGACCGAACGCGCCGCCGTTCCGCTTCCGGGCGGCGCACCGGTCACCCCGCCGAGAACTCCGGCGGCGGACCGCTCCCCCGTTGGCGGTCCGCCGCCGGCCTCGGACGGGCCCGCCGGTAGTCCCCGACGGGCAGTCGCCAGGAAGGACCCACACCCCCGTGGCAGCGCATCGGAAACCCAGGCAGCGCCCGTACACCGGCACTGCCGCCCGCACCGCGGCCGCCCTCGCCATCACCGGGGCCGCGACCGCTGCCGCCCTCCCGGGCTCCGCGCACGCCGACCCCCAGCGGACCCCGGCCCAGGTCAAGGCCCAGGTGGACCGGCTCTACCACGACGCCGAGGTCGCCACCGAGCAGTACAACGGCGCGAAGGAGCGGGCGGCGGCCGCCGCCGATGCCGTCGACAACCTGCGCGACGAGGCCGCCCGCCGGACCGAGCGCCTCAACGCCGCACGCGAAGCCCTGGGCACGTTCGCCGCCGCGCAGTACCGCAGCGGCGGGCTGAACCCGACCGTGCAACTGGCGTTCTCCTCCGACCCCGACCAGTACCTGGAGCGCGCGTCGCTCGTGGACCGGATCGGCGACCGCCGGGCCGTCGAGGTCGACGCGGTCGAGCGGCAGGTCGCCCGGATCGCCCAGTTGCGGGCGGAGTCCAGGAAGAAGCTGGCGGCCCTGGCCGCTCGCCAGGCCGAACTGAAGAAGCACAAGGCGGCGATCACCGCCAAGCTTGCCGAGGCCCGACGGCTCCTGGCCACCCTGACCCCGGCCGAGCGCACCGCCTACGAGGACGCGGGCACGGCCCCCTCCGACGCCCGTGCCGACCGCGGCATGGCCCGCGGGTCCGTGCAGGCGCCGAACGTCCGCGCCGCCGAGGCCGTCGCGTTCGCGTTCGGGGCGCTCGGCAAGCCGTACGTCTGGGGCGCGACCGGCCCGTCCTCGTACGACTGCTCCGGGCTCACCCAGGCCGCGTGGCGTTCCGCCGGCGTCTCGCTTCCCCGTACCACGTACACCCAGATCAACGCCGGCCACCGTGTCTCGCGCTCCGAACTCGCACCGGGGGACCTGGTGTTCTTCTTCTCGGGCATCAGCCATGTGGGGCTGTACATCGGGAACGGGCAGATGATCCACGCCCCGCGGCCGGGGGCGCCGGTCCGGATCGCGCCGATCGACCAGATGCCCTTCGCCGGGGCGACCCGGGTGGCGTAGGCTCCGGTCCGATCATGCTCCGGGCCGCCCCGCGATCGGGTCGGCCGGGTAACGGATCCGCCCGACGCCGGATTCGCCCGCCGTCGGATCAACCGGCCTGAGGACACCCGTATATGACCATGGACCTCGACATCCAGACCCATGCCCGTATGCTCGCCCTGCGCTCGCCTGACCACCTCCGGGTCGGACCCTTCACTGTGCGGCACAACCCGAACTGGTCGCTCAAGTACGCCAATTACGCGATACCCGACCGGGACGCCGAACCGACGGCGGCCGACCTCGAAGCCCTGGTCGAGGCGTTTCGCGCGCACGAGCGGCTGCCGCGGCTGGAGTTCCTGCCCGGTTGGGCGCCCGCCGTCGAACCCGCCCTGCTCGCCGCCGGTTTCGCCGTGGAGAACCGCGCCCCGGTCATGGCCTGCGGACCCGGCGATCTGCTGCCGCCGAAGCCGGTGGGCGGGCTGTCCGTCGCGGAACCCGCCACCGACGCGGAGTTCGACGCCGCCGCGCTGGTCCAGCACCACGGATACGGCGGGACCGGGGAACCCGAGGGCGGCGAGGCCGCCTGGCTGCGCGAGGCGGCCTCGGGCGGCGGGGTCGCCGCCCTCGCGGAGCTCGACGGCGTACCGGCGGGCGCGGGCGGCTGCTCGGTCCCGGTCGAAGGCATCAGCGAACTCGTCGGACTCGCCGTCGCCGCCGCCTTCCGCCGCCGCGGCATCGGTGCCGCGCTCTCCGCCCACCTGACCGCGACCGCCTTCGCGCGCGGTTGCCGGGTGGTGTGGCTGGAGCCCGGCGACGCGGACGTGGAACGGATCTACGCGGGCATCGGCTACCGCCGGGTCGGCGAGAAGGTGAACATCTCGCTCCCCGACGACGAGGCGAACGGATAGCCCCGCGCGGCCGGAGATGCGGCCCGGACCCACGGTACGGCGCGGACCGACGACACGGTCCGGAACGACCGTGCGGCCCGGACCGACGGTGCGGCCCGGGCGATTGCGTTCGGACCAGCCGTCGCGGTGCGGACGACCGGGCCCGGCCAGCCGTCTCGGCGCGGACGACCGGGTTCAGACCAGCCGTCGGGCCGTCGCCCAGCGGGTCAGTTCGTGCCGGTTCGACAGCTGGAGCTTGCGGAGCACCGCCGAGACGTGCGACTCGACCGTCTTCACCGAGATGAACAACTGCTTGGCGATCTCCTTGTACGCGTAGCCGCGGGCGATCAGCCGCAGCACCTCGCGCTCGCGCTGGGTCAGCCGGTCCAGGTCCTCGTCGACCGGCGGCGCGTCCGTGGAGGCGAAGGCGTCGAGGACGAAGCCCGCCAGCCGGGGCGAGAACACCGCGTCGCCGTCCTGGACCCGGAAGACCGAGTCGACAAGGTCGGTGCCGGTGATGGTCTTGGTGACGTAGCCACGGGCACCGCCTCGGATGACGCCGATGACGTCCTCGGCGGCGTCCGACACGGACAGTGCAAGGAACCGCACCGGGTTCTCCACGGCCCCCATCAGCGGGGCGCAGCGGCGCAGCACCTCGACACCGCCGCCGCCCGGGAGGTGGACGTCGAGGAGGACGACCTCGGGGCGGGTCGCCGTGATGACGGTGACCGCCTGGTCCACGTCGGCGGCCTCGCCGATCACCTCGACACCGGTCTCCTCGGTGCGGCCGATCTCGGCCTGGACACCGGTGCGGAACATCCGGTGGTCGTCGACGAGCACGACCCGTACCCGGCGCTCCGGGCCCCCGGCCGCTGCCTCAGTGGTCTTGGTCATCGCTCGCCCTCTCCATCTCCAGTTCGACTTCCGTGCCCCCGCCGGGCACCGAACGCAGCCGCGCCGTGCCGCCGTTGCGCTGCATCCTGCCGATGATCGATTCTCGTACGCCCATTCTGTCCCCCGGTACGGAATCCAGGTCGAACCCCGGCCCCCGGTCACGGACCGAGACGAAGACCGTACGGCCCTCGACCTCGGCGTACACCTGTACGGCACCGCCCTCGCCACCGTACTTGGCGGCGTTGACCATCGCCTCGCGCGCGGCCTGCATCTGTGCGCTCAGCTTCTCGTCCAGCGGGCAGTCGCCGACGACGACGACCTCCAGCGGCACGCCGTGCTTGTCCTCGACCTCGGCGGCGGCCCGCTTGACCGCCTCGGCGAGGTTCTCGGGTTCGTCGTCCTCGTCCTTGCCGGTGCCCTCGGGGTTGTAGAGCCAGTTGCGCAGTTCGCGTTCCTGGGCGCGGGCCAGGCGGCGGACCTCGCCCGCGTCCTCCGCGTTGCGCTGGATCAGGGTGAGGGTGTGCAGCACCGAGTCGTGGACGTGGGCGGCGACCTCGGCGCGCTCCTGGGCCCTGATGCGCATGGTGCGTTCCTCGGAGAGGTCCTGGGTCATGCGCACGAGGTAGGGGCCGGCGAGCAGCGCGATGCCGGTGAGGACGGCAATCGCGGCGGTCAGGACGTTGCCGAGCTGGGCGGCGGAGCCGCGTACCACCATGAAGACGGCGAGGCCCAGTCCGACCAGGGCGACCCCGGCCAGGGCCCGCGCCAGATGCAGGACCCGTCGACGGTTGCCGACCTCCATCCAGCGGGCGCGCCGGGCGTTGTCGGCCTGCCGCCACACCAGGACGGAACCGGCGCCGATCAGCAGCGCGGGCCAGATGTAGCGGTCGGCCTTGCTGCCCATGTCGACGTTGCCGACGAAGATCATCGCGCCGATGAACAGCGCGATGAGGGCGAAGACCTGGCCCCTGTCGGGTTTCCGGAGCCGTCGGCTGCCGTCCGGGGCGGTCTCGAACAGGGAGCGTGACGCCTCCACGCCGCCGACACCGAGCGGGACGACGATCCAGAACACGGCGTAGAGCAGCGCGCCGAGACCGTCGGCGAAGAACAGGCCGACGAAGACGAACCGCACCCAGACGACGGGCAGACCGAGGTGGCCGGCGAGGCCGCGTGCGACGCCGCCGAGCAGCCGTCCGTCGGCGCTGCGGTACAGCTTGCGCGACGGCGGTTCCTCCGGCTCGGTCCGGGGGGAGCTCGGGGCCCGTGGGGTGGCGGCTTGCATGCCCCGATGGTCACATGCCCGGACGGGCGACGGCATCAGGGTCCTTCCCGGACTCCACCCTGAGAGCCTGCCCCGGTGGCGACGGGGACGACGGGGTGGCCCCCAGGGGACCGCCGGGGCAATATCAGGGATCGGCCAGGGTGGGCGTGGGTCCCGGACGGGGGCCCGGCCCGTCACCATGGACCCATGACCGTTCCCCAGGACGCCTCCCCCGGTGTCGCGCCACCCCCCGAACCGAGGCCGCAGCTGCGGCGCACCCCGCGCCAGAAGGTCGTGGCCGGGGTGTGCGGCGGCCTCGGCCGGTACTGCGACGTCGATCCGGTGATCTTCCGGATCGTGCTCGGTGTGCTCTCCGTCACCGGTGGCGTCGGGCTGATCTTCTACGGTTTCGCCTGGCTGCTGGTCCCGCTGGACGGGGAGGAGGAGAACGAGGCGCGCAGGCTGCTGTCCGGCCGGGTCGAGGGGGCGTCGCTGATCGCGGTGCTGCTCGCGCTGATCGGGTGCGGGCTGTTGCTCTCCATGCTGAACAACGGCGGCACGCTGGCGTTCTCCGCGATGCTGTCGCTCGCGGTGGTCGGCTTCGCCGTCTGGACGCAGAACCGCAGGGCCGCGCCCCAGGATCCGCTGCACCCGGCCACCGCGCAGGCGGTGGCGGACGCGCCGCCCGAGGTGAAGGCGCCGCCGTCGCCGGGCAGCCCCTCGTGGTGGCGGGACCCGATCATCAAGGACGGCACGACGGGGCCGGTCGCGCACGGCTATCTGTGGGGTCCGGCGGACGCACCGTCCGCGGTCCGTCCGCCGCGCCCCCGCGGGGCGACCGCGCAGGCACCGTTCCGGACGCCCGGGCAGGAACCGGGCACCAGGGGCCCTGCCTCCATCGGGGGTCTGGTGTTCCTGCTTGCGCTGATCGCGGGCGGCCTGGGCACGGGCCTGACCTGGGACTCCCACCCGCTCGGCACGAGTCTCCAGTTCGGCCTGGCCGGTGCGCTCGCGGTGTTCGGGCTGGGGATGCTGGTCAGTTCGTTCCTCGGCCGGACCGGGTTCGGCACGGTGCTGCTGGCGATGATCACCGCGGTGCTGCTGGCGGGCGCGTCCGCGCTGCCGAAGGACATCACCACGCAGTGGGTGCGCGAGAGCTGGCGGCCCGCCTCGGCGGCGGCGGTCCGGCCGCAGTACGCGCTGGCGTCCGGGGACGCGCGGCTGGACCTCAGCGAGATCACCGTCCCCGCGGGCGACACCGTCGCGACGCGGGTGAAGGTCTCGGCGGGCCGTGTGCGCGTCGTGGTACCGAAGTCGGTGACGGTGAAGGTCGACGCGCGGGCGGGGCTCGGCGACATCTCGCTGCCGGTGAGCCGCCCCGGGGACGACTCCGCCGGTCGGCCGCGCGATGTGGACGTCGCCCCCTCGCAGAACGAGCACCGCACACTGCTCCCGGACCCGGGCGGCAAGCCGGCCGGCACGGTGGAGCTCACTCTCGAAGTCGGTCTCGGACAGGTGGAGGTCACCCGTGCTGCGTCATGAGATTCGTCCGGGCCGGGCGGTGGCGGGCGTGGTCATGCTCGCCCTGGCGGCGGGATACGCGGCTGACGCGGCGGGGGTCTGGGACGCCCCGTGGATCTTCTTCTTCCCGCTGCTCCTCGGCGGTCTCTGGCTCGCCACCACCGTGACCTGGGTGAGCTACATGATCCGTCGCCGTCGCGACGCGAGGAGCGCGTCCGCGGAGAAGGACGCGGCCCCGCCGAGCAGCAGCGGCAGCCAGGCCATGAGGTAGACGAGGTCGTTGCCGAGGTAGTAGGGCGTGGTCTGCCAGCTCATGGTCAGCCACAGACTCAGCGAGATCAGCGCCCCGCCGAGCGCGGCGAGCCGCCCCCACAGCCCGAGGAGGGTACCGAGGCCGACGAGCAGTTCACCGACGGCGATGGCGTATCCGAAGCCGACGGGGGCCTTCAGCGCCAGGTCGACGAGCGCGGGGATCGCGGACGAGTCGCGCACCGCGTGCATCGTCGCGCCGATGGAGCCGTCGCCGCTCGCGCGGAGGAAGGAACCGTCCGTCAGTTTGTCGAGCCCGGCGTAGACGAAGGTGACACCGAGGAAGATCCGCAGGGGCAGCAGGGCGTGCCGTCGCGCCAGCTCCCCGATCCCCAGCGGCTCGCCCAGACCTCGCCCGCCCATGCCGACGCGTACGTTCATGTCGCTTCGTACGCCCATGCCGCCGCGCACGTTCGTGCCGTAACCCCGCATTGTGGTTGCCCCATCTTCCGTAGACCCGTCACCAGACGATACGTAGACGGGCGGCGCGTCGCCCACCCGATGGGCCGTCCGGCCGGTGCGGAGGTGTCCGAAGGCCGCGGATCAGAGGTTTCCGGAAGCCGCGGACCGGGTCGCCGGGGACCGAGGATCGTGGAGCGCGGATCATGGATCGGGGACCGGCGGGGTCAGTCCGTGACCTCGATCTCCACCCGGTTCGTCTCCACCCCGGCGGCCGTCACGACCTGCACCTCCACCCGGCCCGGTTCCACCTCCACCGGTACCGGCACGGTGAGCACGCCGTCCGTCGGGTTGGCGAAGCCGCCGCTGACCGGGACGAGCGGCACATGCACATGGACCCGGCCGATCCTGACGACCAGACCGGCCAGCCGGTCGGGGGCCCCGGCGCCGGGCGGCACGAATCCGGCGCCGCGGATCTCGATATCGTCACCGGTGCGAATCGGCGCGTCCAGGTCCCCGGCCTCGCGGGCCCGGACCACGGACAGCACCACCGGACGCCCGCCCTCCACGTACTTCCCGGCGAAGTACGCCGCCGCCGAGACCATGACCAGCAGCGCCAGCCCCCAGGGCAGGTCGGGCAGCTGCTCGGGCCTGCGGGCCAGCCGGACCGCGGCGAACAGCACGGCGACGGTGCTCACCAGCACGTACTGCACATCGGTGAAGCTGCCCCGTCCGGAGTCGTCGGTGAGCAGGTCGGCGGCGCGCGGCCGGTCGGCCCGCAGCTTCTGAACCCGTCCGGACAGGGTCCGTACGGTCACCACCCGGCGCACGATCACGGCGACGGCGCACACCAGCGCCAGCACGGTCACCATCCCTGCGCCCCGGGCCAGGTCCAGCCCCTCGATCAGCGCGTCGCGTTCGGCGTGGTCGGAGGCCCCGGCCAGCTGAAGCGCCAGCACGAGCACGGAGAACACGGCGAGCAGCACCCAGGAGGCGGCGACCGCCCGGGAGGTGGAGAGCCGGTTGTCCTCCCCGATCACCGGGGCGAACAGACCACCGCGGGCCCGGTGGACGTGGGCGGCTCCGGTCAGCAGGGCCGCGGTGACGAGACCGGCGACGAGACCGGCCGTACGGGCGTTGGTCCAGCCCGCCCCGATGGCGGTGGCGGCCTCGGCGACGACCAGCACGGCCACGGCCGCCCACACCGTGACCAGGGTGCGCCGCCACACCCGGTACAGCCAGGCGTCACCGGCCTCCCGGCCGCGCTCCGCGACGTTCCGGGCCGACTGGGTCAGCTCGTCGGACACCCATTGGCGGGTCGCGGAGACGGACCTGGCGACACCGGCCGGCAGTCCTTGCCCCGCGGCGAGTTCGTCCCGTTTGGTCAGGAAGGCGGCCACCGCACGCCGGTGGCCCTCGCGCGCCCCGTGCGGGCAGCCGCCGCACGTACAGCCGCCACTGTGCGTGCCGCTCGCCCTCGCCTCGTCCAACGCCACGGAGAACGCCGCCCTTTCCTGCCCCGGTTCAGCCAACTCAGCTGTGATTGCAGCGAATTGTGCCGCACGCAGGGGCTTCGGGCCGCATCGGCCCGGCCCGAAGCGGCGCATCGGGCGCATACGTGATCGATCCGACCGCCGAAATAGACGACGAAGGGCGATATGAGCGATACGCACAGCATGCGCGTCCGACGTCGGGAACGCCCGCGTCCGACGCGACGGCAACACCCGTCATCCTCGGGCGGTCCGGTTGTAACTCCTTTCGACTTCGGACGGTCCGGCTGCTCCTGCCGTCCTCAGGCGGCCCGGCGGTCATGACACGTCCTCAGGTGGTCCGGACCGGTCATGACCTGCGGCCGATCCGGCGCCACAGCGGCTGATAGCTGATCCACGCCACAAGATCGCTGCCGAGCCGCTCCCGGGTGGCGACGGCGTCCCGGTGCTCGATCGGCACCGGCTTCCCGGCGGCCCGCGCGGCGAGTTGCACCTGGCAGGAACGCTCCAGCGAGATGAACCACCAGGCCGCCGCGTCCACCGAGTCGCCCACGGTCAGCAGTCCGTGGTTGCGCAGCACGATCGCCTTGCGTCCGCCGAGCGCCGTCGCGATCCGGCGGCACTCCTCCTCGTCGACCGCGACCCCGGTGTAGCCGTCGTACAACGCGTGGTCCTCGTAGAAGGCGCAGGACTCCTGCGTGATCGGTTCAATGAGCTCACCGAGCGCGGCCAGCGCCCGGCCGTGCACCGAGTGGGCGTGCGCGACGGCGACGACGTCCGGCCGGGCCCGGTGCACCTGTGCGTGGACGGCGAACGCGGCCTGGTTGACGTGGTGCCGCCCCTCGACGACCTGTCCGTCCCCGTTGACCAGGATCAGTTCGTCCGCCGCGATGCCGTCGAAGGGGGCGCCGAAGGGGTTGGCCCAGAAGCAGTCGGCGAACTCCGGGTCACGTGCGGTGAGATGACCGGAGACGCCGTCCTCGTAGCCGTACTCCCCGAACAGTCTGAGCGCCCCGGCGAGCCGCTCCTTGCGGTACGCGCGTTCCTCCGCCACCGATGCGTGGACGGGCGGCATCGCGAAGTGAAGCTGGTCCACGGGAACGGGCACGGGAACGGGAACGGGAACGGGAACGGATGCGGGCTCGGACATGGCGGCTCCTCGGGCTCCCGGAGAACAGGGAGGAACGTAGGGGGAGGAAGCTACCGCCGGTCGCCGCAAGTGGCCAGAGGTGGGGAGGGACCGGTCCGGTGAGGGACCGGCCCGGACGAGCGCTACCGGCCGCGGCTGTAGATCCGGGTGAGGTCCGCCTCGATCAGGAACGGAACGTCCAGCTTCAGCTCGTTGTGGTAGATGCCCGTCGGGGTGTACGCCTGCCGAGCGGGATCGAGTTCGTACACGTACACGATCGGCATGCCGTCGGCATCCGCTTCCACCCGCCAGAAGTGGACCACACCGGCCGCGGCGTACTTACGCGGTTTGACGTCACGGTCCCGGTCCAGGGAATCGGGTGACACCACCTCGATGACGAGGACGACGTCCTCGGGCGCGTACCAGGTCTGGTCGGCACCGGTGTCCGCCTCCGCCCGGTACACCAGCATGCCGGGCTCCGGGCGGTTCCTCCTGTCGATCCTGATGCTCATTTCCCGGTCGACGTCCAAATCGTCCGGGAGATGCGCGAGCAGGGCCTGCTCCAGCAACCACATCGTGCGGGTGTGGAACTTCCGCTGCGGACTCATGAAGACGAGACTTCCGTCGATCAGCTCGGTGTGGGGCGGGAGGCCCGGAATCCGGTCGAGGTCGTCCGCTGTCCACCCGCCCTCGGGCGGGACGGGCCACCGCTACCGCTGCTGCTCAAGCCTGGACTCGGGTGCGGCGCTCATGATTGCTCCCATGGGGCAGAGTCTCGTCTTCTCAGCCAGCGTACCCAGCACGAACGCCGATGCCGCCGCCCAGACGAATGAGCGACGGCATCGGCATTGATCCTGCTGGGAGTGATCCCGCTGAGGGGGTCACTCCCACTCGATGGTGCCCGGCGGCTTGCTCGTCACGTCGAGCACGACGCGGTTGACGTCGGCCACCTCGTTGGTGATGCGGGTCGAGATCTTGGCGAGGGTCTCGTACGGCAGGCGCGACCAGTCGGCGGTCATGGCGTCCTCGGAGGAGACCGGGCGCAGCACGATCGGGTGACCGTAGGTGCGGCCGTCGCCCTGGACACCGACCGAGCGGACATCGGCGAGCAGGACCACCGGGCACTGCCAGATGTCGCGGTCCAGGCCGGCCGCCGTGAGCTCCTCGCGGGCGATGGCGTCGGCCTCGCGGAGCAGGTCGAGCCGCTCCTCGGTGACCTCGCCGACGATCCGGATGCCGAGGCCGGGGCCGGGGAACGGCTGGCGCTGGACGATCTCGTCGGGCAGGCCGAGCTCCTGGCCGACCATCCGGACCTCGTCCTTGAACAGCTGGCGCAGCGGCTCGACGAGCTGGAACTCGATGTCGTCGGGGAGACCGCCGACGTTGTGGTGGGACTTGATGTTGGCGGTGCCGGTGCCGCCGCCGGACTCGACGAC
The DNA here is from genome assembly GCF_043083325.1 of Streptomyces sp. NPDC014734. Taxonomy (NCBI): domain Bacteria; kingdom Bacillati; phylum Actinomycetota; class Actinomycetes; order Kitasatosporales; family Streptomycetaceae; genus Streptomyces; species Streptomyces sp. NPDC014734. The sequence goes on along the minus strand of NZ_JBIBYN010000006.1, from coordinate 241,700 downwards.
GTCCGGGTAGAGGGTGCCCTGGACGAGGAACGCGACGTCCTCGCCACCGGCGGCGCCCTCGGCGACGATCTCGGCCTGAGCCTGCTCGAAGACCCGGATGAACTCGCGGCCGATGATCTTCCGCTTCTGCTCGGGGTCGGAGACCCCGGCCAGTGCCTTCAGGAACCGCTCGGAGGCGTCGACGACCTTCAGCTGCACGCCGGTGGCGGCCACGAAGTCCTTCTCGACCTGCTCGGTCTCGCCCTTGCGCATCAGGCCGTGATCGACGTACACGCAGGTCAGCTGGGAGCCGATGGCCTTCTGGACCAGGGCGGCGGCGACCGCCGAGTCCACCCCGCCGGACAGGCCGCAGATGGCGCGCTTGGAACCGACCTGCTCGCGGATCAGGGCGACCTGCTCCTCGACCACGTTGGTCGTGGTCCAGGTCGGCTCGATGCCGGCGCCGCGGTAGAGGAAGTGCTCCAGGACCTGCTGGCCGTGCGTGGAGTGCAGGACCTCGGGGTGGTACTGGACGCCGTAGAGCTTCTTCTCGTCGTTCTCGAAGGCGGCGACCGGGACGACGTCCGTGGACGCGGTGACGGTGAAGCCCTCGGGAGCGGCGGAGCAGGCGTCGCCGTGCGACATCCAGACCGACTGCTCGGCGGGGGTGCCCTCGAAGAGCGTGGAGCCGGTCTTGGAGACGGTGAGCGGGGTGCGGCCGTACTCACGGGCGCCGTTGTCGTCGACGGTGCCGCCGAGCGCGGTCGCCATCAGCTGGAAGCCGTAGCACATGCCGAAGACCGGCACCCCGGCCTCGAACAGCGAACGGTCGAGGGAGGGCGCGCCCTCCGCGTACACCGACGACGGGCCGCCGGACAGGATGATCGCCCGCGGGTTCTTGGCCAGCATCTCGGCCACCGGCATGGTGGACGGGACGATCTCGCTGTAGACCCGGGCCTCACGGACGCGTCGGGCGATGAGCTGGGCGTACTGCGCGCCGAAGTCGACAACGAGGACCACGTCGGTGGTGCTGTCGGGGGCGGCGGGGGGTGCTGCTGGCACGGGGCGGCCTTCCGGCGGTGAAAAGGGGGTCGGTTTTGTCGATTCTACCGGGGTTGCGGAGTCGGCCGTCGTCCCGTCCGAGGGGGCGGGACGGTACGACGCGGATCGCACCGGGGCGGGCGGCGTCCTGCGAGCGGTGCCGGGGCGGGCAGGACCGGTGTCTCAGCATCCGGGCGCCGCGTGGGGCCGTTCCCGTCGGCGGGGCATACTGGGTGTCATGCGTCAGCACACGACCTTCGTCTTTACCTATGGCATCCGGCCCGCCGGCTGCCATGGTCGTGCTGCTTGATCGACTGACAAGCAACGTTCCAGGCGCCCCGGGCCGAAAGGCCCGGGGCGTTTCGGCGTTCCGGGACCGATCGCCTCCCGGGGCCCTCACCCACGAGGAGTCCGCACGATGAACAGCACCGTCCCCGCCCCCGTGACCGACGCGACCGCCCCCGCCGCCGTCACCACGGCGTCGGCCCGCACCACCGGGGCCACGGCCGAGAAGACCGGCGCCCATACCGAGGAGGCCGCCGCGCTGATCGCCGACGCGCGGTCCCGCATCGACGCGCTCGACGACCGGATCATCGGGCTCGTGCAGGAACGGATGGCCGTCTCGGCCGTCATCCAGGAGGCCCGGATCACGTCGGGCGGCCGCCGTATCAACCTCTCCCGCGAGATGGAGATCCTCGGCCAGTACCGGGACGCGCTCGGCAAGCCCGGCACGTCCCTCGCCATGACGCTGCTGGAACTGTGCCGCGGACGGGCCTGACGCCCCGGCGGCCGGGGTGTGCGGGCGTATCCCAGTTCGGGCCCGCTCTCACCCGTACGGCGCGTGACCGGGTCCGCGACGGCTTCGTTGGTCCCGGTGTCCGTGCCAGCCAGGGGCGGCTTTGGAAGGAAACCACGCGTGGCTCCGCCGGAGCGTGAGGCGTACGCAGGTACGCCGTGGGACCACGCCCCGGCGTGCGTGACCGGTCGGCAGGGGACAGCAGCCCGGTCACCCCATAACGGCCGGCTCCGGGGACGCCCGGAGCCGGCCGTGTCCGGTCGGAGGGGCGCGCGTACCGCGTGACCCCATGACCGCGTGACCCCATGACTCCGGCGGCGACACGGGAAGGGCCCGCCCCGATTCAGGCTCCGTCGGCCCCCACCGCCTCCGTGACGCGTTTCCACCGCACCGGCACCGGCGCCGTACGGCGGAGTGAGTGGTGTCACACAAGAGTTTTGTGATGCGTCGGACAACCATTGCCGCGCACCGGGGGTCAACCATGCGGAACGGCCGGATCACGCCCGGTGAGGGCGTGCTGTCCGTGCGTACCGCGAACGCGGAGGGGCTGCGCTTGGAGGGGGGTGCAGCCCCTTCCGCCGTGAGGGGACACGCCTGTGGCGGAACACGCGCGTGACGGGACTGCGTCACCGCACGGCGACGCCCGCACCCGCCTCGACCACCGCGGTCACGGCTTCTTCTTCGGCGGGACCGCCGGTATGCCGAGGAACGGCAGCTTCAGCGCGCCGAAGGCGTCCTCGGGCACCGCGGGCGACCGGGGTGCGACGGCGGCCAGTCGCTCGTACCCCTCGCCCTGTGCCGGTCGCCGGTCCTCCTCGCCCTTGTTCGGCCAGAAGGACATCGCGCGCTCCGCCTGCGCGGTGATGGTGAGCGACGGGTTGACGCCGAGGTTCGCGGAGACGGCGGAGCCGTCGACCACCGAGATGCCGGGGTGCCCGTAGAGGCGGTGGTACGGGTCGATGACCCCGTCCTGGGCGCTCGCCCCGATCGGGCAGCCGCCGAGGAAGTGCGCGGTGAGCGGGGTTCCCATCAGCTCGCCGACGTTCGAGCCGGGGAAGCCGTTGATCTCCTCGGCGAGCAGTGTGGCGCTGCGGGTGGCCTCCTCGATCTGAGTCGGGTTGGGTGCTCCGTGGCCCTGCCGGGCGGTGAGCAGGCCCTTGCCGATGCCGCCCGGCTTGCGGTACGTCGTCAGCGAGTTGTCCAGCGACTGCATGACGAGCCCGATGATGGTCCGTTCCGACCAGCGCCGGTTGGAGAGCGAACGCAGCGCGAGGGTGGGGTGCCTGGCGACGTTGCCGAGCCAGCCCAGCACCCGGCGGCCCCCGTAGGGCACCTGGAGGATGGACAGCGCGCCCATCGCGTTGGAGCCCTTGCCGTAGCGGACCGGTTCGATGTGGGTGTTCTCGTCGGGGTGGATCGACGAGGTGATCGCGACGCCCCGGGTGAAGTCGGCCCTGGCGGTGCCGTGCTTCCTGCGGTAGCGCCGGTCGGTGGTCTGGGAGCCCACCAGCGCTTCGGAGTTGGTGCGGGTCAGTGCGCCGAGCCGGTCCGGGATGCGGGGCAGCAGCCCGCGGTCCTTCATGGTGTGCAGCAGGCTCTGGGTCCCGTACGTGCCCGCCGCGACGACCACCTGGCGGGCACGCAGCCGGGTGGGCCCCGTCTTCCGACGGCGGTCGGTGGGAACGGTGACGACGCGGTAGCCGCCCTCCGGGTGGTCCGTGATCGCGACGACCGAGGTCATCGGGTGGATGACGGCGCCGGCCCGCTCGGCGAGGTGGAGGTAGTTCTCGTTGAGGGTGTTCTTCGCCCCGTGGCGGCAGCCGGTCATGCATTCGCCGCACTCGGTGCAGGCCCGGCGGGCGGGGCCCGCGCCGCCGAAGTACGGGTCGGAGACCGTGCCGCCCGGTTCGGCGCGCGCCGAGCCGTCGGCGTCCTCGCCGTCGCCGAAGAAGACGCCGACCGGGGCGAGGTGGAAGGTGTCGCCGACGCCCATGGCCTGTGCGGCGGCCTTGAGGTGGACGTCGGAGGGGGTCGTCGTGGGGTTGAGCCGGACCCCGAGCATCCGCTTGGCCTGGTCGTAGTACGGCCTCAGCTCGTCCTGCCAGTCGGTGATGGACGCCCACTGCCGGTCCTCGAAGAACGGCGCCGGGGGGACGTAGAGGGTGTTGGCGTAGTTGAGCGAGCCGCCGCCGACGCCCGCTCCCGCCAGCACCATCACGTTGCCGAGCAGGTGCACGCGCTGGATGCCGTAGAGCCCGAGGGCGGGGGCCCACAGGTAGTTCCTCAGGTCCCAGGAATTCTTGGGGAGGGAACCCGCCGTGAAGCGGCGGCCCGCCTCCAGCACTCCGACGCGGTATCCCTTCTCGGTGAGCCGGAGGGCCGACACCGCGCCGCCGAAGCCCGAGCCCACGACCAGGACGTCGTAGTCGTACGCGACGTCGTCGTCGGCCGGTTCCGGGGCGGCGGACGGTGTCCGGGCAGGGCTGTCCTGGGGCATGGCTCTCCTCGGTGCGGTACGAAAAAAGCTGGTGGACGCGGGCGGAAGGGGTGTACGCGGGCAGGCGCCGGCGGACGCGGGCGCCGGTCAGCGCAGCCGGAACGCCTTCATCGCCTTCAGGCTGCGGGTCATGAACGCCGCGTACTTCGCGTCGTCCATGCCGAAGGACGGGGCGAGCGGGATCAGCCGCTGCTGGGCGACGGTCTGGGCCTCGGTGTACTTGAGGATGCCCTCGGAGCCGTGCCGCCGGCCGAGGCCGGAGTCCTTCATGCCGCCCATCGGGGACTGCACGCTTCCGTAGGCGGGCGCGTAGCCCTCGTTGATGTTGACCGTGCCGGTCCGCAGCCGGGCGGCGACGCGGTGGCCCCGCCCGGAGTCCTTGGTCCAGACGCTCGAATTCAGGCCGTACGGGGTGGCGTTGGCCAGCGCGATCACCTCGTCCTCGTCCCGGAACCGGTAGACGGAGACGACCGGGCCGAAGGTCTCCTCGGAGCAGACGGCCATCGGCGCCTCGACGCCGTCGAGGATGGTCGGCTCGTAGAACAGCGGGCCGATGTCGGGCCGGGCGACACCGCCCGCGACGACCGTGGCCCCCTTCTCGACGGCCTCCGCGACGTGCCGGGTGACGGTCTCCAGTTGACGTTCGCCGACCAGCGAGCCCATGTCGGCGCCGTAGGCGAGGGAGCTGCCGAGCCGCATCGCCCTGGTGCGGGCGGCGAAGCGGGCCACGAAATCGTCGGCGACCGACTCGTGCACGTAGAGCCGCTCGATGGAGATGCAGAGCTGCCCGGCCGAGGAGAAGCAGGCGCGGACGGCGCCCGCGGCGGCCTTCTCCACGTCGGCGTCCTCCAGCACCAGCATGGCGTTCTTCCCGCCGAGCTCCAGGGAGACGCCGACGAGTCGGGCCGCCGCGCCTTGGGCGACCTCGCGGCCGGTGCGGGTCGAGCCGGTGAACGAGACGTAGTCGGCGTGCTTGACGACCTCGGGGCCGACGACCGGCCCGTCGCCGAGCACCACCTGGAAGACCTCGGCGGGCAGTCCGGCCTCGATCAGCAGGTCCCGGGCCCACAGCGCGGTCAGCGCGGTCTCCGTGTCGGGCTTCATCACGACCGCGTTGCCGGAGACGAACGCGGGCAGCGCGTCACCGACGGACAGCTCGAACGGGTAGTTCCACGGCGCGATCTGGCCGACGACGCCGCGCGGCTGGCGCAGTTCGGTGACCTTGGTGAGGGTCGGCACGACCCCGGTGTGCCGCTTCGGCCTCAGGTACGCGGTTGCCCGGCGCCCGTAGTGGCGGGCGGCGACGGCGACGGCCTGCACCTCCTCGTGGGCGTGCAGCCGGGCCTTGCCGGTCTCCAGCTGGATGAGGTCGAGGACCTCGGCCTGTCGGCTGAGCACCAGGTCGTGGAAGCGGAGCAGGACGGCCGCCCTGGCCCGGACGGGGGTCGCGGCCCAGGCGGGCTGGGCGGCACGGGCGCGCTCGAAGGCGGTCGCCACGTCCTCGGGGGTGGACTCGGGCAGGTCGGCCAGCTTCTCCCCGGTGAAGGGGGTGTGGTTGGCGGTGCGGCCGGAACCGGCCACGCCCCGGGTCAGCTGGGCGACCACCTCGGGAGTCACCACGTCGGCGGCGGTGCGCACGCCCGCCGGCGCGGGGGCCACGGGGTTGGTGCCGACCGGGGCTGCGGAGGTGGGCGCGGGGGCCTGCGAGTCCGTCATGAGGGCGAGAGTACGTCCAGCCGCCCGCTTTGGGTACCCGTGGGTAACGGGTTTTCACGCGACCCACAAACAAGCCAGTGATCACTGGCAACAAAGCCCCTGATCAGGGCCCATGCCGTCACCGGGCCCAAACGGAACGGTCAAGTCGGAAGCAGGTGTCCGTGGCCCGGGGTCCTGGCCGGAGCTCCCGGCCGGGGCCCCGGCACGGTCCCTCGGTCCGGGCCCCTGGCGGATCGGATCAGTCGGAGCCCTCGGGCGCTCGCCAGCCGCGCAGGATCGTGTCGAACTGCGTCCGGGTGGTGTCCCAGTCCTCCGCCGGGCCTGTCATGTACAACGCGTACTCCGGGCCGCCGGTCTCCCCGAAGTACATCTGGTCGATCGCGTGGCGCGGCCCCGGGTGGTCCTTGGTCTCCGTCCAGGTGAACTCCCAGAGCGAACCCGGCCGGTCCCGGTAGGTGTTGGAGTGCAGGGTCTTGCGCTGATACCCGGGGAGCCGCTCGGCGAGCTGTTTCTCCAGGTTGAGCATGTGCATGTACGAGTTCTCGAAGTCGGGCGCCGGGTCGACGCTGATCCGGATGTAGTGCACGCCGTTGTCCGGGGTGTAGTCGATCTGGTTTCCGTCCGCCCGGCGCTCCCAGCCGTCCGGCACGGTCAGGCTGAAGCCCTCGGGGTCGTCCACCCGGTGCCAGCCGTCGGGAATCTCCTTCGTCTCCTTCGTCCCCTCCGTCTCCCCCGCCCCCTCCGCCTTCTTCCGCGACGACGCGTCGGGGTTCACCGGATGCGTGGCGGGCGGAGCGACGGGCGTCTCGGACGCGTGGGTACCGGTACCACCCCGCCCGGCGGTGTCCTCGCCCGCGCGGTCCTTGTACCGCATCGCGGCGAGCCCCGCACCGCCGCCGATCACCGCGGCGGCGACGACGACCAGGACCGCCGTGCGCCACCGGCTCCCGCCGCGCCGGGTCACCGGGGCCGACACCGGCCCGGCGGCCGGGGCCGTCGTGGGCCCGGGCCCGGATGCGGACCCGGCGGCCGGGGCGGGCAGTCGGGCGGTGCCCGCAGCACCGGGGGCGGCGTCCGGGCCGACCGTACGCAGCACCTCGTCGGGAACACGCTGTGTCGGCACGAACGCCTGGGCCGCCTGGGGCGCACGGCCCTCCATGGCGTCCAGCAGCATCCGTTCCGTCTCGGCCGCCGAGGGTCGCTCCTCGGGCTCCTTGCGGAGCAGCGCGGTGATCACGGGGGCGAGCGCGCCCGCGCGCTCCGGCGGTGGCGGCTCCTCGGTGACGACGGCCTGCATGGTGGAGATCGGTGACGTGCGCCGGAACGGAGAGCGGCCCTCGACCGCGGTGTAGAGCGTGGCACCGAGGGACCACAGGTCGGAAGCCGGTCCGGGATCGCCGCCGCGCACCCGCTCGGGTGCCAGGTAGTCGATGGAGCCGACGAGTTCACCGGTCCTGGTGATGGTCGAGTCGCCCTCGATCGCCGCGATCCCGAAGTCGGTGAGCAGCACCTGGCCGTCGGCGGCGAGCAGCACGTTGCCGGGCTTCACATCCCGGTGCAGGACACCCGCGCCGTGCGCCGCGCGCAGGGCGCTCAGCACATGGAGACCGATGCGGGCGGCCTCGCGCGGCTCGATCTCGCCGATCTCCTTGGCCGCGTCGGCGAGCGACGGCCCGTCGACGTACTGCATGACGATCCAGGGCCGGTTGTCGTACTCGATCACGTCGTGGACGGTGACCACGCCCGGGTGGGTGATCCGGGCGGCCGCACGGGCTTCCTTCTGCGTGCGGGCGTGCAGCACGATCCGGTCGGCCTCGGCGGCGTACTGGCCGGCCGTCAGCTCCTTGACCGCCACCGTGCGGTGCAGCACCTCGTCGTGCGCGCGCCACACCTTGCCCATGCCGCCGCGACCGAGGACCTCGCCGAGCCGGTACCTTCCGGCCAGCACAAGTCCCGTGTCCGTACCCTGTGATCGATCCACGTATCCGCGCCCCGTTCCTTCGAAGGAAAGATTACGGAGGGGTGCTCGGCCACGGAACCTCGCATCCCCGTGGAGACCGCACTGTGATGCTTGTCGCTCCGCCACCGGACCACCGGCGCAAAGAAACGGTTCAGCGCGTCACGCGGTAGGAAGCGACGGCTTGTTGGTAGATGTCCGAAACCTCATCACGCCGGTTCTCGGGGCCGATGACCTGGATGACGTGGTAGCTGCCGTCGACGATCATGGCGAGGTTCCGTGCGTACACCTCGCGGCCCGCGTCGTCCTGCCAGGTGAACTGGCCCTCGGCCATGGCCTGTCGGCCGACGTCGATCCGGCGCAGTCCGGTCGAGCTCGACCAGCCGGAGTCATGGAACTGCTGCAACTCCCTCTCCTTGTCCGCCTGGTAGGCGAGCGGGTCGGCGCCGACGGCCTTGACGGTGTCCCGTCCGGGCACGATCAGTACGCTGAAGCCGTCGGCGCCGTAGCGGATCTGACGGTCCGCGTTGGCGGGGGTGCGCTGCCAGTCCTTGCGCACCGCGATCTCGAAGCCCTCCGGGTCCTTGCGCAGGGTGTATCCGGCGGCGACGGCCACGGCGGAGCGGGTGGTCTGCGGCTGCTGGGCCCCGGACGGCGGTACGGACGGCTGTTCGCCGGAGGTCCCGTCGGTGCCGGGCCGGGGCTCACCGGAAGCCGGCGCCCCTCGCCCGGAGGCGCCGGGGTCGCTGCCCGCCTCGGGCATGAACAGCACGGCGTACCCGATGGCCGCGACCAGGGCCAGCAGGATCAGTACCAGGAGCAGCCGTCCGAGCCTTCTGGGCGAGCGCCCCTCGTTCTGCGGGGAGCCGGGCGGCGGGGTGCGCAGCACCTTGGGGCCCTTGGGTTCGCGCGGCGCCCTGGGCGGCTTCGTCGGCCGTGGCGTCTTCTCCGGCCGGGGTGCCTTCTCCGGCCGGGGCGGCTTCTCCGGTCCGGGGCGGTCGTGCCGGGCGGGCTGCTCGCCCGTGCTGCGGTGCCGCCCGTGGGCCGCGCCACGGCCGAAGAGACCGCGGCGCCTGCGGACCAGTTCGCCCCGGCGGCGCACGATGGGGAGCCGGGTGGCGTCGTCGGCCGGCAGCGGCACGACGTCCAGCCCTGCCTCGGGCTCGGGCGCAGACCGCACGAGCGAGCGCAGCCAGCCGCTCAGCTCCTCGATGTCCGGCCGGTCGGTGGGGTCCTGGCGCAGCAGCGACTCGACGACGGGGCGCAGCGGCCCGCACTCCTCGGCGAAGGCGGGGGGCTCGCCGCACACCATCTGGACCAGCTCGGCGGCGTTCTCCTCGGGGTAGGGGGCGTGGCCCTGGACGGCGCGGTAGAGCAGCGCGCCGAGCGCCCAGAGGTCGGTGGCGGGGCCGATCGGCGGGGCCAGCCGCCAGTTCTCGTGTATGGGGCCGCCCTGTTCGGGTGCCCAGCGCTCGGTGACCGCGCCGACGAGGGCGATCCGGGTCTGCCGGGCACGCTCGGCGGCGAGCGGCGTGGCGGGGCCGCGGTACGGGGTGTCCGGGCCGCCGCTCGCGACGAGGTCGCCCCAGCCGCCCGACCGGCTGCCGGGCTCCGGCCGATGGGCCGGAAGTGCCGGAGCCTCGTCGTGGTGCCGGGAGTCCGCGCGCCGGAAGTCCCCACCGGAGCCGCCGGCGGGGACGGGGCGCCCGGTGTCCGGGCCGTCGTTCCAGGTCCCGGTGAGGTACACCCGCCGACCGGGGGCCGACGGGCCGGGGGGCACCCGGCCGTCGCCGTCGTCACCGTGGTCGTCGCGGTCATCCCGGCCGCCGTGATCGTCACCGCCGTGATCGTCACGGTCGCCGTGATCGTCACCGTGGCCGTCACGACCGCCGTGGTCGTCGCGGTCGTCGTGGTCGTCGCGGTCGTCGTGGTCGCCGTGGTCGTCGGCGTGGGTCCCGTCGTCATGCGGGGCAGGCGCGTATGGGGCCTTGGTGTACGGGGTGGTGACGGGCGGGGCGGTGTACGGGTCCTCGTCCGACGCGTCCATGTCGCCGCCGTCCCACCGGTCGGCCGGTCGCGGACGACTGCCGCCGAGCGCGAGCGAGCCGCCGTTCTCCGGGCCCCGGGGGCGATGGACGGGCAGCGGGGCGGTGTCGTCCGTTCCGGGGGCGGACGGCGGGAGGAACTGGTTCATCGGGGGCGGCACGGCCTCCAGCTCGCCCGCCGCGCCGGTCCGGGCGCCTCCGCTGGCGCCGTCGCCGAACACGGCGATCTCGCCGCCGTACACATCGTCCGCGTACGCGCCGTCGTCCGCGTGCGCGCCGTCGGCTTCGTACACGCCGTCGGCTTCGTACACGCCGTCGGCTTCGTACACGTCGTCGGTGTCGTAGACGTCGTCGTCGGCATACGCGTCGCCGTGGGCCCCGCCCTCCTCGACTGCCGCCTTCTCGATGGCCACCGGGCCACGTGGGGCCGGCACCTCCGGCGGGAGGAGCGGCGGGGGCGGGACGTACGGCCCGGTCGTGTCCGGTCCGCCCGTCGGGCCGACCGGCCCGTGCGCGGCCTCACCACTCTCCGGCGGGCCGCCGTAACCGAGTTCGTCCTCGTCGTCGGGCTGGGGCGTGGGCACGTAGCCGCAGAGCGCCTCCTCCGCCGCCCCGGCCGCCAGGCCGGTCAGCACGACACGGCCGTCGTCGCAGACCAGCACCGTGCGGACGGTGACGTTCCGATGGGTCCAGCCGTGGGCGTGCAGCACCCGCAGCGCGGCCAGCACGTCGGAGCCGATCTCGGCCGCCCTGAAGGGGTTGAGCGGGCGCTCCGCGAGCAGGGCCGCGAGCGGCCGGGCCGCGACGAACTCGCTCACGATCCAGAGCGATCCGGCCTCGGCGAACACGTCGAAGACCTGGTCGAGCCGGGGGTGGTCGGGCACCTGGGCCGCCGCCTGCGCCGCCTCGACGGCACGTCGTACCGCCGGGTCCGCGGGGCGCCGGACCGCTCTCCCCGTGACCTGCCGGACCGAGGGCACCGGGCCGTCGGCGTCGAGCACCTCGGCGTCCACCACCTCGGGCAGGGGCACCTGACGGACCAGCACCTCCTGGCCGCTGTAGGTGTCGAACGCCCGGGTCTCGACACGTTCGTACGCGTCGGACGGGGGCAACGGCAGGCGGTAGCGGTCGGCGAGCACCCGACCCGCGTAGTCGTCCACGACGCCTCCCCAGAGCGCGCTGTCCCCCCGGTCACGAGGACCGCTCGTCCACATCAATCACGGTCACTCGCGGTGCAATTGACCGACTTTCCGGCTCCGTACGGTCTTCAGGCTCTCACGATACGTGGCAAGTGGCAGCGGTGCGCGGGGGTCGGTCCATCCCGGGCTCCCGCACCCTGCGCGTCCGCAGGTCAGTCGATGGGTGCGAAGGTGGCGAACGCGGTCTCGCGCAGGGTCCGGCACTCGTCGCCGTCCCACTCGTCCACCGGGCAGCTGATCATGATCGCGTAGCCGTGCTTCGCGTCGGCCTTGAAGCCGCGGTTGAGGACACGCACCCGCTGCCCCTGCTGGGTGCGCTCGAACTGCCAGTCGGCGACCGTCGGGTAGCCGTTGTACTGGACCTTGTTCACGCCCAGGTGGCGGTATCCGTTGCTGGTGGCCGCGACGCCGCCCTTCGCGGCGTTCCACGCGGCGGCGGCGTCGCGGCCGGGCGAATCGGTGTAGTCGACCTGGACGCGCGGGAAGCCGCCGTCGGCGTTGTAGATGGCACCGGACTTCTTTCCGGAGTCGTGGTCGAACCGGAAGGTCCCGGGCATCGCCATCTCGAAGTGGTACTGCTTGTTCGTGACGGACGCGTAGCCGCCGGGCAGCTTGTCGCCCTTCGGACCGTCCGCCCCGGTGGCCGGGGCGTCGTCCTTCTCCTGCCCCTTGCCCTGGTCCCCGTCCCGGCCCTTGTCCTGGCCGCCGGTCGAGTCGCCCGCCCCGTCCCCGGCCTTCTCGCCGCCCTTGCCGCTGTCGGTCTCCGGCGAGCTTCCGGCCGTCGAGGCTCCGGCCGAGGCCGACGTGCCGTCCTTGCCGTCGCCGACCCGCGCGTCGTTCTTGTCCTCCCCGCCGAGGGAGAGCACGAGGACGGTGGCCACGACGGCGAGGACGATCACGGCCGCGATGATCGCCAGGGTCCGGCGCGGCACCACGTCCGTGATGGACGCGCGCGGCGGAGCGACCGGCGACGTGGCCGGACGCGCGGGCGGCACGGCGGTGGCTGCCGCGCGCCCGGCCGTCGTCGCCGGGGGCCGGACCGGCTTCGCGGTGGCGCCGGGGCCGACGGCCGGGGCGGTGGCCGACGGCGGCGGGGGCGGGACGGCAGCCGCCCCGGCGGCGGCACCCGCGGCGGCGGACGGGCCCGCCTTGGCGGTCCGTACGGAACGCAGCGCGCCACGCAACCGGTCCCGCGCGCCCTCGACGGGCTCACCGGACGCCGGGGCCGCCTTGGCCGCTCCGCCGTCGGTCTTCCCCGGCAGCGCCATGATCTGGGTGGCCTCGGCGGGCGGCACCACCGGGGCCGGCTTCTCGGGGGCGTGGATCACGTCGTTGAGCAGGGCGCGCGCGCCCGCGTCGTCGAGCCGCTGATCGGGGTCCTTGGCGAGCAGGCCGTAGATGACGTCCTTCAGCGGACCGGCGTTCTTCGGCGGGTCGAGCGGCTCGGTCATCACCGCGGTCAGGGTGGCAATAGCCGACCCCTTGTCGTACGGCGGGGAGCCCTCGACGCTGGCGTAGAGCAGTCCGCCGAGCGACCACAGGTCGGCGGGCGGTCCGGGTTTGTGCCCCCGGGCGCGTTCGGGCGAGATGTACGAGGGCGCGCCGACGAGCATGCCCGTCGAGGTGACCGAGGGGTCGCCCTCGACCTGGGCGATGCCGAAGTCGGTCAGCACGACCCGGCCGTCCTCGGCGATCAGCACGTTGGACGGCTTCACGTCGCGGTGCAGGATGCCTTCGCGGTGCGCCGAGCGGAGCACGTCGAGTATCGCGAGACCGACCTCGGCGGCGCGTCCCGGCGTCAGCACCCCGTCCTCGCGGATGGCCTCGGCGAGGGACTTGCCCTCGATGAGTTCCATCACGATCCACGGCCGGTCGTCCTCGTCGACCACGTCGAAGACGGTCACCGCGCCGTTGTTGCGGATTCTGGCGATCGCCTTGGCCTCGCGCAGCGTACGCGTGATGAGACGGCGCTTCTCGTCCTCGTCGATGGCCGAGGGGAACCGCAGTTCCTTGACCGCGACCGTGCGGCCCAGTGTCTCGTCGACGGCACGCCAGACCGTGCCCATACCGCCCCGGCCGAGCACCTCCCCGAGCCGGTACCGCCCCGCGAGAAGACGTCCGTCCGTGTCCCGTTGGGGCCCCTGTGCCTGCTCCGCCTCCGACATGCGTCCCCTCTGCGATCAACCCGCCCTGGCAGAGCGTTCATTGTCCCTCACCCCGGGACCGGCAGTGGTGCCGGGTCCGCGGGCCCGCCATGATGGTGGCCCGAGAAAGGGGTTCTCCGCCATGCCGACACTCCGGGCTCTGTTCGTCGCCCCGTTGCTGCTGGCACTGCTGGGCCTTGGCGCAACACCCCTGCCCGAAGAATCGTTCCCCACACCCGCGATGTCCCACCTCTCCCGGTTTGTCGCCGGGGGCGGTGCTCCCACCGCGGCACTGCTGGCCCGTCGTGCTTCCACCGCACCGTACGACACGTTCCGTTCGACGGGACCCGGTATCCGCAGGGCGGACCGGTTCCGGGCGGGCAGCGTCACCAAGACCTTCGTCGCCGCGGTCGTGCTCCAACTCGCCGGGGAGGGACGCCTGCGGCTCTCGGACCCCGTCGACCGACTGCTGCCCGGGCTGATCCGCGGCAACGGCAACGACGGCCGCCGCATCACGCTGCGCGCCCTGCTCGACCACACCAGCGGACTGAACGACTACACCGCCGACGCCTCCGCCCGCCCCCTCTCCGCCGCCGACGCGGTCCGGGTCGCGCTCTCCCACCGCCCGACGGGCGCCCCCGGCCACTACGCCTACGCGAACACCAACTACGTCGTGCTCGGGCTGGTCGTCCGGCGCGTCACCGGGCACGACTACGCCACCGAGATCCGCCGACGCATCATCAATCCCCTGCGTCTCACCGGCACCTCCCTGCCCGGTGCCCGGACCACCCTGCCCTCCCCGCACGGCAGGGGATTCACCCGCGATCCGGCCGACGGCACCCTGCGCGACGTCACCGCGCTGGACCCGCGCGGCGCGGGCGCGGCCGGCGAGCTGATCTCCACGCTCGACGACCTCGACCGCTTCTACACGGCCCTGCTCGGCGGGGAGATCCTCCGGCCCGCCGAGCTGGCGGCCATGCTGGACACGACCGCCACGCACGGCGTGTACGGACTGGGCGTCTACCCGCAACGGCTCTCCTGCGGCCTCACCGTCTGGGGCCACAACGGGCACATCACGGGCAGCCGCGTCCGCACCGCCGCCACCCGCGACGGCCGCCACGTCCTGACCTATCGCGTCGACACCGACGCCCTGGCCGACGCGGAGGCACTGGAAACGGCGCTGCTCGACGCGGAGTTCTGCGCCCGCGCGCCCACCGTCCGGGCCCCGTGAGCCGCGCGCCCACCGTGCGGCGCTACAACGGCACGATGTCCGGGGCGCCGAGCCGGGCCGCGTCGGCAGTGAGGTCGTCCGGCTGACGCTGCGACTCGCGCTCCGCCTCCACCCGCTTCTCGTAGTGCTCGACCTCCCGGTCGATGTGCTGTCCGTCCCAGCCCAGCACCGGCGCCATCAGTTCCGCGCAGAGCCGGGCGCTGCGCGTGCCGCGGTCGAAGGTCTCGATGGAGATCCGGGTGCGGCGGGTCAGCACGTCGTCGAGGTGCCGGGCCCCCTCGTGCGAGGCCGCGTAGACGATCTCGGCCTTCAGGTAGTCGTCAGCGGCGGGCAGCGGCTCGCCGAGCACCGGGTCCGCGACGATCAGATCCAGGATCTGCTCCGTCATGGAGCCGTAGCGGTTGAGCAGATGCTCCACCCGGGCGACATGGAGCCCCGTCCGGGCCGCGATTCTCGCCCGGGCGTTCCACAGCGCCGGATAGCCCTCCGCGCCCAGCAGCGGGATGTCCTCCGTGACGCACTGGGCCACCCGCTGGTCGAGACCGTGCACCGCCTCGTCGACGGCGTCCTTCGCCATCACCCGGTACGTGGTGTATTTTCCGCCCGCCACGACCACGAGACCGGGTACCGGGTGCGCCACGGTGTGCTCGCGCGAGAGCTTGCTGGTCGCCTCCGACTCGCCGGCCAGCAGCGGTCGCAGCCCGGCGTAGACACCCTGGACGTCATCCCTGGTCAGCGGCGTGGCCAGGACGGTGTTGACGTGTTCGAGGAGGTAGTCGATATCGGCGCTGGACGCCGCCGGGTGGGCCTTGTCGAGGTCCCAGTCGGTGTCGGTGGTCCCGATGATCCAGTGCCGCCCCCACGGGATGACGAACAGGACGGACTTCTCGGTGCGCAGGATCAGGCCGGTCGAGGAGTGGATGCGGTCCTTCGGGACGACCAGATGGATGCCCTTGGACGCCCGGACATGGAACAGCCCGCGCTCCCCGATCAGCGCCTGGGTGTCGTCCGTCCACACACCGGTCGCGTTCACCACCTGCTTGGCCCTGACCTCGTACTCCCCGCCCGCCTCGACGTCCTGCACCCGGGCGCCGACGACCCGTTCGCCCTCCCGGAGGAAGCCGATCACCCGCGCCCGGTTCGCGACGTGGGCGCCGTACCCGGCGGCGGTGCGCACCAGCGTCGCCACATAGCGGGCGTCGTCCATCTGCGCGTCGTAATACTGCAGGGCCCCGACCAGGGCGTCCTTCCGCAGCGACGGGGCCACCCGCAGGGCGCGGCGGCGGGAGAGGTGGCGGTGGACGGGCAGGCCGCGGCCGTGCCCCGAGGACACCGACATCGCGTCGTACAGCGCCACGCCGGAACCGGCGTAGAGCCGCTCCCACCCCTTGTGCTGCAAGGGGTAGAGGAAGGGCACCGGCTTCACCAGATGCGGGGCCAGCCGCTCCAGCAGCAGCCCGCGCTCCTTCAGTGCCTCCCGGACCAGCGCGAAGTCGAGCATCTCCAGATAGCGCAGCCCGCCGTGGATCAGCTTGCTCGATCTGCTCGATGTGCCCGAGGCCCAGTCGCGCGCCTCGACCAGACCGGTCGAGAGTCCCCGTGTCGCCGCGTCCAGTGCCGTGCCGGCGCCGACCACGCCCGCCCCCACGACCAGTACGTCCAGTTCGCGCTCGGCCATGGCGGCGAGTGCCTCGGCACGCTCCGCGGGTCCCAGTGTCGCTGTCCTCACTGCTGCCTCCCGGGGTGGATCGGGGTGGTCCGGCACGGGACGTGGCACGACCGACCGGTCGGACGTCCCTGCCCACCACTCGATTCTGTCCGCCGTCCACGACTTCGGCCACCGCCTGTGGACAACACCCGGCGGCACGGGCCAGACAATGCGACATATAGGTCATATTTACGCCTAGTCTGACATCGCACCGTCCCCAGCGGTTGCGCTTTCTGCTCCCCCATGGTCGTGTACCGGCCGGATCATGAGGTCGCCGCCCTCCGTGAACCGGCCGGTCCGAGGGAAGGACGGCCCATCCCCATGCCCGCAGACCTCGCTGTCATCGGACTCGGCCACCTCGGCCTGCCCCTCGCACAGGCCGCCGTCGCCGCCGGCGTCCAGACCGTCGGCTACGACACCGACCCACGCGCCCACGCGGAACTCGCCGCGGGCCGCACCCCCGCCGAGGGCGCGCTCACCGCCTCGGGGGTCCGCCGGATGCTCGCGGGGGGCTTCCGTCCCACCACCGACCCTGCCGAACTGGGCCGGGTCCGCACCGCGGTGATCTGCGCGCCCACCCCGCTCGGCGCCGACCGCACCCTCGACCTCACCGCCCTCACCGACGCCACCCGCGCCCTCGCCGCCCGGCTGCGCCCGCACACCACCGTCCTTGTGGAATCGGCCGTCCAGCCGGGCACCACCGAGAACCACGTCCTGCCCCTCCTCGAAGCGGGATCGGGACTGCGCGCCGGGCGCGACTTCCACCTCGCCTACTCCCCCGGCCGCCTCGACCCCGGCAACCGGACCCGCGTCTACGCCAACACGCCCAAGGTCATCGGCGGTCTCACGCCCGCCTGCACCGAATCCGCCGCCGCCTTCTACGGCCGGCTCACCGACAAGGTGGTCCGGGCCCGCGGCCCGCGCGAGGCCGAGATGACGAAGGTCCTGGAGACCAACTTCCGGCACGTCAACATCGCCCTGGTCAACGAGATGGCCGTGCTCTGCCACGACCTCGGCGTCGACCTGTGGGACGTCATCCGGTGCGCCGAGACCAAGCCCTTCGGCTTCGAGCCGTTCCGCCCCGGGCCCGGCGTCGGCGGGCACGGCGTCCCCGTCGACCCGGGCCGTCTCCCGTACCACAGCCGCACCCCCGGCCACCCGTTGCGGATGGTCTCGCTCGCCCAGGAGATCAACGACCGGATGCCGCAGTACGTGATCCAGCGCTGCGCCACCCTGCTGAACGAGCACGGAAAATCGGTGCGCGGCGCCCGGGTCCTGCTCCTCGGCGTCACCTACAAGCCCGACCTCGCCGACCAGGAGGCCTCGCCCGCCCGGGAGATCGCCTCCCGGCTGATCGACATGGGCGCCCAGATCGGCTACCACGACCCGCACGTCCTGGACTGGCGGGTGCGCGAACGGCCCGTCCCGCGCGCCGACTCGCTGTACGAGGCGGCGGCCGGCGCCGACCTCACGGTGCTGCTCCAGCACCACCGCACCTACGACCTCCAGGGCCTCGCCGTGAAGGCCCAGCTCCTGCTGGACACCCGGGGCGCGACCCCTGCGGGGGCCGCGCACCGGCTGTGAGCAGAAGATTCCGAAGATTTTGGTGGGCGATGTCATAGGTGACTGCTAGCCTGCGGCGTCACATCTCGCACATTCGTGCGCTTCCGTTCCCAGGGGGATCCCACCATGAGCCAGCCCGTGCCGCCGCCGAACCAGCAGCCCGGCGGACAGCCTTTCGACGGCAACCCTTACGCGGGCGGCCAGCAACCCGGTGCCCAGGCCGGCAACCCCTACGCCGACCAGCAGCCGGGCGCCCCCACCGGCAACCCGTTCGCGGGCCAGCAGCCCGGCCCGTACGGACAGCCCGGACAGCCCGGTCAGCCGGGACAGCCGGGACAGCCCGCCCCCGCGTTCGGCGGCGCGCCGTTCGCCCCGCCCGCACCGCCCGCCCCCGCCCGCGACAACGTGGGCCTCGGGCTGCTGACGGCGCTGGTCGCGGCGGTCGTCACGGCCTTCCTGTACGGCGTGATCGCCGGGGCGATCGAGCGCGAGGTCGGCTACATCGCCGTCGGCGTCGGCTTCCTGGTCGGCTTCGCGGCGAGCAAGGTCGGCGGCCGCAGCCCGATCCTGCCCGTGGTCAGCGCCGTCCTGTCGGTGGGCGCCGTCTACCTCGGCCAGCTCATCGGCGTCTCGATCATCCTGTCCGACCTGGTCAACCAGTCCGCGTCCACGCTGTTCATCGACCACTTCGACATCCTGACGAAGGCGTGGAACGAGGCTGCGGACTTCAAGACCTACCTCTTCCTGCTGCTCGGTGCCGTCGCCGCGTTCGGTGGCGCCAAGAAGGCAGCCGGCTCGTAGCCCGGGCCCGGCGCCCCGGTGCCGGACATGCGCGAGGGCCCCGGAAGCCGCCGACAGCGGTTTCCGGGGCCCTCGCCCGTGTCCCTGAGCGCGCGAGGCGGTCAGCGGCTGTGCTGCGAGTCCGCCACCGTCACCTCGACGCGCTGGAACTCCTTGAGCTCGCTGTAGCCCGTCGTGGCCATCGCCCGGCGCAGCGCGCCGAAGACGTTCATCGAGCCGTCGGGCGAGTGCGAGGGTCCGGTGAGGACCTCCTCGGTCGTGCCGACGGTGCCGAGGTCGACCAGCTTGCCGCGCGGCACGTCCTCGTGGACCGCTTCCATGCCCCAGTGCCGGCCGCGCCCCGGCGCGTCCGTCGCACGGGCCAGCGGGGAGCCGATCATCACGGCGTCCGCGCCGCAGGCGATGGCCTTCGGCAGGTCGCCCGACCAGCCGACACCGCCGTCCGCGATCACGTGCACGTACCGGCCGCCCGACTCGTCCATGTAGTCGCGGCGGGCCCCGGCCACGTCGGCGACCGCGGTCGCCATCGGGACCTGGATGCCGAAGACGTTGCGCGTGGTGTGCGCGGCGCCGCCGCCGAAGCCGACGAGCACACCGGCCGCGCCGGTGCGCATCAGGTGCAGGGCCGCGGTGTACGTGGCGCAGCCGCCGACGATCACCGGAACGTCCAGCTCGTAGATGAACTGCTTGAGGTTGAGCGGCTCGGCGGCGCCCGAGACGTGCTCGGCGGAGACCGTCGTCCCGCGGATGACGAAGATGTCCACACCCGCGTCGACGACCGCCTTGGAGAACTGCGCGGTGCGCTGCGGGGAGAGCGCGGCGGCGGTGACGACGCCGGAGTCGCGCACCTCCTTGATGCGCTGCCCGATCAGCTCCTCCCGGATCGGGGCGGCGTAGATCTCCTGGAGGCGGCGGGTCGCCGCCTCGGCGGGCATCTCGGCGATCTCGTCGAGCAGCGGCTGCGGGTCCTCGTACCGGGTCCACAGCCCTTCCAGGTTGAGGACGCCGAGTCCGCCCAGCTGACCGATGCGGATCGCGGTCTGCGGGGAGACCACCGAGTCCATGGGGGCGGCCAGGAACGGCAGCTCGAAGCGGTAGGCGTCGATCTGCCAGGCGATCGAGACCTCCTTCGGGTCGCGGGTTCGGCGACTCGGTACGACGGCGATGTCGTCGAACGCGTATGCCCGGCGGCCGCGCTTGCCGCGCCCGATCTCGATCTCAGTCACGATGGTGTGGCCTTTCCCTCTACGTCTGCGCTGTCCAGTATCCCCGACACACGCCGGAGGGGCGGTCCCGGGAACCCCGCCCTGTCGGAAACCGACAGTGCGGGAAGCCCCTGGCCGCCCCTCGGTCGCGTCGGTGCGCGTCACTTCCTGCTGTAGTTGGGGGCCTCGACCGTCATCTGGATGTCGTGCGGGTGGCTCTCCTTGAGGCCCGCCGAGGTGATCCGGACGAACCGGCCGTTGGCCTGGAGCTCCGGCACGGTGCGGCCGCCGACGTAGAACATCGACTGGCGCAGACCGCCGGTGAGCTGGTGGACGACCGCGGAGAGCGGGCCCCGGTAGGGAACCTGGCCCTCGATGCCCTCGGGGACCAGCTTCTCGTCGGAGGCGACGCCCTCCTGGAAGTAGCGGTCCTTGGAGAACGACTTGCGGTCGCCGCGGGTCTGCATCGCGCCGAGCGATCCCATGCCGCGGTACGACTTGAACTGCTTGCCGTTGATGAAGAGCAGCTCGCCCGGGGACTCCTCGCACCCGGCCAGCAGCGAACCCAGCATCACGGTGTCCGCGCCGGCCACCAGGGCCTTGGCGATGTCGCCGGAGTACTGCAGGCCGCCGTCGCCGATGACCGGGACACCCGCCGCCTTCGCGGCGAGCGACGCCTCGTAGATCGCGGTGACCTGCGGGACACCGATGCCGGCCACGACGCGGGTGGTGCAGATGGAACCGGGGCCGACACCGACCTTGATGCCGTCGACACCGGCGTCGATCAGCGACTGGGCGCCGTCCCGGGTGGCGATGTTGCCACCGATGACGTCGACGCCGGAGGCATTCGACTTGATCTTGGAGACCATGTCGCCGACCAGGCGGGAGTGGCCGTGGGCGGTGTCGACGACGATGAAGTCGACGCCCGCCGCGACGAGCGCCTGGGCCCGCTCGAAGGCGTCGCCCGCGACACCGACGGCGGCGCCGACCAGCAGCCGGCCCTCCTTGTCCTTGGCGGCGTTCGGGTACTGCTCCGCCTTGACGAAGTCCTTGACGGTGATCAGGCCCTTGAGCACGCCCGCGTCGTCGACCAGCGGCAGCTTCTCGATCTTGTGGCGGCGCAGCAGCTCCATGGCGTCCACGCCGGAGATGCCGACCTTGCCGGTGACCAGCGGCATGGGCGTCATGACCTCGCGCACCTGGCGCGAGCGGTCCGACTCGAAGGCCATGTCGCGGTTGGTGACGATGCCGAGCAGCTTGCCCGCGGGGTCGGTGACCGGGACGCCGCTGATCCGGAACTTGGCGCACAGCTCGTCGGCGTCGCGCAGCGTCGCGTCCGGGTGCACCGTGATCGGGTCGGTGACCATGCCGGACTCGGAGCGCTTCACCAGGTCGACCTGGTTGGCCTGGTCGGCGATGGAGAGGTTGCGGTGCAGCACGCCCGCGCCGCCCTGCCGGGCCATGGCGATCGCCATGCGGGCCTCGGTCACCTTGTCCATCGCGGCGGAGAGCAGCGGGATGTTCACCCGCACGTTCCTGGAGATGTACGAGGAGGTGTCGATCTGGTCGGGCGCCATGTCGGACGCGCCCGGCAGCAGCAGCACGTCGTCGTATGTCAGCCCGAGCGTCGCGAATTTCTCGGGCACTCCGTCGACGTTTGCAGTCATGACACCTTCCCCAAATGGCCTTGATCGGTGCGGATGTCCATGCTAACGGCCTTCGCGGGCGTCTCATTCCACGCGCAAGATCACCAAGGGTTCCCGTAGCTTCCCGCTCCACCTGCAACCGTACGGTCGTACGCATCCCGAACGGAACCCGGCCCTCGTCCGGGCCCGCCGCGTGCGCGCCGGGCGCGCGACCCCGCCGGGCCCGGCACCGCGTGCCCGGCGCGTGCCGCGCGCCGGGCCCCGCTCACTGTTCGGCGAGCGCGCGCAGTCTGCTCAGCGCCCGGTGCTGGGCGACCCGTACCGCGCCCGGCGACATGCCGAGCATCTGTCCGGTCTCCTCGGCGGTCAGGCCCACCGCGACCCGCAGCACCAGCAGTTCCCGCTGGTTGTCCGGGAGGTTGGCGAGGAGTTTCTTGGCCCAGGCGGCATCGCTGCTGAGCAGCGCGCGCTCCTCGGGCCCGAGCGAGTCGTCGGGCCGCTCGGGCATCTCGTCGGAGGGAACGGCGGTCGACCCCGGGTGCCGCATGGCGGCCCGCTGGAGGTCGGCGACCTTGTGGCCGGCGATGGCGAAGACGAACGCCTCGAAGGGTCTGCCGGTGTCCTTGTAGCGGGGCAGCGCCATCAGCACCGCGACGCAGACCTCCTGCGCGAGGTCCTCCACGAAGTGGCGCGCATCACCGGGCAGACGGTTCAGCCGGGACCTGCAGTAGCGCAGCGCGAGCGGATGGACGTGGGCCAGCAGGTCATGCGTGGCCTGCGCGTCGCCCTCGACGGCACGATGCACCAGTGCACCGATCACCGTCGTCTCGTCGTCGCGCATCGAACCATGGTGCCTCGGAGTCTTGTCTTCCGCTCCGCCGCGTCCGTAGTTGTGCACCGAAGCGTTATGAGCGGGTGCGCCGGAAGTCATGTCCTGCGCCCTCCCCTTCCGCTCGACCGAATCGTTCCCGAGGAACTCCACATCTCAAGGATGCGGCATCGGCCGGAAAGCGTCACACGCCGTCGGCGCGGCGGGCACCGCCGACGGGGCGGCGCCCGGCCCACGCGCCGCGACCGCGACACCCCGTCCGCCGGAGCACGGACGGGGAAGCGACCGGCCTCCGGCCGCAGCCGCAGGTCAGCGGACCAGGCCCCAGCGGAAGCCGAGTGCGACGGCGTGCGCCCGGTCCGAGGCCCCGAGCTTCTTGAACAGGCGCCTGGCGTGCGTCTTCACCGTGTCCTCGGAGAGGAACAGCTCGCGCCCGATCTCGGCGTTCGAACGACCGTGGCTCATCCCTTCGAGCACCTGGATCTCCCGCGCGGTGAGGGTGGGCGCCGCCCCCATCTCGGCCGACCGCAACCGGCGCGGGGCGAGCCGCCAGGTCGGATCGGCCAGCGCCTGGGTGACGGTGGCCCGCAACTCCGCCCGGGAGGCGTCCTTGTGCAGATAGCCACGGGCACCGGCGGCGACCGCGAGCGCGACCCCGTCCAGGTCCTCGGCGACGGTCAGCATGATGATCCTGGCGCCGGGATCGGCGGAGAGCAGTCGCCGGACCGTCTCCACACCCCCGAGACCGGGCATGCGTACGTCCATCAGAATCAGATCCGAACGGTCGGCGCCCCAGCGGCGGAGGACTTCCTCGCCGTTGGCCGCCGTCGTCACCCGCTCGACGCCGGGCACGGTCGCGACCGCGCGCCGGAGCGCTTCTCGGGCAAGCGGGGAGTCGTCGCAGACGAGGACGGATGTCATGACCGTCCTCCGCAGCTGATGCGCGTCACCTTGAGCCTCCAGGCTGTTTACAAGTCGTCACCTGAGCGGTTGACGCTCTCGGACACCTGCCCGATCGCTTTTCCTGTCAACCGCCTCCGCCCTCTCAACGACGGTCACTCGAAAGAGTTACGGGTCGGACGGCCGGGTTCGGCACTCTACGTGAGGACTCGTGCACGGAGGAGAGTGACGCGGATTGTCCAGCCATCAACCGGATCTTCATATAAACCTGTGCCCCATTTAGCGGGTTTTCTTTCCTTTTCCTGGTGTCTGTGACTAGATTCGCAATCAGTCATATTTACATCTACATGCACCGTGGATGTGAATGTCATGAGCACGGTCAACCTTTACGACACCGGACGACATCAGACGACACCGGACGACTACGACGTTTCCGACTCAGCATGGTTTCGAGGGGACAAGCAATGGCAGATTTCTCCCGCCTTCCCGGACCCAACGCCGATCTGTGGGACTGGCAACTGTTGGCGGCCTGCCGCGGAGTCGACAGCTCGCTGTTCTTCCACCCGGAGGGTGAACGCGGGGCGGCGCGCAGCGCCCGCGAGAACTCGGCGAAAGAGGTCTGTATGCGATGCCCGGTACGCGCCGAGTGCGCGGCACACGCCCTGGCGGTGCGCGAGCCCTACGGGGTGTGGGGCGGACTCACCGAGGACGAGCGCGAGGAGCTCATGGGGCGGGCCCGCAACCGCCTGATCGCGGCGACGGCGCCGTCGGGCGGCGTGCCGTCCCCGTCGGGGCACGGCTGATGGCCCCCGCCCCGCCCGGTCGCGGTACGACGCCGCCGTCCAGATAAAACGTTTCTCCAGAGTGACCCGGCCGCCGGGGACCGCCGAAGCGCTCCGGGCACGTCCGGGCAGCCCGGCTCAGCGGGCCGCCGCCAGGGACAGCCGGTCCAGGGTGGCCGCCACCGCGGGCACCTGCGCCAGATCGGGAAGAGTCAGGGCGACGATCTCGCGCTCGACGGCGGGCTCCACCATCACGGTGCGGACCCCCTTGGCGCGGACCGACTCGATCGCCAGCTCCGGCAGCACCGCCACCCCCAGTCCGGCGCCGACCAGACCGACGACCGCCGGGTAGTCGTCGGTGGCGAAGTCGATCCGGGGCGTGAAGCCCGACTCCTCGCACACCTCCACCAGCTGGCGTCGGCAGCGCGGGCAGCCCGCGATCCAGGAGTCGTCGGCAAGTTCGGCGACGCCGACCGCGCCCGAGCCGGACAGCCGGTGCCCCTCGGGGACGAGGCCGATCAGCCGGTCGGTGAGCAGCGGGCGCACGACCAGGTCGTCCCACTCCGCGCCGGAGGCCCCGTACCGGAACGCCAGCGCGATGTCGCAGTCGCCCTCGCGCAGCATCTCGACCGAACGCGGCGGCTCGGCCTCGACGAGGGAGACCCTGGTCCCGGGATGGGCCGCGCGCAGCGCCGCGAGGGCCCCGGGAACCAGGGTGGAACTGCCGCTGGGGAACGAGACGAGCCGGACCCGGCCCGCCCGCAGACCGGCGATCGCGGCGACCTCCTCCTCGGCGGCGGTGAGTCCGGCGAGGATGCCCGAGGCGTGCCGGACGAGGGCCTCGCCCGCCTGGGTGAGCCGCATCTCGCGTCCGGTGCGGATCAGCAGGGTGGTGCCCGCGGAGGATTCCAGGGCCTTCATCTGCTGGCTGACGGCGGGCTGGGTGCAGCCCAGTTCACGGGCCGCGGCGGAGAACGATCCGGTGGTGGCGACGGCGCGCAGAACGCGGAGGTGGCGGGCTTCGATCACCCCTCAACCATAAGCAACTCTTGGGCGTGAAGCGAACTATTCCCGTGCACCTTTGAGGACCTTGTGGCTACGTTCCTCCCATGAACCCGATGGAACGAACCGCCCCGGGCACGGCGACGGAATCCACACCCCCGGCCGGACCGGCAGGACGCGCGCAGACGGCGCCGCCCACCGCCCCGGCCGGAGCGTCGGCGAAGGTGCCGATGACGGTGCTGACGGTGAACGTGGGCCGCGCCGAGGCGGCCCCGCACACGGACGCGCCCGGCGGCGCGACGGGGATCGGCAAGCGGCCGGCCGCCGGGCCGGTGCGCGTCCGCGACCCCGGCCCGAAGGGCTCCGGCGGCAGCGGTCTGGCCGGGGACGCGGTGTGCGACCTGCGTCATCACGGCGGCAGCGACCAGGCGGTGTACGCCTTCGCCCGCGAGGACCTCGACGGCTGGGAGCGGGAACTGGGCCGGGCACTGCCCAACGGCGCGTTCGGCGAGAACCTGACGACCGCCGGAGTGGACGTGAACGGCGCGAGGATCGGCGAGCGCTGGCGGGTGGGCCCGGATCTGGTGCTGGAGGTGTCGTCGAGCCGGATCCCCTGCCGGACGTTCGCCGGTCATCTCGACGAGCGGGGCTGGGTCAAGCGGTTCACGCGGGCCTGCGCCCCGGGCGCGTACCTACGGGTGATCGAGCCGGGCGAGATCCGGGCCGGGGACGCGGTCGAGATCGTGCGCCGTCCCGCCCACGACGTCACCGTGCGGCTCGACTTCCTGGCGTCGACGACGCGGCGGGATCTGCTGCCGCGGCTGCTCGCGGCCCGCGACGCCCTGCACCCCGAGGCGCTGCGGGCCGCGCTCGCGTACGTGGAGCGGCACACGGCCGACGGGTGAGTCCGCTGGCCGGCTGTGCCGGGGCGCCCGTCCGGCCGTGATCCGCCGGACGGGCACGTCACGGCCCGGGCGATAGGGGGGACGGGCACGCCCCCCTATCGCCCCCCAGGCCGTAACGTGCCGCCCATGACGACTGCACTGATCACGGGCGCGACCGCGGGCATCGGTGCCGCCTTCGCGCGACGGCTGGCGGCCGACGGGCACAACCTGGTGCTGGTGGCCCGCGACACGGAGCGGCTGCGCGAGCAGGCCACCGAACTGCACGACCGGCACGGCATCGAGGCGGAGGTGCTGACGGCCGACCTGTCGACGGACGAGGGGATCGCCTCGGTCGAGGAACGCCTGGCGGATGGCCGGCACCCGGTCGACCTGCTGGTCAACAACGCCGGGTTCGGCAACAAGGGGCGGTACCTGGAAGTACCGATGGCCGACGAGCTGAGCATGCTCAAGGTGCACTGCGAGGCGGTGCTGCGGCTGACCTCGGCCGCCGTGCCCGGGATGCGGGAGCGCGGGCGCGGCGGGGTCGTGAACGTGGCCTCGGTGGCGGCGTTCGTGCCGCGCGGGACGTACGGCGCGTCCAAGGCGTGGGTGGTGCAGTTCACCCAGGGGGCGGCCAAGGACCTCGCCGGTTCGGGGGTGCGGCTGATGGCGCTGTGCCCGGGTTTCGTGCGGACGGAGTTCCACCAGCGGGCCGGAATGGGCACCGGCAGCATCCCCGGCTGGATGTGGCTGGACGCCGACAAGCTGGTGTCCGCCGCCCTGACGGACCTGGCGCGCGGCAAGTCGCTCTCGGTGCCCGATCCGCGGTACAAGGCGCTGATGGGGGTCGTGAAGCTGACGCCCCGCGGCCTGCTCGGAGGGGTCGCCTCCACCACGGGCCGCAAGTACGGGCCGCGGTGAGAGCCTGGCGGGTGACCTTCGGCCGGACAGCGGACGCGGCATGGTGCGTGCGATTCCCAGGCGCCGGGAGGGCCCGGTGGCGGAGCTGCTCGGCCGTTCCGGCGACGCCGGAGGCGTGCGTGCCAGGACGTGGCCGCCCGGCCAGAGGTCACCCGCCAGGCTCTCGGCCGCGGCGGCTTCCAGCGGTCTCCGGGGCCCGGCGTGGTGACCGGGCCCCGGAGACCGGGAGGGGCGTCGCCGGTGGAGCGCCCGGCGCCGCGGCCGACGGGGTGGACCGGTGGGCCCTTCCGGCCGCCGCACGGCCCGGACCGCGGCCGGACCGCGGCCGGACGACGGCACGTTGAAGGAACCGCCTAACGCACCCCGCGGCCCGCGTAGGCGCCGATGTTGGGGGCTCCCGGCCGCACCTTGTCGCCGAACCAGTCCTTGCCGCCGTTGTTCTCGATCACGGCTCCGGCGGCGAGGGCGGGCGAGCCGGCTCCGAGCCGGAAGTCGGCCCGGAGCTTCGGATCGGCGGTGATGCCACCGGGGTTCGGGCGGGTCATGTCGATGCCGAAGAAGGCGTTGTGGTCGAAGGAGAGCCCGGGTGTCGGGTTCTTGAAGGCGTACCCTCCGGTGCCCTCGCTGACGAAGACGTTGTTCCTGATGGCCAGTTCGTGCTGGGTGGTGGCGGGGCTTCCGGCGTCGTCCTGGACGAGGTAGCCGGGAATCTGCTCCTTGTTGTGGAAGGTGTTGTTGTAGATCTTCGTGTCGAGGATCGGGCCCCAGCAGTTCTGGATCAGGCGGGCGCCGTCGTTCCGGCTGACGTTGTAACGGGCCACCGTGCCCACGGTCCTGGCGCCGCTGTACGGGCAGATCAGCAGGAAGCCGCCCTTGTTGTCGTGGCTGTAGTTGTACTGGAAGACGGTGTTCTGCGAGGCGCCGTCGGCGTCGAAGGACATGCCGTCGTGGGTGTTCCCGCCGCCGGAGACCTCGTTGTACTCGACGGTGGTGTCGTCGGTGTTGAAGGTCCAGATGCCCGCGTTGGCGGAGGGCGAGCGGAGCTGGAAGCCGTCGATCCGGTTGTGGTCGACGCGGGCGCCGCTGGTGGTGTCGAGCTTCATGCCGTCGCCGGCCAGGGAGGTGAGCGTGTTGTGGTGGATGCGGACGCGGGTGCTGGGCGTCCACTCGCCCGGGTAGACGTTCGGGTCCTGTTGCTCGCCGACCAGATCGCGTTTGGAGAACGTCGACTTGAAGTAGACGCCCTCGCGGTCGACGTCCTCGATACGGTTGTTGCCGATGTCCAGGCCGTCGTACCAACTGGCCTTCGTGGTGCCCTCGACGGCGATGTGGATCGCGCTGGAGCCGGAGACCGTCTTGTAGTCGCCGCCGCGCACGTCGTGGATGTACAGGCCGGAGATGTCGAAGCCGCGGGCGACGCCGTAGTCGGTGAGGAGGAGACGCACACCGTTGCGCTCGCTGCCCGGGTTGTCGGCGTTGGTGATCTCCAGCGCCTTGAGGTGCACGTACTGCGTGTCGGCGAGCAGCACCACGTCGTGGGCGCCCGCGCCGTCGAGCCGGGCGCGCGCCGCGGCGTTGCCGTAGTCGGCGATGGTGAACGGGGCTCGGGCGGATCCGGAACCCCGGGGGGCAAGGGTGCCGGCGCAGGTGGATCCGCGCTTGAAGAGCAGCCGGTCGCCGGGGCCGTAGGTGTGGGCGTTGGCCTCGGCGAGCGACGTCCAGGGGTGCTGCCTGCTGCCGGTGGCGCCGGCCGGTGCGGCGGCGCAGTCGACGTGGAAGGCGCGGCCGTGGGGCGCGGCCTGTGCGGCGGTCTGGCCGGTGACGGTCAGACCGGCGGCCGTCAGGGCCGCGAGCGCCGCGGCGGTGACGCGATGTCTCACAATTCCTCCGTACGAACAGTCGTGATGGGACGAGCGGTCGGGGACGGGATCGGGCAATCGGTCGGGGACGGGGTCGAGTTCGGGGCCGGGCGGGCGATCGGGTGATCGGTCGGTGGGTCCGGGGACCGGCGAACGGACGGGAACGGACGGGGACATGCCGGGGACACGCCGGGACGGGACGGGTCGACGCACAGGGCGGGTCGACGCGGCACGAACCGGTACGGGCCGATCCGGTGTCGCCGGAATCCCGCACTCGGACTGCCGGAATCCTGGACTCGGATTGATCGAACGTCAATGGATCGCGTTTGAATGATCGAAACTGCCATCGTTCGATCACGTTGGTCTAGGGTCGGACAACGGCCCCGGCACCGGCCGGTCCGGGGGTCGGGCCACAACACTGCGAGGGGACTGCCGCTGTGCGCGAAAGTGCTGCTGAACGTCATGACCGCCTGCTGGGGCTGGTACGGGAACGGGGTTCGGCCCGGGTCTCGGACCTGGCCTCGCAGCTGGGGGTCTCGCCCGTCACCGTGCGCCGGGACGTGGAGGAGCTGGCCGGCCGGGGGCTGCTGGACCGGGTCCACGGTTCGGTCTCCTGGCCCCGGGACGCCGCCGCGCCCGCCGCGGGGCCGGGCGGCAGCGGCCTGGTCCTCGGCATGCTCGCGCCCTCGTCGACGTACTACTTCGCCGAGGTGATCCGCGGCGCCCACGAGGCCGCCGCCCGGGCGGGCGCACGGCTGATCCTGCGGATCTCCGACTACCGTCCGCAGGAGGACCAGGCCCGCACCGAGGGACTGCTCTCCGCGGGCGCCGAGGGACTGCTGGTGGCGCCGGGCTGGCAGCATCCGGGGGACCCCGCCGCGTTCGGCGACTGGATCGCCTCGTTGCCCGTGCCGACCGTGCTGCTGGAGCGCAGGCCCGCCGCCGGTTCCCCGCTGGACGGCCTGGACCGGGTCTGCTCGGACCACGCGCACGGGGTGCTGCTCGCCGTGCGCCACCTGGTGGAGCTCGGGCACGGGGCGCCGCTGCTGATGGCCCGCGCCGACTCCCCGACCGCCGTGGCGGTGCGCTCCGGGTACGCGGAGGCGCTGGCCGTGCTCGGGCTGCCCGCTCCGCAGGAGGTGATCGACTCCGTCCCGGCCGAGCTGGCGCCGGACGCGTTCGAGGAGGCCGTGCAGGCCCTGCGCGCGGCGGTCCGCTCCGGGGTGGCCACGGCCGCGCTGATCCACAACGACGTGGACGCGATCCAGGTCGTGCAGCGCCTTGCCGAACTGGGGGTGCGGGTGCCGGACGACCTGGCGCTGATCGCCTACGACGACGAGGTGGCGGCGCTGGCGGACACCCCGCTCACCGCGGTGGCCCCGCCCAAGCGTGAGGTGGGCCGGCACGCGACGGAACTGCTGGTGGAACGGCTCGGCAGGCGCACGGCCGAACCGCGGCGGCATCTGACGCTGCTGCCACAGCTTCGGGTACGCGAATCGTGCGGCGCCCCGCTCGCACCGGCCGGCCAGGGGTGAGGGGCCGGGGCGGGCCGGGAACCGGGAGGCGGGAGGCGGGAGGGTGGCACGGGGGCGGCACGGCGTGTCCGGGGCCGCGGCCGGAACGATGTTCCACCGCCCGTCACCCCAGCGTAGCCCAGGGCATTCCCTCCGCTTCCGTACGTAAATTATCTGATCTTTTTTCGATCAATCGCTCTTTCGCTCTTGACTTCGGTCACGGCTGGTCCAAGGATCACGGCCAACGCCAATGTCGTCGTCAGTTCAGGAGCCTCGCTGTGAGCCGCAGTTCGAGCAGAACCTCTCTCGCCGTCGTCGGCGCCGCCACCGCCCTCACCGTTCTCACGGCCTGCGGCGGCAGCGGCGACGAAACCGCCTCCACCGGAAGCGACGGCAAGCCCGTCAGCATCACCTTCTGGGGATGGGCCAAGGGGTCCAAGGAGGTCGTCGACGCGTTCAACGCCTCGCACAAGAACATCAAGGTGGTCTACGAGGAGATCCCGTCCGGGAACGCCGGCGGCTACGCCAAGATCTCCAACGCGGTGAAGGCGGGCAACGCCCCCGACCTGGTCTCCATCGAGTACCCGCAGCTCCCCGAGTACGTCAGCCAGGGCGCGCTCCAGGACATCGGCAAGTACTTCACCGACGACGTCAAGAAGAAGCTGCTCCCGCAGGCCGTCGAACTGACCACGCTCGGCGGCAAGAGCTGGGCCGTTCCGTTCGACGCCTCGCCGCAGTCCTTCTACTACCGCAAGGACCTGTTCGAGAAGTACGGCGTCGAGGTCCCCAAGACCTGGGACGAGTTCCGCAAGGCCGCCGAGAAGATCAAGAAGGCCGACAAGAAGGCCCGGATCGGCACGTTCTTCCCCGACGACCCGACCACCTTCCAGGCGATGGCCTGGCAGGCCGGTGCCCAGTGGTACAAGCCCGAGGGCGACACCTGGAAGGTCAGCACCGCCGACGCGGCCACCAACAAGGTCGCCGACTACTGGCAGGGCCTGCTCGACGACGACCTGATCCGCGCGAACGCCTCGTTCAGCCCCGAGTGGACCAACTCCCTCAAGAACGACGGCACCGTCGGCTACCTCGGCGCCGCCTGGGGCGCGGGCGTCCTCAAGGGCACCCTGCCCGAGCAGAGCGGCAAGTGGGCCGTCGCCCCGATGCCCAGCTGGGACGGCAAGCCGGCCAGCGGCATGCTCGGCGGCTCCACCTTCGCGGTGACCAAGACCAGCAAGAAGGCCGAGGCCGCGGTCGAGTTCGCCACCTGGATGTCGACCACCGAGGAAGGCATCAAGGCCCGCATCGAGTCCGGCACGTCGAGCGCCTTCCCGGCCGCGGCGGCCCTGCGCCCGGTGGCCAAGAAGTCCTTCGACGCCGGGTTCTACGGCGGTGAGGACATCTACCAGGTGTTCGAGGGCGCCGCGACGTCCATCGGCCGGAACTGGAACTGGGGCCCGACGACCGGCACCACGAACACCACCATCAAGGACCAGTTCGGCAAGGTCGCCAGCGGCTCCACCACCATCAAGGACGCGGTGAAGGCCGGACACGACGCCACCGTCGCCGAGCTGAAGAAGCGCGGACTGAAGGTCGAGGACGCAGGCTGATGAAACGCGCCCGGACGAACAGAGCCGCCGCCATCCTGCTGGGGCCCTTCTTCGTACTGTTCACCCTGGTCATGGTGTTGCCGATCGGATACGCGGTCTGGCTCAGCCTGTTCACGGAGAAACAGTCCGGCCTGGGCTTCGGCGGCACCGAGTCCGTCTTCAGCGGACTCGACAACTACCTGGCGGCCCTGGGCGACCGGGCGTTCCTTGAGGGCTTCGGCGTACTCATCGGATACTGCCTGATCTACATTCCGCTGCTGCTCGTCGGAGCCCTCGCCCTCGCCCTGCTGCTGGACTCCGCGCTGGCCCGCGCCCGACGCTTCTTCCAGCTCGCGCTGTTCCTGCCGCACGCCGTGCCCGGCATCATCGCCGCGCTGATCTGGGTGTACCTGTACACGCCCCAGCTCAGCCCGGTGGTCAGCGCCATGGAGTCCGGCGGCATCGGCTTCGACTTCTTCTCCCCCGAGGGCGCCCTCCCCTCCATCGTGAACATCGCGCTGTGGGAGTGGCTCGGCTACAACATGGTGATCTTCTACGCCGCGTTGCAGGCCATCGACCGCTCCGTACTGGAAGCGGCGACGGTCGACGGGGCGGGTGCCTGGCGCATCGCGATCGGCATCAAGGTGCCGCTGATCCGCGCCTCGGTCGTGATGGTCGCGCTGTTCACGGTCATCGGCTCGCTCCAGCTCTTCACCGAGCCGCTGATCCTCAACAAGGGGACCGGTTCCGCCGTCTCCTCCACCTGGACGCCGAACATGTACGCGTACACCGCGGCCTTCGAACGCAACGACTACGGTCTCGCCGCTGCCGCGTCCATCCTGCTGGCGCTCACGGCCGCGCTGCTGTCCTTCGTCGTCACCCGCTTCACCGGCCGGAAGGGCAAGAAAGCATGAACTCCCCCGCCTCCCGCAGCCGCTGGATGTCGAAGGCCGCCGTCAACGGCTTCCTCCTGCTCGCCGTCGTCTACATGCTCTTCCCCCTCGTCTGGCTGGTCACCGCCGCCACGAAGGACACCGGCGGTCTGCTCGCGGGCAACGCCTTCTCCTTCGAGGACTTCAACCTCGGCGAGAACCTGTCGAACCTCGCCTCCTACGGCGACGGCGTCTACTTCCGCTGGTACCTCAACAGCCTCCTGTACGCGGGCGTCGGGGCGGTCGTCTGCTCGCTGATCTGCGTCGCCGCGGGATACGCCTTCGACAAGTACGACTTCCGGGGCAAGGAGAAGCTGTTCGGCCTGGTGCTGATGGGCGTGCTCGTCCCGACCACGGCGCTCGCCCTGCCGATGTACCTGCTGGCCTCCAAGACCGGCCTGGTCAACACCTACTGGTCGGTGCTGATCCCGGTGCTCGTCAACCCGTTCGGCGTGTATCTCGCGCGGGTGTTCAGCACCGGCTACATACCGAACGAGGCCCTGGAGGCCGCCCGTATCGACGGGGCCGGCGAGCTGCGCGTCTTCTGGTCCATCGGGCTGCGCATGATCATGCCGGGCTTCGTGACGGTCTTCCTCTTCCAGTTCACCGCGATCTGGAACAACTTCTTCCTCCCCCTCGTGATGCTCTCGGACCGCAAGCTCTTCCCGCTGAGCCTCGGTCTGTACTCCTGGAACACGAACACCCACGGCGAGCCGAGCTTCTACCCGCTCGTCGTCACCGGTTCGCTTCTCGCCGTGATCCCCCTGATCGTCGCCTTCGTCTCGCTCCAGCGGCACTGGAAGGCCGGCCTGACCGCCGGCAGCGTCAAGTGACCCTTCCCACGAGCCCCCCACGAGCCCCGAGGAGTACGGGTTCCACCATGCCCCACGCCACTGACAACCGGCCGACGTCCCTGCTCGCGATGGGTCCCGGCATAGCCGACCGCCTGCTGACCGACCACCACCGCGCCCGGCTGGCCGCCCTCACCCGCACCGACCCGTACCTCGTCGCCCACGACCTGACCGACCCCTCGCCCGAGGTGGCCGCCGCGCTCGCCGAGGCCGAGGTCCTGTTCACCTGCTGGGGCGCGACACCGCTCACCGCCGAGGTGCTGGCGGCGGCACCCCGGCTGCGGGCCGTGGTGCACGCGGCGGGTTCCGTGAAGCACCACATCACGGACGTCTGCTGGGAACGCGGCATCGCCGTCACCTCGACGGCCGGGGCCAACGCCCTGCCGGTCGCCGAGTTCACGCTCGCCACGATCCTCCTCGCCAACAAGCGCGTGCTCCACTCCGCCGACCGCTACCGGGCCCTGCGCACCCAGCACGACTGGCTCGCCGAACTCGACACGTCCGGCAACTACCGCCGGACCGTCGGCATCATCGGCGCCTCGCGCATCGGCCGACGCGTCATCGAACTGCTGCGCCCCTTCGACCTGGACGTCCTGCTGTACGACCCGTACGTGGACGCTCCGGAGGCGGCGCGGCTCGGCGTCCGGCTCGCCGCGCTCGACGAGCTGTGCGCGAACAGCTCGGTCGTCTCGGTGCACGCCCCGCAGCTCCCGGAGACGCACCACCTCGTCGGCGCGGCGCAGTTCGCCGTCATGGCGGACGGGACGACGCTGATCAACACGGCGCGGGGTTCCCTTGTCGACGAGGCGGCGCTGCTGCCCGAGCTGACGTCCGGCCGGCTGCACGCGGTGCTGGACGTGACCGACCCCGAGGTCCCGCCCGCGGACTCGCCGCTGTACGGGCTGCCGAACGTGCTGCTCACCCCGCACGTGGCGGGTTCACTGGGCAACGAGCTGCACCGGATGGCCGACCATGCGCTCGACGAGCTGGAACGGTATGTCCAGGGGCAGCCGTTCGCCGACCCGGTCCGGGCCGGGGTGCTGCCGCACTCGGCGTGATTCCGCCGGCCCGTCCGGTACGTCTGAAGGCCCGCGGCCGGAGCCGCGGGCCTTCAGACGTACCGGAGCGCATGCCGGAGGCCCGGTACCCCTCGACGGGATACCGGGCCTCACTGGCTGGGCGAGAACGCGTCAGTGCGCGTGGCCGTGGCCGCCGTGACCGGCGTCGGCCTCCTCCTCGGCCGGCTTCTCGACGACCAGGGTCTCGGTCGTGAGCAGCAGCGACGCGATGGACGCGGCGTTCTCCAGCGCGGAGCGGGTGACCTTGACCGGGTCGATGACGCCGGCCTTCACCAGGTCGCCGTACTCGCCGGTCGCGGCGTTGAAGCCCTGGCCCTTGTCGAGCTCGGCGACCTTGGAGGTGATGACGTAGCCCTCGAGGCCGGCGTTCTCGGCGATCCAGCGCAGCGGCTCGACGGCGGCACGGCGCACGACCGCGACACCGGTGGCCTCGTCGCCGGTCTTGCCGAGGTCGCCCTCCAGCACCTTGACGGCGTGGACCAGGGCGGAGCCACCACCGGAGACGATGCCCTCCTCGACCGCGGCGCGGGTCGCGGAGATGGCGTCCTCCAGACGGTGCTTCTTCTCCTTGAGCTCCACCTCGGTGGCGGCACCGACGCGGATCACGCACACGCCGCCGGCCAGCTTGGCGAGGCGCTCCTGGAGCTTCTCGCGGTCCCAGTCGGAGTCCGTGGCGTCGATCTCGGCCTTGATCTGGTTGACCCGGCCCTTGACGTCGCCGGGCTCGCCGCCGCCGTCCACGATCGTGGTGTCGTCCTTGGTGACGGTCACACGGCGGGCGGTGCCCAGCACGTCCAGACCGGCCTGGTCGAGCTTGAGGCCGACCTCCTCGGCGATGACGGTCGCACCGGTGAGGGTGGCGATGTCACCGAGCATGGCCTTGCGGCGGTCGCCGAAGCCCGGGGCCTTCACCGCGACGGCGTTGAAGGTGCCGCGGATCTTGTTGACGACCAGGGTCGACAGGGCCTCGCCCTCGACGTCCTCGGCGATGATCAGCAGCGGCTTGGAGCCACCGGCCTGGATGACCTTCTCCAGCAGCGGGAGCAGCTCCTGGATCGCGCCGATCTTGCCCTGGTGGATCAGGATGTACGGGTCGTCGAGGACGGCCTCCATACGCTCCTGGTCGGTCACCATGTACGGGGACAGGTAGCCCTTGTCGAAGGCCATGCCCTCGGTGAAGTCGAGGTCCAGACCGAAGGTGTTGGACTCCTCGACGGTGATGACACCGTCCTTGCCGACCTTGTCCATCGCGTCCGCGATGAGCTCGCCGACCTGCGGGTCCTGCGCGGAGAGCGCGGCCACGGCGGCGATGTCGGACTTGTCGTCGATCGGGCGGGCGGTCGCGAGGAGGTCCTCGGACACTGCCTTGACCGCGGCGTCGATGCCCTTCTTCAGGGCGGCCGGGGAGGCACCCGCGGCGACGTTGCGCAGACCCTCGCGGACGAGCGCCTGGGCCAGCACGGTGGCGGTGGTCGTACCGTCACCCGCGATGTCGTTGGTCTTGGTGGCGACCTCCTTCACCAGCTGGGCACCGAGGTTCTCGTACGGGTCCTCGATCTCGACCTCGCGCGCGATGGTGACACCGTCGTTGGTGATGGTGGGGGCGCCGAACTTCTTGTCGATGACGACGTTGCGGCCCTTGGGGCCGATCGTCACCTTGACCGTGTCGGCAAGCTTGTTGACGCCGCGCTCAAGGGCGCGACGGGCGTCCTCGTCGAACTTCAGGATCTTCGCCATGGGAGCTGAGCTTTCCTCTCGAAACGAACTGCGCCCCCGACCGCCCGGCTGATCATGACGCACGGGGCCAGGGGCGCAGAACGGAAAAACGTGGGTGAATTACTTCTCGATGATCGCGAGAACGTCGCGAGCCGAGAGGACGAGGTACTCCTCGCCGTTGTACTTCACCTCGGTGCCGCCGTACTTGCTGTACAGCACGACGTCGCCGGTCTTGACGTCGAGCGGAAGGCGCTCGCCGTTCTCGAAGCGGCCCGGGCCCACGGCCAGGACGACGCCCTCCTGGGGCTTCTCCTTGGCGGTGTCCGGAATGACCAGGCCGGAGGCCGTGGTCTGCTCGGCGTCGAGCGGCTGGACCACAATGCGGTCCTCGAGCGGCTTGATCGCAACCTTGGAGCTGGCGGTCGACACGATCCGGTCTCCCCCTTCGGAGATCTCACGGGGTTAAGAGTCTGTGGGTGGCGACCAGGTGGATCCGTCGTCGCGGGTGCCGGACCTGCCAGTCGCACAGTACTGCTGGCACTCTCCAGGGGTGAGTGCCAGAACCGAGACTATGACCGCGATTAGCACTCGGTCAAGCGGAGTGCCAATTCAGCCAGTCGTGGCGCCCGGACGCTCCCCGTCCCGGACGACGGTTCCGGGCGGACATCGGTTCCGGCGGGGACGGTGCCGGGCGGACGACGGTGCCGGGCGGACGACGGTCCCGGCGGGGACGGTTCCGGGCAAACGACGGTTCCGGACGGACGGCGGATCCGGTGGGGCATGGGCGAGGCGACGATCCGAGCACCATGAGGGACAACGCGGAGACGGGCCGTCCCGTTCCGTACGACCGTGGGGCGCATGCCCGAAAGCCCACCCCGACCCGCCTCCGCCCTCCTCACAGGGCGCGGCGGCGCTCGTGCCGTGCCTCACGACCGTGCCGGCCTCGCACGGCGACTACCGTCGCGCGCACCCCGAGCCGATACCCGCCCCCTCGTACGACCCCGGCCGGTCCGGCCTCCCGTGTCCGAGTGGTGGGGACAGCCGGGAGTGCCGGGAGGCGGGCGGCTGATGGCAGGTGGCGGAGGTCCGCGGTCCCGGTGCCCCTCGACCGCCGCCCGGAACCCCCCGCGGGTCCGCGGGCGGGCCCGCGGCGGGTTCCGGCCGCGGATGGGTGATGTTCCGGGCGGCCTTGCGGCCCAGCCGTTCGATCGGGTCGACCGACTGCGCGCACCCGGCGGTCGCGGTCAGCAGCGCCCCGGCCGCCAGTACCCCGGCGACCAGCCGGTGCGCGCGGCTCATACGTAGTCCTCCAGCCGGGCCACGGCGAACCCCTGGTCCGTGATCGTCCGCATGACGGAGCGGACCAGGTCGGTCATGCCGACGCCCCACTCACCGCGGCCCCGGAAGTGCGTGA
Source organism: Streptomyces sp. NPDC014734 (assembly GCF_043083325.1). NCBI lineage: Bacteria > Bacillati > Actinomycetota > Actinomycetes > Kitasatosporales > Streptomycetaceae > Streptomyces > Streptomyces sp. NPDC014734. The sequence goes on along the minus strand of NZ_JBIBYN010000006.1, from coordinate 203,903 downwards.
GGATGACGTCGCCGGGGTGCAGTGCCTGGTCCCCGCGCCACTCCATGTGGTCCGGGAACGCCTCCGCGTTCCAGAGCGGCACGGCCCTGATGCCGCAGGACCTGGCGATCCGGAGCGTGTCCCCGTTGTAGTTGCCGTAGGGCGGACGGAACAGGGCGGGCCGCTTCCCGAGCCGTTTCTCGATGACGTCCTGCTGGCCGCAGATCTCGCGCTTCTGCTCGTCGTACGAGAGCCCGGGAAGGTAGCGGTGGTGGAGCGTGTGGTTGTTGGCGGTGACGCCCAGCCGCTGCGCCTCGCCGAAGTACCCGTAATCGTCGCCCACCTCCTGGTCGGTGAGGAACGCGCTGTACGGGATGGCAAGTTCGTCCATCATCCGCAGCAGTTCGGGGTCCTTCTCGGCACCATCGTCCATGGTCAGGAAGACCACCCGGTCCTTGGTCGGAACGGTGGTGAAGACCGGCGGCAGGCCGTCGTCTCCGCCCTCGACCTCGAACCCCGCGCGGGTGGTGAGACGCGGTTTGACGGCGGGGGGCGGGGGCGCGACCAGCGGGGTGCGGACCAGCCCCCATTTCTTCGCGAGCGCCGTCCGGACGGCGGGGGCGAGTTGAGCGTTCTCGCGCGCGGGCGCGTCGGCCGGCCTGCGCGCGCGGGCGCCGGGCCGTGCCCCGGGCTGCCCGTTCGGCTGCCCGGCGGCCGGGGGCGGGGCCGCGTGGCCGGGGCCGGTGTCCGGCCGTTTCCCGGTCTCCGAGGCGCAGCCCGAACCGACGGCGGCGACCAGAAGCCCTGCCAGGATCGCGCGGGCACCCCGCCTGCCGCCGGAAGGACGCGCCCTCGATTCGCACCTCATCATGGCTAATTTTCCTTTTGTCGCATAAATGGCAGGGCGTCGCATACTGCCAGCGCGAGGGGGGTGGACCGGCCCGACACCACCGCAGGCCGGCCCGGTCAACCCGACTGGCCCACCGTCCCGGCTGGCTCACAATGGGGCGGGTGAACGCTTTCGCCCCGCACGGCCCGTCCGAACCGCACGGCCCGTCCGAACCGCATCACCCGTCCGCGCCGAACGATCCGTCCGGACCGGACGCCCCCTCCGGACCGGACGCCTCCCACGGACCGGACGGCCCGCTCGCCGCCTTCCTGGCCCTGCGCACCCCCGAGGGATCGGCGCTGCTGGAGGAGCTGCGGTCGTACGACCCCGCCCAGGAGCTGGCCGTCGCCACCCGGCTGCGCCGCACCCACCCGGCCGCCCTGGTGTCGGCGGCGCTGGGGCAGGCACGGCTGCGGCAGCGCGCGGTGGCGAAGTTCGGCGCCGAGGACGCGTACCGGATGTTCTTCACGCCGAACGGCGTCGAGCAGGCGACCCGGACGTCGGTGGCCGCCCATCGGGCGCGCAGGCTCGTGGCGGCGGGCGGGGTGCGCCGCGTCGCGGACCTCTGCTGCGGGATCGGGGGCGACGCGATCGCGTTCGCGCGGGCGGGCATCGCGGTCCTCGCCGTGGACCGGGACCCGCTGACCGCCGAGGTGGCCCGCGCCAACGCGGCGGCGCTCGGCCTGGCGGAGCTGATCGAGGTGCGGTGCGCCGATGTCGCGACGATCGACACCTCGCCGTACGACGCGGTCTTCGTCGACCCGGCCCGGCGCGGCGGCCGGGGCAGGATCTTCGACCCCGAGGCGTACTCGCCGCCGCTCTCCTGGGCGACCGCGGCCGCGCTGCGGGCCCCCCGCGCCGCGCTGAAGATCGCCCCCGGAATCCCGCACGAGGCGATCCCGGCGGAGGCGGAGGCCGAGTGGATCTCGGACGGCGGCGACGTGAAGGAGGCGGTGCTCTGGTTCGGCGACGGCTTCGCGGCCGGTTCGTTCCGGGCCACCGTGCTCCCGGCGGGGGCCGGCCTGTGGTCCGCGTCCCCGCTGCCCGCCCCGCCGGTCGGCCCGGTCGGACGCTATCTGTACGAGCCGGACGGCGCGGTCATCCGCGCCCACCTGGTCGCCGACGTCGTGGCCCGGTGCGAGGGCCGGCTGATCGACGAGACCATCGCGTACGTGACGAGCGACCGGCCGTACACGTCCCCGTGCACCACCGGGTACGAGATCACCGACCGGCTGCCGTTCAACATGAAGCGGCTGAAGGCGTTGCTGCGGGAGCGGAAGGTCGGAGTCCTGACGGTGAAGAAGCGCGGCTCGGCCGTCGAGCCGGAGGAGCTGCGCCGCCGGATGAAGCTCCAGGGGCCGAACACGGCGACGGTCTTCCTGACCCGGGTGGCCGGGGCGCCGACGATGCTGATCGGCCACCCGATGACGGACCCGGCCTGACCGGCCCGGCCGGGGCGCAGACGGCCGGGCCGTCCGGTCAGGCCAGGTCGGTGGGGCCGGTCAGGCCAGGTCGGTGAGGTCGTCGGCGTACACCTGCGAGAGCGGCTGCGGGCCCACGTACTGCTGGCAGTTGCACTGCCCCGGCTCGAAGCGGACCGGCTTCTTGGCCTCGTCCCAGGCCGTCGGCACCTCGACCCGTTCGTGACACCTGCCCTGCTTGTCGTGCTTGGCGAGGTGGTGGGTGCAGCCGCAGACCGGCTCCGGCGGCCGCTCGGCGGCCTCGACGGCCAGCCGCTCCCGGCGGGCGGCCTCCAGGAGTTCCAGCTTGCGGGTGTGCCGGTTGCGCAGCGCGGTGCGGGCGTTGTCGACGGCCCAGCCGAAGCCACCCGTCCAGAAGATGATGAGCACCCACCAGTACCACGCCATGAGACGCCCCCCTGTTTCCGGTCCTCGCGTCCGGCGTCCGGTGCCCGGTCCGCGTGTTCCGGCCAGGATAGGACCGCGGTCAGCGATGGGCGCCGCCGCCGAGGGAGAACAGCGGTTCCGGCGCGGGAACTCCGACCAGCACCCGCGCCACCCAGCGGCGGTGGGCGAACGCCTTGACGATCCCGATCAGCCCGGTGATCCAGGCGATCATCCCGAGTCCCATGATCAGCGCGACGAGCCCGTAGGGGTCCCCGAGCCCCTCCTCGGTCGCCGGGACGGCGATGCAGGTGTACAGCCCCAGTGCGCACAGCGCGTAGGACATCAGCAGCCAGAGCAGGGCGGCCCCCGGCTTCCGCAGCCGTACGTCCCGCTCCGGGTCGTGCGCCAACTCGCCCCAGGCGTGGAGCAGTCGGCGGATCTCGCGGTCGCGTCCCAGGCCGAGGCAGACGAGGGCGACCGCGGGCACCAGGCAGGCGACCCCCATGACCGCGAGGATCAGCGCGAGTACGACGCCGACCAGGTCGTAGTTCTCCTGGAACGTGATCATCGCCGTGCTGATCAACGACCAGCCCACCGCGCCGAGCACGCCCCACAGCCACAGCAGCACCAGCCGGCCCGGCGAGACGTGCCCGCGGACCAGCTCGCCGAGGACCACGGCCCGGTCGGCGAGCATGGCCTCGCGGTCCGGCCAGGCACGTATCTCCACAGGCGGTGGGGGCGGGGGAAGTTGGGTGTGCTGGGACATGGCCCGACCCTACCGAGCGGGTGTCGCGGCCCCGCGGGCGGCACGATGCGCCGATGCCGCCGGAATGCCATGCTGGGGAGGAACACACGGAGGTTCGCGATGGGGTTCTACGCCGAACGGATCGTGCCCCGGGTCGTCGACGCCGTCGGCGGGAGGAAGTCCGCCGAACCGTTGCGGCGCCGGGTCTGCGAGGGCCTGTACGGCGAGATCATCGAGATCGGCTTCGGCTCCGGGCACAACGTGCCCTTCTACCCGGAGGCCGTCACGGACGTGGCCGCGGTGGAGCCGTCCGACCTCGGCTGGAGACTGGCCCGCGACCGGATCGCCGAGGGATACGCCGCGGTGCGGCGCGTCGGGCTGGACAGTCAGTACCTGCCGTTCGACGACGCCACGTTCGACGGCGCGCTGTCCACCTGGACGCTGTGCACCGTTCCGGACGCCGACGCCGCGCTGCGCGAGGTGCGGCGGGTGCTCAAGCCCGGTGCGACGCTGCACTTCCTGGAGCACGGGCTGGCGCCGGAGGGGGACGAGGACGTGCGTCGCCTGCAGCACCGGCTCGATCCGCTGGAGCGGCGGCTCTTCGCGGGGTGCCGTCTGACCCGGCCGATCGCCGAGATGCTGACGGCCGCGGGCTTCACCGTGGTCGACCTCGACGAGTTCTACGAGAAGGGCGCGCCGCGAGCGATGGCCGCCGACTCGCTGGGCGTGGCGATGCGCTGACCTCCCCCGCGCCGGCCTCCCCGCCCGGCCTTTCCCGGGTCCGGCTTTTCCGGGTCCGGCCTTCCCGGGTCCGGGCCCGGGCCGGCCGGTGCCCTCCGGGCCCGGGCGGGACGGGCCGCCACGACGCGCCGTACCCGTCCCGGAGCCCGCTCCTCACCCTCGCGTCGGGCGGGGGGCGACCTGTTCGGCTCCTTCCCCGGCGTCCTTCGGCGAATGTCCCGCCGCGGCGACCGGAACGGTCCGGTCCGGTCGCGGGAGCAGCAGCAGGGCGGCCAGTGCCGCCGTCGCGAGCAGGCCCGCGCAGACCCAGAACGCCGCCGCGTATCCGGACGCCAGATCGGCCGGGCGCCGCCCGTCGCCGGTGACCTGCGCGGCAACGGTGACCAGGACCGCGAGCCCCAGGGAGCCGCCCACCTGGCGGGCACTGTTCAGCAGCCCGGAGGCCATGCCGGTCTCCTCGGGCGCGACATCGGTCGTGGCGGCGGTGCCGAGCGGTACGAAGCACATGCCGATGCCGACGCTGCTGACCAGGGACGGTACGAGGATCGAGAGCAGGAAACCGCCGTCGGCCCGCGCGGTCGCCGCGAACCCCGCCAGGCCGCATGCGGCGAGGACACCGCCCACCGCCAGCAGTCGTCTGGTGCCGAGTGCCGCGACCGTGCGGGTGGCGATGATCGAGCCCGCGACGACGCCCGCCGAGAACGGCAGGAAGGCGGCGCCTGCGGCGGTCGGCCCGTAGCCGAGCACGAGCTGCATGTAGAGCGAGACGAAGTAGAACGCGGCGAACTGGCCCGAACTCAGCAGCAGGGCGAAGAGATTCGCGGTGAGCACCGGTCGCCCCGCGAGCAGGCCGAGGCGGAGCAGCGGGGTTCCGGTCCGCAGTTCGACGGCGACGAAGACGATCAGCAGCAGCAGGGCGGCACCGAGCGTTCCCAGCGTCCGGGCGGATCCCCACGGGTGGGTCGAGGTGCCGACGAGCCCGAGGACGAGCAGGGTCGTGCCCCCGGTGGCCAGCAGCGCCCCGGTCACGTCGAGCCGGGCGCCGGTCCGGCCGGTGTCGGTCCGCAGTCCGGTGCGCGCGGCTCCCACCAGGGCGAACAGCACGATCGGCACGTTCACCAGCATGACCGCGCGCCAGCCCGCCGCGTCGGTGAGCAGGCCGCCGGCGAGCACGCCGACCGCACCGCCCGCCGCACCCGCCATGCCCCACAGCCCCAGTGCGCGGGAACGGGCGGGTCCGGCCGGGAAGGCCAGGGCGATCAGCGCGAAGCCGACCGGGGCGAGCGCGGCGGCGCCGACCCCCTGGACGGCTCGTGCGGCGATCAGCTCGCCGGGCGACCGGGCGAGCCCCCCGGCCAGGCTCGCGACGCCGAACAGCACGAGACCCGCCGTCAGTATCCGGCGGCTGCCGATCAGGTCCGCGAGGCGCCCGCCGAGCATCAGCAGCCCGCCGAAGGCCAGCGCGTAGGCGTTCACCACCCACAGCAGCCCGTCCGGTGTGAAGCCGAGTCCGCGCCGTATGTCCGGCAGCGCCACGTTCACCACGGACATGTCCAGCGCCACCAGGAACTGCACGGTGAGCGCCACCGCCAGCAGCCACCGCACATGTCGTGACTGGTCGTCCACAACGTCTCCTTTCCTTGCGCGTTCCTGCCCGGACACCCGGGCAGATGATTAATATACGCGTATAAAAAATGATCTCCCGAAGTCGGGGAGCGGGAACGGGAACGACCGGGGGACAATGCGGTGGTGCCAGGGACGACAGAAGACGCGCCGGAGCCGGAGAAGACCCCGAAGGCGGCGGAGAGGCCGACGACGGGCGGGAAACGAACCCCGCAGAAGCGGGCCGTCGGACGGCCCCGCAGGCTCGACCCGGACACGATGGTCGCCACCGCGCGCCGCATCATCGAGGAAGAGGGCGTGGACGCCCTGAGCATGCGGCGGGTGGCGAAGGAGCTCGGCTCCACGCCGATGGCGCTGTACCACTACGTGCGGGACAAGGACGAGCTGCTGATGCTCACCCTGTCGGGCACCGCGGACACCTTCCCCCGCCCCCCGCTGCCCGAGGACCCGCGCGAGCGACTCCTCGCGGTGGCGGTGCACATGCACGGCATCCTGGCCCGCATCCCGTGGGTGCTGGACGTGCTGGCGCTGGGCGAGCTGACCGACAAGAACGCGCTGTGGATGGTCGAGGAGATCGTCGACGCGGCCATCACCTGCGGCCTCTCCCCCGCCCGCGCGGTTTGCGCGTACCGGACGATCTGGAGCTACGTCTACGGCGACCTAATCTTCCGCAGGGCGGCCGAGCGACGGGCCGGGAATCCGCCGAGCACGCGGTACTTCCCCGAGATGATCACCGAGGAGGACGCCGGGGCGCTGCCCCGGCTCGCCGAGGTCAAGGACCGGTGGCGGGAGTACGCCGCCTCGTACGAGGTCGCCGAGCAGCTCGACGCGATCATCGACGGACTGCTCGGCCACGGGACCCGGCCCGCCCGGTCAGCCGACCGGCCCGACTGACCGGGCGCCCGGCCGCGCGGAGCCGATGCCGTTCCCGGGCGCGGAAGTGCGCACGGCCGGTATCGAGTGCCCGCGGAAGTGCGTACGGACGGTACCGGACGCGTGCCGAAGTGCGGACGGCCGGTACCGAGTGCGCGCGGAAGACGGACGGCCGGTACCGGACGCGCGCGAAAGGCGGCGTCCTCCCCGTTGGTCTCGGTGTCGCGATTCCGCCAGCACGCCGGGAGCCGGGCCTTCGAGACTGGGTGCCATGACCACATACACAGCTCGCCCCATTCCCCCCGCCGCGCTCGCGGAGCTCCGCGCCACCGACGACTCGGGCCGCCCCCTGCGGCCGTACACCGCACGCGAGGAGGGCGCTCCGATCGACTCCGTGGGCAGTCCGCTGCGCTGCTGCCTGCGGCCGATCGAACCGGGCGAACGAGTGGCCCTCGTCTCGTACGCGCCGCTGCGGCGCTGGGCCGCGGCCACGGACGCCGACCCCGGGGCGTACGACGAATCGGGGCCGGTGTTCATCCACGCCCAGGAGTGCGAGGGGCCACGTGACGCCCACTCCGGCTACCCGTTCGCACGGACCGGCGCACTGCGCACCCTGCGCCGCTACGACGCCGCGGGCCGCATCGTCGGGGGCCGCTGCTTCGAGATCCCCGAGGACGCCGGGAAGGGGTTCGACCGGGCCTTCGAGGAAGCCTTCGAGGACCCGGAGGTGGCACTCGTGCACGTGCGCGCCCTGGAATACGGCTGCTTCCAGTTCGAGGTGCGACGCCCGTAGGCCGGGTCCCCGAAGACACGGCGTCCCGGAGGACCCGGCCCAGGCCCTCCGGCGACCCGCGGAAGACCGCGGACGGGCTCGCGGACAGCCCACGGGCAGCCCGCGAACGGGACCTTCTCGGACGGACTCCCGGACAGCTCTCAGAACCCGTCGGCGGACTCCACCGCGGCCACGGACTCGAAGCGCCAGCGGTGCACCGCCCGGGTGACGAGTTCCGGCGCCGGCTCGGGAAGTTCGGGCAGCGCCGCGGCCGGGTCCGCGTCCCACCAGGTGATGACGAGGACCCGGTCCTGCGCGGCGCGCAAGAACTCCCGCCGCAGCGGCTCGCCGGCCAGTTCCGCGGCGCGGGCGCGCGCCCACTCCAGGAGTTCGGGGCCCCGGCCCGTGACGGCGCGGGCTTCCCACATCAGCGCGACCGTCGTCCCGCCCGCACCACGCTCATCGCCGGTGACGTCCGTCTCGCCCGTGCCGCCCATACTGCCCGTACCGTGCGTGCCGCTCATGAGTACAGGTTGTCCTTGCTGATCTCGTGCACATGGTCGTGATCGTGGGCATGACCGTGCGCATGGGCGCCGGGGACGTGGGTGTCGGTCACCGGCAGCGACGAGTCCGCGGACAGCTCCAGATCCGAGTGGGGCCTGTTCCGGGCCACCATCTCGGCGCCCAGTGCCGCGACCATCGCGCCGTTGTCCGTGCACAGCCCCGGCCGCGGCACCCGCAGCCGGATACCGGCCCGCTCGCACCGCTCCTCGGCCAGCGCCCTCAGCCGCGAGTTGGCGGCGACACCGCCGCCGATCATCAGGTGGTCGACGCCCTCGTCCTTGCAGGCCCGCACGGCCTTGCGGGTGAGCACGTCCACCACGGCCTCCTGGAAGGACGCCGCCACATCCCGTACCGGCACCTCCTCGCCCGCCGCCCGTTTGGCCTCGACCCAGCGGGCCACCGAGGTCTTCAGGCCGGAGAAGGAGAAGTCGTACGCGGGATCGCGCGAACCGCTCAGCCCGCGCGGGAACGCGATCGCCGCCGGATCGCCTTCCCGTGCCAGCCGGTCGATGACCGGGCCGCCGGGAAAGCCGAGGTCCAGCACCCGGGCGATCTTGTCGAACGCCTCGCCCGCCGCGTCGTCGATGGTCGCGCCCAGGGGCCGCACGTCGTTGGTGATGTCCGGCGCGAGAAGCAGCGAGGAGTGGCCGCCGCTGACCAGCAGCGCCATCGTCGGCTCGGGCAGCGGACCGTGTTCCAGCTGGTCGACGCAGATGTGCGAGGCCAGGTGGTTCACCCCGTAGAGCGGCTTGCCCAGCGCGTACGCGTACGCCTTCGCGGCCGAGACGCCGACCAGCAGCGCGCCCGCGAGGCCGGGCCCGGCCGTGACGGAGATCCCGTCGAGGTCGCGGGCGCTGATCCCGGCCTCCTTCAGGGCCCGCTCGATGGTGGGGACCATCGCCTCCAGGTGCGCGCGGGAGGCGATCTCCGGGACGACGCCGCCGAAGCGGGCATGCGTGTCGACGCTGGAGGCGACGGCGTCGGCGAGCAGGGTCGTGCCGCGGACGATGCCGACGCCGGTCTCGTCGCAGGAGGTCTCGATGCCGAGTACGAGCGGTTCGTCAGCCATCAGTCAGTCTCTGTTTCCTGTGCGGTCTCTGTTTCCCGCGCGATCCCCGGTACGGGTTCGGTGCCGTCCTCGGTCAGGCGCAGGCGCATGACGAGCGCGTCGACGTTGCCCGGCTGGTAGTAGCCGCGGCGGAAGCCGATCGGTTCGAAGCCGAAACGTTCGTACAGCTTCTGCGCCCGGGTGTTGTCGACGCGGACTTCGAGGAGCACCTCGGCGCACTCGAAGGCCGTGGCGTGCTTCAGCAGGTCGGTGAGGAGCGCGGAACCGAGGCCGCCGCCCCAGTGGTCGCGGCCGACGCCGATGGTCTGCACGTCGGCGAGGTCGCCGGCCGCGGCCAGACCGGCGTAACCGGCGATCCGGCCGGTGGCGGGGTCCTCCGCGACGACGTAGCGGCGGGTGGCCCGCGGCCCCCGGGAGTGCGCCAGCTCGGACCAGAACATCCCGGCCGACCAGGCGTCGTCCGGGAACAGCTCGTGTTCGAGCTCCAGCACCGGACCGATGTCCCACCAGCGCATCTCGCGCAGTACGGCAGTCGTGCTCGTCACTTCGGGGTGACCACCTTGTAGTTCTTCGGAACCTGGGCGTCGGGCCTGCGCAGGTAGAGCGGCTGCGGCGGCAGCAGTTCGGCGCCCGCGGCGAGCCGTTCGGCGGCGAGCGCGGCGAGCGCGCCCGCGGACACGTGCTCGGGGCCCCGGGCGTCCGGGAACGCCTCGGGGTAGAGCACCGCGCCCGCCCCGACGACGGGGATTCCGGCGAGCCGCTCGGCGATGTCGGCGGGGCGGTCGACGGCGGGGCCCTCGGAGCGGGTACGGGAATCCTCGTACCGCGCCCAGTAGACCTCCTTGCGACGGGCGTCCGTCGCGACGGCGAACGGCCCCTCCAGACCGGCCCGCCCGGCGGCGTACGCGAGACCGTCCAGGGTGCACAGCCCATGCACCGGAACGGAGAGCACCGAGCCGAAGGTGGCGGCCGTCACCAGGCCGACCCGCAGCCCGGTGTACGGGCCCGGGCCGACGCCCACGACCACGCCCGTCACGGCGTCGAGCTTCGTCCCGGCCTCGGCGAGGACCCGGTCGACGGCGGGCAGCAGCAGTTCCCCGTGCCTTCGGGCGTCGACCTGCCCGTACTCGGCGACGACGGAGGTTCCGTCGTGCAGGGCGACGGTGACGGCGGGGGTGGCGGTATCCACGGCGAGCAGGAGCACGCAAACAGCCTACGGCTCCCGCGACCGGTGTACCGCGCCCCGTCCGGCGTCCCGGTACGACCGGCCCCGGCTGCTACCGTCACCGTGCACACGCGTGTACGACGTAACGACGTACACGCTTGTAGTACAGGCGCCGACCCGCTTGCACTACAGACGCAGAGACGCGGATACGACGGACGCAGGGCGAAAGGGGCGCGCACGGTGGCTAGGGGCAGCTCGGGAATCGTGGCCGGGCTCACCGCGGCGGCGCTCGCCGTGGTCGGCGTCCTGGCGTACCAGGCATCGGCGAGCGCGCCCGCCTCCGTCGCCGCGCCCGGACCCACGGCCTCCGTCAGCGCCACCGGGCACGCGAAGCCGGAGAAGACCAAGGAGCCCCCGGCCGCGCTCCCGGCCGGGTCCGGGACCGGCAAGCGCCTGGTGTACGCGCTGGCCGACCGCCGGGTGTGGCTCGTGGACGAGTCCGGGAAGGTGCTCAGGACCTTCCCGGTCATGCCGAGCGCGCTGAATCCGCAGCCCGGCACGTACCAGGTGGCCACTCCGCGCCAGGGGCCGCCCACCAAGGGTTCGGACGGCGTGATGATCGAGCACGTGGTGCGGTTCGCGACGGTGGACGGGGTGTCCGTGGGTTTCAGCGCGGCCGTGGACGGCTCGATGAAGAGCCCGGACCCCGCTCTGAAGACGGGCGGCGTGCGGATGTCCCGGGCCGACGGGAACGCGGTGTGGGACTTCGCCGCGGTGAGCACCGCGGTGGTCGTCGTCCCGTAGTCGCGGACACACGCGCGGGCCGGAGGTGTCTTCGGACGGACCACCGCCGACGCCCCGCCACCCGTGGTCGCGGACACACGCACGGACCGGAAACCCGGCTGTCCCGGCCGTCAGCCCGCCCGGCCGTCAGCCGGCCCGGTGGGCGGGGGCGGGGGCGGGCCCGGTCTCGCACTCCTCGGTGCCGGACGGCTCGGCGCCGTCCTCGGTGCCGGACGGCTCGGCGCTTTCCGGGGTGCGGTCCCCGGACGGCGGGGGCGGGGTCGAGACGGCCGTGGCCGCGGCGCAGGCCGCCAGCAGGTCGCTCATCGACGGTGACGGCACTTCACGTTCGGCGGACATCGTCATGGATGCCTCCTGAGGCTCCGGTGGAAGGCGTTGTTAGGCAGACCTAACCCGCTCTCGTCCTCCATGTGACCACGGCGTCCCCGCCCGGCGCAACAATATGCCGACACGCTGTCGGAAAGTGGTATCGGGCCCGTCACCCGGCAGCCCCCAGAGCCTGCCGGGTGGCCTCCGCCGGGCCAGAGATCACCCGGCGGGCTCTCAGTCGCCCAGCGCCTCGCGCGTCTCCGCCAGCCCCGCCCAGCGCGGGCCTACGCCGACCAGGGTCACCGTGCGCCGCTCGTCGTCCGTGTCGCCGACCGCCCGGTGGATCAACACCCGCAGCCGGTCCTGGGACAGCTCCTCGACCTTGCCGTCGCCCCACTCCACGACCACCACCGACTCCGGCAGCGACACGTCGAGGTCCAGGTCCTCCATCTCGTCGAGGCCACCGCCCAGGCGGTACGCGTCGACGTGGACCAGTGCCGGACCGCCGGTCAGCGAGGGGTGGACGCGAGCGATCACGAAGGTCGGGGAGGTGACGGCGCCGCGCACGCCGAGCCCCTCGCCGAGGCCCCGGGTCAGCGTCGTCTTCCCGGCGCCGAGCTCACCGGTGAGCATCACGAGGTCGCCGGGGCACAGCATCCGGGCGAGTCGGCGGCCCAGGTCCTGCATCCGTTCGGGGGAATCGACGGACAGGGAGACGGTGACGGTGTCCGGCCCGGCGCCCTCGGCCGCCTCGGCCACCGGGCTGTTGTGCGGTGCTTCCATGTCCGCCAACGTTAGACCAACCGGCGGACGACGGGAGGCGACGTCGCGCGCCCGCCCAGGACGCGGCATCGCGTACGCACGCAGGAAGCGGCATCGCGCGCACCGGAGGCGACATCACGTACGCGCACCGGAGGCAGCGGCGCGCACGTACCCCGAAGGCGGCATCGCGCGCACCGGAGGCGGCGGTGTCGCGCGACGCGCCCTCAGCCGCCGCCCGGGTGTCGGTCGGTCCCGGTCGCCGAGGGCACCGCTCCGGCGCGCACCAGCAGGTCGGCCAGCCGGTCCGTCACCGTCTCCGGGTGCTCCAGCATCACCAGGTGGCCGCCGTCCGGGACGATGACCAGTTCCGCTTCGGGCAGTTGGTCGGCGATGGCCTCGCTGTGCGAACTGGGCGTCACCAGGTCCTTGTCGCCGGCCAGGATCAGCACCGGGACGTCGCGGAACGCGGGCAGCACACCGCTCTTGTCGTATTCGGTGAATGCCGGGTAGAACTCGGCGACCACGTCGATCGGGGTGGACTCGATGAGCCGTTCGGCGAACCGTTCGACCGCCGGGTCGACGTCCCGCGATCCGAACGAGTAGCGCTTGATCAGCCCGGCGAACAGGTCGGCGGTGGCCCGTCGGCCGCGCTCCACCAGCTCGGCCTGGGAGCCGAGCGCCCGGAGCACCCCCGGCAGCACCCTCCGCACCGCGTTGACGCCCGCGACCGGCAGTCCGAAGCTGACCTCGCCGAGCCTGCCGCTCGACGTGCCGACGAACGCGACGGCGGCGACCCGGTCCCGGAAGAGCCGCGGGTACTGGTCCGCGAGCGCCATCATCGTCATGCCGCCCATCGAGTGCCCGACCAGCACCAGCCTGCCCTCCGGCGCGGACGCGTCGATGACCGCCTTCAGGTCCCGGCCGAGCTGGTCGATGCCGACCGTCACCCCGTCCGCCTGGCCCCGGCCCCGCTCGGAACGGCCGTGGCTGCGCTGGTCCCAGTGGACGGTGCGGACCAGGCCGCGCAGCGCCGCCCGCTGGAAGTGCCAGGAGTCCTGGTTGAGGCAGTAGCCGTGGCTGAAGACGACGGTGACGGGCACCGGGGCCTTGCGGCCGAAGAGCCTGCGGCGGCGGGTGCCGTTGCCCGTGGTGGCGTCGGTGCCGTCCGCCCCGGTCCCCGCCCCGCCGTCCGCCCCGATACCCGTGCCGCCGTCCGGTTCGACCTCGTCGACCTCGTAGTACAGCTCGGTTCCGTCGTCGGCGACGGCCCTGCCCGGAAGTCCGCGCAGCGACCCGTACGGACCGGAGGCGTCCAGGGCCAGCCGTGCCCGTCTGCGCATGCCGCGGCCCACGGTCAGCCGCTCGACCGCGACACCGGCCGCCGCGCCCGCCGCGAGCACGCCTATGGCGGCCCCGGCGATCCCGGCCCGGCGCCAGCCCACCGCCGTGGCGGCGTCCGCCACCGCGTCCCCCGCGCTGATCTCGCTCACCGTGCCGCGCTCCTCGTCGGTCGTGGTCGGTCGTCTCCGCCGGGCCGGGGCCGGCCCGTCCCGGTCCTGATCAGATCGTGCCCGGTCGGCGGTGCCCGATCGGTCAGGACCCGGCCGGGGTGGCGTGCAGATGGACGCGCGGCACCCGGGAGCCGATCCGGGTGATGATCTCGTAGGCGATCGTGTCGGCGGCCCGCGCCCAGTCCTCGGCGGTCGGCTCGCCCCGGTCACCCGGGCCGAAGAGGACGGCCTCGCTGCCCACCTCGACCGTGTCGCCGTCGAGGTCGACGACGAACTGGTCCATGGCCACCCGGCCGGCGACCCGCCGCCACGCGCCGCCGACCAGGACGGGCCCGCGCCCGGAGGCGTGGCGCGGGATGCCGTCCGCGTAGCCGACCGGCACCAGGCCCAGGGTGGTCTCGCGGGGTGTCGTGTAGTGGTGGCCGTAGCTGATGCCATGACCGGCCGGCACCTGCTTGACCAGGGCGATCGACGCGGCGAGCGTCATGACGGGGCGCAGCCCGAAGTCCGCCGGGGTGCCCAGTTCGGGACTCGGCGAGAGCCCGTACATCGCGATCCCGGTCCGTACGAGATCGAAGTGGGCCTCGGGGATGGTCAGCGTCGCCGGGGAGTTGGCGATGTGACGCACCTCGGGGTCGACGCCCTCCTTCCCGGCGTAGTCGACCATGTCCCGGAAGGCGGTCAGCTGGGCGGCGATCGAGGGGTGGCCAGGTTCGTCGGCGCAGGCGAAGTGGGACCAGAGGCCGGTGATCCGGAGGGTTCCCGCCTCCTCCGCGGCGCGGGCCGCGGACACCAGCTCGGGCCAGTCGGCGGGCTGGCAGCCGTTGCGTCCGAGGCCGGTGTCGGCCTTGAGCTGGACACGGGCCGGAATTCCGGCCTCCGTGGCCGCGGCGACGACCTCGCGCAGCGCCCACATCCCGCTGACCGACACGTCGACGTCGGCCTCGATCGCCTCCCGCCAGGGCCCGCCCGGCGTCCACAGCCAGCACATCACCCGGCCGCCGAGTCCGGCGGCCCGCAGGGCGAGCGCCTCCTGCGGTGTGGCGGTGCCCAGCCAGGTCGCCCCGGCCTCCAGCGCGGCGCGGGCGCAGGGCACCGCCCCGTGCCCGTACGCGTCGGACTTGACGACGGCCATGAGTTGCGCACCGGCCGCCCGGGCGCGCAGCGCGCGCACATTCGCGCGCAATGCGGCGAGGTCGATCTCGGCTCGGGCTCTCAAGGACGCTGTCTCGTTCATCGCGCCCAGTCTCTCAGAGCCGCGCGCCGGGCCCTTCGGGCAGCGGCCGGAGCGGACCCCCGGTGCGGGCCGGGGACCGCCCAGGTGGTGCGGGCGTCCACCCCGGAACCCGACCGGAGACCTTCGATCGGAAAGCAGGCATGGCACTACGCTTGCGATTCCAAGGCTCCGAGCGTGTGCGTGCGCGTCAGCACGTGGCCGCCCGGTCAGAGGGCACCCGGCAGGCTCTCAGAGCCTGTCGGGTGGCCTTCGGCAGGCTCTCAGCGGTGGTGGCGCAGTTCGTGCTCCAGATGGTCGACGAGAACCGGGACATGGCTGTGCGGGACGTCCTTGACCGCCGTGACCAGCGTCACCGGGCCGCCCTCGCGGACCAGGTGCACCAGCTTGTCGACCGCCGCCGTGTGGACGGGGTCGGCCAGCTCGGCCCGGTAGCGGTCCGCGAAGGTGTCGTAACGGGTGCCGGTGCGGTCCTCGTGGTACCAGGAGCGCAGTTCCTTCGACGGGGTGACGTCCTTGAGCCACTCGTCGATCCCGGCCCGTTCCCTGGACACGCCACGCGGCCAGAGCCGGTCGATCAGGACGCGGGTGCCGTCGTCGTTCTCCTGCGGGTCGTACACCCGGCGTACGCGCACGTCGTCGGTGCCGCCGCTGCCTCCGCTGCTGCTGCTGCCCACGATCGGTCCTCCTGTCGGTGCGGGGCGGGACCCGCCCGGAGCGGGCCGCCGTCGTCGTTCCGGCCGGGCCCCATCTCCCGTCGCTCCCGTCGCTCCCGTGCCCAGGATCGCTCAGGCGCGGACGTCCCGCCACGCCTGCGGGAGCGCGTCCGCGACGTCCTGCGCGGCGACGGGCGATCCGTCGGCGGCGTGCCGGGCGGCCAGGCCGTGCAGGTACGCGCCGACGGACGCGGCGTCGCGCGGGGCGAGGCCCGCCGCCAGCAGGGAACCGGTCAGGCCGGACAGGACGTCGCCGCTGCCTGCCGTGGCCAGCCAGGACGTGCCGGTCGGGTTGACCCGCGCCGGGACGTCCCGGTCGTGGGCGGCGACCAGGGTCGTCGAACCCTTCAGCAGGACCGTGGCCCGGTGGCGGTCGGCCAGCTCGCGCACGGCGGCCAGCCGCCCGGCCTCGACCTGTTCGCGGGGGACGCCGAGCAGGGCGGCGGCCTCCCCCGCGTGCGGGGTCAGCACGGTCGGCGCGGTGCGGGCGCGTACGGCGTCGGGGTCGAGCAGCCGCAGCCCGTCCGCGTCCACGAGCACCGGGACGTCGGTCGCCAGCACATCACGGACCGCGTCCGCGGCGTCCGCCCCGTCGCCGAGGCCGGGCCCCACCACCCACGCCTGCACCCGGCCCGCCCTCGACGGGGGGCCCATGTGCACCAGCGTCTCCGGATGTGCCGCGATCACCGCGTCGCCGCCCGGACCGACGTACCGCACGGCCCCGGCCCCGCCCCGCAGCGCCCCGGACACGGCGAGCACCGCCGCCCCCGGATAGCGGGCCGACCCGGCGACGATGCCGACGACGCCGCGCCGGTACTTGTCGCTCTCGGCCGCGGGCACCGGCAGCAGCGCGGCGACATCCGCGTACTGCAACGCCTCCAGGTCGGGCACCTCGGGCAGTTCGGGCCCGAGCCCGATGTCGACGAGGCGCAGCGCGCCGGCCAGCTCGGCGGCGGGGTCGACGAGCAACCCGGGCTTGTACGTGCCGAACGTGACGGTCGCGTCGGCGCGCACCGCGTCACCGAGCACCTCGCCGGTGTCTGCCTCCACCCCGCTGGGCAGGTCCACGGCGACGACGGCGGCACCGGTCGCGCCGAAGGCCCGCACCAGTGCGGCGGCACCGGGGCGCAGCCCGCCGCGCCCGCCGATGCCGGTGATCCCGTCCACGACGAGATCGACGTGCCCGCCCCATGCGGCCATCACCACGGCGTCCGCCTCCGCGTCGGGTGACGGTCCGCCGCCCTTCGCGTCCGTCGCCACCTCGTCCGCCGCGTCCCGGTCCGTCGCGTCCCGGTCCGTCGGGTCCCGGTCCGTCGTGTCCCGGGAGGGGCGGCCGTCTCCGGCACCCCGCTCCCCCGGACCGGGTCCCGTCCCCACCACGCGCCCGCCCGCCGCGAGCAGCGCGGCGAGGCCGCCCGGGTGGGCCCGGCCCGGCGAGGTGAGCACGGCGCGCACCCCGGCGCCCCGGCGGGCCAGCCGGGCGCCCGCGTAGAGCGCGTCGCCCCCGTTGTCACCGCTGCCGACGAGCAGGACGACCCGCGCCCCGTACACCCGTCCGCGCCGCCGCAGCACATCGCCGCAGGCCGCGGCGAGCCCCGCCGCGGCGCGCTGCATCAGGGCGCCCTCGGGCAACCGGTCCATCAGGGCGCGCTCGGCGGCCCGCACGGTCCGAACGCTGTACGCGGTACGCATATGTGCTCAACCCTCCTCGACCGTCCGTCACCGCACATCGCACGCGCCGCACACGACGCTCTCCGTCGCCGTGCGCGGCGTTTCCCGTGCCGTGCTCAACCCTCCGCGATCACCACGGCCGACGCCACCCCCGCATCGTGGCTGAGCGACACGTGCCAGTGCCGGACGCCCAGCTCGGCGGCGCGCGCGGCGACCGTGCCGCGGACCCGGAGCCGGGGCTGCCCGCTGGCCTCGACGTACACCTCGGCGTCCGTCCACAGCAGGCCGCCCGGCGCGCCGAGCGCCTTGGCGATGGCCTCCTTGGCCGCGAACCTGGCGGCGAGCGAGGCGATGCCGCGCCGCTCGCCGCCGGGCAGCAGCAACTCCCGTTCCAGGAAGAGCCGGTCGGCCAGGTGCGGCGTACGCTTCAGCGCCGCGTCGAACCGTTCGATCTCGGCCACATCGATCCCCACCCCGATGATCACACGCGTTCCCTCTTCGCTCGCTCGTCCGACGCTCTGTTTCACGCGTGACACGCACGCACGCGGCACGTCTCACGCATGGAAGAAAGCTAGTGCTACTCCACGGTCACGGACTTCGCCAGATTGCGCGGCTGGTCCACGTCGTTGCCGCGGGCCGTCGCGAGTTCGCAGGCGAAGACCTGCAGGGGCACGGTCGACACCAGCGGCTGGAGCAGCGTGGGTGTCACCGGGATCCTGATCAGGTGGTCGGCGTAGGGGATCACCGTGTCGTCGCCCTCCTCGGCGATGACGACGGTGCGGGCGCCACGGGCCCTGATCTCCTGGATGTTCGACACGATCTTGTCGTGCAGCACCGAGCGGCCGCGGGGCGAGGGCACGATCACGACGACCGGCAGGCCGTCCTCGATGAGCGCGATCGGCCCGTGCTTGAGCTCTCCCGCCGCGAAGCCCTCGGCGTGCATGTAGGCGAGTTCCTTGAGCTTGAGCGCGCCTTCCAGGGCGACCGGGTAGCCGACGTGGCGGCCCACGAAGAGCACCGTGTCGTGGTCGGCGAGGGACCGGGCGAGTGCCCGGACGGGTTCCATGGCCCCCAGGACGCGGGCGACCGAGCCGGGCATCTCGGAGAGCTGGCGGACGACGGTGCGGATCTCGTCGCCCCACTTGGTGCCGCAGTTCTGGCCCAGGTACAGGGCGACCAGGTAGCAGGCGACCAGTTGGGTGAGGAACGCCTTGGTGGAGGCGACGGCGACTTCCGGTCCGGCGTGTGTGTAGAGCACGGCGTCGGATTCGCGCGGGATGGTGGAGCCGTTCGTGTTGCAGATGGCCAGGACCTTCGCGCCCTGTTCGCGGGCGTGCCGTACGGCCATCAGGGTGTCCATCGTCTCGCCGGACTGCGAGATCGCGACGACCAGGGTGCGCGCGTCGAGGATCGGGTCGCGGTAGCGGAACTCGCTGGCCAGCTCGGTCTCGCAGGGAATCCGGGTCCAGTGCTCGATGGCGTACTTGGCGATCATCCCGGCGTGGAACGCGGTGCCGCAGGCGACGACGACGACCTTGTCGACCTCCCGGAGTTCGTGGGGCGCGATCCGTACCTCGTCGAGGCGGAGCGCGCCCGAGCCGTCGATCCGCCCGAGTAGGGTGTCGGCCACGGCCCGGGGCTGGTCCTCGATCTCCTTGTGCATGAAGGAGACATGGCCGCCCTTCTCGGCGGCGGAGACGTCCCAGTCCACGTGGTAGCCGCGGACGTCGGCGGGCCGCCCGTCGAAGTCGGTGACGGTGACGCCCTCCCGGCGCAGCTCCACCACCTGGTCCTGGCCCAGCTCGATCGCGGAGCGGGTGTGCGCGATGAACGCCGCGACGTCGGAGGCGAGGAACGACTCGTCCTCCCCCAGCCCCACCACGAGCGGCGAGTTGCGCCGGGCCCCGACCACCGTGTCGGGCGCGTCCGCGTGCACGGCGACCAGGGTGAAGGCGCCCTCCAGCCGTCGGCAGACCTGACGCATGGCCTCCGCCGGGTCCGCGCACGACGAGAACGCCTCGGCGAGGAGGTGGGCGACGACCTCGGTGTCGGTCTCGGACGCCAGGTCGTGGCCGCGTTCGGCGAGTTCGGCGCGCAGGGCGGCGAAGTTCTCGATGATCCCGTTGTGCACGACGGCGACCCGGCCCGCGTTGTCCAGATGCGGGTGGGCGTTCACGTCGGTGGGTGCGCCGTGGGTGGCCCAGCGGGTGTGCCCGATCCCGGTGGTCCCGGCCGGGAGCGGGGCCTCGGCCAGTGCCTTCTCCAGATTGACGAGCTTGCCCGCCCGCTTGGCCGCGGCCAGCCCGCCGTCCGCGAGCACGGCGATGCCCGCCGAGTCGTAGCCCCGGTATTCGAGGCGCTTGAGCCCCGCGACGACGACATCCTGCGCCGACTGCCCGCCGACGTAACCGATGATCCCGCACATACCGTTTCCTTCCCTGCGCACCGACTCACTCTGCCGCATTCGCCCCTTTTCTCCGCATCGTCGCAGAAGCCGGGGCGCCCGGCAGGGGAAGCCGTGACGGGAGGGGCGGCACCGACGAGGGCGGCGACAGCCGCGGGGCGGTCCGTCAGGCAGGTACGCCGGGGCCCCCGCACCGCCCGCTCGCCCGATGCGCGGGGCCGCCCCGGGCGGATCCGAGCCCACGGAAGGCCTCCAACACACCCGACCGCGTTCGGCATCCGGGGCGAGGTACGTCCGCCAACGGGCGTGCCGGGGAGCACGACCTTGCAACCGCTCCGGCCCGGCGGGTTCAGCCAAGACCAATGCTCCACACGTCTCCGTGCCCCAGCCATCCGTCGCGCTCCTCGTGATCGTTATTGACCAGAACGGACACCTTGGTCGCACGCGAGCGGTACTCAAGGAAATCACCTTGATCAACGAATTCGAGAACGGGAGGATGCGGCAGCCTTTCCAGCTCCGCACGCAACTCATCCCATGCGAGATATCGGGCGAAATCATCTCCCATGGCAACGCGCCAACGATCGGCCACATCACTGCGGGCGGCCAACCTGTGCAGTTCGACGGCTCCCCCGGAAACGCTCCAGACCTGGTCGAGATTGAGGTAGAACTCAATGAATCCGTAGTCGCGCCTCATCGAATCGCCGTCCTCGTCGACAACATCCACAAAGTCGCAGATAATATTTTGCCGAAGATTCGCGAGAGTGGAGCCGATACCGACTCCGTACAGTCGCCCCGTCGCAATGAATGAGGCGATCATTTCAGCACCTCTCACGGCCATCCCTCCAATTTTTCAATGAGCGCCTGCATTTCATCTGCCCGATTCTTCTTGTTTCCCCAGTTATGATCAAGCATATGCTCCCGGGCCGATCTGGCCTTGACAAGGAGGTCGGAGCGGAGCTTGGGATCGGTGCGCACCGCATCCACTGCCGCTTGGACGCTCTTTTCCGATGCCCAGCCTTGCTCAAGCCTAATTGGTTCACCCGCGATGTTACCTTTTTCGTCCACGAACACATGCACTTCGTCCTCAAGACCGGGCTTCTTCTTGAGTGGAATATGAATATGAGCACCTTTGGTTGCCCAGTCGGACGCCACGGGAGATACACGTATCCTGCAAGGCTTCAGCCCTAACGGGTCAGCCATTGTGTGCGGATTATCCACATACGTCACGGCGTTGGGCGCAGGATCGAGACCCAAGGGGTCGGAGGTCACATAGCGAGCCGTTTCGGGGTCGTAGTACCTGTGGACGTTGTAGTGCAGACCGGTTTCGGGGTCGAAGTACTGGCCGGGGAAGCGGAGTGGCGTATACGCCGCACTCTTCGCCGCCCACGTTGTCGTACCCCAAAGTGTGGTGCGTGTGCACCAGGCCAGTTTCCCCGATTCGTCGATGAGTTCGCGCGGGGTGCCGATCAGATCGGTAACGATTGCGAAGAACCGCTCGTCAACGACCTCTTGACAGGAATCGTCTGCGAAAATGCGCTCCACCTGGACAGACGGACGCATGCCGTCATGATCCCATGTGAGTGTGACGGGCCCGAGCAAACTTCCCCCAGTAGTCCGCTGCTCGCAGAGCTGTGCGTCGTCCCAGGTGAAGCAGGTCTGCTCCAGCACAACGTCGCCGTCGCCGGCAAGGCGTCGCTTGGCCGTACGACGGCCCAGCGGGTCGTGTCCGCTCCAGGTTCGCCAAGTCCCGGACCTTCTTCGGGTACCGCGCCTCCTCCAGGTCCTTCTTCATCGCGACGATCTTGCCGCCCGCGCGCAGGACCTGGTCCGCCTTCTCCAGGAACTCCGGTTTGGGGATGCGTGTACGGCCCTCCACCTTGTAGACCTGGTCCTCGCCGTAGCCGATCGCGGCGCCCAGTTCCTTCGCCCGCATCCCCGCCGACTCACGTCACAGCCGGATCTGACGTCCGACAGCCGCGATCACCGGACCCGAGCCGTCCACCTGGTCGAAATCCCGCTCGGCGTCATCCACTGCGTCATCCGCTGCCTCGTCCGCCGCGCAGTTCCCGCCGTGCTCGTCCGCGTCCCTGTCCGCCATACGGCACCCGCTTTCGTTCCGCGCCCGCGCGTTGTGCGCCCGACGCCGTACCTGGAGGACAGCCCCGCGTCACCACCAGGCGGTCACTGCCCGTACCCGTTCCCTTGCGGTTCAGCGTAGGCAGCAACGGACACGCGGCACGGCGCCAACCGAGAAGTCACCCAACCGCGTGTCATCGGCTCCCTGTTCGCAGCCGCCGCTGCCCGTCCTACCGGTGGCGGGTCGCGCGGCCCACGCTCATGTACGTGAAGCCCGCGTCCAGCATCGCCGTGGACTCCAGCAGGTTGCGGCCGTCGAAGAACAGCGGGTGGCGCATGCGGCGGGCGGCGGCGGGCCAGTCGACGTCCACGAGTTCGGGCCATTCGGTGACGAGTACGGCGGCGTCGGCGTCCGACACGGCGTCGTCCACGGTGTCGTGACGGGTGGTCGAGGACCAGGGCTGGACCGGGCCGGGACGGGCCATCGGGTCCCAGCAGGTGACCTCCGCGCCCTCGGCGAGGAGGCGGGAGGCGATGACGGCACTGGGGGCCTCGCGCATGTCGTCCGTGCCGGGCTTGAACGTGAGGCCGAGCAGGGCGACCCGGCGGCCCCGCAGGCCGCCGAGTTCGGACTTCAGCCGCTGGATGGCGCGCCGGGGCTGGAGTTCGTTGACCTCGATGACGGCGTTGAGGAGCTGGAAGGGGTAGCCGGAGTTGCTGGCCATCGCCCGCAGAGCGCGTGAGTCCTTCGGGAAGCAGGAACCGCCGTAGCCGAGACCGGCGTTCAGGAAGTACGGGCCGAGCCGGTGGTCGCGGCCGATCGCGCGGGCGACGTGTTCGATGTCCGCCCCGGTCGCCTCGCACACGGTCGCGATCTCGTTGATGAAGGTGATCTTGGTGGCGAGCAGGGCGTTGGCGGCGAGTTTGACCATCTCGGCCGATGCGACGTCCATGGTCTCGACCGGCCCGTCGACTCCCGCGTAGAGCCCCTCCACCCAGCGGGCCGTGGCCTCGTCAAAGGCGCCGATCACCACCCGGTCGGGGCGCAGGAAGTCGTCCACCGCGCTTCCCTCGGCGGTGAACTCGGGGTTCGAGGCGTAGCCGACGTGGTGCAGCCCTGCCTCGTCGAGGGCGACTCGCACCCGGTCCCCGGTGCCGACCGGCACCGTGCTCTTGACCACGACCGCGACGAGGTGCGAGGCGGTGTCCTTGAGCGCGTCGACAACGGCCCAGACCCGGGAGAGGTCGGCGTCGCCGGATGCCGTGGGCGGGGTGTCCACACACACGTACACCACTTCGGCGTCCCGTACTGCCTCGTGCACGTCGAGGGTGAACGAGAGCCGTTCCTTGTTCCGGAGGATCAGGTCGCCGAGGCCGGGCTCGAAGAACGGGACGTCGCCGGAGCGCAGCAGGTCGATCCGCTCGGGCTGGATGTCACGTACCACCACCCGGTGGCCGAGTTCGGCGAAACAGGCCCCGGTGACCAGGCCGATGTAGCCCGCGCCGAACACGGCGACCCGCCGGGGCGAATGGGGAAGAGGAAGGGGAAGGGCAGGGGAATGGGGACGGGGAAGCGATGCGGAAGGGAGGGGGGCGGAGGGCAGGGCTGCGGTGTCAGTCATGGAGGGTGGGTGTCCTTCGGCCGACGCCCGTGACGTCAGCCACGGCGTCGTTGGTTTCTCGGATGGTTGCGGGCGGTGCGTTCGTTGCCGAACTTGTAGGAGCCGGTCCAGCGGGCCATGACGGCCTGTTCGTCTCCGGCGGCCACCTCTTCGACGAACCGGGCGGCGCGGTCGCCGCGCAGGGTGGTGGCCTTCCGGCCGCGGTGCGTGATGACGACGGTGCCGTCGGCGCGGTTCTCGTAACTGAATCCAGAGGGTGCGGGCATGCCGGGACTGTGCCTCATCTCGGTCGGTGCCGCCAGACGAACAGCGGCGGCCGCGGGTCGGCTCGGGTCGGTGCGCGTGGCGGAACGGGGACGTCAGTTGGCGTGGCCGGCATGTGTCGGGGCGGGCAGGCGTCGGGGCAGCGGGAGGGGCAGCGGGACGCCGCCCTCCTCGCGGGCCAGCAGGTCGCGGGCGAAGCGCCGGACGAGGGGGTGCAGTCGGTAGCCGGGCCCGCCGCCGAGATCGACCGGCTCGGTCCAGTGCGCCTCGGCGAGGCCGGCGAGCAGGTCCTCGGCCCGTTCCGGGGGTACGCCCAGGGCGCGGGCGGTGGTGCCCGGGGGTACGGGGTGCGGTCCCAGCGCCGACTGGAACCGCAGAGCGCGTCGGCTCGGCGGGGCGAGCAGGCGGTAGCCGGCCATCAGGCTTTCGCGCAACGACAGGTCGGCAAGGTCGAGTTCGGCAAGTGTGCGGTGGGGTGCGGTCAGCCGGTCGGCGAGCTTCGCGAGGGGCCACAGCGGGCGTGCGCCGGCCCGCAGTCCGGCGATGCGCAGCGCCAGCGGCAGCCCCGCGCACATCTCCACGACGTCGGCAGTGGCCCGGGGTTCGGCAGCGGTGCGGGAGCGCCCCGCCAGCATGCCGAACAGTTCGTGGGCATCGGCCGTGGGCAGCGGGTTCAGCGGGGTGCGGCCGACGCCGTCGAGGGCGTACAGCGCGTTGCGGCTGGTGATCAGAGCCGCGCAGCCCTCGGTGACCGGAAGCAGCGGGCGCAGTTGGCGTTCGTCGGCCGCGTCGTCGAGGACGAGCAGCAGCCGCCGGTCGGCGATCCGGGTGCGGTAGGTCCGTACGCGGTCGTCGAGCCCGGCCGGGATCCGGCCGGGGGGTGTGCCGAGCAGCCTCAGCAGTTCGGCGAGCGCGACCGCGGGGTCGAGCGGTTCCGGTCCGGATCCGCGCAGGTCGAGGTGGACCTGACCGTCCGGGTAGCGGTGTCTGACCCGGTGCGCGGTCCGCAGTGCCACTGCCGACTTGCCGACGCCGACCATGCCGGTCACGGTGTGCACGGCGGGTTCGCCGCCGCGTGGCCGGTGGTCGCTCAGGGCCGTGCTCAGTCGCATCACCTCCTGTTCGCGTCCGACGAAGTCGGTGGGTGCGGGCGGGAGTTCGGCGGGCGGGGGCGGGGCGACGGTGGGGGCGGCGGTGGCGGACGCCGTTGCCCGGGCGGGGCGCGGGTGCAGGGACGGGTGCCCGGTGAGCAGCGCCTGGTGCAGTCGCTGGAGTTCGGCGCAGGGGTCGAGCCCGAGTTCCTCGGCGAGCGTGGCGCGGGCGGCCCGGTAGGCGGCCAGCGCGTCGGCCTGCCGACCTGCCCGGTACAGCGCGGTCATGAGCCTGGCCCGCAGCCCCTCGCGGAGCGGGTGGGCGGCGATGGTCGCGATGAGCTCGGGGATGAGTTCGGTGTGCCGTCCGAGTTCCAGGTCGGCGTCCATCCGCTGTTCGAGCACGACAAGTCGCTCTTCCTCCAGCCGGGCGCGCTCGACGTCGACGAGTGGTTCGCAGACCCCGCCCAGCGCCTCGCCCCGCCAGCAGGCGAGGGCGTGGCGCAGGGCGTCGGCCGCGGTCCGCGGGTCGCCCGCGTCCAGCGCGGCGGCGCCGTGCGCCGCCCGTTCCCGGAAGGCGAGCAGGTCGACGTGGACCCCGTGCTCCGGCAACCGGACGAGGTAGCCGGGGCGGCGGCGCTCCACATCGATCCCGGCGCCGAGCAGCCGGCGCACCCGGGAGGCGTACGTGTGGATCTGGGCGGAGCAGGTGGCGGGGGGACGGTCGCCCCATAGCAACGCGGTGAGTTCGGTGTCGGCGACGACCCGGCCCCGGGCGATCAGCAGGGCGGCCAGGACCGTTCTGGGCTTGGCACCCCCCAGGTTGAGGGGGGCGCCGTCGCGGTGGGCCTCCACCGGCCCGAGCAGGTTCAGGTGCAGGATTTCCGTCGCGGCCACGGGGTCACGGGCCCCAGATGTTGCTGTCCTGACGGTCGTGGCTCTCCCGGAGGTGCTGACCGGGGGCCTGGCCTGCCGCGGTGGCCGCCCGGTCGTGGCGTCCGTCTGCGGCCTGGGCGGCGACGCCCGCGTGGACGGCGACGACGGCCAGCGTGGCGGTGAGCAGGGCCTTGCAGGTGGTTGCGTACGGAAGCTTCATCGTGTCCCCCAGGTGTGCACGGGGCCGGTTCCGGTCCCGTGAGCGGTCTCCCTCTCCGGCGCGGCGGCCCCTCGCTCGGTCGTACGAAGGGTCCGCGGCGGCGCTTCGCCTCTGTGGCGCGGCGCCCCCGGCCGGTGAGATCACTCTGCTCGACGGATGAGGCACTGCCCAGGGTCCGCCCCTGTCAGGGAGTTGCAATGGCAGGACTCGGACAGGAGCGGGACTCGGACAGGAGTGGGACTCGGACAGGAGCAGGACTCGGACAGGAGCGGACGGCCGGACCGCCGATGCCGCGGAGTCGGCCGGCCGGGCCGTCCATGCGGTGGGGCTGTCACGGCCGGACCGTCCATGTGGCGGAGCGGACTGCCGGGCCACCGACGCGGCGGGGCTGTCGCCGCCGACGGGGTCACCCGTGGTTGCTCTCGTGGGAGAGCAGTTCCACCAGCATGGTCAGCGGGACGGTGGAACCCCGTACGAAGCGGGCCGCGCACCGCGACAGGACGTCGTCCGCGGCGTGTTCCGCGTCGGCAAGGGTGGGCTGGGCCAGGAAGAGCACCGCCGCGTCGGCCACCGGCGGCCGGGTGTAGATGTGCTCCACCCGGTGGCCGGAACGTACCGCCGCCCAGAGTTCGGCACTCACCTCGTCCGGTGAACGGTGCAGCGGGGGGTCGGCGTGAATGTTCACGAGGTACACGACGATCGCCCCGCAGATGTGACGGCTGATTCCCTGGATCTCGTGTGAACTTTCAGCCATCGAATATGGTGTGGGCTCACATCGGTCGCACAGCCCATCCAGGTGGGTGATGTGTGCGGATTGTGAGGCTTCTGCCTTTGGGGGAGGGATAGATGCTGCGTCAACTGGGCCTCGGTCCGGATGAGGAAGCGGTGTACCGCGCGATGCTCGCGGGCGGTACGGGGGGCATTTCCGGTCTGGCTGAGCAGTTGGGCTGGACGGAGCAACGATTCCGTGCTGCGCTGGACCGGCTGGCCGCGCTGTCGCTCGTGCGGCCGTCGGCTAACGGCGGTCCGGGCCGGCCCGTCGATCCGGAGCTGGGACTGACCGCGCTGCTCATGAGCCAGGAGGAGGAAGTCCTCGAACGGCAGCGTCAGATCAGCGCGAGCCGGCTCGCCATGACCCGGATGTTGGCCGATATCCGCGCTTCGGGCGGACAGGTGGCCACCGAGGTGCAGAAGCTCGGGACGCTGGACCAGATCCAGTCGAAGATCGAGCATCTCGCGAACACCTGCACCACCGAGGTGGCGGCCTTCGTGCCGGGGGGCGGGCAGAACGCGGAGAGTCTGGCAGCCGCCCGGCCGCTGGACCGGGAGACCACCGCCCGCGGCGTCCGGCTTCGGTATGTGTTCCTCGACAGCGCGGCCAATTCGCCGGCGACCCGGGATTACGTCAACTGGCTCGCCGAACGGGGCGGTCAGGTGCGGACCGTGCCCCGGCTGCCCTCGCGAATGCTCATCTACGACCGCCGCACGGCGATCGTGCCGGTCGATCCGGCCGCCGCCGACCTCGGCGCGCTGGTGCTGCACGGCACGGGGGCGGTGGCCGCGCTGCTGGCGTTCTTCGAGCACACCTGGCAGCAGGCCCGCTCGCTGGGCGAGACCGTGATCCGCGACGACGACGATCCGTTGCTGCCCCCGGAGCGGACCGTGCTCGAACTGCTCGCCCAGGGGATGACGGACGAGGCGATCGCCCGCCAGCTGGGGGTGTCGGTGCGGACCACCCGGCGCATCACCGCCGACCTGATGCAACGGCTGGGCGCCCGCAGTCGATTCGAGGCGGGCGTTCTCGCCGCGGGCCGGGGCTGGCTCGACATCCGGGGAGCGTCCCGGCAGTGACACCGCCCGGCCGGGGGGCGGGGCCGGGACCGGAGCAGGATCCAGGACCGGCCACCCCGAAACCGGGACCGGGACCGGAACCGGAGCAGGATCCAGGACCGGCCACCCCGAAACCGGGACCGGGACCGGAACCGGAGCAGGGTCCAGGACCGGCCACCCCGGAACCGGGACCGGGACCGGGAGTGGGCCCCGGCGTCCGGGCGGCGGCGCCGGGGGCTTCCGGTCGGGCGGGACTTTCGAAACGCTCCCCAGGTCCTGGGCCGACACGGAGATTCCCCTCGTTGCGCGACTGCCCGTCCAGGGTGCCGATGTGCCCTACAAATCCTCTGCACCGGCCAGTTGCAGGTGCGCGTGCCCGCCCTGCGGCCGGTCGCGGAACCATGCGACGGTCTCGGCCAGACCGCGCGCGGTACCGACCTGCGGCTGCCAGCCCAGGTCCTCGTGAGCCCTGGTGGTGTCCGGGCGTCGGACGGATGGGTCGTCCACGGGCCGGGGCACCTGCACGATACCGGAGGCGGACGCCGTGAGTTCACGGATCCACTCGGCGAGCCGGAGAACCGAAATCTCCTCCTGGTTACCGAGGTTGACCGGTCCGGCGAGGGTGTGGCCGGCCATCCGCACAAGTCCGTCGACCAGATCGGAGACGTAGCACAGCGACCGGGTCTGCGAACCGTCGCCGGCCACCGTGATCGGCTCCCCGGCGAGCGCCTGCCGGATGAACGTGGGCACGGCACGGCCGTCGTTGGCCCGCATCCGGGGCCCGTAGGTGTTGAAGATGCGGACGATGCCGGTGTCGACGCCGTGGGTGCGCCGGTAGGCCATGGTGAGCGCCTCGGCGTACCGCTTGGCCTCGTCGTAGACGGAGCGGGGCCCGACCGGGTTGACGTTGCCCCAGTAGCTCTCGGGCTGCGGGTGCACCAGCGGGTCGCCGTACGTCTCCGAGGTGGAGGCGAGCACGAACCGGGCGCCCGCGGCACGGGCGAGGTCCAGCAGGTGACGGGTTCCCTCGGATCCCACCCGCAGGGTTTCCAGGGGCAGTTCGAGGTAGTCGACGGGTGAGGCGGGCGAGGCGAGGTTCAGCACGGCCGCCACCTCGCCCTCGACGGTGAGCGGCCCCTCGCTGACGTCCGCCTCGATCAGCCGGAACCCGCCGTCGTCGGCGAGGTGGGCCACGTTCCGCGGATCACCGGTGCTGAAGTTGTCGACGCAGACGACACCCCAGCCGTCCGCGAGCAGTCGCTCGCACAGGTGCGAGCCGAGAAAACCCGCCCCACCGGCCACTACAGCTGTCCTGGCCATTTTTCATTCCCTCCCTGGAATCGCATGGCGTACCCGCACAGGAATGTCAGGACGATCCCCGGGGCGCATTGGAATGTGTCAGGAGTAAACCACTCCCCGCAAGGGTGTGTTTCTCATCCATCGCCCCGGCATGAAGATCTCACATGCGGTATGAGTTCCTCATGCCGGAGGGCGGGCGGGATTTGTTCACGCCGAATCGGTGAGCGGAACACTACCGGCGGCGGCATTCCTCCGAGCAGAATCCAATGTGTCAACAGCGCCGGAAGGGGCCCCGCCGAAGGGGCCGTTCCCTGAATTCCGGCAGCAGTGTTCCGGCAGCAGCACAGTGGAGGAGTCGCACGCCATGACGGAGAACGCCATCACCGCGGCCAACGTGGAAGAGCTGATCGCGAAGAACATCTCGG
This sequence comes from Streptomyces sp. NPDC014734, assembly GCF_043083325.1. Classification (NCBI taxonomy): domain Bacteria; kingdom Bacillati; phylum Actinomycetota; class Actinomycetes; order Kitasatosporales; family Streptomycetaceae; genus Streptomyces; species Streptomyces sp. NPDC014734. The sequence continues at coordinate 174,522 of NZ_JBIBYN010000006.1, read as the reverse complement.
AGCGCTTCAGCAACGACCACGAGGTCCTCAAGCTCTCCCAGCACTTCCGCCGCGAGGGCTACGTGAAGCTCCCCGGTCTGGTCTCCGAGGAGATCTTCGCCGCGGTCGCCGACGAGACGCACCGGCTGATCGACGCCCACCAGAAGCGCATCGACATCCGTCTCAAGGAGACCGGGGACTCGCCGCGCTACATGTCGACGGTGGGCCAGAAGGCGATCGCCACGGACGGCTCGCTGATCCCCGCCGTCTACGAGTCCCCCGCGCTCAAGGGCTTCCTGTCCCGCCTGGCCAAGGAAGAAGTGCTGGACTGCCCGTGGGACGAGGAGAAGTACATCATCACCCGCCAGCACCAGAAGGGTGACACCCACGGCTGGCACTGGGGCGACTTCGGCTTCACGGTCATCTGGCTGATCGAGGCCCCGTCCCTGGAGTTCGGCGGCATGCTCCAGGCCATTCCGCACACCGACTGGAACAAGGACGACCCGCGCGTCGAGGAGTACCTCCAGGAGCACCCGATCCGCTCCTACGGGCACGCCAAGGGGGACCTGTACTTCCTGCGTTCGGACACCACCCTGCACCGCACGGTCCCGCTGAACGCCGACAAGACCCGCATCATCCTCAACACCTGCTGGGCGAGCAACGCCGACCTGTCGAAGACCGCCACGCACGAGACCATGAACGCGATGTTCGACTAGGAGGCCCGAAATAACGAGAGCAGAGAATGATGGCCAGGATGCCTGCCACGCTTTCGATCACCGCGATGGTGCCCTGTTACAACGAGGAGGAGTGCATAGAGCAGGCATACCTGGAAATCAGGGAGGAGATATACCGGTACGAGGATTCCGAGATCCTCTTCGTCGACGACGGAAGCACCGACCGCACCCTTGAGATCATCAAGCGGATAGCCGAATCGGATGCGCGCGTCAGCTACCTCTCGTTCGCCCGGAATTTCGGCCTCGAATCCGCGTTCACCGCCGGATTCGCCTATGCCTCGAAGGAATGGACGGTCCAGCTCGACGCCGACCTCCAGTCCCCGCCCGCCGAACTCCACAAGCTCGCGCAACGGGCCGCCGAGGGCGGGTACGACGCCGTCTTCGCGGTCCGCAGGGCCCGCCAGGACCCGTGGCACCGGCGGCTCGGCACCCGGGGCCACCAGGCCATCGCCACCCGGGTCCTGGGCATCGAACTGCCCGTCCACGCCTCGGTGTTCCGGGTGGTGCGCACCTCGGTGGCCCGCAAGGTCGCCGAGTGCAAGGTCAGCACGCCGTACTTCATCGCCACGCTGCCGCTGATCGGGGCGCGGTACACCACGGTGGAGACCGCGCACTCCGCGCGGAGCGCGGGCCGGGGCAAGTGGTCGCTGGGCAAACTGTTCGGGCACGCGATCGACCTGTTCGTCGGCTTCTCGTACCGGCCGCTCGTCCTCGTCTACCTGGCGGCGGCCGGTGCCGCCGCCTCGGCGGCGGCGCTCCTGCTCGGTCACGGCGACACCCGGCTCCTCACCGCGGTGTCCGTGGTCCTGCACGCCGTCGGCCTCGGCACGCTCGCGCTGTTCGCCCGCTACCTGGTGCGCATCATGCGCGGCAGCGCCGGCCTGCCCCGCTACCAGATCCGCGAGGCCAACATCCCCGTACGACCGGGCGACGACCTCTACGCGTACCGACACGAGTCCACCGGCCGGGCGACCCCCGGAACGGTGCTGCAGACAGGGAATCTGCCATGAACAAGCCCCATGTCCTCGTGCTCGGCGGGGGCGAGGACCAGCTGCCCGCCTACCACGAGGCCCGCCGCCTCGGCTACGGCGTCGTCGGCGTCGACCAGCGTCCCGAGGCGCTCGGCGCGACCGCCGCCGACCTGTTCCTGTGCATGACCACCCGGGACCCGCGGCGGATCGCCGCCATGGTCGGCCACCTCGACGTCGCGGCGGTGATCTCACCGGCCAGCGACGCGGCGCAGGAGTCCGTCGCGGAGCTGAGCCGCATCCTGGGGACCCCGCACCAGCCGGCCCCGGACGCGGTCCGGGCCTCCGTCGACAAGGGCTACTTCCACTCCGTCCTGGAACGGCTCGGCCTGCCCACCTACCGCCACGTCCAGTCCGCGGACCCGGACGAACTGGAACGGGCCGCCGCCGGACTGCCGCTGCCCGTCATCGTCAAACCCAGCGACTCCTCCGGCAGCAAGGGCGTCCAGGTCGTCGCCGACCCCCGGGCCCTGCCCGCGGCGCTGGACGAGGCGCGGCGCCACTCCTTCTCCGGCCGGGTGATCATCGAGGAGATGCTGCTCGGCCGGCACCTGTCCGCCGAGGCGTTCCTGCGCGGCTCCAGGCTCGGCACCGTCGCCGTGACCGAGCGCACCACCACCGGCGCCCCCCGGATGATCACCACCGGGCACACGGTGCCCGCCGAACTGCCGCCCGCCACCGAGATCCGGCTCCGCTCACTGATCATGGACATCTGCGGGGAGCTCGGGCACATCGACGGGCCGGTCAACTTCGACTTCGTGGTCGACGACCGCACCGAGGAGATCCGCTTCATCGAGATGGGCGCCCGGCTCGGCGGCAACGGCATGCCGTTGCTGGTCAAGCACGCCTACGGCATCAACACCTACGAGGCCGCGCTGCACCTCGCGCTGGGCGAGGACTTCGACCTGACGCCCCGCCACAACAAGAAGACCGCCCTGCGCATCCTCACCAGCGACACCGACGGCATCCTGCGCACCGTCGAGGGCGCCGACGCGGTCCGCGCCCTGCCGCAGACCGTCGAACTCCAGATCTTCGCGAAGTCCGGCAGCCGGGTCCACCGCTACACCCAGGCGGGCCACAAGCTCGGCTACCTCCTGCTCGTCGCGGACAGCCACACCGAACTCCGTGAGGCGCGGGCCCGGGCCGAGGCCCTGCTCCGCTTCGGCGTGGAGCCCGACCCGCCCCGCGCCCCGCGCATCCCGCCCGTCGGCCCCGAACTCCTCACGGAGAAATCCCCGCACGACCTGCCCGTCGGCCCCGAACTCCTCACGGAGAAAACCCCGTGAACACCGTCCGTCGGCCCCGAACTCCTTACGGAGAAGACCCCGTGAACACCGTCCGGCGCAACGCGCCCTTCCTCATCCTCTTCGCGCTCGCCGCCGTCTTCGCGGGCATCGTGTGGTTCGTCCTGCCGCACGACCGCGAGGTCAAGAACCTCGGCATCCTGCTGTTCAAACTCGTGCCGTTCATCCTCGCCACCGAGGCCGTCGCCCAGCTCGACCCGGCATGGGCCAGGAAGATCCACCTGCACCTGGCGATACCGCTGTGCTTCCTGCTCTACTTCGTCTACTTCGTGCCGAAGATCTTCTTCGTCGCCGAGGTCCACCCCGAGCTCTACTACTACATCCTGACGCTGACACCGTTCCTGGTGCTGAGCCTCGTCTTCTCGTTCCGCGTCGGCGGCGGCGCCTCCCACCTGGTGCGCCGGCTGTCCTACGCGATGATCCTGCTGATGCTCTCCGGCGTCGAGGACTTCGCCTACCTCACCGTCAACGACCACACCGACCCGCAGTGGCAGACCATCCCCGAGGTGTGGACCTGGGCCTCCCACATGACGGTCTTCATCGGCCACGCCCCCAGCAAGTACGAGGCGTACGCCTTCATCATCACCCACCTGGTGCTCGTCGCGTTCGTGCTGTTCGCGCCCACCCGCTGGTTCGCCCCGGTCACCCGGATCCTCCGCCGCCCCGGCACCCGGGTCCCCGAGGCCGGCTGACGGCCGGCCGCGACGAGGAGACGACGACGATGTTCCTCCGAGAGGCCTGGTACGTGCCCGTCACGTATCTCCGCCAGTACGGCACCCGGGGCTCGCTGCGCCGCCGCCAACTGGCCCAGTTCAACGCGATGCTGGCGCACGCGCGCACCCGGGTGCCGTACTACCGCGACCACCCGGACCACCGCACCGGACCGCTGCGCACCCTCGCCGACACGGCCCGGCTCCCGGTCCTGGACAAGGAGGTCCTGCGCGCCAGGCCCCTGGAGGACTTCCTCGCCGACGGTGTGACCCCCGGCTCCCTGCCCACCTTCCGCACCAGCGGATCCACCGGGCGCCGGATCACCGTGGTGCACGACCGGCGCAGCCACGACTACCACATGGCCGCCTGCGTGCGCCGCTTCCTGGCGACCCGCCGCTACCTGCCGACCGACCGGCTCTCGCACATCCGGCCCTTCGCGCCGCCCTCGCGCGGCTTCGAGAAGGCCAAGCTGTTCCGGCGGCACGTCCTGCTCACCGACCGCGCGATGGACGACATCAAGGCCGAACTCCTCGCCGAGCGGCCCCAGGTGATCATCGGCTACCCGGTGCACCTGCGTGCCCTGCTCCGGGCCCTGACCCCGGCCGAACTCGCCGTGCTGCGCCGCACCCTGCGGCTGGTCATGACCGAGTCCGAACTTCTCGTCGACGCCCACCGGGCGCTGTTCGAGAAGGAGTTCGGGGTGCCGGTGCGCGACGAGTACTCGGCGTTCGAGGTGCTCAACATCGCCTACGAGTGCGCGTACGGCCGGGCCCACCTCGCCGAGGACCGCCTGCTGGTGGAGATCCTCGACGAGCGGGACCGGCCGCTGCCGGACGGCTCCGAGGGGCGGGTGGTGGTGACCGCGTTCATGGAGCGCGCGATGCCGCTGATCCGTTACGACCTCGGGGACATCGGCAGGATCGAGACCCGGCCCTGCCGGTGCGGGCGGCGCTTTCGCACCCTGCGGCTCACCGTCGGCCGGGTCAACGACTCGGTCCTGCTGCCCACCGGGCGTCACCTCTACCCGGACACCTTCCTGCACCTGGCGGCGACGTTCCCCGGCATCGCCGAGTGCTCCGTCCACCAGGACCGCGCGGGCGCCGTCCGGCTCGACGTGGTCCCGGCCGGGGCCATGGACGACGACGCCTGGGCCGCACTGTGCGCGGCGGTGGCCGAGCGGCTGCACACCGTGGCCGAGTGCGCGTTCCCGCTGCGCGTCGTGAAGGCCGACCGGATCGAGATCACCGCGGGCGGCAAGGGCCGTTTCGTGACCTCCGAGGCGGTGGCACCCGGGCCGGTGCCGGCCGACGCCCCATGACGGCCGACGCCCCGGCCCCGGCACGGGACCGGCAGGCGGGCGGGGCCGTCCCGCGGCGGCCCACCACCGGCCTGCTGACCTCGCTGCTCGCCGGACGCGCCGCGTTCCGGCTCGCCCTGCTCGGCGCGAACACCGTCCTCCTGGCGAGCTGGGGCCAGGGCCCCTACGCGCACTACGCCGGGGCCATGGGCACCGCCCAGGTCCTCACCACGATCACCTCCCTCGGCATCGAGAAGTCCGCCCTGAAGCTGGTCCCCCGGGCCCGGCGCACCGGCGGCCAGCTGATCAGCGTCTTCCTCGCCTGCGCACTGGCCCTCACCGGAGCGGTCGTGCTGTGGCTGGGCTGCGCGACGGCGTTCGTGGCGGCCGACGACCACCGGATGGCGATGCTGCTGGCCGGCCTGTACGCCTCCCTGCTCGGCCTGAACACCGTCCTGGTCGGGCTGTGCCGGGCGCTGGGCCGCAACCGTGCCGACATCGCCAACTTCGCGGCCCTGTCGCTGACCGTCGTCACCGGGACCGCCCTCACGGCCCTGTTCGACCGTGGTCCGGTGTTCTTCATCGGCTGGCTCCTGGGCGGGACCGCCGTGCTCAACCTGGCGCAGTTGCCCGCGCTGTACCGGGCCGCCGCCCGGCCGGTGCGCCGCCGGGTGGCCGTACCCGCCGTCTCCACCTCCCTGCTCATGGCGGCCGGGGACGTCGCCGCCTCCGGCACGCTCAGCCTGCTCTTCGCCCTGCTCGGCGCCTCCCGCCACCACGCGCAGAGCGGTCACCTCTACCTGATGGTGCTCGCCTCGTCCGTCCTGCTGAACGGCTTCGGCTACCTCATGCGGCTCTTCCAGCCCCATGTGTCGCTGACCCTGCGCACCGTGGAGGCCGATCTGCTCGACCGCCGGGTGGCACGGCGGCTTCCCCAGATCGCGGTGACCGGAACGGTGTGGACCGCGCTCGCGCTCCTGCTCACCCACCACGCCGAACGGAGCGGCCTGGTGTCGCCGCCGGTCGCCGTCCTGCTCCTGTATGTCCTGTGCGTACCGCTGTTCTTCGCGGTCGGCAGCGTCAACTACCTGCTGGAGAACGCCACCGCGCGCACCCTGCGGGTCACCGCCGCCGGATCGGTGGCCGGGCTCGTCTGCGCGGTCCTCCTCGGCCTGGTGCTGGTGCCCGCGCTCGGCGCGCTCGGCGCGGTCACCGCGCTCGTGACCGGGGAGATCGCCCACGCCCTGGCCGCCCGTCTGCTGCTGGGGGCCGGCGCGAGACCGGCCGCCGCCCCGGCCCCGTGACCACCGCGCCCCGTGACCACCGGCCCGTGACCATCGCGCCCCGCGCAAACCCGACCCACCTGGGGGAGCCCACCCGATGAACGACCGTCCCCGGACCGGCCGCGGCCCTGCCGACGACCGTCCCGCCGATGCCCGTGCCACCGAAGCCCGTACCGCCGCTTCCCGTACCGCCGACGGCCCTCGCGCGGACGGGCGGCCCGCCTGGCGGGGCGTCGTCTACCCGCTGCTGATCTCCGTCCTCGCCCTGGGCGCGCTCTTCGCCGTGCTCGGTCTCGGTGTCGGGGTGCCCGACGACCTCCCGGCGGGCGCCGCCGCGACACCTCCGGCCGAGGCCGCCCGCGCCAGTGAGACGCTGCTGCGGGTGGTGGCCGCGCTCGCCGCCGTCGCCGCCGTCGCCGCGGCGGGCGGCGCGCTCGCCCGCCGGATCGGCCAGCCACCGGTCGTCGGCGAGATAGCCGCCGGTCTGCTGCTCGGCCCGTCCTGCCTGGGGGCGTTCCTCCCGGTCTCGAAGGAACTGTTCTTCCCGGAGAGCGCCGCGCCGGTGCTGAACCTGCTCGCCCAGGTCGGCCTGATCCTCTTCATGTTCTCCGTCGGATCCGAGTTCGACCCCTCCCAACTGCGCCGCAGCGGGCGCGTGGTGGGGGCGGTCAGCCAGGGCAGCATGATCATCCCGTTCGTCCTGGGGGTGCTGTCCTCGGGGCTGGTCTACCGGGAGTTCGCCGCCGGGCACGTCGGGTTCCTGCCGTTCGCGATCTTCCTCGGCACGGCGATGAGCATCACCGCGTTCCCGGTGCTCGCCCGGATCGTGCAGGAGTCGGGCCTGTCCCGGCACCCGCTCGGCACCATGGCGATGACCTGCGCAGCGGCCTGCGACGTCATCGCCTGGGGAGCCCTGGCCACCGCGATGGCCGTGGCCGGGGCGGGCAGCGTCTGGGGCGCGGGCGGCACGGTGCTGCTGGCCGCCGCCGTCGCGGCAGCGGTGCTGCTGCTGGGACGCCCGCTGGTGCGGGCCGCCGAGCAGTGGTCGGACCGGGTGGGGCTGCCCGCCGCCGCCCGGCTGGTGTTCCTGCTGCTGCTCGTCTTCTCGCTGGCCTGGCTCACCGACCTGATCGGCGTCCACTCCATCTTCGGCGCTTTCCTCGCCGGTCTGCTGCTGCCGCACCGCCCTGACAGTTCGCTGACCGCGGTGCAGACCCGCGTCGACTCCCTCAACCGGCGGCTGCTGCTGCCGCTGTTCTTCCTGTCCGTCGGCATGACCGTCGACCTCACCCAGGTCACCGGACACGCCGGACTGCTGCTGGCCGGGACCGTCGCCATCGTCACCGCGGTGGCCGGCAAGCTCGCCGGAACCGCCGTCACCGCCCGCACCGCGGGCCTGTCCTGGCGGTACTCGCTCGGGCTCGGTGTCCTCCTCAACGCCCGCGGCGTCACCGAGATCGTCGTGCTCCGGGCCGGACTCGACGCCGGGCTGATCAACCAGAACGCGTTCACCGTGCTGGTCGTGATGGCCGTCCTCACCACGGTGATGACCGGACCCGCGCTCGGCCTGCTCGGCCTCTCCGGCCGGGCGGCGTCCCCCGTCCCCGCGCACCCAGAACCCGCCCCCAGAGAGAAGGAACCCGCATGACCACCGGCAGCAACACCACCGCCCCCGTCTCCCTCGTCACCGGCGGCGCCGGCTTCATCGGCTCCCACGTGGCGCGCGAACTCCTCGCCGCCGGCCACCGGGTGATCGTCCTCGACGACCTCAGCGGCGGCGTGCGCGGCAACGTCCCCGCCGAGGCGGAGTTCCGGCACGGCAGCGTCTGCGACCCCGAGGTGGTCGACGCCGTGTTCGCCGCCCACCGCGTCGACTACGTCTTCCACCTCGCCGCGTACGCCGCCGAGGGCCTGAGCCACTTCATCAAGCGCTTCAACTACATGAACAACGTGGTCGGCAGCGTCAACCTGATCAACGCCGCGGTCAACGCGGGCTCGGTGAAGTGCTTCGTGTTCACCTCGTCGATCGCCGTTTACGGGGCGGGCCGGCTCCCGATGAGCGAGGACCTGGTACCCGCGCCCGAGGACCCGTACGGCATCGCCAAGTTCTCCGTCGAGCAGGAACTCCAGGTGACCCACCGGATGTTCGGGCTGCCGTACGTCATCTTCCGGCCGCACAACGTCTACGGCGAGTACCAGAACATCGGCGACCGCTACCGCAACGTCATCGGCATCTTCATGAACCAGGCGCTGCGCGGCGAGGAGTTCACCGTGTTCGGCGACGGGGAGCAGACCCGCGCGTTCAGCTACATCAAGGACGTGGCGCCCGCCATCGCCCGCTCGGTGGAGACCCCCGAGGCGTACAACGAGGTCTTCAACGTCGGGGGCGACCGGGTCTACAGCGTCAACCGCATCGCGGCGGCGGTCTGCGACGCGATGGGCGTGGACCTGCGCGTCAACCACCTGCCGGAGCGCGACGAGGTGCGGGACGCCTACGCCACGCACGACAAGGCCCACAAGGTGTTCGGCGTCCCCGAGCACCCGGTGGACCTGGAGGACGGCATCGGCCGGATGGCCCGCTGGGTGCGGGAGGTCGGCCCGCAGGAGCCGTCCGTGTTCTCCGGCATCGAGGTGGTCCGCAACCTGCCGCCGTCCTGGCGGGCCGCCCTGGAGGAACGCCGCTCGATCTGAGCGCCCGACGAGATCCCGGGGGCGGCCCGGCCCCGCCGCCCCCGGGGGCTCAACCACCCGCTCCGGCCCGCACCTTCACGATCTTGATCTTGCCGTTGCGTTCCGGAGCGATGAACGGCACCGGGGTGACCGTCACGTCGAAGTCCGGCACCGCCTGACGCACCGACGCGGCGATCCGGTCCACCACCGACCCGTCGGCGTGCGGCGCCAGCACCACCGCGACGGTGACCTGCGCGGGCCGCTCCTGCACCAGCTGCATGCGCGCCACCTCGGGGAAGTCCTGCACCCTGTAGGTGAGGAAGTCGGCGTAGAACTCCCGCCCGTCCGCACCCCGGAAGCGGTCCTCGCTGCGCCCCTGCACCCGCAGCACCACCGGGGTACGGCGCCCGCAGCCGCAGTCGGCCGGACCGATCGTGACCCGGTCGCCGAGCCGGTAACGGATCAGCGGCATCGCCTCGCTGTACAGCCGGGTCACCAGGATCTCGCCCTCCACCTCGCGGCTGCCGTCGGCGAGGACGGCGGTGCCGTCGTCCTGCTCCACCTCGACCACCACGTCCGCGCCGCGCAGGTGCAGCGAGCCGCGCCGGCAGGTGCGGGCCACCGTGAACACCTCGACGGAGGCGTACACCTCGTGGCACCGCGCCCCCAGATGGCCGAGCACCCGGGCCCGCGCGGTCGGTGTCAGCCGCTCGCCGCCGAACAGCACCCGGCGCGCGCCGGTGTAACGCGTCCCGCGCCGCTCCAGTTCGTCCACGACGGAGGCGATCACGTGCGGGAAACCCACGAGGAAGGTCGGCCGGGCCGCCAGGAACGCCTCCACCTGCTCGTCCAGGGTGGAGCTGGTGTCGATGTGGAAGGTGCGCAGCAGCCCGAACCGTTCCAGCGGGTGGCGCAGGAACGGCTTGACCCGGAAGTACGCCATCCGGTCCCACGGCCGCAGACCGGAGGCCAGCATGTCGTACAGGTACGAGGCGCGCAGGTACCCCAGGTCGCGCTCCGAGTTGCGGACGGTGATGGGGATGCCGGACGAGCCGCTGGTGGTGCCCGGTTTGGTGGTGGCGGTGGTGAACCCGGCCGCGAGGAGTTCCCCGGGCGGGCAGGAGTGCAGGTCGGTGCGGTCCAGGACCGGCAGCGAGGGCAGGTCCCGCGGGCCGCGGAAGGCGGCGGCCGTCGCCGGGTCGATCAGTTCGCGGTAGCGCGGCACCCGCGCCTGCGCGTGCCGCACCAGCCGGACCAGCAGCCGCCGCTGCTCCTCGGCGAGCCGTTCCGGGGCCGCCCGGTCGAGGCGTACGGTCCGCACGAGGTTGCGCAGCACGGGGCCGAGCTTCATGACGGGTGAGAGTCCTGGGGTCACGGTGTTCTCCGCATGATGGGGGTGCCGTGCACGGGGCAGCGCCCCGGACGGAACGACTCCGCCGCGTCCGGGCGGGCGTGGACGAGGGTGGGAAGGCGTCGGCGCAGCAGGGTCAGCACGGTCGTGTCGCCGAGCGGGCGGGCGTCCACCCGGCCGGTGTTGAGGTGCAGTTCCCCGCAGGAGGGGGGCACCGCCCCGAGGTGGCCGAGCCACGGCTCGTACCAGAGCGCGCCGGGGAGCGGCCCGGACGCGGCGGTCTCGGCCAGGCTGGTGCGGGCCACCCGCGCCTGGTCCGGGCCGCACGGCGGGCCGGTGCCGCCGGGGTCACCGACCACCACCGCGGGGCCCTCGGGCAGGGTGCCGGGCCGGGTGCCGCCTTCCGCGTACGGGTCGGTGCGGGCGTCGGCGGTGAGCACGGTCCGCCAGGTGGAGCCGTGGGCCCGGACCGGGTCGCGCAGGCCCCGTGCCGCCTCGTACACGTCAAGGCCGCGGGTGCGGTGGCCGGCCAGCCGGAGCGCCTCGTACAACTCGTCGACGTGCTCGGCCGCCGGGCGGCCGGGCTCCCGGCGGGCCGGTGGCGCGGCGCCCAGCGGCATCAGCAGGTGCCGCCGCTCCTCCGCCTCGGCGCGGCCGAGCGGTGGCAGGGTCCCGGTGGCGGCGTACCGCTCCCGGTAGTGCGGGACCGTGCGCACCGCGCGTCGCACGGTCCGTGGATAGGTGTGCGGTCCACCCGCCATGTCAGCAGAGGGTGTTCTGGTCGTGGACGAGCAGCCACCGGCCGTCCGTGCGGGCGAAGACCAGGCCGAGCAGGTAGGACAGCCGGTAGGGCTCGCCCTCCGCGTCCAGGTCGCGGTAGTCGACGCGGAGCACGGCGACCGCGGTGTCGTCCTGCACCACGGAGCCGGTGAGCTCGGTCCCCATCGTCCAGTCGGGGTCCCGGAACCAGTCCCGGTGGAAGGCCCGGACGTCCTCGGCGCCCGTCACGGTCCTCCCGTCGGGCAGGATGCAGGTCGCCTCGTCGTGGACCGTTTCCATGTACGCGTCCAGGTCGCGGGCGTCGATGGCCGCCAGGTGGTGTTCGAGGGCGGTGGTGAACTCCATGCGGAGGGTCCTGCTTTCTCGGCGTGGTGCCGTCATCGGTCCGGCGCGTGTCCTCACGGGCCGGGGCGTGGTCGTGCGGGCCGGGGCACGCACGGTCGTGCGGGTCGAGAAGGACTCGGGGAAGAACTCGGGGAAGGGCTCGGGGAAGGGCTCGGGGAAGGGCCCGAAGGCCTCGGAACGGCTCAGAAGGGGACGGCGACGGCGTGCCGCTCCACCACGACGGCGCCGAAGGACTCCTTGAGTCCGCGCATGCCGGGCCCCAGGTGGACCGCGCCCACCCCGGCGCCGATCATCCGGTCGATCTCGCGCAGGTACAGGTCCAGGTACAGGTCGCGGGTCCCGTCCGAACCGGTCACCGTGGTGGCCCAGCCGCCCGGCACGTCCAGCACCAGGTCGAGCGAGAGCAGCCGGCCCGACGCGCGCTCGCGGTGGGTGAAGTAGGAGGCGCCCGGATGGGTGTTGAGCCTCTCGAAGTAGGCGGGCAGCAGCGGGGTGGTCGCCCCGGGGCGGCGGGTGTGCTTCATCCGGGTCAGCTGGTCGAGGCGGCTGGCACGGACCGGGTCGACGGCCGCCACCCGTTCCGTGACCAGGCCGGGGTCGTCGCCGACCCGTTCGTACAGGGCGGTGAGCCGACGGCGCCTGGTGCGCGGCAGTCCCGCGAAGTAGGCGTCCATGGAGTCCCAGCGGTTGTGCAGCACCGAGCAGGGCGCCGTCCTCCGGCGGACCGTGAACCGGCCCGTGGTGTCGGCGAGTTCGTCCTTCTCCACGTCCCGGTGCAGGACGCCCAGGCAGCGGGCGCCCAGGTGCCGGCGAAGCGCCCGTTCGAAGGCGCGCAGCGCGGTGCGGCGGGCGGCGGCGTCGAGCCGGTCGGCGTAGGTGCGGCCGCTGCTGAAGCTGTTCGGCAGATGGACCTGGAACCAGCCCGGCGGCCGGGGGCGTTCCGGGGCGGCGAACCGGCCGGACGGGGACAGCAGCCCGAGCAGCCCGCAGAACGCGGCGACCGGTTCGCCGGCGTCGCGGACCAGGCCCGCGTGGACCGGCCGGAGGCTGCCCCAGGCGGCGGCCTCCAGCAACGCCTCCTCCCACAGGGCGCAGCCGTTCGACGAGCGGACGAGGGCGTCCCAGCCGTCGGGGGCGGGGCCCCGGCCGGGGGTGAAGATCTCAGCCCGCATGCGGCACCGCCTCCTGGAGCGCGGGTTCGTGAGGGCCGGACTCCCCGGACTCCCCGGACGGCGACGACCCGGGCGGCGACGACCCGGGCGGCTGCTGCTCCGTCGGCCGCCCGTCCGGGTCCGTCGGCAGCGGCTCACCGCGCAGCGGGCGGCGGCCGTGGTCGCGGTAGGCGGCCAGGGCGTCGGCGAGCACGGCGGGGGTCAGGGCGTCGGCGAGGGTGTCGAGCCGCGGCCCGTGTCCGGTGCCGAACAGGGCCCCGTAGATCTCCCGGAAGTCCTCCCGGGTGCGGGCGTCGTGGGGGGCGCCGGGACCGTCGTGGGCGCGCAGCCGGTCGATGAGCGCGTCGACGGCCGGGCCGGTACGGGTGGGGGCGGCGGTGCCCCCGTATCGGTGACGGCCGTGCGTGCGCAGCCAGGTCTGCGCGTGGCGCACCCGTTCGGCGAGGAACTCCCCCGCCGCGTGCGGGTGGCGCTGTTCCAGGTGGCGCAGGGCCGGTGCGGCCCGGCCGCCGTGGGCGTGGAGCGCGCCGACCACCGACCGCATGCCCGGCAGCACGGCGCGTTCCGCCGGGTCCTCGTCGCTCAGCAGGTCCCACAGGACGCGTGCCCGTTCCCGGTCCGGCACGGCACGCGCGAACCTGTCGAAGGTGTCGTACGCGCCGAAGAACGCGCCGGGCCCGAAGCCGAGCCGGAAGTCGGAAAGGCAGTTGCCCCGGGCGTAGAGCCACAGCACCAGCACCGGCGGGTAGACCGCCAGCAGGTCCCGGACGTACGGGCCGCCGCCGCGCGAGCCGGACACCTTGCCTCCGCCGCGCTCGCCGCGCACCAGCCCGTACGGCACGATGACCGGCTGCGGACGGCGGAGGTAGTGGTCGTAGACGGGCCGGGTGCGGTCCATCGTGCTGCCCGCGCTGCAGTGGTCCTGTCCGGCGGGCTCGCAGTCGATGTGCTCGTGGGCGACCCGCAGGGCCCAGTCGAGCGCCCACGACGGTTTGACGACCGCCGGGTCGCGCGCGGTGAGTTCGGCGCCGCACCCGTGGCAGCGGTACCGGGCCGCCGCCGCGCCCAGTTCGTGGATCTCGGTGTCGTTGCGGCCGCACTGGAGGCAGTAGACGGCGAACAGGTCGCGTCCGTCTTCCTTGCCGAGCAGCCGGGCCAGCCGTCCCGCGTCGCGCTGGAGGCGCCGCTGCCGCTCGCGGTACTCGCCCGAGCGGTAGCGCTCGAACTGGTAGTGCGTCTCCCACCGGGAGCCGGGCGGTGTCCGGCCGTCCTCGTCGGCGTCGGCCGGCAGGATGCCCATGTCCCGCAGCTCCGCGAGGTAGGCGCGGCAGATCCGGGTGGCGCGCTCCCGGTGCACGGCCAGCGGGCGCCCGCCGTGTCCGGCGAGTTCGGGATCGCGGGCGGCCTGGCTCTCGCGCACCGGGTCGTAGTCGTCGAAGCTCAGCAGGATCGCCGAGCGCCGTCCCATCCCGGTCAGCGCCCGGTGCACCAGATGGGCGCAGACGGTGTCCCGGAAGTTCCCGATGTGGAAGTAGCCGGTCGGGGACATGCTCGTCTGGATCAGGATGCGGTGGTGCGCGGGGTGCCGGTCGGCGAGCCGCCGCGCGTAGTCGAGCGCCCAGTGCGGGGCCGCCCGGTCCTGCGCGTGCAGACCACCGCCGGGCGCGTCCGCCGCGGCCCCGCCCCGCACCCGCGCGCGTCGTGTCATTGGCATGACGGCAGTACAGCGCGAGCGCCGATGAAGGCCCTATAACGACCTGTGTCCCCCTGTCGGCGGCGGGCGCCCGGAGCCGGTCGGACGGCCTGCGGCCGGGGCCGCCCGGTGGAAGGCCACCCGACAGGCTCTCAGGCCAGCCAGCCGTTCTCCCGGGCGATCCGCAGCGCGTCGACACGGTTGCGGGCGCCGAGCTTGTTCACGATCGTCGTCAGGTAGTTGCGCACCGTGCCCACCGACAGGTTCGTGACGGCGGCGATCTGGGCGGCCTCCGCGCCCCCGGCGACCCGGTCGAGCACCTCGACCTCCCGCGGCGTGAGCGGGTTGTCCCCGATCTCCCAGGCGGCCATGGCGAGTTCGGGGTCGATGATGCGCCGCCCCGCCCCGACCTTGCGGACCGCTCCGGTGAGTTCCTCGGGCGAGGAGTCCTTCGGCAGGAACCCGCCGACCTGGGCCTCCAGGGCCCGCCACAACTGGCCGGGACGCGGCATGCCGGTGAGGATCAGCGTCCGGCAGTCCGGCACCTGCTCCCGCAGCCGGGCGGCGGCGGTGATCCCGTCCATCCCCGGCATGCCGATGTCGAGCACGGCGGTGTCGGCGCCGGTACGGATCACGGCGGGCACCACCTCGCTGCCGCTGCCCACCTGGGCCACCACCTCCAGATCCGGCTCCAGGTCCAGCAGCGCGGCGAGCGCCACCCGTATCACGTGCATGTCCTCGGCCAGCACGATCCGCTGCATGCGGTCCCCCTGTCTCCCGCTCGGCCGGTCGGTCGCCGTTCTGTGTACCAGGGAACGGAGCACGCCCGGCCGGGCCGTATAGCCCGGTGATAGCGCTCCCGGCGAAGCTCTGCGACCAGCAGGAGCAGTCGACGACAGCAGACCGGGGGACGCCGTGCCACAGCCTCTGACCGCACCGCCCACACCCGCACCCCCCATGCCCGCACCGCCCGCACCCGCACCCGCACACCCCACGGCCGTACCGTCCTCGCCGCCGCGCGCGGACGCCGCACTTCCCGCCGCCGAACGGCGCCGGATCGTCGTGGCGGAACGGGTCCGCTTCGCCCGCGACCTGCACGACCTGGTCGGACCGGGGCTGTCGGCGGTCATCCTCCAGTGCGAACTGGCGAACCGGCTCCTGGACAGCAGTCCGGACACCGCCCACGACCAGTTGGCCGAGGCGCTCCGGGGCATGCGCCGGCTCCTCGGCGAGGTGCGGACGGTGGCGCACGGCTACCACTGCCTTTCCCTGGACACCGAGATCGAGTCCGCCCGCACCCTGCTGGAGTCCGCGGGCGTGCGGACCGAAGTCGTCCTGGGGCGCGCGGCGCTGCCCGCACCGCTCCAGACGGTCCTCGCCGCGGTGGTGCGCGAGGCGACGGCCAACGTCCTGCGGCACAGTGAGGCCCGTTCCTGCTCGCTGCTGGTCCGGACCGGCACCGCGTCGGTCCGGCTCACCGTCAGCAACGACGGCGTACGTGCCCGCCGGGCCGCCGGACCGGCCCCGGGGATCGGCCTGCGCAGCCTCGCCGAACGGGTCGCCGCGGTCGGCGGGCACCTCACCCACGGCGCCGGACGGCCGGGCCACCACACCCTGGAGGCCCGCTTTCCGCTGCCGACGGCGGACACGCCCGGCTCCCGCGCATGCGTCCCCCACGTGACCGAGCCCACCCCCCACTCCGCCCGCACTCCCGCGACAATGAACCCGTGATCTCTTCGCCGCCACGGAGCACCCAGCGACGCGCCGACCACGCGGCGACCCCGTACGTCGATCTCTCCCGCGCCGAATGGAGCGCCCTGCGCGACAGGACCCCGCTGCCGCTGACCGCCGACGAGGTGGAGCGGCTGCGCGGGCTCGGGGACGTCATCGACCTCGACGAGGTGCGGGACGTCTACCTGCCGCTCTCCCGGCTGCTCAACCTCTACGTCCAGGCCACGTCCGGGCTGCGCGGCGCGCTGAACACCTTTCTCGGTGACGCGGGCAACGGGCAGGGCGCCCAGCGCGGCACCCCGTTCGTCATAGGGGTCGCGGGCAGTGTCGCGGTCGGCAAGTCCACCAGCGCCCGCATCCTCCAGGCCCTGCTGGCCCGCTGGCCCGAGCACCCCCGGGTGGAACGCGTCACCACGGACGGGTTCCTGCTGCCGATGAAGGAGCTGAGGGCGCGCGGGCTGATGTCGCGCAAGGGGTTCCCCGAGTCGTACGACCGGCGGGCGCTGACCCGGTTCGTCGCCGACATCAAGGCGGGCAAGGAGGAGGTGACGGCTCCCGTCTACTCGCACCTGATCTACGACATCGTGCCGGACGAGCGGCTCGTCGTGCGCCGCCCCGACATCCTGATCGTCGAGGGCCTGAACGTGCTCCAGCCGGCACTGCCCGGCAAGGACGGCCGCACCAGGGTCGGGCTCGCCGACTACTTCGATTTCAGCGTGTACGTCGACGCGCGGACCGAGGACATCGAGAGCTGGTACCTCAACCGGTTCCGGAAGCTGCGCGAGACGGCGTTCCGGGACCCGTGCTCGTACTTCCGCAAGTACACCCGGGTCTCCGAGGAGGAGGCCCTGGAGTACGCGGCCACGATGTGGCGGACCATCAACCGCCCGAACCTCGTGGAGAACGTCGCACCCACCCGGGGCCGTGCCACCCTGGTGCTGCGCAAGGGGGCGGACCACAAGGTCCAGCGGCTCTCCCTGCGCAAGCTCTGACCCACCGCGGATCCCCGCCGCCCGCACTCCCCGAGGAGCCCGTCGCGTGCTGCACCTGCGCCTGATCGTCCCGGCCGCCCGTACGGACGAGGTGGTGCGCCTGGTGGAGGGCACCGTCGGTACGACGCACCTCGTGGTGATGCCCGGGGTCGCCCGCGACCCGGTCGGCGACGTGGTGATGTGCGACGTGGCGCGCGAGGCGGGCGACGAACTGATCGGCGCGCTGCGCGGACTCGGGATCGACGAGCAGGGCTCGATCGGCGTGGAGAACCTCGACCTCGTGCTGTCGGCCAGAGCCGAGCGGGCCGAGGAGGAGGCGCCCGGCGACAGCGCGGACGCGGTGCTGTGGGAGGAGCTGACGGAGGCCACCAGCGAGGAGTCGACGTTCAGCGTGACGTACGTGTCGTTCCTCGCCGTCGCGACGATGCTCGCCGCCGTCGGCGTGATGCTCGACAACGCGATCCTGATCGTGGGCGCGATGGCGGTCGGCCCGGAGTTCGGGCCGCTGGCCGGGATCTCCACGGCGCTGGTGCAGCGCGCCCCGCGCCTCGCGCTGCGCTCGCTGCAGGCGCTGATCGGCGGCTTCCTGCTCGCGATGGTGCTGACGGCCGGGTTCGCCTGGCTGCTGGACGCGCTCGGCCAGTTCAGCTACGAGATGATCGAGGCCGACCGGCCCAACACGTCGTTCATCTGGAAGCCGGACCCGCTGTCGTTCGTGGTGGCGTTCCTTGCCGGGATCGCCGGGACGCTCTCGCTCACCTCGGCGAAGTCCGGCGCGCTGATCGGCGTCGCCATCTCGGTGACGACGGTTCCCGCCGCGGCGAACGCCGCGGTGGCGTTCAGCTACGGCGAGTACAGCCAGATGTGGGGTTCGACGGCCCAGCTGCTGGCGAACCTCGGCGGGATCGTGGTCGCGGGGACGGCGACGCTGCTGCTGCAGAAGTACCTGTGGGCGGTGCGACGCCGCCGGGCGGGCCGCACCGGGCACCCCTCCGGCGGCCGGTAGCGCCCCGGCCGCCCCGCGCGCCGCCGGGCCTGCGACGGGGCGCACGGGATCGCACGGGAACGGTCAGGGGCTGTCGGGTGATCTCCGGCCGGAAGGCGGACGGGGCATGGTGCGTGCGATTCCCAGGCGCCGGAAGGGCCCAGTAGCGGAGCCACTCGGTCGTTCCGGCAACGCCGGAAGCGTGCGTGCCAGGACGTGGCCGCCCGGTCAGAGGTCGCCCGACAGGCTCTCAGCCGAGCGCCGACTTCACCACGTCGGCGAGCCGTTCGGCGACCGCCCGGGCCTGCTCGATGTCGGCCGCCTCGACCATGACCCGCACCAGCGGCTCGGTGCCCGACTGGCGCAGCAGCACACGGCCGGTGGAGCCGAGTTCGCGCTCCGCCTCGGCGACGGCGGCGGCGATCTCCGGCGAGGTGCCGACGCGGGACTTGTCCACGTCGGGGACGTTGATCAGGAGCTGCGGCAGCCGCCGCATGACCCCGGCCAGATCGGCCAGGGTGCGGCCGGTGGCGGCGACCCGGGCCGCCAGCAGCAGACCGGTCAGGGTGCCGTCGCCGGTGGTGGCGTGGTCCAGGACGATGACGTGCCCGGACTGCTCGCCGCCCAGCGCGTAGCCCTCGGCCTTCATCGACTCCAGCACGTAGCGGTCGCCGACGGCGGTCTGGACGAGTTCGATGCCCTCCCGCTCCATGGCGATCTTGAAGCCGAGGTTGGACATGACCGTGCCGACCACGGTGTCCTTGCGCAGCCGCCCGGCCTCGCGCAGGGCGAGGGCGAGCACGGCGAGGATCTGGTCGCCGTCGACCTCCTCGCCCGACCCGTCCACGGCGAGGCAGCGGTCGGCGTCGCCGTCGTGCGCGATGCCGAGGTCGGCGCCGTGCTCGACGACGGCGGCCTTCAGCAGCTCCAGGTGGGTGGAGCCGCAGCCGTCGTTGATGTTCAGGCCGTCCGGGTCGGCACCGATCGTGACGACCTCGGCACCGGCCCGCGCGAAGGCCGCGGGCGAGACCCCGGAGGCCGCGCCGTGCGCCTCGTCGAGGACGACCTTCAGCCCGTCGAGCCGGTTCGGGAGGACGCCGACGAGGTGGCCCACGTACCGGTCGAAGCCCTCGGTGTAGTCGGTGACCCGGCCCACCCCGGCACCGGTCGGCCGCGCCCACGGCGCCCCGGTGCGGTGCTGCTCGTAGACGGTCTCGATCCGGTCCTCCAGCTCGTCGGCGAGCTTCTGCCCGCCGCGGGCGAAGAACTTGACGCCGTTGTCCGGCATGGCGTTGTGACTGGCGGAGAGCATCACGCCGAGGTCGGCGCCGAGCGTACCGGTGAGATGGGCCACCGCGGGGGTCGGCAGGACCCCGACCCGCAGCACGTCGACGCCCGCGCTGGCGAGCCCGGCGACGACGGCGGCCTCCAGGAACTCCCCGGACGCGCGTGGGTCACGCCCCACCACGGCGGTCGGCCGATGCCCCTCGAAGGTGCCCGCCTCGGCGAGCACATGCGCCGCAGCGACCGACAGACCGAGCGCGAGCTCGGCCGTCAGGTCCGCGTTGGCGACACCGCGCACACCGTCCGTGCCGAAGAGTCGTCCCACTGGTGTCCTCCGAAGATGCTCCGAAACCGCAATACAAACCAAGACAGAACAAACCAAAGCAATACAGCCGTCCCCGGCACGTCCGGCACACCGGGCACCGGAATCCCGGCCGGGGCGACGCCCGACGGCCGCGTACCCGAACGACCGCGCACCCGGGCACGGGCCGCGCACGCACGCGCGCGAATCCGGGCCCCGCGAGGGACCCGCACGCCCAGCCACCTCGACACGGTCAAGCGTATGAACGTCTTATGCCGTTATACGCCCAGGGGTGTCGATAGACGAACGCCCCGGCAAGCACGAGTGTGCCGCCGGGGCGAACGTGTAAAGCAGGTGAGCAGGCGGTTTAGCGCTTGCTGTACTGCGGGGCCTTGCGGGCCTTCTTGAGACCGGCCTTCTTGCGCTCGACCGCACGGTCGTCGCGGGAGAGGAAGCCGGCCTTCTTCAGCGCCGGACGGTTGTTGTCGACGTCGGCCTCGTTCAGCGCACGGGCCACACCGAGACGCAGGGCGCCGGCCTGACCCGAGACGCCGCCACCCGAGATGCGGGCGATGACGTCGTAGCGGTTGTCGAGCTCAAGCACCTTGAAGGGCTCGTTGACTTCCTGCTGGTGCACCTTGTTGGGGAAGTAGTCCTCAAGGGTGCGACCGTTGATCTTCCACTTGCCGGTGCCCGGAACGATCCGGACGCGGGCAATGGCGTTCTTCCGACGGCCGAGGCCGGCGGCGGGCTGCGGGTCGCCGAAGCGGGACGCCAGCGACTCGCTGGTGTACTCGCCCTCGACGGGAACCTCCGACTCGAAGGTGGTCACCTCGGCGAAAACCTCTTCGCCCTCGACCGGGTTCTCAACAGTGGTCTCGGCCACGATTCTCCTCAGATCTTTCTTTTGGTCTTGGGGGGAGGCCGGAACTACTGCGCGACCTGGGTGATCTCGAACGGGACCGGCTGCTGAGCAGCGTGCGGGTGCTGGTCGCCCGCGTAGACCTTGAGCTTCGAGAGCATCTGGCGGCCCAGGGTGTTCTTGGGGATCATGCCCTTGATGGCCTTCTCGACGGCCTTCTCGGGGCTCTTGGCGAGCAGCTCGTCGTAACGGACGGAGCGCAGACCACCCGGGAACCCGGAGTGGCGGTACGCCATCTTCTGGGTCTTCTTGTTGCCGGACAGGTGAACCTTGTCGGCGTTGATGATGATGACGAAGTCGCCCATGTCCATGTGGGGGGCGTAAGTCGCCTTGTGCTTGCCGCGGAGGAGGTTCGCAGCCGTGGTGGCCAGACGGCCCAGGACGATGTCCTGCGCGTCGATGATGTGCCACTGGCGCGTCACATCGCCGGGCTTGGGGCTGTACGTACGCACGGTCGTAGCCTTCGCTTCTTCAGTGAGTGAGTCCTGACAAGGCCACCCGGACGATCACACCAGCCCTGGCGGAACTACGGGGACGCAACCCGAGTGCCTGCCGCTGGTCATCGGCCCGGTGGACCGGCGTAAGGGCCCCTCGCGTGAGAACGACCAAGCCAATACGCATAACAAACCAGAAGCCTACCTTCGCTCCCCCGCGCGGGTCAAAATCGCCCCCCGCGCCCCGTCGCACCGCCCCCGGCGGAGAGGGGCGCGGCGGTCGCCCCACCCGCGGTCAGCGCGCCCGTTCCACCCTCCGCTCGTCCCACACCGGCTCCTTCGACTCCCGCACCACACCGTCCGAGCCGAACACCAGATACCGGTCGAAGGACTTCGCGAACCACCGGTCGTGCGTGACCGCCAGCACCGTCCCCTCGTACACCTCAAGACCGTCCTGGAGGGCCTCGGCCGACTCCAGGTCCAGGTTGTCCGTCGGCTCGTCCAGCAGCAGCGCGGTCGTACCGGCGAGCTCCAGCAGGAGGATCTGGAACCGCGCCTGCTGCCCGCCGGACAGCTTCTCGAACGGCTGGTCGCCCTGCCGCTCCAGCTCGTAGCGGCGCAGCACCGACATCGCCCCGCCCCGGTCCTTGGCGTGCTGCGTCCAGAGGATCTCGACGAGCGTGTGGCCCAGCAGCTCCGGATGCGCGTGGGTCTGCGCGAAGTGGCCGGGCACCACCCGCGCCCCGAGCTTCCAGGTGCCGGTGTGCGCCACCGGCTCGCCCGCGAGCAGCCGCAGGAAGTGTGACTTGCCCGACCCGTTCGAACCGAGGACCGCGACCCGTTCCCCGTAGAAGACCTCCAGGTCGAACGGTTTCATCAGTCCGGTCAGCTCCAGCCCCTGGCAGGTCACCGCCCGCACCCCGGTCCGGCCGCCGCGCAGCCGCATCCGGATGTCCTGCTCGCGCGGCGGCTCCGGCGGCGGTCCCGCGTCCTCGAACTTCTTGAAGCGGGTCTGCATGGCCCGGTAGCGCGACGCCATGTCCGGACTGTTCGCCGCCTGCTGCCGCAGCCGCAGGACCAGCGCCTTCAGCCGGGCGTGCTCCTCCTCCCAGCGGCGCAGCAGCTCCTCGAACCGGGCGAACCGGTCCCGCCGGGCCTCGTGATACGTGTCGAAGCCGCCGCCGTGCACCCAGACGTCGCTGCCCGCCGGGCTGGGCTCCACGCTGACGATCTTCTCGGCGGCCCGGGACAGCAGCTCCCGGTCGTGGGAGACGAAGAGGACCGTCTTGCGGGTCTCCTTCAGCCGGTCCTCCAGCCACCGCTTGCCGGGGACGTCGAGGTAGTTGTCCGGCTCGTCGAGCAGCAGCACCTCGTCCGGCCCGCGCAGCAGCGCCTCCAGCACCAGCCGCTTCTGCTCCCCGCCGGACAGCGTGCGCACCTCGCGCCACTGCGCCTTCTCGTACGGGACGCCGAGCGCGGCCGTGGTGCACATGTCCCAGACCGTCTCGGCCTCGTAGCCGCGGGCCTCCGCCCAGTCGCTCAGGGCCTGTGCGTACGCCATCTGCGCGGCCTCGTCGTCGACGGTGAGGATGCGCTCCTCGGCCACGTCGACCGCCCTCGCCGCCTCCCTGATCCGTGGCTGGGCCACGGACACCAGCAGGTCGCGCACGGTGCGCTCGTCCCGCACCGAGCCCACGAACTGCGGCATCACCCCCAGCCCCCCGCTCACCGACACGGAACCGCCGTGCGGCTGGAGATCGCCGGAGAGCAGTTTCAGCAGCGTGGTCTTGCCCGCGCCGTTGGCCCCCACGAGGGCGACCACGGCCCCGTCCGCCACCCGGAACGAAGCATCGCCGAGCAGCACCCGCCCGTCCGGTAGGTAGTACTCAAGATGGCCTGCTTCGAGATGTCCCATACCGAGCATTGTCACGGCCCGCGAAGTCCTGGCCCAACCGATTTGCGTTGCGTCTAGGATCGCGGCATGAGCTTCGGGCAAGGGGGGCCCTCGTGGGGGCCCGGAGACGCACAGACTCCGGACTGGGCGGCGCTGGCCGATCAGTCCGCCGCGCGCAACCGCCGCAAGAAGTGGTTGCTGATCGGTGGCGGCGTGCTCGCCACCGCGGCGGTCGGCGCGATCGTCGCCACCGCGGTCGTCACGACCGGCGGGAAGGACCCCGCCGGCTCCGGCAAGAACGCGGGCAAACTCCCGGCACCTGCCGATCTGCCCGACGAGACCGCCGAGCCCGAGCCGTCCTTCTCCTCGGTGGCCCCGCCGCCCCCGCCGGACCCGAAGGAATTCGTTTCCGACGCCAAGAAGGACAGGGCGCCGATCACCGTCGACGCGTTCTTCCCCGGCAAGAAGCTGACCATGGGCGACCGTGTCTACGTCAAGGGAGCCACCCAGCAGACGAGGAGCTGCGCCGCCACCACCAAGGGCGCCCTCGGCTCCGTCCTCACCGGCAACGACTGCGAACAGGTCGTCCGCGCCACCTACAGCAAGGACGGCATCGCCGTCACCGTGGGCGTCGCGGTCTTCCGGACCGAGGCCCTGGCCAAGCGGACGGCCCAGCAGGCCTCCGGCAGCATCGCCCCGCTGAGCGGCGACGGCGTACCGGCGTTCTGCCAGCCCGGATCGGTCTGCCGCCGCACCGCCAACTCCTACGGCCGGTATGCCTACTTCGCGATCACCGGCCACACCGACGGCAAGAGCGTCACCGCCTCCGACAAGAACGCCTACGCCGCCGGAGACGACCTGACGAACTTCACGTTCCGTCAGATCCGCCACCGGGGCGAGCTCCAGGCGTCCGCGGCGGCCACCGCCGGGACCGGCTGACGGGGCCGGCGGTCCGGAGCCCGCCGGGTGACCTCCGACCGGGCGGCCACGTCCCGGCACGCACGCTTCCGGCGTCGCCGGAACGACCGAGCAGCTCCACTGCCGGGCCGTCCCGGCGCCCGGGAATCGCACACAGCGCGCCCTGTCCGCCTTCCGGCCGAAGGACACCCGGCAGACTCTCAGCAGCAGCCCTCGCCCGGCAGCGATCTGACGTTCCGTGCCTCGACGGCCCGGGCGGCCAGCAACTCATCTGCGGGGTAGGCGACTTCCTCCAGCGTCAGGCCGTGCGGACGCACCACGTGCACCCCGGGGTTGCGCACCCGTGCCGCCAGCACCCTGGCGGGCCACTCCGGGGAACGGCGCCCGTCCCCCACGAACAGCGCGGCGCCGATCAGCGCCCGCACCATGTTGTGGCAGAACGCGTCGGCCTGCACGGTCGCCGTCAGGACTCCCGACGCCTCGTCACGCACCCAGCTCAGCTTCTGCAGCGTACGGATGGTCGTGGCGCCCTCACGCTTCTTGCAGTACGCCGCGAAATCGTGCTCCCCGGTCATCCGCGCCGCGGCCTCGTTCATGGCGTCGACGTCCAACGGCCGGTCGTGCCACAGGACATGACCGCGCAGCAGCGGATCGACCCCGCCGGGCCGGTCGGACACCCGGTACGCGTAGCGCCTCCACAGGGCCGAGAACCGGGCGTTGAACCCCGCCGGCGCCTCGGCGATCCGCCAGATCCGCGCGTCGGGCGCCATCCGCCCGGCCATCCGGCGCAGCAGCTTGTCCCCGTGCTCGGCCCACACCTCGTCCGGCAGGTCGACATGGGCGACCTGCCCCCGGGCGTGCACCCCGGCGTCCGTCCGCCCCGCCACGGTCAGGTCGTACGTCCGCGAGGACCGGGTGACGGTCCGCAGCGCGTCCTCGATCTCACCCTGGACGGTCCGCCGGCCGGTCTGCTTGGCCCAGCCGGAGAATTCCTTGCCGTCGTACGCCAGGTCCAGCCGCAGCCGCACGGACCCGGCCTCCACCTCGTCACTCACCCGCGCATCCTCTCAAAGCAGAACGGGCCCGCACCGCCCCGAAGGGTGGTGCGGGCCCGTCCGTCGGTCTCGGAACGCTCAGAGCCCTACGGGCTCTCAGGCGTCCTTGGACTCGGCGTCGGCGTCGGCCGGCTTCGCGTCCTCGACGACCTCGGTCTCGGCGGCGTCCTTCTTGAGGGCGTCCTCCTTGACCGCACGCTTCGTGGCGGCCTCGGCCTCACCGGTGGCCTGCTGGGCCACGGTCAGCGCCTCGACCAGCTCGATCACGGCCATCGGGGCGTTGTCGCCACGACGGTTGCCGATCTTGGTGATGCGGGTGTAACCACCGGGGCGGTTCTCGTACCGCGGGGCGATCTCGGTGAAGAGCGTGTGGACGATGCCCTTGTCCGTGATCGACTGCAGCACCAGGCGACGGTTGTGGATGTCGCCCTTCTTCGCCTTGGTGATGAAGCGCTCGGCGACCGGACGCAGGCGACGGGCCTTGGCCTCGGTCGTGGTGATGCGGCCGTGCTCGAACAGCGCCTTCGCGAGGTTGTTCAGAAGCAGCTTCTCGTGCGCGGCGCTGCCGCCCAGACGGGCACCCTTGGTGGGCTTCGGCATGGTTCTTCTCCTTGTGTGCTGCACCGGCCGTATCAGGTACCGGTGTCAGTTCCCGCGCGGCGGACACCGCGCGGAAGATCAAGAGCCGACGGGCCGCGATCGTGATCGGGCCCGTCCGGCGTGCGAGGCCGGAGCCTCACCCCGGTCCGGGGCGCCCGGAAGGAATCCCGGACGCCCCGGCCGGAGGCGGATCAGTACTGCTCGGTCTCCGCGAAACCGGCGTCCGCGTCGTCGTCGGCGCCGAAGGCGTCGGCGGCGGCGGTCGGGTCGAATCCGGGCGGGCTGTCCTTGAGCGCCAGGCCCATGCCGGCCAGCTTCGCCTTGACCTCGTCGATCGACTTCGCACCGAAGTTGCGGATGTCGAGCAGGTCGGCCTCGGAGCGGGCGACGAGCTCGCCCACGGAGTGGATGCCCTCGCGCTTGAGGCAGTTGTAGGAGCGGACCGTGAGCTCCAGCTCCTCGATCGGCAGCGCCAGATCGGCGGCGAGCGCGGCGTCCGTCGGGGACGGGCCCATGTCGATGCCCTCGGCGTCGATGTTGAGCTCGCGCGCCAGGCCGAACAGCTCGACCAGGGTCTTGCCCGCCGACGCCATGGCGTCACGCGGCCGCATGGCCTGCTTGGTCTCGACGTCGACGATCAGCTTGTCGAAGTCGGTGCGCTGCTCGACACGGGTCGCCTCGACCTTGTACGTGACCTTGAGCACCGGCGAGTAGATGGAGTCGACCGGGATACGGCCGATCTCCTGGCCCACCTGCTTGTTCTGGACGGCGGAGACGTAGCCGCGACCGCGCTCGACGGTCAGCTCCATCTCCAGCTTGCCCTTGCCGTTCAGCGTGGCCAGGACCAGGTCCGGGTTGTGGACCTCGACGCCGGCCGGCGGGGCGATGTCGGCAGCGGTCACCAGGCCGGGACCCTGCTTGCGCAGGTACATCACGACCGGCTCGTCGTGCTCCGAGGAGACGACGAGCTGCTTGATGTTGAGGATGAGGTCGGTGACGTCCTCCTTGACGCCCGGCACGGTGGTGAACTCGTGCAGGACACCGTCGATCCGGATGCTGGTGACGGCGGCACCGGGGATCGAGGAGAGGAGGGTACGGCGGAGGGAGTTGCCGAGGGTGTAGCCGAAGCCCGGCTCCAGCGGCTCGATCACGAACCGGGAGCGGAACTCGTCGACGACCTCTTCGGTCAGCGACGGACGCTGAGCGATAAGCATGGTGCGTTCCTTCAGTCGTGGGCGCCCACTATTTGACGCCCCCAGGTACTGACAAGGGTACGGGCGGTACGCCCCGAGAAGGGGGTACCGCCCGGACCCGCGTTACTGCTCCGCGCAGACGATCAGACGCGACGGCGCTTGGGCGGCCGGCATCCGTTGTGCGGGGTGGGGGTGACGTCCTGGATCGAGCCGACCTCCAGGCCGGTGGCCTGGAGCGAACGGATCGCGGTCTCGCGGCCGGAGCCCGGACCCTTCACGAAGACGTCGACCTTGCGCATGCCGTGCTCCTGCGCGCGACGGGCGGCCGACTCGGCGGCCATCTGCGCGGCGAACGGGGTGGACTTGCGCGAGCCCTTGAAGCCGACGTGGCCGGCGGAGGCCCAGGAGATCACGTTGCCCGAGGGGTCCGTGATCGAGACGATCGTGTTGTTGAACGTGCTCTTGATGTGCGCGTGGCCGTGAGCGACGTTCTTCTTTTCCTTGCGACGCACCTTCTTGGCTGCGCCCTGACGTCCCTTGGGGGGCATGTCTTGACTCCAGATGGAGAGGGGAGGTGATCGGTCCTACAGCGAAGACCGCTGGTTGCTGCGGGTTCCGGTGGTCCGGACGTCCGCAGTGCGTCCGCTGAGGACTACTTCTTGCCCGGCTTCTTCTTGCCGGCGATCGCGCGACGCGGGCCCTTGCGGGTACGAGCGTTCGTGCTGGTGCGCTGGCCGTGGACCGGCAGGCCGCGGCGGTGACGCAGACCCTGGTAGCAGCCGATCTCGACCTTGCGGCGGATGTCGGCCTGGATCTCGCGGCGGAGGTCACCCTCGGTGCGGAGGTTGGCGTCCACGTACTCGCGGATCTTGACCAGGTCCTCTTCGGCCAGGTCGCGAACGCGGGTGTTGGGGTTCACACCAGTGGTGGCGAGAATCTCCTTGGACCGGGTGCGCCCGATGCCGAAGACGTAGGTGAGGGCAACCTCCACGCGCTTTTCGCGCGGGATGTCAACACCTGAAACGCGTGCCATTCAATGGCTCCAGTTGTCATGTCGGGGGTCTTCCGCAGTGCCGCTCCCGACCGCCGACCCCTCGTTCCCGAGAGGTGGTACGTCCGGGTCCCCGGCCCCCGCCGGAGGTGTCGTCAGCCGAAGCGTGGACGGACTCTGCGTATGTACGTTGTTACGTGCGTCGCGCGAAGTGCTGCGAGATGCAGGGGGTCGTGCGTCAGCCCTGGCGCTGCTTGTGGCGCAGGTTGTCGCAGATGACCATGACCCGGCCGTGACGGCGGATCACCTTGCACTTGTCGCAGATCTTCTTGACGCTCGGCTTGACCTTCATGGGATGTCAGGTTCTCCGGGTCAGTGCCATCACCGCGACGGAGCGCGGTGCGGGCAAGATCTACTTGTAGCGGTAGACGATCCGGCCACGCGTCAGGTCGTACGGAGAGAGCTCCACCACGACCCGGTCATCCGGAAGGATACGGATGTAGTGCATCCGCATCTTGCCGCTGATGTGCGCGAGGACCTTGTGACCGTTCTGGAGTTCCACCTTGAACATGGCGTTCGGGAGGGACTCGATCACGGTGCCCTCAATTTCGATGGCACCTTGCTTCTTGGCCACGCTTCGCCTTTCGAATCGGCTACCTTGATCGGCTTCCGGCGCCCCGTGTGGAAATGTGGACACACGGATGCACGAGAGCCGACGCGTCAGTCTACGTCAGCGGACCCCAAAAGACGAATCCGTCAAGTTTGCCCAGCGGAGTAGATCCTTAGACCTGCACCGCGCCGGGAAGGGGCCCGCCCGGCCCGGCGGGTCCGGCACCGCCTCGATCCCGGCCCCTCCCCCCACGCCGCCCCTCGCGGGCTCGGCGCCGGGGCGCCTCACAGGCTTCGGGCAGCCGCGCCGGGCTCCGCCCGCCGGTCCCCCGCTCAGCCCAGCGGGTCCGGAGCCGCCTCGATCCCGTACTGCGCGAGCTTCGCCCGGCCGCAGTCGGGGGCGGTCAGGACCAGGGGGCCCTGCTCGGTGAGGGCGATCGAGTGCTCCCAGTGCGAGGACCAGGTGCCGTCCGTGGTGATCACGGTCCAGTCGTCCTGGAGCACCTCGGTCCGTGCCGTGCCGAGCGACACCATCGGCTCGATGGCGAGGCAGACGCCGGGGACCAGCTTGATGCCCTTGCCGCGCTTGCGGGCGACATAGTTCAGCAGGTGCGGGTCCATGTGCATCTCGGTGCCGATGCCGTGCCCGCCGTAGTCCTCGATGATCCCGTACTTGCCGGTGGCGGGGCGGGGCTGGCGGCGGATGTAGGACTCGATCGCCTTCGAGATGTCGACGAGGCGGTTGTTCACCTTCATCGCGGCGATCCCGGCCCACATGGACTCCTCGGTCACCCGGGAGAGCTCGATCAGCTCCGGAGCGTGCCCGGTGCCCACGAAGGCCGTGTACGCGGCGTCGCCGTGCCAGCCGTCGACGATCGCGCCGGCGTCGATGGAGATGATGTCGCCGTCCTTGAGGACGGTCTTGTCGTCCGGGATGCCGTGGACGACGACCTCGTTGACCGAGGTGCAGATGGTCGCGGGGAACCCGCCGTACCCGAGGAAGTTCGACTTGGCCCCGTGGTCGGCGATCACCTTGCGCGCGACCCGGTCCAGGTCCGCCGTGGTGGCGCCGGGAACCGCCGCCTCCCGGGTGGCCTCGTGAATGGCAGCGACCACCAGGCCCGCCTCACGCATCTTGGCGATCTGCTCCGGGGTCTTGATCTGCACCATGGTGCGGCGCCTCTCTGCATCGATGGGGGGACGATCGAAGGGTGACGGGTGCGCCGTACTCAACCATACGGCGCAAACAGTCGGCCGCGACGCCCCTGGGCGCCGCGGCCGACTGTACGAGTACTGCGGGTGTGGTCCGTCAGTCCTTGCCGGACTTCAGGGCCTCCATCGCCCGCTCGGTCACGTCGGTGACCTTGCCGAGCGCGGAGATGGTGACCACCAGGTTCTGCGCCCGGTAGTAGTCGATGATCGGCTCGGTCTGCGTGTGGTAGACCTCCAGCCGGGTGCGCACCGTGTCCTCGCCGTCGTCGTCGCGCTGGTACAGCTCGCCGCCGCAGACGTCGCAGACGCCCTCTTCCTTCGGCGGGTTGTACGTCACGTGGAAGACATGCGCGCCGTCCTTCCGGCAGATCCGGCGACCGGCGATGCGCTTGACCACCTCGTCCTCGG
Source organism: Streptomyces sp. NPDC014734 (assembly GCF_043083325.1). Classification (NCBI taxonomy): domain Bacteria; kingdom Bacillati; phylum Actinomycetota; class Actinomycetes; order Kitasatosporales; family Streptomycetaceae; genus Streptomyces; species Streptomyces sp. NPDC014734. The sequence goes on along the minus strand of NZ_JBIBYN010000006.1, from coordinate 144,646 downwards.
GGACCTCCAGGTCCAGGACGGCGTCCAGCTTCGTGCCCTCGTCCTTCAGCATGGCGTCGAGGGCCTCGGCCTGACCCACGTTGCGCGGGAAGCCGTCCAGCAGGAAGCCGTTCGCGGCGTCCGGCTGGGACATGCGGTCCTTGGCCATCCCGATCGTGACCTCGTCCGGTACCAACTGTCCCGCGTCCATGTAGGCGCGGGCCTTCTTGCCGAGCTCGGTGCCCTGGCTCATGTTGGCCCGGAAGAGATCGCCCGTGGAGATCTGCGGAATCGACAGATTCTTGGCAAGGTACGCGGCCTGCGTTCCCTTGCCGGCACCGGGCGGTCCGACGAGGACGATTCGCATCAGCGGAGGAACCCTTCGTAATTGCGCTGCTGGAGCTGACTCTCGATCTGCTTCACGGTCTCCAGACCCACACCCACGATGATCAGGATGCTCGTCCCGCCGAACGGGAAGTTCTGGTTCGCACCACCGAAGCCTGCCAACGCCATCGTCGGCACCAGAGCGATCAGGCCCAGATACAGCGAGCCCGGCCAAGTGATCCTGTTGAGCACGTAGCTCAGATACTCGGCAGTAGGTCGACCAGCCCGGATACCCGGGATGAACCCACCATACTTCTTCATGTTGTCGGCGACTTCCTCGGGGTTGAACGAAATCGCCACATAGAAGAAGGCGAAGAAGACGATCAGGAGGAAGTACGCGGTGATGTAGTAGGGGTGGTCGCCCTTGACGAAGTTGTCCCGGATCCAGGTCGCCCAGCCCGCGTTGGAGTTGGAGAACTGGACGATCAGGGCGGGAATGTAGAGCAGCGAAGAAGCGAAGATGACGGGGATCACACCCGCCTGATTCACCTTCAGCGGAATGTACGTCGACGTACCGCCGTACGACCTGCGGCCGATCATGCGCTTCGCGTACTGCACCGGGATGCGGCGCTGGGCCTGCTCGACGAAGACGACGAGGCCCACCATCACGAAGCCGATCAGGATGACGGTGCCGAACTCGATCCACCCGTCGGCCAGCTTGCCGCTGGTCTTGATGGTCCACAGGGCACCCGGGAAGCTGGCGGCGATCGAGATGAACATCAGGATCGACATGCCGTTGCCGATGCCGCGGTCGGTGATGAGCTCACCGAGCCACATCACGGCCGCGGTGCCCGCGGTCATGGTGATGACCATGACGATGGTGGTGAAGATCGACTGGTTCGGCACGATCTGGTCGGCGACCGGGCAGCCGCTGAACAGTGCGCCACTGGTGGCGGTGGCCACCAGGCCGGTGCCCTGGAGGATGGCGAGCGCGACGGTCAGATAACGCGTGTACTGCGTGATCTTCGCCTGACCGGACTGCCCCTCCTTCTTGAGCGCCTCAAGTCGGGGAATCACCACGGTCAGCAGCTGAAGGATGATACTGGCCGTGATGTACGGCATGATGCCGAGCGCGAAGATCGTGATCTGCAGCAGTGCACCACCGCTGAACATGTTGACCAGACCGAAAAGGCTGTTGTTGCCCTTACTGGCCTGATCAACACACATCTGGACGTTCTCGTAACTCACTCCCGGTACCGGGATATGTGCCCCGAGCCGGTAGATCACGATGATGCCGAGCGTGAAGAGCAGCTTCTTGCGCAGGTCGGGCGTCTTGAACGCCCGGGCGAACGCGGTGAGCACGGTGCCTCCTGCGACCCCCGCGCAATGCGAAGAGGTGACGGTCTTGAGGTTCGACGAATACGTAACAAATCAATGGTTCCCCGGGCGGGCGCCCAGGGGTTACCACACAACAACGCACGCCACCTTACCGGCGACCATGCCCCCCTAGGAACGACCAACCGGGGATGCCCCATATGAGAGGCATCCCCGGTCGGATGTTCAGGCCATCGAGTCGTCTCAGACGAGCTCGGTGACGGTACCGCCGGCGGCGGTGATCTTCTCCTTGGCGGAGCCGGAGACGGCGTCGACCGTCACCTGCAGCGCCACGGAGATCTCGCCCTGTCCGAGGACCTTGACGAGGTGGTTGTTGCGCACGGCACCCTTGGCGACCAGGTCGGCCACGGTGACCTCGCCACCCTCGGGGTAGAGGGTCGCGAGCTTGTCCAGGTTCACGACCTGGTACTCGGTGCGGAACGGGTTCTTGAAGCCCTTGAGCTTCGGGAGACGCATGTGGAGGGGCATCTGCCCACCCTCGAAGCGCTCCGGAACCTGGTAACGGGCCTTGGTGCCCTTGGTACCACGACCGGCGGTCTTACCCTTGGACGCCTCACCACGACCCACACGGGTCTTGGCGGTCTTGGCGCCCGGGGCGGGCCGGAGGTCATGGGCCTTCAGCGGCTTGTTCTCCGCCATGTCAGTCGACCTCCTCGACCGTCACGAGGTGGCGGACGGTGTGCACCATTCCGCGGAACTCGGGGCGGTCCTCCTTGACGACCACGTCGTGCAGGCGCTTGAGCCCGAGCGAACGCAGCGTGTCACGGTGGTTCTGCTTGCTGCCGATGTACGACTTCGTCTGCGTGATCTTGAGGCGAGCCATTACGCACCCGCCCCGGCACGCGCACGGAGCAGAGCCGCGGGGGCGACGTCCTCAAGCGGCAGACCGCGGCGGGCCGCGATCTCCTCGGGACGCTGCAGGCCCTTGAGGGCCGCCACGGTCGCGTGCACGATGTTGATCGCGTTGTCGGAGCCGAGCGACTTCGACAGGATGTCGTGAACGCCGGCGCACTCCAGAACGGCGCGCACCGGGCCACCGGCGATCACACCGGTACCGGGGGAAGCCGGCTTGAGCAGGACGACGCCCGCAGCCTTCTCGCCCTGGATCGGGTGGGGGATGGTGCCCTGGATGCGCGGGACCTTGAAGAAGTTCTTCTTGGCCTCTTCCACGCCCTTGGCGATGGCCGCGGGAACTTCCTTGGCCTTGCCGTAGCCGACACCGACGGTGCCGTCACCGTCGCCCACCACGACCAGCGCGGTGAAGCTGAAGCGACGACCACCCTTCACAACCTTGGCGACACGGTTGATCGCGACGACGCGCTCGACGTACGCGGTCTTCTCGGCGGCAGCTGCGCCGCCGTCACGGCCCTTCCGGTCCCGCCGCTCGCCGCCACCGGCACCGCTTCCGCGGCGCTGGGGTCCAGCCATTGGATTTACCTCTCTCTGTTACGTCCGCTGTGCGTAGGAACCGGGCTCAGAACTTCAGACCGGCTTCACGGGCGGCGTCAGCCAGAGCGGCAATCCGCCCGGCGTACTGGTTGCCACCGCGGTCAAACACGACGGCCTCGACGCCTGCGGCCTTGGCGCGCTCGGCGACCAGTGCGCCGACCTGCTTGGCCTGGGTGCTCTTGTCGGACTCGCCGCCACGGATCGAGACGTCCAGGGTCGACGCCGACGCGACCGTGTGGCCCGCGATGTCGTCGATGACCTGGGCGACGATGTGGCGGTTGGACCGCGTCACGACCAAGCGGGGACGCTCGGCCGAACCGGAGACGTGCTTGCGGACACGGATGTGGCGACGCTTGCGGGCGGCACGCTTGTAGGCGTCGCCCTTGGCGATCTTCACGCCGTATGCCATGGCTACTTACCAGCCTTTCCGACCTTGCGGCGGATGACCTCGCCGGCGTACTTGACGCCCTTCGCCTTGTACGGGTCGGGCTTCCGCAGCTTGCGGATGTTGGCAGCCACTTCGCCGACCTTCTGCTTGTCGATGCCCTCGACAGACAGCTTGGTCGGGGACTCGACCTTGAAGGTGATGCCTTCCGGCGCCTCGACGGTGATCGGGTGGCTGTAGCCCAGGGCGAACTCCAGGTTGGAGCCCTTCGCCTGGACGCGGTAACCGACACCGCTGATCTCGAGCGCCTTGGTGTATCCCTGGGTCACACCGGTGATCATGTTCGCCACCAGCGTGCGGGACAGGCCGTGAAGGGCCTTGTTCTGACGCTCGTCGTTCGGGCGGGTGACGTTCAGGACGCCGTCCTCACCCTTGGTGACCTCGATCGGCGACGCGACGGTGTGCGTGAGGGTGCCCTTGGGACCCTTCACCGCGACCGTGCGACCGTCGATGGTGACGTCCACACCGGCGGGAACCTGGATGGGGAGCTTGCCGATTCGCGACATGAGCTTTTCCTCCGTTCCCGACTACCAGACGTAGGCGAGGACTTCCCCACCTACGCCCTTCTTCTGCGCCTGCTGGCCGGTCAGGAGACCGTGGGACGTGGAGATGATCGCCACGCCCAGGCCGCCGAGGACCTTCGGCAGGTTGGTGGACTTTGCGTAGACACGCAGACCCGGCTTCGAGATGCGCTTGATGCCGGCGATCGAACGCTCGCGGTTCGGGCCGAACTTCAGCTCCAGGACGAGGTTCTTGCCGACCTCGGCGTCCTCGACCTTCCAGCCGGTGATGAAGCCCTCCTGCTGGAGGATCTCCGCGATGTGCGACTTGATCTTGCTGTGCGGCATCACGACGGAGTCGTGGTATGCCGAGTTCGCGTTGCGCAGACGCGTGAGCATGTCTGCGATGGGATCAGTCATGGTCATGAATTGGCCTTCGGCCTCTCTCGCCGGGGTTTCCTGTATGCGCCATCCCTCTCCCCGCTCAGAGGCGGGACGGGTGCGGTGCGGGGACCTACGGCGTAGTAAGTCGGTCGTGGACGGCAGGCGCCCAACCCCGCAAGCCTACGGCATGCGAGGCGGGGCTCCCGCCGACCAGATGCTTACCGAGAGCTTCTGTGCGATTCCCAACGCCCAAGGGGCGGAGGAGAATTACCAGGAGCTCTTGGTCACGCCCGGCAGCTCGCCACGGTGAGCCATCTCACGAAGGCACACGCGGCACAGGCCGAACTTGCGGTAGACGGAGTGGGGCCGGCCGCAGCGCTGGCAGCGGGTGTACCCGCGGACGCCGAACTTCGGCTTGCGGGCGGCCTTAGCGATCAGAGCCTTCTTCGCCACGGTCAGTTCTCCTTGAACGGGAAGCCGAGGTGACGAAGGAGGGCACGACCCTCGTCGTCATTGGTCGCCGTGGTGACCACGGTGATGTCCATGCCCCGGACCCGGTCGATCTTGTCCTGGTCGATCTCGTGGAACATGACCTGCTCCGTGAGACCGAAGGTGTAGTTGCCACGGCCGTCGAACTGCTTCGGCGACAGGCCACGGAAGTCACGGATACGCGGCAGCGCGAGCGACAGCGTACGGTCCAGGAACTCCCACATCCGGTCACCGCGGAGGGTGACGTGGCAGCCGATCGGCTGACCCTCGCGCAGCTTGAACTGCGCGATGGACTTGCGGGCCTTGGTGACGGCCGGCTTCTGGCCGGTGATCGTGGTGAGGTCGCGCACGGCGCCGTCGATCAGCTTGGAGTCGCGGGCGGCGTCGCCCACACCCATGTTGACCACGATCTTGACCAGGCCGGGAACCTGCATGACGTTCTCGTACGAGAACTCCTCACGCAGCTTGCCGGCGATTTCCTCGCGGTAGCGCGTCTTGAGACGCGGCGCAGTGGTGGCAGTCATCAGATGTCCTCACCGGTCCGCTTGGCAACGCGGATCTTGTTGCCCTCGTCGTCGAAGCGGTATCCGACGCGAGTGACGACCTTCTTGCCGTCCTTCTCCACAACCAGCTGCACGTTGCTGACGTGAATCGGGGCCTCGGTGGTGACGATGCCGCCGGTCTGCGAACCGCGAGCCGTCTGACCGGCCTTGGTGTGCTTCTTGACCCGGTTGACACCCTCGACGAGGACGCGGTCCTGGGCGGGGTAGGCCACGATGACCTTGCCCTGCTTGCCCTTGTCCTTACCGGTGATGACCTGAACCAGGTCGCCCTTCTTGATCTTCATGCTTACAGCACCTCCGGCGCGAGCGAGATGATCTTCATGAACTTCTTCTCGCGCAGTTCCCGGCCCACCGGGCCGAAGATGCGGGTGCCGCGGGGGTCACCGTCGTTCTTCAGAATGACGGCGGCGTTCTCGTCGAAACGGATGTACGAGCCATCCTGACGGCGACGCTCCTTGACGGTGCGAACGATGACGGCCTTGACGACGTCACCCTTCTTCACGTTGCCACCGGGGATCGCGTCCTTGACGGTGGCGACGATGACGTCACCGATGCCCGCGTAGCGGCGACCCGAACCACCGAGAACACGGATGGTGAGGATTTCCTTCGCACCCGTGTTGTCGGCGACGCGAAGTCGCGACTCCTGCTGGATCACGTCTATCTCCTGATCGTCTGCCGGTTCCCGGCGGGGGCCGCCCCGTGTCCGGAGCGGTCCCCGCCGAGCCTGGCGGAACTTGCCTGAGGGGAGTGCCCCTCAGGAATTACTTGGCCTTTTCGAGGATCTCGACGACGCGCCAGCGCTTCGTCGCGGACAGCGGCCGGGTCTCCATGAGGAGGACACGGTCGCCGACGCCTGCGGCGTTCTGCTCGTCGTGGGCCTTCAGCTTGTTCGTACGGCGGATGACCTTGCCGTACAGCGCGTGCTTCACGCGGTCCTCGACGGCGACGACGACGGTCTTGTCCATCTTGTCGCTGACGACCAGACCCTCACGGGTCTTGCGGAAACCGCGGTCGGTGTTCGTCTCAGTCACAGTCTTCTCGCTCATCAGACGCTCTCCACCGTCTCGATGCCCAGCTCGCGCTCGCGCATCAGGGTGTAGATCCGGGCGATGTCCTTACGGACGGACTTGAGCCGACCGTGGTTCTCGAGCTGCCCGGTCGCCGCCTGGAAGCGGAGGTTGAACAGCTCTTCCTTGGCCTCGCGGAGCTTGTTGAGCAGCTCCTCGTTGCCCAGCTCGCGCAGCTCGGACGCCTTGGTTCCGGCCGACATCACGCCTCACCTGCCTCGCGCCGAACGATGCGGCACTTCATCGGAAGCTTGTGAGCAGCGCGGGTGAGCGCCTCACGAGCAATCTTCTCGTTCGGGTAGGACAGCTCGAACATCACCCGACCCGGCTTGACGTTCGCGATCCACCACTCGGGAGAACCCTTACCGGAACCCATGCGGGTCTCGGCGGGCTTCTTCGTCAGGGGACGGTCCGGGTAGATGTTGATCCAGACCTTGCCGCCACGCTTGATGTGGCGGGTCATCGCGATACGAGCCGCCTCGATCTGGCGGTTCGTCACGTACGCCGGGGTCAGCGCCTGGATGCCGTACTCGCCGAACGCAACCTGCGTGCCACCCTTGGACATACCGCTGCGCTTCGGGTGGTGCTGCTTGCGGTGCTTGACCCTACGGGGGATCAGCATTTCGGTCAGGCCTCCGTTCCGGTGCTCTCAGCAGCCGGAGCGGCAGCGGCGGGAGCCTCGGCCTTGGGGGCCTCGGCGGCCGGAGCCGACTGCTGCTGCGGCTTGCGGCCGCGACCGCCACGCTCGCCACCGCGACCGCGACCGGCCGGGCGGTCGGCGCCGCCACGGGCCGGGCGGTTGCCGGCGCGGGCAGCGGCGTTCTCGGCGCGGACCTCGGCGATGTTCTTGACGTCGCCCTTGTAGATCCAGACCTTCACGCCGATGCGGCCGAAGGTCGTCTTGGCCTCGAAGAAGCCGTAGTCGACGTTCGCGCGGAGCGTGTGCAGGGGCACGCGGCCCTCGCGGTAGAACTCCGAGCGGGACATCTCGGCGCCGCCGAGGCGGCCACCGCACTGGATCTTGATGCCCTTGGCGCCGGCCTTCATCGAGCTCTGCATGCTCTTGCGCATGGCCCGACGGAAGGAGACGCGGGAGGAGAGCTGCTCGGCGACGGCCTGGGCCACCAGCTGAGCGTCCACCTCGGGGTTCTTGACCTCAAGGATGTTCAGCTGGACCTGCTTGCCGGTCAGCTTCTCCAGCTCGCCGCGGATGCGGTCCGCCTCGGCGCCGCGGCGGCCGATGACGATGCCCGGGCGGGCGGTGTGGATGTCAACGCGGACGCGGTCGCGGGTGCGCTCGATCTCCACCTTGGAGATGCCGGCCCGCTCCATGCCCTTCGTCATCATGCGACGAATGGCGACGTCTTCCTTGACGTAGTCCTTGTACAGCTTGTCGGCGTACCAACGGGACTTGAAGTCCGTGGTAATGCCGAGCCGGAACCCGTGCGGGTTTACCTTCTGGCCCATTACCGGGTTCCTTCCTTGCTGCTGACGACCACGGTGATGTGGCTGGTCCGCTTACGGATCCGGTAGGCACGGCCCTGGGCACGCGGACGGAACCGCTTCAGGGTCGGGCCCTCGTCCACGTACGCCTCGCTGATGACCAGCGTGGAGGCGTCGGTGTGGTCGTAGTTGTGTGCGGCGTTGGCGATGGCGCTGTCCAGCACCTTGCCAACCGGCACGCTCGCGGCCTGCGGGGCGAAACGCAGGACCGCCTGAGCCTCCGTGGCATCCATGCCACGGATGAGGTCCACCACGCGGCGGGCCTTCATGGGCGTGACGCGGATGTACCGCGCCTGGGCCCTGGCTTCCATGGTTGTCCCTTCGGTGTAAGTCATGAGTCGTTCCACCCCGCCTAGCGGCGCTTCGACTTCCGGTCGTCCTTGACGTGGCCGCGGAAGGTGCGAGTCGGCGAGAACTCGCCGAGCTTGTGGCCGACCATCGACTCGGTGACGAACACCGGGACGTGGATCTTGCCGTTGTGCACCGCGATGGTGTGACCCAGCATCGCCGGGACGATCATCGAGCGACGGGACCAGGTCTTGATGACGTTCTTGGTGCCTGCCTCGTTCTGAACGTCCACCTTCTTGATGAGGTGGCCGTCGACGAAGGGCCCCTTCTTGAGACTGCGCGGCATCTAAACCCGCTCCTAGCGCTTCTTGTTCGTCTTGCGGCGGCGGACGATGTACTTGTTGCTCGCCTTCTTGGGAGAACGAGTACGACCCTCCTTCTGACCCCACGGCGAGACCGGGTGGCGACCACCGGAGGTCTTGCCCTCACCACCACCGTGCGGGTGGTCAACCGGGTTCATCGCGACACCGCGGACGGTCGGGCGGACGCCCTTCCAGCGCATGCGGCCGGCCTTGCCCCAGTTGATGTTCGACTGCTCGGCGTTGCCGACCTCACCGATCGTGGCGCGGCAGCGGGCGTCGACCAGGCGGATCTCACCCGACGGCATGCGGAGGTGGGCCATGGAGCCCTCCTTCGCGAGCAGCTGCACGGAGGCACCCGCGGAACGGGCGAACTTCGCGCCGCCGCCGGGCCGCAGCTCGATGGCGTGGATGGTCGTACCGACCGGGATGTTGCGCAGCGCCAGGTTGTTGCCGGGCTTGATGTCGGCGGCCGGGCCGTTCTCGACACGGTCGCCCTGCGACAGGCCACGCGGCGCGATGATGTAGCGCTTCTCGCCGTCCGCGTAGTGCAGGAGCGCGATGCGCGCGGTGCGGTTGGGGTCGTACTCGATGTGCGCGACCTTGGCCGGCACGCCGTCCTTGTCGTGACGACGGAAGTCGATCACGCGGTAGGCGCGCTTGTGGCCACCACCCTGGTGGCGAACGGTCACACGACCGGCGTTGTTACGGCCGCCCTTGCTGTGCAGCGGGCGGACCAGCGACTTCTCCGGCGTGGACCGCGTGATCTCGACGAAGTCGGCGACGCTGGAGCCACGACGGCCCGGGGTCGTCGGCTTGTACTTGCGGATACCCATTGATTCTCAGTCCTCGGAAGAATTCCGGATCCTGGACAACTCGACCTCCGTCAGGAGGTCGGGCCGCCGAAGATGTCGATACGGTCGCCCTCGGCGAGGGTCACGATGGCGCGCTTCGTGTCGGCGCGCTTGCCGAAACCGGTGCGGGTGCGCTTGCGCTTGCCCTGGCGGTTGATCGTGTTGACCCCGGTGACCTTGACCGAGAAGACCGCTTCCACGGCCTGCTTGATCTGGGTCTTGTTGGAGCCCGGCGCGACGATGAACGTGTACTTGTTCTCGTCGAGCAGCGCGTAGCTCTTCTCGGACACGACCGGCTTGACGAGGACGTCACGCGGGTCCGTGTAGGTCTTGCTGGTAACGGTCGCCTCGCTCATCAGGCGTCGCTCCCTTCGGTCTCAGCGGTCTGGGGGCCAGACACGAAGGACTCGAAGGCGGCCTGGGTGAAGACCACGTCGTCAGAGACGATCACGTCGTACGTGTTCAGCTGGCCCGGCTCCAGGATGTGCACCTGGGGCAGGTTGCGAGCGGACAGCCACGCGGCCTCGTCGGCGCGGTCGACGATCAGGAGCAGGTTCTTGCGCTCCGAGATCTTGCCGAACAGCGTCTTGGCGGCCTTGGTGGAGGCGGCACCCTCGACCACGCCGGTGACGACGTGGATGCGGGAGTGACGGGCCCGGTCCGAGAGGGCACCGCGCAGGGCGGCGGCCTTCATCTTCTTCGGGGTCCGCTGCGAGTAGTCACGCGGCACGGGGCCGTGGACGACGCCACCGCCGGCGAACTGCGGAGCGCGGGTCGAACCCTGACGGGCGCGGCCGGTGCCCTTCTGGCGGTACGGCTTCTTGCCGCCACCACGGACTTCGCCGCGGGTCTTGGTCTTGTGCGTGCCCTGACGGGCAGCTGCCAGCTGCGCGACAACGACCTGGTGGATCAGCGGAACGCTGGTCTTGGCGTCGAAGATCTCCGCGGGGAGCTCGACGGTCCCGGCCTTGTCGCCTGCCGGCGAAAGGATGTCAATGGTGCTCATCGGTTCCTCAAGCCCCCTTGGCCGCGGTACGGACCAGGACGAGGCCGCCGTTCGGACCGGGGACCGCTCCCTTGATGAGGAGCAGACCCTTCTCCGCGTCAACGGCGTGAACGGTCAGGTTCTGGGTGGTGACCCGCTCGTTGCCCATGCGGCCCGCCATGCGGAGGCCCTTGAACACACGGCCCGGGGTGGCGCAGCCACCGATGGAACCGGGAGAGCGGTGCTTGCGCTGGGTGCCGTGACCGGCGCCGAGGCCCTTGAAGTTGTGACGCTTCATGACACCGGCGAAGCCCTTGCCCTTGCTCTTGCCCGTGACGTCGACCTTGACGCCGGACTCGAACACCTCGGCGGTGACTTCCTGGCCCAGCGTGTACTCGCTGGCGTCAGCGGTGCGCAGCTCCACCAGGTGGCGGCGCGGGGTCACGTCGGCCTTGGCGAAGTGGCCCTTGAGGGGCTTGTTCACCTTGCGGGGGTCGATCTCGCCGAAGGCGATCTGGACTGCCTCGTAGCCGTCGGTGTCGTTGGTGCGGACCTGGGTGACGACGCAGGGCCCGGCCTTGACGACGGTCACCGGGACGACCCGGTTGTTCTCGTCCCAGACCTGGGTCATGCCGAGCTTCTCGCCCAGGACGCCCTTAATGTTCTTAGCCATCTCGCGCGTCACCTCAGAGCTTGATCTCGATGTCGACGCCCGCCGGCAGGTCGAGTCGCATCAGCGAGTCAACCGTCTTCGGCGTGGGGTCGAGGATGTCGATGAGGCGCTTGTGCGTGCGCATCTCGAAGTGCTCGCGCGAGTCCTTGTACTTGTGCGGCGACTTGATGACGCAGTACACGTTCTTCTCAGTGGGCAGCGGCACCGGGCCCGCGACCGACGCACCAGTGCGAGTCACCGTCTCGACGATCTTCTTCGCCGAGGAGTCGATGACCTCGTGGTCGTAGGCCTTGAGCCGGATGCGGATCTTCTGTCCCGCCATGGCTACTAGTAGTCCTGTCTCTCGCTAACGCTCTGGAACCCGGTGGTTCCGCTTCCGCCTCCGACCCACGCGGTCGGGCGTGTCGCACTCCCTCTACGCAGATCTCCCATGCGGGAGGTCCCAACCAAGGGGGTGCGGGCCCGAGGACCGCGCTGGTGCTCAATCAAGAGCGTCGGGGGCGAATACCCACCGGGTGCCTGGCCGGCGCCCCACTGACGCTTCCCGGAAGATTCCCGTACGTCCGACCCGCGGGGGGTCGACGAGTACTGTGGGACTCGCTTCCGGTCCTCCCGGCGGGAGGCGCGCAGCATTGACACTCAACCGAGCAACCTGGTCAGTGTGCCATACGGCGCGCGAGCCTGGCCAATCGGGCCGGAAATCCTACCCCCCGCCGCCGCCCGGTCAAACGGAGGCACGCGGCGGGCGCGGCCGGTGGATCGCGCGGACGTGCGCGGCACCCCTCCGCGGATCGTCGAAAATCCGGTCGAGGGCCGCATGTCCCCGCCCCTACAGTGGCCGGTCGGCACACCGTCGTCACCAGGGGCTCTCGTCATGCGTACGCACTATCCACGCACCGCCCACCTGCCCTGGTCGCCGGGGGCGACCTCGGACGACGTGCGGATCGCGGACCTCGCCGCGCTGGCCGGCCGCGAGGTCGTGGTGACCGAGAAGCTGGACGGCGAGAACACCACGCTCTACGCCGACGGCCTGCACGCCCGCTCCCTGGACTCCGCCCACCACCCCTCCCGGGGCTGGGTGAAGGCGCTCCAGGGCCGGATCGGCGCCCGGATCCCCGAGGGGTGGCGGGTGTGCGGCGAGAACATGTTCGCCCGCCATTCGATCCCGTACGACGGCCTGGAGAGCTTCTTCTACGGCTTCTCGGTCTGGGACGGCGAGCGCTGCCTGGACTGGGACCGGACCGTGGTGTTCCTGCGCGGCCTGGGGATACCGGTACCGCCCGTGCTGTGGCGCGGGGTGTTCGACGCCCGCGCCGAGAAGGCCCTGCGGGCGCTGAGGCCGGACACCGGGCGCCAGGAGGGCTACGTCGTGCGCCCCGCCGACGGTTTCGCCGCCGCCGGCTTCGGCCGTCTGGTGGCGAAGTGGGTGCGGCCCGGTCACGTACGGACCGACACGCACTGGATGCACGCCGCCGTGGTGGAGAACGGACTCGGCCCGGCCGCCGCCCTGTGGGCCGTGCGGTCCGGCGCGCCCGTCGACCCGGCGGCACTGGCCGCCGCCGCGTACCCGGCTACGGGGACGGGGACGGGTGACGACGGGGCCGGCCCGGGCATCGGGGACCCGGCGGCCGCCACCGCGACGGGCGACGCGCTCGACGCGCTGGGCCGGACCGGTGACGACCGGCTGACCGGCGTCCTGGCCGCGCTGCTCCACCGGGGCCGCCGCGCGGAACTCGCGCCCGCGCTGGCCCGGACGGTGGGGATGCCGGTGGCCCGGCGCGTCGCCGACCTCGTCGGGCTGTACCCCTCGCTGCACCGCCCCCACCCCGACGAGGAACGCCGCACCGGCCTGGTGCGGATGTCGTTCGCCGCCGATCTGCCGGTGCTGCACGCGCTGGCCGGCGCGGTGGCGGGGACGGACGAGGAACGCGAACAGGTGGAGTGGTCGGCGCTGCACGCGGAGGGCCTGCGGGAGCCCGAGGGGCTGGACGCCGCCTTCGCGGACCTGGCCCCGGACGCCGCCGCCCGTTGCCGGGCGCAGGCCCGCGAGGCGTACGCGCTGGGCCGGGTCGCCACCGCCGAGGAGGCGGTCGCCGCGACCTGGCGGTGGCGGACCGGGGACTTCCCGCGCCTGATCCACCTGGTCGGCCCGTCCGGCAGCGGCAAGAGCACCTTCGCCCGGGCCCTGCCGGGCGTCGACACGTATCTCTCGCTCGACGACCTGCGCGACGCCCGGGGTGCGCGCGCCGACCAGCGGGCCAACGGGGAGGTGCTGCGCGAGGGCCTCGACCGGCTGGACGCCGCGCTGACCGGGGGCGCCACGGTCGTCTGGGACGCCACCTCGCTCAACCCGCACCAGCGCTCCCTGGTGCACGCGGTCGCCCGGCGCCGGGACGCGCTGCTCACGCACGCCGTGACCGTGGTCGACGGGGCGGAACTCGTCCGCCGCAACGGCCGCCGCAGCCACCCGGTGCCCCCGCAGGTGCTGACCTCGCAACTGCACCGGTACGTGCCCCCGTACCCGGGTCAGGCGCACCGCACCTGGTACGTCGGCGCGAGCGGAACCGTGGAGGACAGGGCGTAGATGCGTACCAGCGAGGAGATCTACCACCGGGTCCGCTGGGACGCCCGGTTCGATCCGGCGCGCTTCGTACTGGGCGTGGCGCAGCGCGGGACGGTGCCGAAGCGGGTGCCGCTGCCCCGGTTCACGCCGGGCGGGGACATCCCCTGGCACCGGGTGCTGTTCTTCGAGGCGGACGGCGAGCTGGTGTGGGACCGGTCCTCCGGTGTGGACCGGATCGACGCCACGGACGCCGGACGCGTACGTGCCCCGCGCCGACTGCCGTCCCCTTTCTTCACCTCGCGGACCCCGCACGCGTACCGCGCGTCGCGGGGCGCCTGGGCGCCTCTGGAGGAGCATCCGCAGGCCCCCGTCTCCTCCTCCGGCCGCCGTCTGACGGTGCTGACCTGGAACACCCTCTGGGACCGCTACGACAGCGACCGCATCGACACCGCCCGGCGCCGCCCGCTCCTCCTCGACGCCCTGGAGCGCGCGGACGCGGACGTCATCGCCCTCCAGGAGGCCGAACCCGCCCTGCTCTCGATGCTGTTGGCGGCACCCTGGGCCCGTGAGGACTACACGCTGTGGGCCGAACCGTCCCGTCGTGACGTCGCCGACTGCGGTCTGCTGCTGCTCAGCAGGGTCCCGGTGCGCGAGGCGGGCCTGCACGTCCTGGGCCCGCACAAGGCGCTCGCCGCCCTTGTCGTGGAGGGCCCGGACGGGCCGGTGACGGTCGCGGTCACCCACCTCAGCAGCGACCACTCGACCGACGGGGCGGGCCGCCGGGACACCGAACTCACCGATATCGCGACCGGTTTGGCGTCGGTCGAGGGCGAGGTGCTGCTGCTCGGCGACTTCAACGACGGCGGGAACACCCCGCAGGACCGGCTGGGCATGCCTGACGCGTGGAGCCTGGTGCACGGGGCGGACGACCGTACGCCGACGTTCGACCCGTCGGTCAATCCGCTGGCCGCCGTCTCCTCCCTGTCGGGGCGGTCGTCCCGGCTGGACCGGGTCCTGGTCCGCTCGGAGCGGCTGCGGCCGGTGTCGGCGGCGCTGCTGGGCGACGCGCCGACACTGGACGGGCTGTACGTCTCGGATCACTTCGGGGTGCGGGTGGAGCTGTCCGCCGGGGCGGCGGAGGAGGACGGGGGCTCGCCGGAGGACGAGGCCGCGCGGGACGAGGCATGCGGGACGGCCGAGCGCTCCGCCGTCGCGGCCGAGGAGGCCGTCGCCGCGGACCTGGTCCGCCGGGTGACCGCCGCCCTGCCGGGGGCCCGTGTCCACCTTGCCGGTTCACGGCGGATGGGCTGCGCGCTGCCCGGCGCCGACGTGGACCTGGTGGCGGCGCTGCCCGGCGACGGGGGGCTGCCGGGGATACCGGCCCGCCTGGCGGCGGCCCTGCCGGACGCCGTCGACATCCGCGAGGTGACCGGGGCCCGCGTCCCCGGCCTGCGCTTCGGTGTCCGAGGCGGTGCCGGTGCCGACGTCGGGGGCAGTGACGGCGTCAGGGGCCTGCGGGTGGACCTGGTGACCGTCGCGACGGGCCCGCTGCCCCCGGCCGAGGCGGTTGCCCGCCGCGCCGAACTGGGCGAGGCGGCAGCCACGGCGCTCAGCGCGGTGAGCGACGCGGACGCGGTGCTCGCGGCGGCCAACCCGCACCGGGAGGCGTTCGTCCGGCTCGCCCGCGAGGTGAAGGCGTGGGCGAGGGCGCACGGTCTGGACTCCGCCCCGTGCGGCGGGCTGCCGGGCCTTGCCTGGTCCGTCCTGGCCGCCCGCACCGCACGCGAATCGGGCGACCTCCCGCCGCTCCCACTCCTCCGGCACTTCTTCGCGACCTGGGCCACGTGGGACTGGAACCGCCCGGTGGGCGTCGAGGAGGCCAACCGGGACACCGCTCCCGGGGATGCCCCGCTGACCGTGCTGACCCCGACCGCCCCGGTGCGCAGCTGCACGTCCCAGCTCTCCGCGGCGGGGCGCGACCTCGTCGCCGAGGAACTCTTCCGCGCCTGGGAGATCCTGGAGTCCGCTCCCGACTCCGCCCCCGTCCCGCGCGCCCGGCTCCGCGCCCGCCCGCCGCTGCACCTGCGGCATGCCGCCTGGGCGGTCGTCTCCGTACGGCACGGCGAGGACGAGGGCCGCTTCCGGGGCCGGATCCTCGCCCTGCTCGCCGCCCTGGCGGATGCGGGCTCCCCGGACGCCCACGCCTGGCCCCGCCCGTGCGACGCCGACGCCACCCATGTCCGGTACGCGATCGGTCTCGGCCGCACCCCGCCCGACGCGCCCCGGCTCGCCGAGATCGGCGGGGAGCTGCTGCGTGGCCTCCCCGACGCACGGATCACGCGGGCGAGCGGGGGCGAGGCTCCGGATGTGCGGTGAGCGCGGGACCGGCGGTGAGACCGGCGGACCGTCCGGGGCCGGCTCCTGCACACGGCACGCTCAGCATCGGTGAGCAGGAGATCCGGCAGGTTGTGAGACGGCTCCGGCACGCGCCGAGGAGCGCGAATCGCTCAGCTTGCCCACACGTACGAGACGAAGCCCGCCCACGCACCCGGCGCGAAGGCGAGCCGAGGTCCGTCAGCGTCCTTGGAATCACGCACATGCACCGCGTCGGGTGCCGCCGCGACCTCGACGCAGTCGTTGCCGTCGCCACTACTGCTGTAACTGCTCTTGAACCAGGCCGACTCGGAAACGTCCTGGGCAGAAGTCATGCGGATCATGTCTCTCCCAGCATTCGCTCGATGAAAGCCCGTGGCTCTCCTGGCAAGAGGACCCGAGCCCGAACAAGGCGGGGCACGACCGCTCAGCTCTCCCACACGTACGAGACGAAGCCCGCCCACGCACCCGGCGCGAAGACGAGCCGAGCCCCCTGCGCGTTCTTCGAGTCGCGCACGAGCACCGCATCGGGTGCCGCCGCGACCTCGACGCAGTCACCTTCGTTGCCGTCACTGCTGTAGCTGCTCTTGAACCAGGCCGACTCGGAAACGTCCTGTCCGGAAGCACTGCGGATCATGTCTCTCCCAGCATTCGCTCGATGAGGGCCAGAGTCTCTCGGGGCGTGAGAGCCTCGGCCCGGATGACGCCATACCGCAGTTCGAGGATACGGAGCTGTTTCGCATCGGTCACCCCGCGCCCGTTGAACGCCCCGTGCGAACGCCCCACCGCTGAACCGTCTCTGAACTTCAGCACTCTGATGTCTCCGTCCATGCCAGGATGCGCCTCGCGGTGCGTAGGCATCACTTGAAGGGTGACATTGCGCAACTGCCCGATCTCCAGGAGTCGTTCGAGCTGACGCCGCCACTCCATCGTGCCCCCGATGGGGCGCCTGAGCGCCGACTCCTCCTGGACAAAACTGAAAGCGGGTCCGGGCGATCGCTCGAAGACCGACTGCCGCGCCATCCGCGCGGCCACCATCCGTTCCACCTCGTCCTGCGAGTACGCGGGCTGCCTGGCCTCGAACAGCGCCCTCGCATGGCCCGGAGTCTGCAACAGTCCGTGCAGGCCGTGCGCCATATAGGCCGCGATCTCGACCGCCTTGGCCTCCAGCTTCGTCAGATCCCGGATCTTCTTCGGGTACCGCGCCTCCGCCACGTCCTGCTTCATCGCGGTGATCTTCCCGCCCGCGCCCAGCACTTCGTCCGCCCCGTCCAGGAACTCCGGCCGGGGGATGCGTCGGCCGCCCTCCACCTTGTAGACGAGGTCCTCCCCGTACCCGATCGCGGCTCCCAGTTCCGCGGCGCGCAGCCCCGCCGCTTCCCGCCACGCCTTGATCTGGCGCCCCACCGCGGCAACCACAGCCACCACCGACTCGTCATCGGGATCGACGTCCCAGCCCGGCTCGTCCGCCCCGGCGTCCCCACGCCCCGTTCCGGCCACATCCACGCTCATCCGTGCCCCACTTCCGACGCGCTTACCGTTTTGGGCCCAACCTCTGGTGTCTCCCACACGTCACCCCGGACAGCCGGGACAGCACTGGACAAGCACGGGACAGTCACCGTACGTAAGTGGCCTCTCACTGTTCACGGTACGCGGGCACGGCCACGCTGAGTGGCGTGAACCAACACATCACCCGAACCGAACGTTCCACTCCCACGCGCCAGTTCATCGTGCGGCTCTTCCCCACCGGTCGAGGCGCCAGGCTCGCCCGCGTCTTCGCCACGGCGCGCCTGAGCGACTGGGGGCTTCCCACGGATCCGGCCGCGCACATCGTCGCCGAACTCGCCGCCAACGCCGCCGTTCACGGCCGCGTACCGGGCCGGAGCTTCCAGCTCCGCCTCACCGCCCGCCGTGACCAGCTCCTGCGGATCGAGGTGACCGACACCCTGGGCGAGCGACTGCCCGTCGCCTCCGCCCCCGACCACGACGCGGAGAGCGGGCGCGGCCTCCTCATCGTCGAAGCGCTCGCCAACCGCTGGGGCGTCGATGTCGGCCCCGTCCCCCGCAAGACGATCTGGGCCGAGATCGACCTCGTACCGCGACCGCTCCACCGGGTCGCGGAAAGCCGCGACCCGGTGAGCCGAGTCCCCGCGCCCCACGACGCATAAAGCTTTGAAGAACCCGGGGAAATCACCCTCCCCAACCGAACCCGACCACCGTCCCGCACGCGTCACTCACTCGGGTGACATGGGGCAACCGGGCTGGATTTCACGTGGGTTGACCGGCCTATGCTCGCCGCGACAACTCCAGACATGCGACGGCCCCCGACGAGATTCACAGTCTCAACCGGGGGCCTGACCACCGAGGAAGTAGGAGCTTCCCGATGGATACCTCGCAGATTACCGCGCCCTCGCGCGGTGTGTCCCCCGTACTCGAAGACGGCACACCGTCATCCGGTGTCATCCACGTCAACTTCCGGCATGCCGCGGGCTTCACCGTCATCGGCAACCACCTCGCCCAGCACCGCGGCCTCTCCCTCACCGCGATCGGGCTCGCCGCCCACATCCAGTCGCTCCCCGCCGGAGCCAGGATCGGCATCAAGCGGCTCGCCGAACGTTTCCCCGAGAGCGAGGCCCGCATCGCCGCCGCACTGCGTGAACTCGCAGCCCACGGCTACCTCCACCGCAGCCGCGTGCGCCTCGCCGACGGCCGCATCGTCACCCGCACCTTCTCGTACAACCAGCCCGGCACCACCGCGCACCCCGTCACAACAACCCCTCGGACACATGCCGCCGCCCGCGAGCCGGCCTCGCCGCCCGCATCATCACCACTGCCGTCGTCGCCGCCCCCGGCCGCTCCCGACTCCGCCCCCGTCCCGAACCCCGCACCGCGGCCTCAGCCCGCCCCCGCCCTCGGACCGGACCCCACCGCGCGCAGCACACCGCCACCCGCCCCGCTGCCCCGACCGCAGGAACTCACGCCGGAACTCCAGCACGCGGCCACCGCGCTCCTCGCGAACCTGCGCCGTCGCACGCCCCGGCTCATCCTCTCCGAGAACGACATCCGCGCCCTCGCCCCAGGCGTCGCCACCTGGCTCGAACGCGACGCCCGCCCCGACACCATCCACCACGCCCTCACCACCGACCTCCCCGCTCCTCTCAAGCACCCGGCCGGACTCCTGCGCCACCGGATCACGACACTCCTGCCACCACCGCTGCCGGGCTCCCAGGACATCGCCGCACTCGCACGGCCCGACGTCACCGTCGCCCCGCTCCAGAACTGCGACCGCTGCGACCGCGCCTTCCGCTCCCACCACCCGGGCCGGTGCCGCGACTGCCGGTCGGACCTCCACACAGCCGCCTGACCCGGAACATCACCCACCAACCCGAACGGACCCGTATGGTCAGCTCACCCCACGAGGCAATGCACCGCATCTTCCAGGAGTACCCCGGCCTCTTCTCCCGCGGCTCCGAGGTACTCGGAGTCGATATCCCACCGCCCACCTCGGCCACCGCCCTGCCCACCGACCTCACCGAGGCCCGCCCCGTCGAACGCCGGGTGGACACCCTCCTGCGCATCGAGACGGAGCACGACGGGCCGTTCGTCCTCGCCATCGAGGCCCAGGGCAAGAAGGACCCGCGCAAGACCGCGAGCTGGCCGTACTACGTCAGCTATCTCCACAACAGATACGGCCTGCCCGTCCTGCTGCTGGTCGTCTGCCAGGACCACGCCACCGCCGAATGGGCCGCGCGCCCCATCTCCATCGGCGTCCGTCGATGGCAGACGCTCACGCTGAGCCCCCTCGTCGCCGGGCCGCACAACATGCCCGTCATCACCGACGTGGCCGAAGCCCGCAAGGACCTCGCGCTCGCCACCCTGGCCGCCATCACACACGCCGACAATCCGGACGTCGGTGCCATACTGAAAACCCTGTCCGCCGCACTGCGGGACACCCCGGAAGCAATCACCGACCCCATCGTCGAACTCACCGCACAGGGCCTGGGCAACCGCCCGGCCGCACAACAGTGGAGGAACCTGGTGGCCGTGGACCTCTCTTTCTACAAGTCCTTCATGTCGGAGGAAATCCGGGACGAAGGCAGGGCGCAGGGCAGGGCTGAGAGCATCCTGCTCGTACTGGAACAGCGCGGACTCACCGTTCCCGACACCGTGCGCGAGCGGATCACCGACTGCGACGACCCCGAGACCCTGCGCCAGTGGCTCGTGCGGGCTGTCACCGCCACCTCCGCCGAGGAGATCTTCACCGCGAAGTAGCCCGTGGCTGAACTCCCGAGCGCGGAGACGGCCGACGGTCGTCAGCCCCTGGCCCGCCCGAGATCCTTGACAGGTGAGGCCAGGGGCAACACGCCCTGCATGCCGCTATGGACGGGACGGTCGGGGGCGTCGAGCCACAGGTGTTCCCCGTCGCCGTCCACGGTGAGTCCGAAGCGGTCGAAGCCGGGGCGGCCATGGCGCTCCCACCACCGATGGGCGGCTTCGGCTTCGTCCCACAGGCGGCGCGGCCCCGACTGCCACACGCGCGCCGTGCCCTGGTCGCGGAACATGACGCATGCCCACGAACCGTCGGTGAGCCCGTAGAACCACACCGGCCGTGTCCCTCCGCGCTTCTCGGCGACGGTGCTGGAGCAGTTCCCAACACACGCGCCGAGCTCGCGCCGCGTCCGAGACGATCTCGTCGACCTCCACCGTGACGACGTGCCGGGCGCCCAGGCGGTGGGCGAGGAGGGCGGCATTCCACCCGGTCCCCGTGCCGATCTCCAACGCCCGGTGTCCCGGCCGCACGTCGAGATCCCGCAGCGTCCGGAACACCACACTCGGCATGGACGCCGAACTCGTGGGCTCACGGCCCGGTGCGGTCCCTTCGCGCCTGCCGTCGTCCCACTGCGTGACGACGGGTACGTCCGCGTCGGCGTACCGGTGCCAGGTCTCGGGATCGTCCGTTCTGCTGACGGCCACGCTCCGCCCGGCGTCCATGTCGAACGGCCACATCACATCGGGCAGGAACGCGGACCGGGGCACCGCGCTGAAGGCGGGCGCTCAGTCCGGAGACAGGACGCCCCGCTCGGACAGGACTCGCCCCGGCTCCGTACGCCGGGGAGACCCGGTGTTCACGTCATCGGTCACTGCTCGCGCACCTCGGATGCCCCGGACTGCGGCGGGTTGGGCACACCGGGACCGCCATCAGGGCTCGGCGGTTCCCGCGGTCCCGGCCACGGCTCTCCGGCAGCCCGTCGCCACCGTTCCCGCCCTTGTCGAGGATCAGATTCACGGTGCCGTCTCCGTTCACCTCGCTGGTACGGGAATCCGCCCCGTCTCGTCCCTCTCGGGCCCGTCTCGTCCCTCTCGGGCCCGTCTCGTCCCTTGCGGACCCCGTCCCGTCGCACTTTCCGGGTTCCTCCTGGGCCCAGGGATGGATCGCGTCGCTTCGCGCGGCAGCGGCGGGGACTCGATGTCCTGCTGTCCCACACAGCATGCCCGCAGTTGGCATATGCACCCGGCCCATCCACCCCGAAAAGCAGTACGAACGGAGGAGCACCGCCCCGGCGACGGCACCGCTCGCGCTGGACACGAAGATCGGCCAACCGGTAGAACTCCCGTTCGGTACTTTGCGGATCGGGGATTCATGAGCAGCACTGCGGCACCGCCGCCCGAAGAAGGTTCCACGTCGTCCGGGGAGAGCGCTTCGCCCTCCGCCGGAGGCTCCTCGCCGTCCGACGACGAATGGGCGGAGTTCCTCCGGCAGGCCGAGAGCGGGGCCGGGCGGGAGAACGCGCCCAAGGAGCCCTCCGCGCGGGCCCGGATGGTGACCGCGCGGATGCGGGCGCTGGACGAGGGCGCGGCGGCGGCCCGGTCGCGCAAGGGAGGCCGGCTGTGGCCGGGGCGGAAGAAGGCCCCGGTGGCGGGCGCCTGGCAGCCGGAGGGCTGGCGGACCGGGCCCGAGTGGCGGAAGAACGGCCGTGCACGACAGCGGAGCGGCTTCGTATCGGCTCTTGCCGTCCTGGCGGTGGTGGCTCTGGTCCTGGTCGCGATGCGTCCGAGCCTGCTGACGGATCACCTGCCGTGGCGGGACGACGCGTCCGACACGACCGCGCTTCCACCCTTGCCGCCGGAGTCCGCGCGGCCGACGTCGGCCCCGTCCACCGAGGCGCGGGACGACGGCCCCACCCTGGCCGAGCCGTTCCGGGGGTCGCCCGCGCTCCGCTGGGCCGACGGCGCGGACGGCATCGAGGTTCCGCCCGCCAAGGCGGTCGGCGGGATGAGCGAGCAGCGGGTGAAGCATGCCCTGTCCACGATGAAGAAGCTGTTGGTGGCGACCAATCTGGACCCGGCCACTCTGCGCGGTGAACCCACCGGGGCGGCGCTCGACCTGCTCGAACCCCGCCAGAAGGACATCCAGACGGATTTCCGGACGGCGCTGGACCACCCCACCAAGGACCACGATCCGCTTGCCCTGTTCACCCGCTTCGATCCCGGGCAGGTCCGCCTGGTCGGCGACGTGGTCAAGACGCGGGGCCGGATGACGTTCGAGGCGGGCAAACCCGGCTCGGTCGAGGTGCACGCCGACTACACCTTCGTCTACCCGGTGCGGAAGGCGGAGTCCGGTTCGTCACAGGTCGAGCGCACTCTGATGCGACGCGTACTGACGCTGGTGCTGTACGACCCCGCGAAGTGGCAGACGACGGCGGACAAACCTGCCCTGGTGCGGATCGACTACCAGCTCTACAACTCGGCCTGCGAGGTCTACGACGGCTACGCGCACCCGCAGTTCCCCGACGACGCACCCGACCCCGCCGCCACGGGTTCGGCATCGGACCCGTACGACCGCAGCGCGGCTCTGTCCGACGACAGGAAGGGCTGCGGCACGGTCACCCGGACCTGACCCCCATGCATTCACCACGAAGCAGCCCGTCCCGGCGGTGCGCGGGCGCGCGGGTCACCGGATCGCGAAACCGGCGATGCGGTGGACCCGCGGTCCGGCGTGCCTCGACATCGTGGGCCGGAACACGGTCGCCCGCGACCTCAAGAGATCAAGGACGGGGAAACCGCCCTTTCCGGCCCTCGCCTTCCTCCCGTCGCTCCGTCACTCACCCGCACAGGTGAGGTTTGCCAACTGGCCCGGCTCTTCCGCCGATGCGCAGGCATATGCTCGCCGCGACACACCACCCCGGACATATGTCGGCCCCCCGGCCGGGACCGACATCCCGGTCGAGGGCCCGGCACCCCGGCCGAGGACCTGACCGCCGAGGAACCGGCCCCTCGCCGGACTCACCGCACAGGGCCCGGGCAACCGCCCGGCCGCACGACGACGGAGGAACCTGGTGGCCGTGGACCTCTCCTTCTACAAGTCCTTCATGTCGGAGGAAATCCGGGACGAAGGCAGGGCGCAGGGCAGGGCGCAAGGCCAGGCCGAGAGCATCCTGCTCGTACTGGAACAGCGCGGACTCACCGTTCCCGACACCGTGCGCGAGCGGATCACCGACTGCGGCGACCCCGAGACCCTGCGCCAGTGGCTCGTGCGGGCCGTCACCGCCACCTCCGCCGAGGAGATCTTCACCGCCCGGCCGTGATGTCACTCCCCGCGTCATGACCTCGTCGCCCCGGTGGTGGGTCTCGACCGCCGCGTTACGCACTCGACGCCCCCGACCAGGCAACCTGTCCCTCCCCAACTCCGTCTATCCCCCCGCAAGCGCGGCCCTCCCCCCGTCGCGGCCTGCACGGAATCAGTACGCAGCGCAGCGCGGGGCGCGCCCGCCGCCGCTGCGGGGGAATGGACGGAGCACGGTGTTGACGGAAAGATCCGCGCCGCGCGCGGCCCGCACGGGGCTGCCGCGGCGCACATTGCTGATGGCCACGATCAGCGCGGCGAGCGCCGCCGCACTCCCCGCCTGCACGGCCCTCGCGCCGCCCCGCCGCCGCAATCCGGCCCCGGACCCCTTGCCCGGCCTGCCGATCAGCACCGCGCGACCGGCCCTGATGATGCAGGTGCTCGCCCATCCGGACGACGACCTGTACTTCATGAACCCGGACACCCGGCAGGCGTTCCACGACAAAACGCCCCTGGTCTGCGTCTACCTGACCGGCGGCGAGGCCGACGGCGTCAACCGCATGCCGGGGCGTCCGCGTCCCGCCCCCGACAAGGCCGCGTACTCCTCCTCCCGGCACCAGGGGCTCCGCCAGGCCTACGCGACCCTGCTCGGCCTCGACAGCTTCACGAACTGGGAGAAGTCGGTCCTCGAACTCGACGGCGGACACCGCGCCGAGATCAACCGACTCGCGCACGACGGCCGCCGGGTCGAGCTCATCTTCATCAACACCGCCATGCACACCAGTTACGGACGGCTCGGGCTGCCCAGCCTCTGGCAGGACCGGCGACTCGTCCTGCCCACCGTCGTCGCCGACGACTCACCGCTGCGTCAGGCGGGCTCGTACACCTACGACGGGCTGCTCGACGTCCTGGTCGGGCTCTTCGACACGTACCGGCCGACCGCCGTGCACACCCTGGACCCGGACCCCGACATCCAGCACAGCACCGAGGCCGCCCGACGCCGGGACAGCGAGCAGAAGGGCTACTCCGACCACCCCGACCACACCGCGACCGCGCTGTTCACCTGGACGGCACTGATCCGGTGGGTGGCACGGGTCACCGCCCGTGGTGGCGAGGTGCCCAGCTTCGCCACCACCGCCTACCGGGCCTACTACAACCGGCACTGGCCCAAGAACCTGCCGCCCGCCGTCCTGGCCCGGAAGGCGGAGGTCCTGGTCCCCTACGGCGGTTCGGCCGACTGGGACTGCGGCAACCCGGGGGGCTGCGGCGACTACAACGTGGGCGGCGACCGGCCGCTCACCAACCGCAAGGGCTGGGTGCGGTCCACCCACTACCGCTACCCCGGTCCCCGTCCCGTCCTCGGCACCGAACCGGACGGGCGGCTCGTCGCGTACGGGGTGCTGGGGCTGCGCGCGGTCCGCTGGCGCGAGAGCACGCCGGGCAGCGGGATGTGGAGCCTGCCGGACGACCTCGGCGGCGGCCCGCTCGCCCCGGTCCTCGGCGGCACGGCCCTGCCGGACGGGCGACAGCTCCTGTTCGGCCTGCGCTTCGACGCGATCGGCGGGCACGGCTCCGACAACACCCGCGAGATCGTCGCCCTGGAACAGGGCTCCCCCGGCGGCGACTTCCGCGCCTGGAAGGGGCTGGGCAATCCGGAGCGCGGGCAGGACACCGGACGCCGCATCGGCGTCCCCGTCGCGGTCACCGCCCCCGACGGGCGCGTCCACCTGTTCGTCCGGAACGCGGAGAAAGGTCTCAGCACCCGGGTACGGGACGTGTCCGGCCGGTGGGACGACTGGCGCGACATGGGCGGCGGCGAGATCCAGGACGGGCTGTCCGCCGTGGTCGACTCCGAGGCCCGGGTCCACGTCTACGCCGCGGGGCGTTTCGCGGTGCACCACTGGGCGCAGGACACCCCCGGCGCCCCGGTCACCGCCCGCACCCAGATCAGCGGAGTACCGATCCCCGGCGACGGTCCCGGCGCCCTGGCCTCACCGGACGGGACCGTCGACCTCTTCTACCGCGCCGAGGCGAAGGCGGCCCTGACCACCGTCCGGACCGGCGGGACGACGGACAAAACCGGCACCGGCATCGCAGAACACGGCCGGAACACCGGAACCCCCACCGGCTTCGACGGCTACGGACCGGTGACCGCCGTCGGCCCGGCGCACTCCCCCACCCTCCTCGGCCGCACCGCGACGGGCCTGGTCCAGCTCCGTACCCCTCACGGCCTCACCGTACGGAAACAGGGCCCGGTACCGCTGGACGCCCCTGCCCTGCACCTCGGCAAGGACGGCCGCCCGGTCGTCGTGGCCCTCGGCGTCGACGCCCACCCCTGGCTCTGGCGCCCCTGACGACGCTGTTGACCCTCGACCTGGTCAAGGGCCCAGAGTTCAGGGCGTGGAGAACGAGATGCGCAGCATCGGCGAAATGGCCCGCGACAGCGGACTCGGCGTGAGCACCCTGCGGTTCTACGACCGTGCGGGCGTGCTGGTCCCGGCCCGGGTGGACCCGGACAGCGGCTACCGGTGGTACGCCCCCGAGCAGCTCGCCGAATCCGTGTTGCTGGCCGGGCTGCGCCGGACCGGTATGCCGTTGGCCGACATCCGGCTGGTACTGGCCGGATGGTCGGCCGCCGACAGCGACCTGGTACGGCAACTGCTCCGGGCGCATCTGCTCCGGCTCGAAAGGGGCCTGTCCGACGCCCGCGGCGAGTTCTCCACGATCCGAGCCCTACTCGACCACAGGGAGAACCCCATGGCTGCGCTCCGCACCACAACGCTCCGCTCGACGGTTTCCGCCCCCGAACTGGCCACCGCCCTGGACGCGGTCCGTTTCGCCGCCGGTACCGACCCGGACCTCCCCATGCTCCACGGCGTCCTGTTCGACTTCGAGGGCGGAGAACTCCGGCTCGTGGCCACCGACCGGTACCGGCTGGCCGTCGCGCACGCCGGTACGACCGGGCACGAGGGCCCCCGCGTGCAGGTCGTCGTCCCGTCCCCGCTCGCCGACGCCATGCGGGCGCTGCTCATCGACGACGCGGCCACGCACCTCACCGTGGACGGTGACCGCGTGATCCTGGAGGCGGGCGACCGCCAGGCGGCCGGCCGGTGCCCCGACCACGACTTCCCCGACTACCGCCGCCTCGTCCGCCTGCCGGCCGGACGCCGGGTGCTCGTCGACGCCCCGGCCTTCCGGCAGGCAGTGGAAACCGGCCCCACCCGTCCGAGCACGGTGCGCGGACAGGACGGCCCGTGCGGCGACCTCAGCCTGCTCGGGCCGACGGACGACGGCACGGTGACCGTCCTCGACGACGGCGACGACCACCGGGACGACGTCATCGCCGTCAACCGCGAGTTCCTGCTGCACGCCCTCGCCGCCGGAGCCCGTGACCGGCTGGTCCTGGAACTCGGCGCCCCGACCGCCCCCCTCGCGATCCGCCGGACCGACTCCGAGGACACCTTCTCGCTGCTGATGCCCGTCCGGCTGGAGAACTGACCGGCCGCCCCGCCCGAGAACCGCAGGCCACTCCGCCCGTCGCCGGAACACCCACGCCGCAGCGAGGACGAATCCCGCGGACCCCAGGACCGGGGCGCCCCCGCCCCACACGCCGAAGGGCCCCGTCCCACCGCATACGCGGCGGGACGGGGCCCTTCTTGGTGCTCTGTGCGGAGCAACCAGGTCAGACGATCAAGTAATTACTTGACGATCTTGGTGACCTGGCCGGCGCCCACGGTCCGGCCACCCTCACGGATGGCGAACTTCAGGCCCTCCTCCATGGCGACCGGCTGGATCAGCTGGACCGACATGACGGTGTTGTCGCCCGGCATGACCATCTCGGTGCCCTCGGGGAGGGTCACGACGCCGGTCACGTCCGTGGTACGGAAGTAGAACTGCGGGCGGTAGTTGTTGAAGAACGGGGTGTGACGACCACCCTCGTCCTTCGACAGGATGTAGGCCTGGGCCTCGAACTCGGTGTGCGGCGTGACCGAACCGGGCTTGATGATGACCTGGCCGCGCTCGACGTCCTCGCGCTTGATGCCACGGAGGAGCAGACCGACGTTCTCACCGGCCTGGCCCTCGTCGAGCAGCTTGCGGAACATCTCGATGCCGGTGACCGTGGTGGTGGTCTTCTCCTGGCGGATACCGACGATGTCGACGGTCTCGTTGACCTTGAGGACACCACGCTCGATACGACCGGTGACGACGGTGCCACGACCGGTGATCGTGAAGACGTCCTCGATCGGCATCAGGAACGGCTTGTCGACGTCACGCTCGGGCTGCGGGATGGCCTCGTCGACGGCCTTCATGAGCTCCAGGACCGAGTTGCCCCACTCCTTGTCGCCCTCAAGGGCCTTCAGAGCGGAGACCTTGACGACCGGAACGTCGTCGCCCGGGAACTCGTACTCGGAGAGGAGCTCGCGCACCTCGAGCTCGACGAGCTCCAGGATCTCCTCGTCGTCCACCATGTCGGCCTTGTTCAGGGCGACGACGATGTACGGAACGCCGACCTGGCGGGCCAGGAGCACGTGCTCCTTGGTCTGCGGCATCGGGCCGTCGGTGGCGGCGACCACGAGGATGGCGCCGTCCATCTGCGCGGCACCGGTGATCATGTTCTTGATGTAGTCCGCGTGACCCGGGCAGTCGACGTGCGCGTAGTGACGCGACTCCGTCTGGTACTCGACGTGCGCGATGGAGATGGTGATACCGCGCTGGCGCTCCTCGGGAGCCTTGTCGATCTGGTCGAAGGCCGAGGCCTCGTTCAGGTCCGGGTACGCGTCGTGCAGCACCTTGGTAATGGCGGCCGTGAGGGTCGTCTTACCGTGGTCGATGTGACCGATGGTGCCGATGTTGACGTGCGGCTTAGTCCGCTCGAACTTCGCCTTCGCCACTGGGTCCTCCTGTGGAGTGGTTCTGTACGCCTTGCTTCATCGGCGCCAGGGTGATCTTTGCTGGGATGCCGGGGCCGGGGACATTCACCGCATTGCTTGCGCTCCGCGACGAATGCCCCACGAGGCTCCGGTGACAAGCCTAAAGCGTGAGCTCGGGAGAGTTACTCGCCCTTGGCCTTCGCGATGATCTCCTCGGCGACGTTCCGCGGAACCTCGGCGTAGGAGTCGAACTGCATCGAGTAGCTTGCGCGACCCGAGGTCTTGCTGCGGAGGTCTCCGACGTAGCCGAACATCTCCGAGAGGGGCACGAGGCCCTTCACGACGCGAGCGCCGCTGCGCTCCTCCATGGCCTGGATCTGGCCACGGCGGGAGTTGATGTCGCCGATGACATCGCCCATGTAGTCCTCGGGCGTGGTGACCTCGACGGCCATCATCGGTTCGAGGAGAACCGGGGACGCCTTGCGCGCGGCCTCCTTGAAGGCCTGCGAACCGGCGATCTTGAAGGCCAGCTCGGAGGAGTCGACCTCGTGGTAACCACCGTCGAGAAGAATGACGCGGACGCCCGTCATCTCGTAGCCGGCCAGGATGCCGAACTGCATGGCTTCCTGCGCACCCGCGTCCACCGAGGGGATGTACTCCCGGGGGATACGGCCACCGGTGACCTTGTTGACGAACTCGTACGAGGCCTCGCCGCCCTCGATGGGCTCGATCGCGATCTGCACCTTGGCGAACTGACCGGTACCACCGGTCTGCTTCTTGTGGGTGTAGTCGACGCGCTCGACGGCCTTGCGGATCGTCTCGCGGTACGCGACCTGCGGCTTGCCGACGTTCGCCTCGACGCGGAACTCGCGCTTCATGCGGTCGACGAGCACTTCGAGGTGCAGCTCGCCCATACCACCGATGATGGTCTGGCCGGTCTCCTCGTCGGAGTGCACCTGGAAGGACGGGTCCTCCTCGGAGAGGCGCTGGATGGCGACACCCAGCTTCTCCTGGTCACCCTTGGACTTGGGCTCGATGGCGACCTGGATGACCGGGGCCGGGAAGTCCATGGACTCCAGGATGACCGGCGCCTTGTCGTCGCAGAGCGTCTCACCGGTGGTGGTCTGCTTCAGGCCCATGACGGCGATGATGTCGCCGGCGCCCACCGAGTCGATCTCCTCACGCTTGTTCGCGTGCATGCGGTAGATCTTGCCGATGCGCTCCTTCTTGCCCTTGACGGAGTTCAGCACCGAGGTGCCGGACTCCAGGCGGCCCGAGTAGACCCGGACGAAGGTGAGCTTGCCGAGGTGCGGGTCGCTCATGATCTTGAACGCCAGCGCCGCGAGGGGCTCCTCGTCGGACGGCTTGCGCTTGACGACGGCCTCGGGGTCCTTGACGTCGTGGCCCTCGATGGCCTCGACGTCCAGGGGCGAGGGAAGGTAGCGCACGACGGCGTCGAGCAGGGGCTGGACGCCCTTGTTCTTGAACGCGGTGCCGCAGAACACCGGGGTGACGGTCGTCTCGCCGTCCTTGCCGGAGTTGATGGTGATGCGACGGATGGCGTCGTAGAGCTGCTCCGCGGTGGGCTCCTCGCCCTCCAGGTAGAGCTCCATCAGCGCCTCGTCGTTCTCCGCGACGGACTCCAGGAGCTTGCCGCGCCATTCCTCGGCCGCCTCGGCGAGCTCGGCCGGGATGTCGACGACGTTGTACGCCTCGCCCTTGGTCGCTTCGACGGGGTAGACGAAGGCCTTCATCGTCACGAGGTCGACGACACCCGTGAAGTCGGCCTCGGCACCGATCGGCAGCTGCATCACGATCGGGGTCGCGCCGAGGCGGTCCGAGATCATGCCGACGCAGCGGAGGAAGTCGGCACCGGTGCGGTCGAGCTTGTTGACGAAGCAGATGCGCGGCACGCCGTAGCGGTCCGCCTGACGCCAGACGGTCTCGGACTGCGGCTCGACGCCCGCGACACCGTCGAACACGGTGACGGCGCCGTCGAGGACGCGGAGCGAACGCTCCACCTCGACGGTGAAGTCGACGTGGCCCGGGGTGTCGATGATGTTGATGGTGTGGTCAACATCGTTGAGGGGCCAGTGGCAGGTCGTCGCGGCGGACGTGATGGTGATGCCGCGCTCCTGCTCCTGCTCCATCCAGTCCATCGTGGCGGAACCCTCGTGGGTTTCACCGATCTTGTACGAAACGCCGGTGTAGAACAGGATCCGCTCAGTGGTGGTCGTCTTGCCCGCGTCGATGTGGGCCATGATCCCGATATTGCGGACCTTGGCCAGGTCAAGCGAAGTGGTGGCCATAAGGCTCAGTCTTCTCTCGGTCTCGATGTGGGTAGCGACTACCAGCGGTAGTGCGCGAAGGCCTTGTTGGACTCGGCCATCTTGTGGGTGTCCTCACGCTTCTTGACTGCGGCGCCAAGACCGTTCGAGGCGTCGAGCAGCTCGTTCATGAGGCGCTCGGTCATGGTCTTCTCGCGGCGGGCGCGGGAGTAACCCACGAGCCAGCGCAGCGCGAGCGTCGAGGCGCGACCCGGCTTGACCTCGATCGGCACCTGGTAGGTGGCGCCACCGACACGGCGGGACTTGACCTCAAGCGACGGCTTGACGTTCTCAAGAGCGCGCTTCAGCGTGATGACCGGGTCGTTGCCGGTCTTCTCGCGGAGGCCCTCCATGGCGCCGTACACGATGCGCTCGGCGGTGGAACGCTTGCCGTCGAGCAGGATCTTGTTGATCAGCGAGGTGACAAGAGGAGAGTTGTAGACCGGGTCGATGATGACCGGGCGCTTCGGGGCGGGGCCCTTACGAGGCATTCTTACTTCTCCTTCTTGGCGCCGTAGCGGCTGCGGGCCTGCTTGCGGTTCTTGACACCCTGGGTGTCGAGCGAGCCGCGGATGATCTTGTAACGAACACCCGGCAGGTCCTTCACACGGCCACCACGCACGAGCACGATGGAGTGCTCCTGCAGGTTGTGTCCCTCACCCGGGATGTAGGCCGTGACCTCGATACCGGAGGTCAGACGCACACGCGCGACCTTACGGAGTGCCGAGTTCGGCTTCTTCGGGGTGGTCGTGAACACACGCGTGCAGACGCCGCGGCGCTGGGGCGAACCCTCAAGTGCGGGCGTCTTGTTCTTCTCGACCTTGTCCTGCCGGCCCTTCCGGACCAGCTGCTGGATCGTAGGCACTACTTCTCCGGTTTCTGTGTGCCGTTCGTGAAACTAACCTGGAACGCCACCGACCCACGCGGTCGGGTGTGTCGAATACTGCAGGCCGCTGCCGCAAGGCAGGACTGGCGCAGATTGCGGCGGCCGTCGACGAACTCGCGGTGCGGCTGAAGACACGCACACGAGCCCAGGCACACCCCAGGCACAAGGTCTGAGCGTACCTACCTCGTCGACTCCGGTCAAAACAAATGCGTCTCACCCCGACACGCCGGGCTTCCGCAGCTCGGGGGCGGGGCGACGGGAATGAGACAGCCACTCACCGACATCCGGCGGAAAATCGATCTCGGCGATCCGGACGTGCACGTTCTCAGTACATTGAACGGCGCGGCGGGCGATCGCACGATCGGGGGCGTGATGACGGCGGCGTACGCGTCCGACGGCGACGGACTCGATGACCGGGTTCCCTTTCTCGCACGGCTGGAGCGGGCGGACCGGATGTCCCTGCTCCGACTCGGCCGCGAGCTGGATTTCGCCGCCAAGGCGCCCCTCCTCCGCCAGGAGGAACCCTCCGCCCATGTCCTGCTGATCCTCCACGGCTGGACGAAGGTCACCACCTCCGCCCCGAACGGCTACGAGGCGTTGCACGCCCTGCGCGGCCCCGGCGACATCGTCGGCGAGTCCGCCGCGCTCACCGGCCGGCCCCGCTCGGCGACGGTGACCGCGTTGTCCCCGGTACGGGCCGTGGTCGTGGCCCACGAGAAGTTCCGTGCGTTCGTGGCCGGCTCCTCCGCGGTCACCTTCACACTCCTGGCCCTGACCGCCGACCGGACGCGGGCCGCGGACCGCCGCAGCCTGGAGTTCGCCGCGATGACCGTGCGCGAACGCTTCGCCGTGCTGCTGCTCGATCTGGCACGCACCCACGGCGGCCGTACGGACGACGGCATAGAACTCGACATACCGCTGAGCAAGCAGGAGCTGGCCGGGGCGGTCGGGGCGTCCAGGGAAATGGTCCAGCGGCTGCTGAAGGACCTGCGGGAGCGGGGCATCGTCGTGACGGGCCGGCGGGCGATGGTGATCAGGCGACCGGACGCGCTCCGCCGGATCGCCCGGGCCCAGGACGCCGTCCGCCCGGGCGACCGCCACGAGGCCCCGCGGGTGCCGTAGGCCCCCGCGCATCCCGACATCCCGCGCATCCCGACATCCCGCAGGTTCCGTACGTCCCGCAGGTTCCGTACGTCCCGCAGGTTCCGTACGTCCCGCGGGCCCTGTGGGTCCGCACGTCCCTCGGACCGGGTGGGCCCGCGGACAAGCCTCTCGGCCCCCGTGGCCCCGCGGAGAAGGACGGTTCGTCCGGCTCCACTGCACAGTCGTGCTCCCGGCGCTGTGCACACGGTCACACTCCGAGTGAGTCTTCCGTCCTCACCACCGCGCCCGCACCGGCCCCACGCTCGTGTCCCCACCCACGAAGACCCGAGCGAGAGGCCCCCCGTGAACGACCCCGTGAACAGCACGATCCTGCTGCTCGACATCGAGAAGTACAGCGACCGCGACGACGTCGAGCAGGCGTACCTGCGCCGCATGCTCTACGACCTCGTCGACCGGGCGCTGCTGGCGGCCGGGATCGACGAGACCCGGCGCAGGCGGGCGGACCGCGGTGACTCCGTGATGGAGCTGATCGACGCCAACTGCTCGGTGATCGCTCTTCTGCGGGCGCTGCTGACCGAGGTCCCGGCCCAGCTGC
Source organism: Streptomyces sp. NPDC014734 (assembly GCF_043083325.1). Lineage (NCBI taxonomy): Bacteria > Bacillati > Actinomycetota > Actinomycetes > Kitasatosporales > Streptomycetaceae > Streptomyces > Streptomyces sp. NPDC014734. Next base: position 111,106 of record NZ_JBIBYN010000006.1, on the reverse strand, counting down.
GCAGCCGCAACCGACGCGCGGCCGCGTCCGCCCGGATGCGGCTGCGCGGTGTGGTCGCCTCGGGGTACGTCGCGGTGGACGGGCTCGACGGATGGGTGGGCAGCGACCTCAACCACGCGTGCAGACTGCTGGACGCGGAGTTGCTGAGGAACGCGCTGCGGGACGACCCGGAGGACTTCGCGCTGTGTGTGTCCGATGCCGTGTACCAGGGGGTCGTGCGGCACAGTCACACCGGCGTACCGGCCGAGGAGTTCCGTTCCGTCACGGTGGACAGCAAGAACGGCCCGCTCGCCGCCTGGCTGCGCGGCCCGGTTCCGCACGCGGTCCCGCGCTCCGGGGACGCGGACGCGGCGGCCGGCCCGGGCGTCGTCCCGCACACCCCGCAGGCACCGGCCCGGACCTTCGACTTCGGGGGCGCCACGGTCTCGGGCGGCGTCTTCGGCGGAACCAACCACGGCATCGGCGGCGGCACCTTCAACGGCGACGTCCACTTCGGCGACGGCGGCCGTGGGGAGCGCCGGTGAGCGTGGAGGAACAGCCGGTCCCCCCGGGGGACGACCGGCCCGCCGAGGGGGCGGACGGTCACCAGCCCGACACCGAGCCGCCCGGGGAGGCCGACCATCCGCAGCCCGCCTGGGCGGCCCGCCGGGATCTGGAGAGCCACACCCCGCGGACCATGGGGCTCGGGAACGGGACCCGGATCGACGGCGGTGTCCACGGCGGCGTCAACCACGGCATCGGCGGCGGCACCTTCTACGGCGACGTCCTGGTCGGCAAGACGGAGATCGTCTACCAGTTCGGCTCGTCCTCCGCACTCCATGCCTCGGGCGAGATCGCGCGGTCCGCCCTCGACGAACTGTCCGCCTGCTTCGTCCCCGCGCACGACGGCTTCGAGGCGTTGACCGACCGGTTGCGCGAGGAACACGTCCTGGTGCTCTCCGGCCCCTACTTCACGGGACGGCGAACCGCCGCGCTCATGCTGCTGCACCGGGTCGGCGCCGACCCGGTGCGCGCGATCGGACGGGACACCACTCCCGGACAGCTCACGGCCGGCCTGGGCGGCGGTACGGCGCACGGCGGCCCGACCGGCCACGTCCTGTGCGACCTGATCACCGAACCCGGCCGGCCGCTGCGCGAGGCGGACCTGCTGGCCGCCCGCAAGGAACTGGGCGAGGACGCCTACCTGGTGATCACCGTCGGTCCGACGGCCCTGCTGGAGGACGTACCCGTGGTGGCCTGGGAGGCTCCTCCCGCGGGTGAGGTCCTCGCCGCGCACCTGGGCGCACTGGTGGATGAGGACGGCGTGGCCGGGCTGCTGTCCCTGCCGGCCGTGGCCGCGTTCCTCCAGCGGAGCCACCAGCCCCGCGAGGCCGCCGAATTCGCCCGGCTGCTGGCGAAGTACGCGGCCGGGGAGGCCGACGCCGCTCAGCTCGGGGACTTCTCCCTGGTCGCGCTGGAGAACCAGGTACAGGAGTGGTTCGAGGACGACGGGTCCGTACTGCGTCTGCGGGACAAGGCGTTCCTCGTCGCCCTCGCCGCCTTCGACCAGGGCCCGTACGCGCTGACGGCCGAACTCAGTGATCGGCTCTACGCCTTCCTCCAGGAGACCGAGAGCGGTACGAATCGCGTCACCGTCCCGGTCTTCGGCACGCACATCGGCAAGCGGCTCCAACTTGCCCGGGCCCGCCGGTTCGAGGCCGAGGAACCCACCGAGTGGGGCCCGGTCCAGCAGGTGAAGGCCGAGTTCCTGGATGAGCGGGCTCCGCTCGTGCTGCTGCGCGAGATGTGGACGGGGCACCCGTCGGCCCGGCCCGCGCTCGTACGGTGGCTGCGACGGCTGGCGGAGGACGGACGGCCGTTCGTCCGGACCCGCGCCGCCTCCACCGTCGCGGTGCTCGCCCACACCGACCTGCCGTCCGCCATGGCGCTGGTCATCGAGCCGTGGGCCTCCTCCCGCCTCTACCGGCACCGTGTCGTCGCCGTCAGCGCGCTGACACTCGCCCACCGCCTCGGCACCCCCAACGTGCCGCGCATCCTCGACGCCTGGTGCGAGAGCGAGACGCCGCCACTGCGCTGGGTGGCCATCCGCGCCCATGGGCTGATCGGCCCCGAGCGTCCCTCCGAGACCCTGGCGGCGCTGCGTGCGGCGGCCCGGCATCAGGCGGGGCAGTCCGGACGGGCGAGGCAGGCGGGACAGCCGGACCACGACGCGGAGATCTCGGAACAGCTGGCCCAGTCCGCGGAACTGCTGCTGCTGTCGCCGGCGGGCGACGACGTACTCGCGGGACTGCTCAGAACGCTGCACGACGACCGGCCGGCCACCGACCTCGCCCTCGACGGCTTCATCAGCGCCTGCCGCCGCACCGAACAGGACGAACGCCGCGGCCTGCCGAGCGTGCTCGCCTGGTACACCCGGGCCGCGGCTGAACGGACACCGTCCGCCGACGGCATCGCGACCCTGTGGCGCACCGCCCTGGAGAGCCTCGGCCACACCCGGGAGGCGCTCGACGTGCTGCGCCTGTGGGTACTGGCGGCGGACCACGACCCGAGCACGGAATGGGCGCTCGCGGCCCTGCTGCCCGCCCTCGTCACCACACCGTCACAGCGCCAGCGGCTCAGCCATCTGCTGCGCACCATGCCCGGCGAGGACGGCGCCGATCCCCCGCCGGTGGCGAACCGTCTGCTCGCCGTCCTGCCGCCCGCCTGATCCGTACGACACCGTCCACAGCAACAGGAGAGTGCGCCATGCTCGAATTCCGCCGTGCGCCCGACTGGGATCAGCACGCCGACCGCGGCAGCCGGTTGGCCGACCCGGTGGTCACGGTCCGCCAACTGTCCCGTTTCGGGTTCGCCCGCCGACCGCTCACCCGCATCGATCACGCCCTTGTCTTCTCGGCCCCCGACGGTTCCTACGACACCTACCTCCCGCCGGTCCGGCCCACCCGGATGGGGGCCGCGGCCAAGCGCTACACCTCGGTGTTCGAGGTCGACATGGGCGTCCACCCCGTGCGCGAGGAGATCGTCCTGCCGAGCGACGACGACGCCTTCGAGTTCGGGGCGGCCGTCGAACTCGCCTGGCAGGTCGCCGATCCCGCCATGTTCGTGGCGAGCCGGTACCGGGACGTGCCCCGATTACTGATCAACGAACTGGAACAGGCGGCCCGGCCCGTCACCCGGCGTCACGCCGTTTCGCACAGCGCGGAGGCGGAACAGGCGCTGCTGCGGGAGGTACCCGCGCAGGGTGCGCTCGGCGCCCGGGCCGGGCTCACGGTCACCTGGACCGTACGGCTGCGCGGGGACCAGGGTGCCATCGATCACGTGCGGCGCATGAGGTCCATCGATCACGCCGCCACCGAACAGGTCCATGCCGAGCGGCGCGGCCGGGAACACGATGCGGCGATCGACCGGCGGAGCAGGGAGCAGGACACGCTGCAGTGGGAGCGTGCTGCCGCGTTCGGTGCGCAGCAGCACGAACTCGCGCTGCGGGAGCAGGGGTGGCAGCACGCGCAGGCGGTCGACCGGGCCCGTCGGCACATGGAACTGCAGCAGGTGAACGCGGAGAAGATCGCCTTCTACGAGAAGTACCTGGAGCAGGGCGGGGTCCGTGCGTGGGCGCTCCACCTGGCCGACCACCCCGACGACACCGGCCTCGTGGTGCGGAACCTGCGGGACGACCAGATGCGGGCGATCCGGGCGAAGTTGGCACTGGCCGGCGAACTCCTGACCGGGGACAGCGCGGAGAACCACGAGCTGGAGACGCCGAAGAAGCTTGCGTTCCAGGCGGTGATCGAGGTGCTGGACCAGCATCTGCCCGGTGTCACGGCGCAGAGCACGGCCGCCGGCCGGCTGACCGTGTCGATGCCCGAGGAGACCTCGGGACCGGTCCCGCGGGACGTCTCCTGGTCCTCCCCCGGTCGTGCCGCCCGGATCGACCCTGCCGAAACCGGCACCGGGGGCGGGCACCGACCGGACGCAACCGCCTCCCGCGCCTCCGGCCGGGAGGACGACACGCCCCTGAGCGCACTGCCGGGTTGGCGTCCACCACCCGGCTACGGCAGCACTCCCCTGAGACCGGCGGATACGGACCTGGCGTCGGCGGGCACGGCAGGTGCGCGGGGGACGGCCGGAACGGTCGGCCTGTCGAAGGCCGAAGCGGCGACGGCCGGAACCGCACCTCTCTCCGGGGCAGCGGCCCCTCCCGGAACGGCGGACTCGCCGTACGCCGCCGCGGACCCGCCCGGCACACCGGACCGAGAGGACCGGAAGGCATGACCGGCATCACCCCGGACCCGCTCCCCCCGGTCCGCCGCACCGACGTCGGGACACAGCTCCTCCTCGATCTGCGCTCGGAGATCGCGCGGGCCGACAGCAAGGCGTCCGTGCTGGTCGCCGCGCTCGGCATGACCGCGGGCGTGATCAGCGGCTGGCTGGCCGGCAACGAATGGCGCCCGGACGCGCTCTCCGGCCCCGGCACCGCCCTGTGGTGGACGGGGACCGGCGGACTGGCGACCGCGCTGCTCTCCCTGCTGATGGCCGTACTCCCGCGCTATCGGGGCAGTACCTGGACACCCGGAGCACCTCTCACGTACTTCGCGGACATCAGGCGCGCCGCCCGCGAGAACCGGTTGGCGGAAGCGCTCGACGCCACCGAGGACGATGCCACCGCCGCACTCGTCATCGCCCTGGCCGAGACCAGCCGCATCGCCGTGCGCAAGCACCAGTGGATACGCGCGGGGCTGCTCGCCTACTCCGTGGGGACCGTGCTGCTCCCCGCCTCGCTGTTCCTCGGCTGACCCTCCTCCTCACGCGAAGGACGACCATGACCCGACCGGCACCTCGGCCACAGGACCCCGGCGACGGACCCGACCGACCGGACGACGGCCCCGGGCGGGCCCCGCACGACGGCGAGAGTGCGGCGCCGCCCCGGACTCGGTACGCGACCGCCGCGCCCGACGACCTGGTCTACGAGCACGGGCCGGGCAGGCGCGTGTACTACGCCGCGCACCAACGGCGCGTGGACGCCGCCGCGCTCGGAAGGCTGGTGCTGGCGCTGCCGGCCTTCCTGCTGAGCGCTCTGGTGACGCTGCTCGCCGGCACGGTGCTGGACCGCTGCCTCGGGTTGCCGTTCTGGTTGCCCGCACTGCTCTGGCTGGTCTCCGGCACCCTCGTCTTCCACCGGCCCACGGAGGATCTGCTGGCCCGGTACCACCTCGGTCTCCAGCGGCCGACACCGTGCGAGGCCACTCGGCTGGAACCGGTGTGGCGGGAGGTGACGGCCCTCGCCGGTGTCGACGGGACGCGCTACCAGCTCTGGATCGAGGAGAGCGACGACCTCAACGCGTATGCCGCCGCGGGCCACATCGTGGGCGTCACCCGGTTCGCGCTCGAACAGTTGCCGAGTGCCCAGTTGGCCGCCGTACTCGCCCATGAGCTCGGGCACCACACCGGTGGCCACGCGTGGTCCTCGCTGCTCGGCCACTGGTACGGGCTGCCGGGCCGCGGGGTGTGGCGCGTCCTCCGCGCGACGGCCCGCCACCTGATCACACCGGCCCGCTGTGCCGTCTACCTCACCCTCGGCGCGCTGCTCCTGGCCGTCGGCGGCCTCGCCTCGGCCACCATGGCAGTCCTGTACGGACTTCCCCTGCTCCTGGTGCTTCCGTACTTCTCGGCGGCGTGGGACCGGCGCGCCGAACTCCGTGCCGACCATCACGCCGCCGCACTCGGCTTCGCACCGCAGCTCGCGGATGTGCTCCAGACCATGCACGCGAACGAGGTACGGGCACGGCAGACGACGTCCACCGCGGTCAAGGGCAAGGGCCGGAGGCCCGCACCCGTGCGGCTGCTCGCCTCCCACCCCGACGTCCCGACCCGACTGCACCACCTGCGGCCCTACCTGTAGCCGCGGGTGTCCTGCCCCGGAGACGGCCCCCGGCACACGCCGGAGGGCGGCCACCCCGCACACGGGATGACCGCCCTCCGGTCGTTCGGGCGACTCGCCTACTGGTTGTACGGACCGTAGTCGTAGTCCTCCAGCGGAACGGCCTGGCCGGAGCCGGTGCCGAACGGCGAGTAGTCGATGTCGTCGTAGCCGACGGCCGAGTACATCGCGGCCTTGGCCTCCTCGGTCGGCTCGACCCGGATGTTGCGGTAGCGGGACAGGCCCGTACCGGCCGGGATGAGCTTACCGATGATGACGTTCTCCTTGAGGCCGATGAGGCTGTCGGACTTGGCGTTGATCGCCGCGTCCGTCAGCACTCGGGTCGTCTCCTGGAAGGAGGCGGCCGACAGCCAGGATTCCGTCGCCAGCGAGGCCTTGGTGATACCCATCAGCTGCGGACGGCCGGAGGCGGGGTGACCGCCCTCGGTGACCACACGACGGTTCTCGGTCTCGAACTTCGAGCGCTCGACGAGCTCGCCCGGCAGCAGTTCCGCGTCGCCGGACTCGATGATCGTCACGCGGCGGAGCATCTGCCGGATGATGATCTCGATGTGCTTGTCGTGGATCGACACGCCCTGCGAGTTGTAGACCTTCTGGACCTCGCCGACCAGGTGGACCTGGACGGCGCGCTGGCCGAGGATGCGGAGCACGTCGTGCGGGTTGGTGGCACCCACGGTGAGCTTCTGGCCCACCTCGACGTGGTCGCCCTCGCCGACCAGCAGACGGGCACGCTTGGAGATCGGGTAGGCCGTCTCCTCGCTGCCGTCGTCCGGGGTGACGACGATCTTCTTGGTCTTCTCGGTCTCCTCGATGCGGACACGGCCCGCGGCCTCGGAGATCGGGGCGACACCCTTGGGCGTACGGGCCTCGAAGAGCTCGACGACACGGGGCAGACCCTGGGTGATGTCGTCACCGGCCACACCACCGGTGTGGAAGGTACGCATCGTCAGCTGGGTACCGGGCTCACCGATGGACTGGGCGGCGATGATGCCGACCGCCTCGCCGATGTCGACGAGCTTGCCGGTGGCGAGCGAGCGTCCGTAGCAGAAGGCACAGGTGCCGACCGCGGACTCGCAGGTCAGGACCGAGCGGGTCTTGACCTCCCCGACGCCGGCGGCGACCAGCGCGTCGATCAGCACGTCACCGAGGTCGACGTTGGCCGGCGCGATGACCTTGCCGTCGACGACGACGTCCTCGGCGAGCATGCGGGCGTAGACCGAGGTCTCGACGTCCTCCGTCTTGCGGAGCACGCCGTCGGCGCCCTTGACGGCGATCTTCAGCTTGAGGCCGCGGTCGGTGCCGCAGTCCTCCTCGCGAATGATCACGTCCTGCGAGACGTCCACCAGACGACGGGTCAGGTAACCCGAGTCGGCGGTACGCAGGGCGGTGTCCGCCAGACCCTTACGGGCACCGTGCGTGGAGATGAAGTACTCCAGCACGGACAGGCCCTCGCGGAAGGACGCCTTGATGGGACGCGGGATCGTCTCGTTCTTGGCGTTGGACACCAGACCACGCATACCGGCGATCTGACGCATCTGCATCATGTTTCCTCGGGCGCCCGAGTCCACCATCATGAAGATCGGGTTCGTCCGCGGGAAGTTCTCGTTCATGGCCTCGGCGACCTCGTTGGTCGCCTTGGTCCAGATCGCGATGAGTTCCTGCGTGCGCTCGTCCTTGGTGATCAGACCGCGCTCGTACTGCTTCTGGACCTTCTCGTCCTGCGCCTCGTAGCCCGCGACGATCGCCTTCTTGGCCTCGGGGACCACGACGTCGGAGATGGCCACGGTGACACCGGAACGGGTCGCCCAGAAGAAGCCCGCCGCCTTCAGGTTGTCGAGCGTCGCCGCCACGATGACCTTGGGGTAGCGCTCGGCGAGGTCGTTGACGATCTCGGAGAGCTGCTTCTTGCCGACCGAGTAGTCGACGAACGGGTAGTCCTCGGGCAGCAGCTCGTTGAAGAGCGCGCGGCCCAGGGACGTGCGCAGCCGGAACGAGTCGCCCTGCTGGTACTCCCGCTCCCCGACGGCGTCGTCGCCCTCCGCGGCGACCGGCGGCACCCAGCCGCGCGGCGGGATGGTGCCCACCGGGAAGCGGATGTCGACCTTCGCCTGGAGCGACAGCTCGCGGGCGTCGAAGGCCATGATGGCCTCGGCCGTGGAGCCGAAGGACCGGCCCTGGCCGACGACGTCGCGCTCGGCCTCGTCCGTGGTGAGGAAGAACAGACCCAGCACCATGTCCTGGGTCGGCATGGTGACCGGACGGCCGTCGGCCGGCTTCAGGATGTTGTTCGAGGACAGCATCAGGATGCGGGCCTCGGCCTGCGCCTCCGCGGACAGCGGCAGGTGCACGGCCATCTGGTCACCGTCGAAGTCCGCGTTGAACGCGGTGCAGACGAGCGGGTGGATCTGGATGGCCTTGCCCTCGACGAGCTGCGGCTCGAAGGCCTGGATGCCGAGGCGGTGCAGCGTGGGCGCACGGTTCAGCAGCACCGGGTGCTCGGCGATGACCTCTTCGAGGACGTCGTACACCACGGTGCGACCGCGCTCGACCATGCGCTTGGCCGACTTGATGTTCTGCGCGTGGTTCAGGTCGACCAGGCGCTTCATCACGAACGGCTTGAAGAGCTCCAGCGCCATGGCCTTCGGCAGACCGCACTGGTGCAGCTTCAGCTGCGGACCGACGACGATCACGGAACGCGCGGAGTAGTCCACGCGCTTGCCGAGCAGGTTCTGACGGAAACGACCCTGCTTGCCCTTCAGCATGTCGCTGAGGGACTTCAGCGGGCGGTTGCCGGGGCCCGTCACCGGACGACCGCGACGACCGTTGTCGAAGAGGGCGTCCACGGCCTCCTGGAGCATGCGCTTCTCGTTGTTCACGATGATCTCGGGCGCGCCGAGGTCGAGAAGCCGCTTCAGGCGGTTGTTGCGGTTGATCACGCGGCGGTACAGGTCGTTCAGGTCGGAGGTCGCGAAGCGGCCACCGTCCAGCTGCACCATCGGACGCAGGTCCGGCGGGATGACCGGCACGCAGTCGAGCACCATGCCCTTGGGCTTGTTGCTGGTCTGCAGGAACGCGGAGACGACCTTGAGGCGCTTGAGCGCACGGGTCTTCTTCTGGCCCTTGCCGGTACGGATGATCTCGCGGAGGCGCTCGGCCTCCTCGTCGAGGTCGAAGGACTCCAGGCGCTTCTGCAGCGCGGCGGCGCCCATGCAGCCGTCGAAGTACGTGCCGAAGCGGTCACGCAGCTCGCGGTAGAGCAGCTCGTCGCCCTCCAGGTCCTGGACCTTGAGGTTCTTGAAGCGGCTCCACACCTCGTCGAGGCGGTCGATCTCGCGCTGCGCGCGGTCGCGGAGCTGCTTCATCTCGCGCTCGGCGCCCTCGCGCACCTTGCGGCGCACATCGGCCTTGGCGCCCTCGGCCTCCAGCTCGGCCAGGTCGGTCTCAAGCTTCTTGGCGCGGGCCTCAAGGTCGGCGTCGCGGCGGTTCTCGATCTGCTGGCGCTCGACGGAGACGTGCGCCTCCAGCGAGGGCAGGTCGCGCGTGCGGCGCTCCTCGTCCACGTACGTGATCATGTACGCGGCGAAGTAGATGACCTTCTCCAGGTCCTTCGGCGCGAGGTCGAGCAGGTACCCGAGGCGCGACGGGACGCCCTTGAAGTACCAGATGTGGGTGACGGGGGCGGCGAGCTCGATGTGGCCCATCCGCTCACGACGCACCTTGGCGCGCGTGACCTCGACGCCACAGCGCTCACAGATGATGCCCTTGAAGCGGACACGCTTGTACTTGCCGCAGTAGCACTCCCAGTCCCGGGTCGGACCGAAGATCTTCTCGCAGAAGAGTCCGTCCTTTTCGGGCTTGAGCGTGCGGTAGTTGATGGTCTCCGGCTTCTTGACCTCGCCGTGGGACCAGGTCCGGATGTCGTCCGCGGTGGCAAGGCCGATCCGCAGCTCGTCGAAGAAGTTGACGTCGAGCACTTGTCGTCAATCCCTCTTTCGGGGGTTCGAGCCCCCTCGCGTCAGGCGAGAAATCGGGGCACTTCAGCAATGGTCTGAACGGGTCCGGGGAGAGCCGGCCGGATCAGGGAGATCCGGCCGGCCAACCCGTCAGACCTCTTCGACGCTGCTCGGCTCGCGCCGGGACAGGTCGATACCGAGCTCCTCCGCCGCGCGGAAGACGTCCTCGTCCGTGTCGCGCATCTCGATGGACATGCCGTCCGAGGACAGCACCTCCACGTTGAGGCAGAGCGACTGCATTTCCTTGATGAGCACCTTGAAGGACTCGGGGATGCCGGGCTCGGGGATGTTCTCGCCCTTGACGATGGCCTCGTAGACCTTCACGCGGCCGGTCACGTCGTCGGACTTGATCGTCAGGAGCTCCTGGAGGGCGTATGCGGCGCCGTATGCCTCAAGGGCCCACACCTCCATCTCACCGAAGCGCTGTCCACCGAACTGGGCCTTACCACCCAGCGGCTGCTGGGTGATCATGGAGTACGGCCCCGTCGAACGCGCGTGCAGCTTGTCGTCGACAAGGTGGTGCAGCTTGAGGATGTACATGTAGCCGACCGAGACCGGGTCCGGGAACGGCTCGCCGGAGCGGCCGTCGAACAGCTTGGCCTTGCCGGAGGGCTGCACCAGGCGGTCGCCGTCGCGGTTCGGGATCGTGGCCTCGAAGAGACCGGAGATCTCGTCCTCGCGCGCACCGTCGAAGACGGGGGTGGCGACGTTGGTGCCGGGGGCGACCTGGTCGGCGCCGATGGCCTGCAGGCGCTTGGCCCACTCGTCACCGAGGCCGGAGACGTCCCAGCCGCGGCTGGCGAGCCAGCCGAGGTGGATCTCCAGGACCTGTCCCGGGTTCATTCGGGACGGGACACCCAGCGGGTTGAGGATGATGTCGACCGGGGTGCCGTCCTCCAGGAACGGCATGTCCTCGATCGGCAGGATCTTCGAGATGACGCCCTTGTTGCCGTGACGGCCGGCGAGCTTGTCACCGTCGGTGATCTTGCGCTTCTGCGCGACGTAGACGCGGACCAGCTGGTTCACGCCCGGCGGCAGCTCGTCGCCCTCCTCGCGGTCGAAGACGCGGACGCCGATGACCTTGCCGATCTCACCGTGCGGGACCTTCAGCGAGGTGTCACGGACCTCGCGCGCCTTCTCGCCGAAGATCGCGCGGAGCAGGCGCTCCTCGGGGGTCAGCTCGGTCTCGCCCTTGGGCGTGACCTTGCCGACGAGGATGTCACCGGCGACGACCTCGGCACCGATGCGGATGATGCCGCGCTCGTCGAGGTCGGCGAGGACCTCCTCGGAGACGTTCGGGATGTCCCGGGTGATCTCCTCGGGGCCGAGCTTGGTGTCACGGGCGTCGACCTCGTGCTCCTCGATGTGGATCGAGGAGAGGACGTCGTCCTGCACGAGGCGCTGCGACAGGATGATCGCGTCCTCGTAGTTGTGACCCTCCCACGGCATGAACGCCACGAGCAGGTTCTTGCCGAGGGCCATCTCACCGAACTCGGTGGCCGGACCGTCGGCGAGGACCTGGTCGGCCACGACCCGGTCGCCCTCGGAGACGACGACCTTCTGGTTGACCGAGGTGCCCTGGTTGGAGCGCATGAACTTGGCGATGCGGTACGTGGTGTACGTGCCGTCGTCGTTCGTCACGGTGATGTAGTCCGCGGAGACCTCCTGGACCACACCGTCCTTCTCGGCCTTGAGCACGTCACCGGCGTCGGTGGCGCAGCGGTACTCCATGCCGGTGCCGACGAGCGGGGCCTCCGACTTAATCAGCGGCACCGCCTGACGCATCATGTTCGCGCCCATGAGGGCACGGTTGGCGTCGTCGTGCTCCAGGAAGGGGATCATCGCGGTCGCGACGGACACCATCTGGCGCGGCGAGACGTCCATGTAGTCGACCTCGGCCGGCGGCACGTAGTCGACCTCGCCGCCGCGGCGGCGGACCAGCACGCGAGGCTCGGTGAAGCGCAGGTCGTCGGAGAGGGTCGCGTTCGCCTGGGCGATGACGTAGCGGTCCTCCTCGTCGGCCGTGATGTAGTCGACCTCGTCGGTGACCTGACCGTCGACGACCTTGCGGTACGGCGTCTCGATGAAGCCGAACGCGTTGACGCGGCCGTACGAGGCGAGCGAACCGATCAGACCGATGTTCGGGCCTTCGGGGGTCTCGATCGGGCACATGCGTCCGTAGTGGGACGGGTGCACGTCACGGACCTCGAAGCCGGCCCGCTCACGGGAGAGACCACCCGGGCCGAGCGCGGACAGACGACGCTTGTGCGTCAGCCCGGACAGCGGGTTGTTCTGGTCCATGAACTGGGACAGCTGGCTGGTGCCGAAGAACTCCTTGATGGAGGCGACGACCGGCCGGATGTTGATCAGGGTCTGCGGCGTGATCGCCTCGACGTCCTGGGTCGTCATGCGCTCGCGCACGACGCGCTCCATGCGGGCGAGACCCGTACGGACCTGGTTCTGGATGAGCTCGCCGACGTTGCGCAGGCGGCGGTTGCCGAAGTGGTCGATGTCGTCGGTCTCGACGACGATGTTGCGACCGGACTCGCCGACCGTCTCGGTCTCACCGGCGTGCAGCTTGACCAGGTACTTGATGGTCGCGATGACGTCGTCGGTGGTGAGCACACCGGCGTTCAGCGGCTCGTCGGCGCCGAGCTTCTTGTTCACCTTGTAGCGGCCGACCTTGGCGAGGTCGTAGCGCTTCGGGTTGAAGTAGAGGTTCTCCAGCAGCGTCTGGGCGGCCTCACGGGTGGGCGGCTCGCCCGGGCGGAGCTTGCGGTAGATGTCGAGCAGCGCGTCGTCCTGGCCCTGGGTGTGGTCCTTCTCCAGGGTGGCGCGCATGGACTCGTACTCGCCGAACTCCTCCAGGATCTGCTCGGTCGTCCAGCCGAGAGCCTTCAGGAGAACGGTGACGGACTGCTTGCGCTTGCGGTCGATGCGGACACCGACCATGTCGCGCTTGTCGATCTCCATCTCCAGCCAGGCACCCCTGGACGGGATGATCTTGGCGGAGAAGATGTCCTTGTCGGACGTCTTGTCGATGGAGGAGTCGAAGTAGACACCGGGCGAGCGGACCAGCTGCGACACGACGACACGCTCGGTGCCGTTGATGACGAAGGTGCCCTTGTTGGTCATGAGCGGGAAGTCGCCCATGAAGACCGTCTGGGACTTGATCTCGCCGGTCTCGTTGTTGGTGAACTCGGCGGTGACGAAGAGCGGGGCGGCGAACGTGAAGTCGCGCTCCTTGCACTCGTCGATCGAGTTCTTCGAGGGCTCGAAGCGGTGGTCGCGGAACGTCAGCGACATCGACCCGGAGAAGTCCTCGATCGGAGAGATCTCCTCGAAGATCTCCTCCAGTCCGGACTTGGTGGGGACGTCCTGTCCACTGTCCAGAGCAGCCTCGACGCGAGCCTTCCAGGCGGCATTGCCGAGAAGCCAGTCAAAACTCTCGGTCTGCAGCGCGAGGAGGTTCGGAACCTCGAGGGGCTCCTTGATCTTTGCAAAGGAGATGCGCAGCGGGGCGGTGCTGGCACCGTTGTTCGTATTCGCGGTCGAGGCGTTGCGCGAGGCGGCCAAGAGGGGGTCCTTCCGAGGGCTCGGACTCACTACGCGCGTACCGGTCCCAAGCTGGACGCCGAGACGGTCGGTTCCTGATTCGGCCGGATAGGGCCAGGTCAGAGACGGTTGATCGTCGGTGCTCAAGCGAGGGCATGCCCCTGGTGACGGGCAGGAGGCAGCTAACAGGCAGCGCAAAGGGACAGTGTAGCCAAACGGCACACTGATGTCCAGTGAGGGTTCTCAGAGACCCACGTTGCTCTCACCAGCTCGTCTCAACACCTATTGGTTCCGCGCGTGCTGCGCTCTTCTTTACTGCCCTCTTCGGCCACGATCCATGCCTCGGATTCGGATCGATGTGCTGACGCGTCCTGAGAATTGCGCGCCGAGTGCGGTTCGTCAAGGCCCCCTGCCGGGACGGCGCCCCGGACGCCTCCCGGCGTCGGCCTGGCCGCGCCCCGGGAGGCAACGGCGATGATCACCATACTCGTCAACGCGGGAAGAGCAAGGCAGCCGTCCCGGGTACGCCGAAGGGCGACCACCCTGATGGGTGATCGCCCTTCGTGTGACGGCCGACGTGCCCCACGGCACGGTCGGCCGGAGGAGTCAGCGGACTCCCTGAGTCACTTGACCTCGACGGAAGCGCCGGCGGCCTTGAGGGACTCGGCAGCCTTCTCGGCGGCCTCCTTGGCGACCTTCTCGAGAACCGGCTTCGGGGTGCCGTCGACGAGGTCCTTGGCCTCCTTCAGACCCAGCGAGGTCAGCTCACGCACGACCTTGATGACCTGGATCTTCTTCTCGCCGGCACCGGTGAGGATGACGTCGAACTCGTCCTGCTCCTCGACGGCCTCGGCGGCGGCGGCCGGGCCGGCCGGGCCGGCGACGGCGACGGCAGCGGCGGCGGTGACGTCGAACTTCTCCTCGAAGGCCTTCACGAACTCGGAGAGCTCGATGAGGGTCATGTCCTCGAACTGCGCGAGCAGGTCTTCCTGGCTGAGCTTCGCCATGATGGGCGATCCTTCCACTAAATCGGCTGGTGCCGGATGTACATGTGAGGCGGGCGTACGTTCGGCCCGCTACGACCGCCGCCTAGGCGACGGTCAATGCGCGAGCCGAATTACTCGGCACCGCCCTGCTCGGCCTGCTTGGCGCGCAGCGCGTCCACGGTACGGACGAGCTTCGACGGCAGCGCCTGGAAGAGCGAGGCAGCCTGGGACTGCTTGCCCTTGAAGGCACCGGCCAGCTTGCTGAGCAGAACCTCGCGGGACTCGAGGTCCGCGAGCTTCTTGATCTCATCGGCGGTCAGCGCCTTGCCATCAAGGACACCGCCCTTGATGATGAGGTTCGGGTTGTCCTTGGCGAAGTCACGAAGACCCTTCGCCGACTCCACCGGGTCACCGGTGATGAAGGCAACCGCCGTCGGACCAGTGAAGTGGTCGTCCAGCGAAGTGATCCCGGCCTCGTTGGCCGCAATCTTGGTCAGCGTGTTCTTCACCACGGCGTACTGGGCGTTCTCACCGAGCGAACGGCGCAGCTCCTTGAGCTGGGCCACGGTGAGACCCCGGTACTCGGTCAGCACGGCGGCGTTCGAGCTGCGGAACTGGTCCGTCAGCTCGGCCACCGCGGCAGCCTTGTCGGGCCTTGCCATGAGCGTCGGCCTCCTTCCGGGTGATGAGGACCGCTCAGAAGGGGCCGGGAAAGACGAACGCCCCGGCGCAGGGGGCCAGGGCGTAGCTCAACCGGATGGACTCCGGGAACTCTCCACAGTCACCTGCGCGGGTCGCCCGTACTCGACGGATCCTTCGGTCACCATCCTCCTTGCGGGAGAACAGCGACGACCAGCGGTCTTTGGCTTCTGTAGGAGAGTACGCGACGGGTGCCGGGGCGGGCAAATCCGCCCGCCCACCGCTCTCCGGCCGGGCTCAGCCGGCCTGCGCGACGGACTTCTCCAGGTCCTTCATCACGTCGGTGAACGTGGCGGTGTCGGCGGCCGGGGGCTTCTCCGCCGAGACCTTCGTGCCGTAGTCGCTGTAGTACATCGTCACGTTCATCTCGCCGGTCTTCATCTTGGCCCGTTCGGTCTTCTTGATCAGCAGATCGTTCTTGTCGACCCAGATGTCGACCTGCTCGGTGCTGATCCCGGCCTCGTTCAGCTGCTGCTTCAGCTCGGCGAGCTGCTTGTCGTCGAGCCCGGAGTCCTTCCCGGTCAGCTCGGCGACGTCGAGGGTGCCCGAGTAGTGCGTGGTGGAGACGCCTCGCACATCCTCCTCGCCGACCTTCTCGACGTCCCCGGAGGCCAGCAGGGAGCGCACTCCCTGGTTGGGCGCGGCGCTCTGCATCTGCTGCTTCATCGCCTCGCCGGAGGCACCGGCGAGCTCCGCCATGTCGGCGTACCGGTAGCTGATCCAGTGCTTGCCACCGGTCTGCGCGGCGAAGGCGTCGCCCATGTTCACGGCGTAGCCGTCCTTGTAGTAACGGGCCTCCATGGCCCCGTTGCCACCGCCCTGCTTCAGGACGCCCGCCATGCTGCCGCCGGTGTAGGTGATCTGCATGCTGCCGGACAGGCCGTCGGCCCAGCCGACCACACCGGTCTGCTTCATCGACATGAGGTCGCCCATCTCGATGGTTCCCTCGACCTTCGCCGAGCTGACCCCGTCGGTCTTCTTCTCGATCTTCCGCAGTGCGGCCACCAGGTCCGCGGTGCCGGCGCCACTGCACGACGTGACCGATATCAGCGCCACGGCCACCGCCGCGGCCGGGCCCACACGTCGCGCGGTTCTGGTCCTCATGCCGTCTCTCCACCCCTCGTTCGGCTCCGGGAGCCTCACGCTAACGCACGGCACCGACACAACCGGATCGTATGTGCGAACACGGGGACGGGCCCCGCACCTCAAGAGGTGCGGGGCCCGTCGGTGTCACACGTGACGCGGCGTGCTGCCGAGCGCGGGGGCTCAGACGGAGGCCGGGTCCTCCTCGACGAGGAGGTTACGGGTGCGGTTGGCGTCCAGCGGGATGCCGGGGCCCATCGTGGTGGCCAGGGTGGCCTTCTTGATGTAGCGGCCCTTGGCGGCGGACGGCTTCAGACGGAGGATCTCCTCCAGCGCCGCCGCGTAGTTCTCCACCAGCTTGGTGTCGTCGAACGACGTCTTGCCGATGATGAAGTGCAGGTTCGAGTGCTTGTCGACGCGGAACTCGATCTTGCCGCCCTTGATGTCGTTGACAGCCTTCACGACATCGGGGGTGACGGTGCCGGTCTTCGGGTTCGGCATCAGACCACGCGGACCGAGCACCC
Source organism: Streptomyces sp. NPDC014734 (assembly GCF_043083325.1). NCBI lineage: Bacteria > Bacillati > Actinomycetota > Actinomycetes > Kitasatosporales > Streptomycetaceae > Streptomyces > Streptomyces sp. NPDC014734. The sequence continues at coordinate 94,308 of NZ_JBIBYN010000006.1, read as the reverse complement.
GGCCGAGGCGGCCGACCTTGCCCATGAGGTCCGGGGTGGCGACGACGGCGTCGAAGTCCAGACGGCCCTTCGCCACCTCGTCGATGAGCTCGTCGGCGCCGACGATGTCGGCGCCCGCGGCTTCCGCGGCCGCAGCACGGTCACCGGTCGCGAAGACCAGGACCCGGGCGGTCTTGCCGGTGCCGTGCGGGAGGTTCACGGTGCCGCGGACCATCTGGTCGGCCTTGCGAGGGTCGACACCCAGGCAGAACGCGACCTCGACGGTTCCGTCGAACTTGGTGGACGCGGTGTCCTTGGCGAGACGGACGGCCTCGAGCGGCGCGTAGGTGCGCGACCGGTCGATCTTGGCGTCCGCAGCGCGGAGGTTCTTGCTGCGCTTCACTTCTGCTCCTGTGGTTTCGGGATGTGGAGTCGTGGTGCGGACCAGCGCTTGGCCCTACCACTGCGTACGTGAGGGGCTGAGTCAGCCTTCGACCGTGATGCCCATGGAACGGGCGGTGCCTTCGATGATCTTCGACGCGGCGTCGAGGTCGTTGGCGTTCAGGTCGGGGAGCTTCGTCGTGGCGATCTCGCGGACCTGGGCGGCCGTCAGCTTGGCGACCTTGGTCTTGTGCGGCTCGCCGGAGCCCTTCTCCACGCCCGCGGCCTTGAGGATCAGCTTCGCGGCCGGCGGAGTCTTGGTCACGAAGGTGAAGGAACGGTCCTCGTAGACCGTGATCTCCACCGGCACGACCATGCCACGCTGCGACTCGGTCGCGGCGTTGTAGGCCTTGCAGAACTCCATGATGTTGACGCCGTGCTGGCCGAGCGCGGGGCCGACCGGCGGGGCCGGGTTGGCCGCACCGGCGTTGATCTGGAGCTTGATAAGCCCCGTGACCTTCTTCTTCTTGGGAGGCATTGCTCTCTCCGGGTCCTAGTGAGAGTGTTTCGCCACCATCCGGTCATCCGGACGGAGGCATACCGCGCAACGATAACGGGTATGGCTGCGCGACCAAAAACCGAGCAGGTCAGACCGGCTGCGAAACCGGCCCGACCTGCTCGGTAGGCGTATGTCCGAAAACTGACGGCGGCCGCTGGTTCCGCGGCCGGACGCTAGTTCTTCTGGATCTGGTCGAAGCTCAGCTCGACCGGGGTCTCGCGGCCGAAGATCTCGACGAGACCCTTGACCTTCTTCGAGTCGGCGTTGATCTCGTTGATCGTCGCCTGGAGCGTCGCGAACGGGCCGTCCGTGACGGTGACCGAGTCGCCCACCTCGAAGTCGAGCACCTGCACCTCGACCTTGCGGGCCGGCGCCGGCTTGCCCTCGGCCTCGGCCGCCTCGCGGGCGGCCTTCTCCTCGGCCTCCGGGGCGAGCATCTTGACGATCTCGTCCAGCGTCAGCGGGTACGGGTCGTACGCGTTGCCCACGAAGCCGGTGACACCGGGGGTGTTGCGGACGACGCCCCAGGACTCGTTCGTCAGGTCCATGCGCACCAGGACGTAGCCCGGGAGCTTGTTCTGGCGGACGTTCTTGCGCTCGCCGTTCTTGATCTGGACGATCTCTTCCTCGGGGACCTCGGCCTGGTAGATGAAGTCCTCGACGTTGAGCGAGACGGCGCGCTGCTCCAGGTTGGCCTTCACGCGCTTCTCGTAGCCCGCGTAGGTGTGGATGACGTACCACTCGCCGGGGAGGCCGCGCAGCTCCTCGCGCAGGGCCTCGACGGGGTCCACCGGGGCGGCGGCCTCCTCGGCCTCCTCCTCGGCTGCCTCGGCGTCGGTCTCGTCGTCCCCGTCGTCCTCGGACACCGCGTCGGCGTCGCCCTCGACGTGCAGGGCGGCCTCCTCGGCGGGCTCGCCCGCGGCGGCGTCGGCAGATTCGGCCTGGTCCGGGTCCTCGGCGTCCGCTCCCTCGACGATGTCGAGCTCGTCCTCGGCGGACTCGAAGGCGCCCGCCGTCGGCTCGACGGCGTCGTTCAGGTTCGGGTCAGACACGGTGGCTGCTTCTTCCTGGATACAAATGGGTGGAACATGCGAAAGGGGCGCCAAAGAGGCGCCCTCCGCGGGATCAGCCGAAGACGTACTTGATGACCCGCTGGAATCCGAAGTCAATCACGGTCACGAGCCCGATCATGACGACGACGAAGACGATCACCACACTGGTGTACGTCGTCAGCTGCGAACGAGTCGGCCAGACGACCTTGCGCAACTCGGCGACAACCTGGCGGTAGAACAGAGCAAGGCGGCCCAGGGGGCCCTTCTTGCCGCGCTTGCCGCCCTTCCGGGCCTTCTTCGGCTCGGGTACTTCATCCTCGGCATCAGGCATGTCGATGGAGCCCACGGCGTCCGTCACGCTTCTCACCTGATTCCGGGTCGTGGCCGTGCCGCGCCCGGTCGAGCCGCACGGCGGTGCATTGAAGTACGTACATGCGCACACTTCCTGGCGAAGGAATGTGTAGCAGGGCCGGAGGGACTTGAACCCCCAACCGCTGGTTTTGGAGACCAGTGCTCTACCAATTGAGCTACGACCCTTTGTGGTTTCCACCAACCTACCGCATCCTCCCGAATGCTCCGGGTGGGGAAACGGCGCGGCGGTGAAGGCCAACGACAGGTGAGTGTACGTGCTCAACGGCCCGGCGTCGAACAGAAGGCCCGCGACAACTCCCTGCCGCTTCCCGTCCGTAGGGTGTCGCGCCTCCGTCCGGACCGTGAATCCCGTGCGCCGACGGGCTCGGCGGTCTGTAACCATGGAGGCCATGAGCGCTGCAACTTCTCCGTCCGAGCGCCGGGTCTCCGCCCGCGTCGGTGCCATCTCCGAGTCCGCCACCCTCGCCGTCGACGCCAAGGCCAAGGCCCTCAAGGCCGCCGGCCGTCCGGTGATCGGCTTCGGCGCCGGTGAGCCCGACTTCCCGACCCCCGGCTACATCGTCGAGGCCGCCGTCGAGGCCTGCCGCAACCCGAAGTACCACCGTTACACCCCGGCGGGGGGTCTCCCGGAGCTCAAGGCCGCGATCGCGGAGAAGACGCTGCGCGACTCCGGCTACGAGGTCGACGCCTCCCAGATCCTGGTGACCAACGGCGGCAAGCAGGCGATCTACGAGGCGTTCGCCGCGATCCTCGACCCGGGCGACGAGGTCATCGTCCCGGCCCCGTACTGGACCACCTACCCCGAGTCGATCCGGCTGGCCGGCGGTGTCCCGGTGGAGGTCGTGGCCGACGAGACCACCGGCTACCGGGTCTCCGTGGAGCAGCTGGAGGCGGCGCGCACGGAGCGCACGAAGGTCGTCCTGTTCGTCTCCCCGTCGAACCCGACCGGCGCCGTGTACAGCGAGGCGGACGCCGAGGCGATCGGCCGCTGGGCCGTCGAGCACGGCCTGTGGGTGCTGACCGACGAGATCTACGAGCACCTGGTCTACGGCGACGCGAAGTTCACCTCGCTGCCGGCGATCGTGCCCGAGCTGCGCGACAAGTGCGTCGTGGTCAACGGCGTCGCCAAGACGTACGCGATGACCGGCTGGCGGGTGGGCTGGGTGATCGGCCCGAAGGACGTCGTCAAGGCCGCGACCAACCTGCAGTCGCACGCCACGTCGAACGTCTCCAATGTCGCCCAGGTGGCCGCGCTGGCCGCCGTGTCGGGGAACCTGGACGCGGTCGCCGAGATGCGCACCGCCTTCGACCGGCGCCGCCGCACCATCGTCCGGATGCTCAACGAGATCGACGGCGTGCTGTGCCCTGAGCCCGAGGGCGCGTTCTACGCGTACCCGTCGGTGAAGGAGCTGCTCGGCAAGGAGATCCGCGGCCGGCGTCCGGCCACCTCGGTCGAGCTGGCGGCGCTCATCCTGGACGAGGCCGAGGTCGCGGTCGTGCCGGGCGAGGCCTTCGGCACGCCGGGCTACCTGCGCCTCTCGTACGCCCTGGGCGACGACGACCTCGTCGAGGGCGTCTCCCGGATCCAGAAACTGCTGGCGGAGGCCAAGGCGTAACGGCCCTGGGTGGAATTCCACTCCTGCCCAGGGACGGAATTCCGCCCCTGCCCGACCCCCGGCTCCGGCCGGGGGTCGCTTGTTTGTTCTGGCTTTACCTCTGATTGGCGCAGTGGCTACCGCCGGACCCGGCGCATGCGGCAAGATCCTGGAATGGAGCGTGATGTACGGCTGTTGCCCAAGGCCCACCTGCACTTGCATTTCACCGGGTCGATGCGGCCCACCACCCTGCTGGAACTCGCCGACAAGTACGGCGTGCACCTGCCGGAGGCGCTGACCGGCGGCGAGCCGCCCAGACTGCGGGCCACGGACGAGCGCGGCTGGTTCCGCTTCCAGCGGCTCTACGACATCGCCCGTTCCTGCCTGAGAGAGCCCGAGGACATCCGGCGCCTGGTGCGCGAGACGGCCCAGGAGGACGTCGCGGACGGTTCCGGCTGGCTGGAGATCCAGGTCGACCCCACCTCGTACGCCCCGCTGCTCGGCGGGCTGATCCCGGCGATCGAGATCATCCTGGACGCGGTGGACGCCGCCTCGCGCGAGACCGGGCTGCCGATCCGGGTGGTGATCGCGGCGAACCGGATGAAGCACCCGTTGGACGCGCGGACGCTGGCCCGGCTGGCGGTGCGGTACGCGGACCGGGGCGTGGTCGGATTCGGGCTCTCCAACGACGAGCGCCGCGGCATGGCCCGGGACTTCGACCGGGCGTTCGCCATCGCCCGCGAGGGCGGACTGCTGGCGGCCCCGCACGGCGGCGAGCTGTCCGGCCCGGCCAGTGTGCGGGACTGCCTGGACGACCTGGACGCGGCCCGGATCGGCCACGGCGTGCGGGCCGCCGAGGACCCGCGACTGCTGCGCAGGCTGGCGGAGCGCGGGGTGACCTGCGAGGTGTGCCCGGCGTCGAACGTGGCACTCGGCGTCTACGAGAAGCCCGCCGACGTCCCCCTGCGCACTCTGTTCGAGGCCGGGGTGCCGATGGCGCTGGGCGCGGACGACCCGCTGCTCTTCGGCTCCCGGCTGGCCGCCCAGTACGACCTGGTGCGGCGCCACCACGCGTTCACCGACGAGGAGCTCGCGGAACTTGCCCGGCAGTCGGTACGGGGCTCCGCGGCACCGGGCACGGTCCGGACGGAGCTGCTGGCGGGCATCGACGCCTGGCTGACGAGGCCGGCCGGTCAGCCGGGCCGTCCGGGGCCGCCCAGCCCCCGTACCAGCGCCCCGGCCACGGAGGCGGCGAAGGCGTCGAGGGACTGCGGCGGCGCGCCGTCCTCCGTGGCCTCGTAGGCGAACGCCCGCTGCGCGCAGGCGCCCAGCAGCAGTGAGGCCGCCGCGTAGGTGTCCGCGTCGGCGCGGATCCGCCCGGCCTCCCGCTCCGAGCGGAGGTAGGCGTCCAGGCCGCGCAGAGGCATGTGCGGGCCGGTGCCCAGCTCCCGCATCGCCTCGTGGTGGCGCGCCCTGAGCCGGGGGTCGGCGTAGAGCGAGGCGGCGATCGGGAAGCTCTGCTCGTAGAAGAGCGCGGCCCGGCGGGCGATCTCGGTGAGGTTCTGCTCGACGGTGCGCTCCCCGGCCTCCGGGGCGGCGGCAAGCCGCTCCAGCAGCGGGCCGACCTTGGGCAGCCGCTCCCTGAGCACGGCAACGAACAGTTCCTCCTTGCCGGAGAAGTGCTTGTAGAGCGCGGCCTCCGAACAGCCTGCGGCCCGGGCGATCTCCTTGGTGGTGGCGCGGGCCAGACCGATGGTGAGCATCAGCCGGTAGGCGGCGTCGAGGATGCGGACCCGGGTCGGCATCCGCTCCGCTCTCTGTTCCATGCGAACTCCGAAGGCGCTTGACGGGGTGGTGAGTGTGCGCTCACCCTATGGGTGAGTGAATACTTACTCACCCCGGAGGGTGCGCAATGAGGATCACGGTGTTCGGCGCGACCGGCGGCGTCGGTCAGGAGCTGGTCCGCCAGGCCGTGGCGGCGGGGCACGAGGTGACGGCGGTGGTCCGCGACCCGGCGCGGCTGCCCGTCCGGCTCTCCGAGGTGCGGGTGCACGCGGTGGCCGGGCTCGACGACCCGGAGGAGCTGCGCGAGGTGGTGGCGGGCCGGGACGCGGTGCTCTCCGGGCTCGGCTCGCACGGCCGACGGGCGAACGGCGTGGCGGAGCGGCTGACCCGGGCGGTGCTGCGGGCGATGGAGGCGGAGGGGACGCGGCGGCTGGTCGTGGTCAGCGCCGCCCCGGTCGGTCCGCGGCCGGCCGACGACCCGCTGGTGGACCGGCTGGTCCGCGCGGCGGTGGGCGCGGTCCTCGGGGAGGTCTACGCGGACCTCGCGCGGATGGAGGCGGCGCTGGCCGCGAGCGCGGCGGACTGGACGTCGGTGCGTCCGCCGAAGCTCACCGACGGCCCGCTGACGGGGAAGTACCGGACGGTGATCGGCGGCAGTCCGCGCAGCGGCCGGACCATCTCGCGGGCCGATGTGGCCCACGCGATGCTGGCGCTGGTCGACGATCCGGCGTCGGTACGGCAGGGCGTGGGCGTGGCGTACTGAGCACGGACCGGGGCGCGGCGGGCACGGTCCGCCGGGAGCCGGCGTACACGTGCGGGCGCGGCGCGGAGGGACCGGGTGCGTGCGGGCCGAGGCGCGCCGCGCCGTCCTCTGGGCGTCTCCTACAGGCTCACGCCGACCGTCACCGGCTCGTTGACGAGGGTGACGCCGAACGCCTCGTGGACCCCGGCGACGACCTCGCGGGCGAGTGCGAGGAGGTCCTCGGTGGTGGCGCCGCCCCGGTTGGTGAGCGCGAGGGTGTGCTTGGTGGAGATGCGGGCGGGCCCGGTGCCGTGGCCCTTGGCGAAACCGGCCCGGTCGATGAGCCAGGCGGCGGAGGTCTTGGTGCGTCCCGCGTCCGCGGGGAAGGCGGGGGGCGTCACCCCGGGACCGAGCCGCTCCCTGGCGCGGGCGAGGAACGCCTCGTACTCCGCCGCCTCCAGGATCGGGTTGGTGAAGAAGGAGCCGGCCGACCAGGAGTCGTGGTCCTCGGGGTCCAGCACCATGCCCTTGCCCGCGCGGAGCTTGAGCACGGTCTCGCGTGCGGCGGCGGCGGACACGCGCTCGCCCTGCTCGACGCCCATGGCACGGGCTGTCTCGGCGTACCTGAGCGGCGCGGACAGACCGCCCGCGTCCTCCAGCCGGAAACGGACGCGGAGCACCACGAACCGGTCGGGTTCGGCCTTGAAGCGACTGTGCCGGTACGAGAACGCGCAGGCGGTGTTCGGGATGGTGACCGTTTCGCGGGCCCGGCGGTCGTAGGCGACGACCTCGGTGATGGTGGAGGACACCTCCTGGCCGTAGGCGCCGACGTTCTGGATCGGGGTGGCCCCGGCGGAGCCCGGGATTCCGGCCAGGCACTCGATGCCCGCGAGGCCGGCTTCGACGGTGCGGGCGACGGCGTCCGTCCAGATCTCCCCGGCGGCCAGTTCCAGTGAGGTGCCGTCGAGGACGAAGCCCTCGGTGGCGATGCGCAGGACGGTGCCGCCGAACCCCTCGTCGCCGATGACCAGGTTGCTGCCGCCGCCGATGACCAGGAGCGGGGTGCCGGTGTCGTCCGCCTCGCGCACGGCTTCGATCACCTCGGCGTCGGTCGTCGCCGTGAGGAGGCGGGCGGCCGGGCCGCCGAGCCGGAAGGTGGTCAGGGGGGCGAGGGGGGCGTCATGGAGTTCCTGCACGGGGACAAGAGTACGGTCCCGGTCGCGGACGGCCGAGGACGCGTGGTCCCGCGGCCCCACTGCTCGGGCGGGGCCGCGGGACCGGGCACGGGGGTGCCCCGGCCCGGACGGCGGGTTCAGACGGCGACCGGCACCCGCTCCTCGGCCGCCCCGGCGGCCTCGTCTACTCCGGGCGTCCGCTCCGTGCGGCGCCCGGGTATCAGCAGGGCGACGAGGGCGGCCAGTGCCACCACGCCGGAGCCGATCCACACCGCCGGAACGGTCCCGTCCGTGAAGGACCGCGCGGACTCGTAGCCGCCCCGCGAGGAGAAGACCGTGGCGAGCACCGCGATGCCGAGGGCGCCACCGACCTCGCGCAGGGCGTTGTTGGTGCCGGAGGCGATGCCCTGCTCGGCGGGGCGCACGCTGGACATCACGAGTCCGGCGGCGGGCGCGAAGTACAGGGCCATGCCGATGCCCCCGATGATCAGGCCGGGGAGCTGGTGGCTGTACGGGACGTCGGGCTCGATGACCACGGCGAAGAGGGCGAGGCCGACGGCCTGGAGGGCGAGTCCGGTGACGACCACCGGTCGGCCGCCGAACCGGTCGGAGAGCATTCCCGCGATCGGCGCGACCAGCATCGGCATCCCGGTCCAGGGCAGCATCCGCAGGCCGGCCTCGGCGGGCGAGTAGTCCAGCACGGCCTGGAGGTACTGGCTGAGCAGGAAGATCGACCCGAACATCCCGAAGAACATGAGCAGACTCGCCGCGTTGATCCCGAGGAAGGCGCGGCTGCGGAAGAGTCGCATGGGCAGCATCGGGCGCCTGGCGCGGAAGCCGTGGAGGACGAAGCCGGCGACGAGCACGGCGCCCACGAGCAGCGAGGTGAGGACGGTGGCGCTGGTCCAGCCGTCGGTGTTGGCGTTGACCAGGCCGTGGACGATGCCGAAGAGTCCGCCGCTGACCAGGAGCGTGCCGGGGATGTCGAGTCGCGCGTCGGGCGCGTACGACTCGGCGAGGCGCAGTCGGGCCACCGGCAGCAGGAGCAGCCCGACCGGGACGTTCACCCAGAAGATCCACTGCCAGGACAGGTGCTCGGTGAGGCTGCCGCCGATCAGCGGACCGCCCGCCACGGCCAGTCCGGTGACGGCGCTGAAGATCCCGAGCGAGGCACCGCGGCGGGCCGCGGGCACCGCGGCCGTGAGGAGGGTGAGCGTCAGCGGCATCATGATCGCCGCGCCGGCGCCCTGGACGGCCCGGAAGGCGATCAGCTCGCCGATCCCGGACGAGAGCGCGGCCGCGGCGGAGGCTCCGGTGAACACGGCGAGGCCGATGAGGAAGAGCCTGCGGCGCCCGAACCGGTCGCCGAGGGCCGCACCGAGCATGAGCAGGACGGCGAAGGTGAGGGTGTAGGCGTTCACGGTCCATTCGAGCTCGGCGAGTTCGCCGCCGATGCTCTTGCGGATGGAGGGCAGCGCGGTGGTGACGACGAGGTTGTCGAGGGCCGCCATGAACGCGGCGACGCTGGTGATGACGAGGGTCCAGGCCGCTCGCGAGCGGCCTGCTGTGGGCTGGTTCACTGCTCCCCCTGCGGGTTAGTTATCAATGACTAACTTCTCTGGGCAGAAAACTGGGCGGAACCCGGGACGGACCCGACGGAACCGGGATCCGGACGGAACCCGGTCGCGCCGTGCGGAAGATCGAGGTCGAGCCGTTCGGACAGGTCGTGCCGTTCGAGCAGGTCGTGCCGTTCGGGCAGGTCGAGCCGTTCGGGATAGGGAGGCGGCACCGTCCGCAAGACCGGCACCGCACCGTTCAGGAGACTGGTTTGGCCGAGTCGTAGAACCCGGACCAGACCCGGTGCCCGGCCGGGTAGCCGAGCGAGGTCAGGGTGTTGATGAGCATTCCGTACGCGAAGAACGAGGTCGTCTCCTCGGCGTCGGCACCGAGCGCGAGGTGGACCTCGTCCCACATCCGCAGCCACGCGGTACGCAGCGCCTCGCCGAACTCCTGGTCCCCCGCGGCCCCGGCACTGGCCACGGCGGCATAGGTCTGCATCTGCATCCGGAGCTTCTCGGGGTCGTCGACGATGAGGCGCTGGTACGCGGCGGCCATCGCCGAGACCACGTCGCAGCCCTCAAGCCCCTCGGCGGCGTCGGCGAAGACCTTCCGGGTGTCCAGAAGACAGCGCTCGGCGGCGGCGAGGAACATGGCCTGCTTGTTGGGGAAGAGACGGAAGAGGTACGGCTGCGAGACGCCGACACGCTTGGCGATGGCCTCGGTGGAGGTCGCGTCGTAGCCGCCGCGGGCGAATTCGGTGATCGCCGCGCGGATGACGCTCTCGCGGCGTTCTTCTGCGCTCATCCGTACCATGGCGCAAAGTTAGTACTCAATCACTAACTTGGCAAGCGGGGGCCGGGGGCGGCCACGAGGGGAGCACACCGGGACACGCGCGAGGGGCGCCGCCTCGGAAGGCGGCGCCCCTCGCGGACGTTCGTACCGTTCTCGGAGCCTCGCCGGATGACCTCGGAGCGGATGGTGGACGCGGTCCGGTGCGTGCGGTTCCCGGTCGGAGGTCACCCGGCGGGCTCTCAGGCGAGCCGCACCACGGCCCGGGCCATGCCCAGCACCTTCTTGCCCTCGCTCGTGGCCGTCAGATCGATCCGCACCCGCTTGTCGTCCAGCAGGGCGGCCACCTTGGCCCCGACCTGGATCACGGCGCCCGTGTCGTCGTTCGGCACGACGACCGGCTTGGTGAACCGCACCCCGTACTCGACGACCGCGCCCGGGTCTCCGGCCCAGTCCGTGACCACGCGGATCGCCTCCGCCATGGTGAACATGCCGTGCGCGATGACGTCCGGCAGCCCGACCTCGCGGGCGAACTTCTCGTTCCAGTGGATCGGGTTGAAGTCACCGGAGGCACCCGCGTACTGCACCAGCGTGGCCCGGGTCACCGGGAAGGACCGCGCCGGCAGCTCCGTACCGACCTCGACCGACTCGAAAGCGACCTTCGCCGTCATCACGCCTCCTCGGCGGCGCGCGCCACCAGCTTCGTCCACGCGGTCACGACGTGCTCACCGGACTCGTCGTGGACCTCGCCGCGGATGTCCAGGATGTCGTTGCCCGCCAGCGACTTGATGCCCTCGATCGTCGAGGTGACCGTCAGCCGGTCCCCCGCCCGCACCGGACGCACATGGGCGAACTTCTGGTCGCCGTGCACCACGCGGTTGTAGTCCAGGCCCAGCTGCGGGTCCCGCACCACCTGCCCCGCCGCCTTGAAGGTGATCGAGAAGACGAACGTCGGCGGCGCGATCACGTCGCTGTGACCGAGCGCCTTGGCGGCCTCGGGGTCGACGTACGCCGGATTGGCGTCCCCCACCGCCTCGGCGAATTCGCGGATCTTCTCCCGGCCGACCTCGTACGGCGGGGTGGGCGGATAAGTCCGCCCCACGAAGGACTGGTCGAGCGCCATGGGCTCGCTACCTCCTGATGAAAGATGAAAAGGCCGAAACAACAGCCCCATACAACGACACGAGGCCGCCCCCAGTGGGGACGGCCTCGTGTACGAGCCTGATTCAGCGCGTTTCGCGGTGCGCGGTGTGCGAGTTGCAGCGCGGGCAGTGCTTCTTCATCTCAAGACGGTCCGGGTTGTTACGCCGGTTCTTCTTGGTGATGTAGTTCCGCTCCTTGCACTCCACGCAGGCCAGCGTGATCTTCGGGCGGACGTCGGTGGCAGCCACGTGAGTGCTCCTTGGACGGACGGATGGACGGATGAACGCAAAAAAGAGTAGCCGATCGAAGGACCGACCCCACAATCGGCTACCGTAAGTAGCGGTGACCGGACTTGAACCGGTGACACAGCGATTATGAGCCGCTTGCTCTACCGACTGAGCTACACCGCTTTGATGAACAGGTTCCCCCGCCTAAGCGGGGATTCCCGATCACCAGAGCCCCAATGCGGAATCGAACCGCAGACCTTCTCCTTACCATGGAGACGCTCTACCGACTGAGCTATTGGGGCGAGCGAGGAAGACATTACACGCTCGGTCGCCGATCCCCCAAATCCGTTTCGGCGCACCGGCCCGGGCGCCCGGCCGGGCCGCTCCCGACCCGCTCCCGACCCGCCCGCCGACCGCCTGAGCAGCGGCTCGATCACCCCGGGAGGCGTCTTCGGTCACGGCGGCAACGCCCGTGTCCCCACGCCTCAAACGCCTCCCGGGACCACACCGGTACGACTAATTCGCTCCTCCTCGAACCGGACCGAACACCCCCCTAGGCTCGACTCACTCTGCGTGACCCCTGCTCCCCCTCCCGTTCTCAGGCCCCGTTCCAGGAGCGCGATGCCCGACAGCCAGCCGTGGCCGCACGACGACCACGCCGCCGACGCGGCCGATGCGTCCGGCGGTCCCGACACCGCCGAGACCGGCACCCTGGTGCTCCGCGGCGCCCGTCTGATCGACGGCCGCGTCGTGGACGTACGGCTCGGCGGCGGCCGCATCGAGGCCGTCGGCACCGCGGGGAGCCTGGCCGCCTCCGGCGCACGGGTGGACCTGCGCGGCCATCTGCTGCTCCCGGCCCCGGCCGAGCCCCACGCCCACAGCGACACCGCGCTCACCGCCGACGGCCCGGGCCCCGGTCTCCCGGGCCCCGTCTCGCACCGCCCCCAGGACGTCCAGCGCCGCGCCACCGAGGCCGCGCTGCTGCAACTCGGCCACGGCGCGACCGCGCTGCGCGCGCACGTGCGGATCGGCTCGGTCCAGGGCCTCGCCTCGCTCGAAGCGGTGCTGCGGGCCGGCGACTCGCTGCGCGGCCTCGTCGAGCTGACCCCGGTCGCCGTGCCCAGGTTGCTCACCGGCGTCGCGGGCGCCGACAACCTGGCCATGCTGCGCGACGCGGTGAAGACGGGGGGCTGCGCGGTCGGCGGCTGTCCCGACCTCGACCCGGACCCGGCGGGGTACGCCGAGGCGGTCCTGGAGATCGCCGCCGAACAGGGCTGCCCCGTCGATCTGCACACGGACGGCGACGACCCGGCCCGGCTCGGCCGGCTGGCCGCCCTGGCGGGCGGGCTGCGGTCAGGGGTCTCCGTCGGCCCGTGCGCCGGTCTGGCCCGGCTGCCGGTACCGGCGGCGACCCGGGCCGCCGACCAGCTCGCCGCCGCCGGGGTGACGGTGATCTGCCTCCCGCAGGGCGGCTGCTGCGGGGTGGAGGGCCGGGGCATCGCCCCCGTCGGGCTGCTGCGGGCCGCCGGGGTGCGGATCGCGGCGGGCAGCGGCGCGCTGCGGGACGTCGCCAACCCGGTGGGCCGCGGCGACCCGCTGGAGGCCGCCTACCTGCTGGCCTCGCAGAACGACATGCGCCCCGACGAGGCGTACCGGGCGGTCTCCTCCGCCGCCAGGAAGGCGATGGGCCTGCCCGAGGTACGGGTGGAGGCGGGTTTCCCGGCCGAACTGCTCGCGGTGCGCGGGGACCAGCTCCCGGGCGTGCTGTCGCTCGCGTACAGCCGCATCGTGGTGCACCGCGGCCGGGTGGTGGCGCGGACCAGCGCGGTGCGCGAGTACTGCGACTCGGAGACCGTCGTCGCCCTCGGCCTGCCCCGCCAGGGGCGGCCGGACAGCGGTCCCTGCGGCGGGCCCTGAGCGCGGCGGCCCGTCGCGGCGTACGGTCGGGAGCATGCGCATTGTCATCGCAGGTGGACATGGTCAGATCGCGCTGCGGCTGGAACGGCTGCTCGCCGCGCGCGGGTACGAGGCGATCGGCATCATCCGTGATCCGGAACAGAGCGAGGACCTCCGGGCGGTGGGCGCCGAACCGGTCGTCCTGGACCTGGAGTCGGCCACCGCGGACGTCGTGGCGGAGGTCCTGCGCGGCGCCGACGCGGCGGTCTTCGCGGCGGGCGCGGGCCCGGACAGCGGCGCGCCGCGCAAGGAGACCGTGGACCGCGGAGCGGCGGTGCTGCTCGCGGACGCGGCCGAACGGGCGGGCGTGCGGCGCATGGTCGTGGTCTCGGCGATGGGCGCCGACCCCGACCACCCGGGCGACGAGGTGTTCGACGCGTACCTCAGAGCGAAGGGCGCCGCGGACGCGGACGTGCGTGCCAGGTCCGCGCTGGACTGGACGGTCCTGCGCCCCGGCATGCTGACGAACGACGCGGGCACGGGGCTGGTCCGGCTGGCCGCGTCGACCGGTCGCGGGCCGGTGCCGCGCGACGACGTGGCGGCGACGCTGCTGGAACTGCTGGAGACCCCGGCGACAGCGGGGCTGACGCTGGAACTCGTCTCGGGGAACGTGCCGGTGACGGTCGCGGTGAAGGACGTGGCGGGGAACTGAGCCGACGGGCCCTCGCCGACCGGGCCCGTACGACCGCGCGGCCCGGTTCAGTCCCGCGGCGCCGGGCGGACGGTGATGCCGTGGCGCTCCAGCAGGGCGGCGGTGACGCCGTCGCCCTCGCGGAGTTCGCCCGTGAACGTGCCGTCGTAGACCGTGCCGCGCCCGCAGGAGGGGCTGCGCGCCATCAGCAGCGCCTCGGTGCACCCGGCCGCGCGCGCGGCCTCCAGCGCGCGTTCGGCGCCGTCCACGAACTCCCGTGTCACGTCACGCCCCGCGTCGTCGACGACGCGGGCGCGGCCGTCCAGCACGTCGTGGCCGTCGCCGCCGACGATCTCCGCGGGACGGCGCGGAGTGGGCAGCCCGGCGGCGACCTCCGGGCAGAAGCCGACGGGGCGGCGGTCCCCGATGGCCTCGGCCACCGCGTCGGATGCCTTGCCCCGGCCGTCGAAGCGGCAGGGCACGCCGCGCAGACACGCGCTGACCAGTACGGGTTCCATGTTCACGACCCTCGACGTTCACGACCCTCGTGCGGGAAACAGAGAAGGCCCCTGTCCTGGGACAGGGGCCTTGTCTTGTGGCGGCGCCAGGATTCGAACCTGGGAAGGCGAAGCCGGCAGATTTACAGTCTGCTCCCTTTGGCCGCTCGGGCACACCGCCGGGTTTTGCTGCTGTGGAGAACCGCTTTTCGGCGGTGCTCCCCGGCAACGACGTAAACGATACCCGATGCCCGGGGGTGCTCCGCCACCGGTTTGATCAGCGACCGGATCCGGCGCCGGGGAGGCCGACGGGCCCCGTCCTCCCCGGTGTATTCAGCGCGCGGCGACGGCCACGGCCCTTAGGCTTTGCCCCGACGGGCGGGGCCGACACGGCCGCGCCCGCGCGTACGAACCCCCCGTATTCCCAGCACCCCCGATACAAGGAGCCACACGTCATGGCCGACTCCAGTTTCGACATCGTCTCGAAGGTCGAGCGGCAGGAGGTCGACAACGCCCTCAACCAGGCCGCCAAGGAGATCTCGCAGCGTTACGACTTCAAGGGCACCGACGCCTCCATCTCGTGGTCCGGCGAGAAGATCCTGATGCAGGCGAACGGCGAGGAGCGGGTCAAGGCGATCCTCGACATCTTCCAGTCCAAGCTGATCAAGCGGGGCATCTCGCTGAAGTCGCTGGACGCGGGCGAGCCGCAGCTCTCCGGCAAGGAGTACAAGATCTTCGCCACGATCGAGGAGGGCATCTCCCAGGAGAACGCCAAGAAGGTGGCGAAGATCATCCGCGATGAGGGCCCCAAGGGCGTCAAGGCGCAGGTCCAGGGCGATGAGCTGCGGGTCAGCTCGAAGAGCCGGGACGACCTGCAGGCCGTGCAGGCGCTGCTGAAGGGCAAGGACTTCGACTTCGCGATCCAGTTCGTGAACTACCGGTAGTCGACGGTCCGCCCCGTCGGCGGCACGTCCGAGGCACATCTCCCGGGAGCGGGGCGGTGCGGCACTCCCGCACCGCCCCGCGGCCGGGACGCGCTGTCCGAATACCGCCGGTCGCGCCGGGCCGGGTGCCGCAGACTGGTCCGTGCCGGAACGGCGATCGGGCCGTTTCCGGCGTGACGGACGCACGGACGCGGCCATGACGGACGCACGGGCGCGGAGAGGACGAGCCATGACCATGTACGCAACGGTCGACAGCCCGCTGGGCGAACTGCTGCTGGTCGGCGAGGAGGCCGCCGGTACCGCCGGAGGGGTCGCGCTCGCCTCGCTCTCGCTGCCCGGGCAGAAGGGTGCCGCGGTGGTCCGGGAGGACTGGGTCCACGCGCCGGGCGCCTTCGCGGGGATCGCCGCGCAACTGCGGGAGTACTTCGCCGGACGGCTCACACGTTTCGACATCGCGTACGCGGAGGGAACGGGCACCGGCTTCCAACGGCGGGTGTGGGCCGCACTGGACGACGTGCCGTACGGGGAGACCGTGTCGTACGGGCAGATCGCCGAGCGGGTCGGCACGTCCGGGACCGGGGTGCGGGCCGTGGGCACGGCGATCGGACGGAACCCGCTGCTTGTCGTGCGGCCGTGCCACCGGGTGATCGGCGCGGACGGGGCCCTGCGGGGTTACGCGGGCGGCCCGGAGCGCAAGCGCCAGCTTCTGGGGCTGGAGGGCGCCCCGGCGGTGCGTTGACGTGTCCGGGCTCTTCCCGAGGCCGCGGACGGTCGTCGCGCCCGGTGCGGTGCATGTGCCCGAGTGGCTGTCGCCGGAGCGTCGGCGGCGGCTGGTGGAGGCCTGCCGGGAGTGGGCGCGGGGCCCGGTGCCCCTGCGGCACACGGTGCTGCCGGCCGGCGGGGTGATGTCGGTGCGGACGGTCTGCCTGGGGTGGCACTGGCAGCCGTACCGGTACTCGCGCACCGCCGACGACGTGAACGGCGCACCGGTCGCCGCGTTCCCCGACTGGTTGGCGGAGTGGGGCCGTGAGGCGCTGGCCGCCGCGTACGGGGACGGGTACCCGGCCGGGACGTACGCACCGGACGCCGCCCTCGTCAACTTCTACGACGACACGGCACGGATGGGCATGCACCGGGACGGGGAGGAACGGTCCGGTGCCCCGGTGGTGTCGCTGAGCATCGGCGACACCTGTGTCTTCCGTCTCGGCAACACGGAGAACCGGGGGCGGCCCTACACGGACGTGGAGTTGGCCTCCGGCGACCTGTTCGTCTTCGGCGGGCCGTCACGTCTCGCGTTCCACGGCGTGCCGAGAATCCGCCCCGGAACCGCGGATCCGTCGTCGGGGATGCGCCGCGGGCGGCTGAATCTGACACTGCGCGAGACCGGGCTCACCGGTTCCGTTCCCGGTTCCGGCGGCGGCTCCGGTCCCGGTCCTGGCCCCCGTCCCGACTCCGCTCCCGGCCCCGCTCCCGGCCCTGATCGCTGAGGGGTATCCCGTCGGGGCCGCTGTGCCGGGTGCGCGTGCCGAAGTCCGGTCCGGGCGCCACGCGGTGCGTGGAAGGGGGCATTCCGCCGGGCGCGGGGCGGAGCGCGCCGTCCTCTCCGCGGCTGCGAGCAACTGCGCGGCGTCATTCACGCGTCCCTGGTGAACGACGGCACCGACAATCCCGTCGGTGTGCGCCGGCCGCCGGGTCCGTGCGGGTCGGAGGGCAGGATCGCCCGCGCCGCCCCTCCGTTTCCGGCGCCCGGCCTTCCGGGCCGATACTGGCACTGAGCACGGCCGGTGGACGAACGAGACGGAGCACAACGGTCATGAAGCCGATTCAGCTGATCCTCAACATCCTGTGGGTGGTGTTCTGCGGCTTCTGGATGGCCCTCGGCTACGCGGTCGCGGCACTCATCTGCTTCATCTTCATCGTGACCATCCCCTTCGGCATCGCCTCGCTGAGGCTCGCGGGCTACGTCCTGTGGCCGTTCGGCCGGACCACGGTGGAGCGGCCGGGCGCGGGGGCGCCCTCGTGCGTGGGCAACGTGATCTGGCTCGTCTTCGCCGGATGGTGGCTGGCGCTCGGGCACCTGCTCACCAGCATCCCGTTGTTCGTGTCGATCATCGGCATCCCGTTCGGCTGGGCGAACCTGAAGCTGATCCCGCTCTCCCTGATGCCGCTGGGCCGAGAGGTGGTCCCGACCGACGAGGCGTTCGGGGGCCGGTGACGACGGGAGCGGGCTAGCGCCCGGAGGCGGTGAACGCTCGAGGACGGGGCGGGGCGCAACGGATCGCACGGCGCGGGCTCCGGCCCCCTCGGGGCCGTTCCGCCCGACCGGCCGCCCTCGGGGCCGTTCCGCCCGGCACCCCGTCCTCGGGGGCTTTCGTCCGGACCGGGCCGGACCTCGCGGAGCCGGCATGATCCATGCGGGCGGCCGGTCCTACGGGCGGCCGCCCGCCATCTGCTCCAGTCGGGCGATGCGCTCCGCCATCGGGGGGTGGGTGGAGAACAGCTTGGACATGCCCTGGCCGGGACGGAAGGGGTTCGCGATCATCATGTGGCTCGCGGTCTCGATCCTCGGTTCGGGGGGCAGCGGGAGCTGTTTCGTTCCCGCTTCGAGCTTCCGCAGGGCCCCGGCGAGGGCCAGTGGGTCGCCGGTCAGCTGGGCCCCCGAGGCGTCGGCCTGGTACTCGCGGGAGCGGCTGACGGCCAGTTGGATGATGGACGCGGCGAGCGGGCCGAGAATCATGATCATCAACATGCCCAGGAGGCCGGGGCCCTCGTCGTCGTTGGACCGGCCCACCGGGATCAGCCAGGCGAAGTTGACGAGGAACATCACGACGGAGGCGAGTGCTCCGGCGACGGACGAGATCAGGATGTCGCGGTTGTAGACGTGGCTCAGCTCGTGTCCGAGGACGCCGCGCAGCTCTCTCTCGTCCAGGATCTGCAGGATGCCCTCGGTGCAGCAGACCGCCGCGTTGCGCGGGTTGCGGCCGGTCGCGAAGGCGTTGGGGGCCCGGGTCGGGGAGATGTACAGCCGGGGCATGGGCTGGCGGGCGGCCGTCGAGAGCTCGCGGACCATGCGGTAGAGCTGCGGCGCCTCGAATTCGCTGACGGGGCGGGCCCGCATGGCCTTCAGCGCCAGCTTGTCGCTGTTCCAGTAGGCGTAGGCGTTGGTGCCGACGGCCACGAGAAGCGCGACGATCAAGCCCGTACGTCCGAAGAAGCTGCCGATGACGATGATGAGTGCGGACAGCCCCCCGAGGAGTACGGCGGTCTTCAGCCCGTTGTGCCGGCGGTGCACGGTACGCCCTCCAAGTGGTGCGGCAGGGGAACCCTTTGCTCGGTGATCTCCACTCCCCCAGTGGAGCCTCCCGTACGGATCAACGCCAGGCGAGGTGGGCTAGTTCCCTTGTGCGCGGCGCCGTGGGACACGGCCGTCCGGCGTGTACGGCCCGATCGGGCGCTGGGCCGAACGGGTCGGGCCGGGCTCGGCGGGGGGGCGGAACGCGCCGGGGCCCGTCCGGCCGTGACGGGCCGGACGGGCCCCGGTGAGGTCGGGCCGCGTGCGGGAGGAACGTGCCGGACGGGGGCCGCTCCGGGCCCTCAGCGCTGGGCGGGCAGACCGGCGACCGCGAGGGCCTCGGGGTCCGGCTCGATCTCGCTGGTGCAGTGGGCACAGCGGGAGGCGACGGCCGGGATCTCGGTGTAGCAGCGGGGGCAGTCGCGCAGGGCGGCCTTGATGTCGACCTTCTCGTCCGCCTTGGTGAAACGGTTCTGGACCTTGGCCATGGGGACGACGACACCGAAGTAGAGCACCGCCGCGGTGATCAGGAAGGCGATGGCGGCGGCCAGGAACTTCCCGTACGGGAAGATGGTGCCCTCCAGCGAGAACTCCGCCGAGCTGAAGTCGCCGACCGATCCGGTGGCGAGACCGATCAGCGGGGTGATGAACGCGGTGCTGAACCCGGTGACGACCGCGGTGAACGCGGCTCCGACGGCAAGACCGATGGCCATCGAGATGACGTTTCCGCGCAGGATGAAGTCCTTGAACCCGTTCAGCACTGCTCTTGCTCCCTCTGGGACATGGGTGTGGGTGTCGCGATGTGCGGCCATCGACCTTGCCCTGAGCGGGCCGCTCCGGGCAAACCGATCTTGGTGTGTCAGAAGAGGTCGACGGCGGCGAACTTCAGGATGGTCTGCGGAACGCCGGAGAGCACGATGCCCGCCACGGCGGTGAGGGCGATCGCGACGGTGACGGGAACCGGGACATGCTGCCTGGTGGGAGCGGGTGCGGCCGTGGTCGCGGGGGTCGCCTGCGCAGTGTGTGCCGCGGCCTCGTCCGAGGTGTCCCGCGGTGCGCGGAAGAGCGCAGCCGTCCATTGCAGGTAGTAGTACAACGCGATCACGACGTTGACGGCCATGACGACCGCGAGCCAGCCGAGTCCCGCGTCGACGGCGGCGGAGAAGACCGTGACCTTCGCGAAGAGGCCGACGATGCCCGGCGGCAGCCCGGCCAGGCAGAGCAGGAAGAACGCCATGACGAGCGCGGTCACGGGGCGGGTGGCGTACAGGCCGCGGTAGTCGGAGAGCCGGTTGCCGGGGTGGGTTCGGGCGACGAGGGCGGCGACCGCGAAGGCGCCGAGGTTCACGACGGCGTACATCAGGGCGTACGCGACGGTGGAGCCGATGTGCCGGTCGCTGGCGTACGCGGCGGCGGCGATCGGCACCAGGAGGTAGCCGGCCTGGCCGACGGACGACCAGGCGAGCAGCCGTACGGCGCTGCGTGCGCGGTCGGCGTTCTGGCGCAGGGCGGCGACGTTTCCGACGGTCATGGTGAGCGCGGCGAGGACGGCGAGGGCCGGTCCCCAGACGTCGGCGTACGCCGGGAACGCGATCACGGTGACGAGGACGAGGCCGGAGAAGCCGACGGCCTTGCCGACGACCGAGAGGTAGGCGGCGATCGGCAGCGGGGCGCCGACGTAGGTGTCGGGGACCCAGAAGTGGAAGGGCGCGGCGGCCGTCTTGAAGGCGAAGCCGACGAGGGTGAGCACGACACCGGTCTTGGCGAGGGTGTCGAGTTGTCCGGGCACGTCGTCGAGTCGGGCGGCGAGTTCGGTCAGGTGGAGGGTGCCGGTGGCCGCGTAGACGAAGCTGACGCCGAGGAGGGTGACGGCGGTCGCGACGACGGAGGAGAGGAAGAACTTCAGCGCGGCCTCGGAGGACCGGCGCTCGCCGCGTTTGATCCCGACCAGGGCGAAGGCGGGCAGCGAGGCGACTTCGAGGGCGACGACGAGGGTGGCGAGGTCGCGGGCGGCGGGCAGCAGGACGGCACCGGACGCGGAGGACAGCAGCAGGAACCAGAACTCGCCGGCCGGGAGTCCGCGGGTGTCGCCGAGCGAGAGCAGCGCGGCGAGCAGCGCGCCGCCGAGCACCAGGGCCTGGATGACGAGGGCGAAGTGGTCGGCCGTGTAGCTGCAGGCCCCGGTGGTGCCGGTGCCGGTGGCCGCCTCGGTGAGGCAGAAGGTCGACCGGTCTCCGGCTCGCAGCGGGGCGAGGAGGGCCACCGCGGCGACGAGCCCGGCGACGCCGATCCACCCGAGCAGCGGTTTGCGGCTCTCGGGCAGGAAGAGGTCGGTGACCAGGACGATCAGGGCGACGGCCGCGACGGCGACCGGGGGTGCGATCGCGAGCCAGTCGACGGACTGGACCAGGCTGCCGACGCTTTCGGCAGCGGTGGTGACGGCGGCGGCGGTGCTGTCGGCCGCGGTGGTGAGGAGGCCGGTGGAGGGGTCGGCGGCGGTGCCGGCGACGACCGGGGTGACGACGGCTGCGGTCACGACTTGCCTCCTGCGAGGAGCTTCTGCACGGCCGGGTCGGTGAGGCCGAGGAGGACGGCGGGCCACAGGCCGGCGAGAACGGTGAGGGCGACGAGCGGGGTCCAGGTGGCGAATTCGTGGCTCTGGACATCGGCGATCGGCTGCGGTTGCTCGCGCTGTCCACCGGTCGCTTCCGGCTTCTCGCCCATGCAGACGCGACGCACCACGATGAGCATGTACGCGGCGGTGAGCAGGGTGCCGAACGCGGCGATCGCCATGAAGGTGCGGAACGCGGGCCGGCTGAGACCGTCGGCGGGGTCGAAGGAGCCGAACAGGGCAAGCATCTCGCCCCAGAATCCGGCGAGTCCGGGCAGGCCGAGGGAGGCGATCGCGGCGAAGGCGAGGAGGGCGCCGAGGCGGGGGGCGCGGCCGTACAGCGCGGCCCCGGTGGCACCGGAGAGGGTGTCCAGGTCGGCGGTGCCGTACCGGTCCTTGAGCGCGCCCACCAGGAAGAACAGCAGGCCGGTGATGAGGCCGTGGGCGATGTTGGCGAAGAGCGCGCCGTTGACGCCGGTGGGGGTCATGGTCGCGATGCCGAGGAGCACGAAGCCCATGTGCCCGACGGAGGAGTACGCGATCAGACGCTTGAGGTCGCCCTTGGCGCCGGGCCGGGCCAGCGCCAGGCAGGCGAGGGATCCGTAGACGACGCCGACGGCGGCGAAGGCGGCGAGGTAGGGCGCGAAGGTGTGCATGCCGTCGGGGGCGATGGGCAGCAGGATGCGGACGAATCCGTAGGTGCCCATCTTCAGCAGGACCCCCGCGAGGAGGACCGAGCCGACGGTCGGGGCGGCGGTGTGGGCGTCCGGGAGCCAGCTGTGCAGCGGCCACATCGGGGTCTTCACCGCGAGCCCGACGCCGATCGCCAGAACGGCGATGACCTGCACGGACGAGGTGAGCCCGCGGCCGTTGTCCGTGGCGAGTGCCACCATGTCGAAGGTGCCGCTCTTCAGTCCGATGAGGAGCAGGCCCAGCAGCATGATCACCGAGCCGAGCAGCGTGTAGAGGATGAATTTCCCGGCGGCGGCCTGCCGTCCCGCGCCGCCCCAACGGGCGATCAGGAAGTACATCGGGATGAGCACTGTCTCGAAGGCCAGGAAGAACAGCAGCAGATCGAGGACGGCGAAGGTGGCGAGGGTGCCGGTCTCCAGGAGGAGGACGAGTGCGACGAACGCCTTCGGGGAGGGGCCCGCGGGGGGCTTGAAGTAGCTGTACAGCGCGCAGAGGAAGGTCAGCAGCGCGGTCAGTACGAGAAGGGGGAGCGAGATGCCGTCGATGCCGAGGTGGATCCGGACGTGGAGTGCCGGGATCCAGTTGATGTCGGTGGTGGCCTGCATCGTCGACGGGTGGTCGTTGTCGAAGCCCGCGGCGAGGACGAGCGCGGCGAGGAGGACCACGCCGGTGACGGTCACGCCGTGGCGGAGCACCGCCTGGTCGGGGCCGGTGCCCTTCAGCCCGGGCGGGGCGGGGAGGAGAGCGGCCGCGGCCCCGATGAGCGGGATCACGACGATGAACGCGAGAAGGAACTGCATCACGGATTCACTGATATCGATCACGGCTCACGACCCGGCGTTGACGTTGGCGAAGACGACGGCGGCGATCGCCAGGACCAGGGAACCGGCCAGGAGCGCGCCGAGGTAGGTCTGCACGTTCCCGGTCTGGGCGCGGCGGACGGCGGTGCCGAGCCAGCGCGCCCCGGTGCCGGAGCCGCGCACGTAGGTGTCGACGACCTCGCGGTCCAGGAAGCGGACCAGGCTCGCCGCGGCCTGTACGGGGCGGACGAACAGGGCCGTGTACAGGGCGTCGAGGTGGAAGCCGGTGGCGGCGTGGCGGTGGAGCGGGCCGAGCAGCAGGCGGCCGGGGTCGGCCGGGTCGGGGGCGTCGCCCGCCGTGCCGTAGGCGGCGGTGTGCGCGGTCAGTGCCTCCGCCTCGACGAGGGCGGGTTCGGCGTCGGGGTGGGCGGCGACGGTGCCCACGGCGGTGCGGGCGGCGAGCGCCGTGGTGTGGCGCCAGGCCCCGTAGGTGATGAGTCCGCCTGCGAGGCCGACGCCGGTGGAGAGCACGGCGGTGGTCAGGGACGGGGTGAGGGCGTGGCCGTCGAACCAGTCGCCGATCGCGCCGACCGTGAGCCCGAAGGCGATCGTGGGGACGGCGAGGACCCACAGGACGGTGGTCATCGCGACGGGCTGGCGGCCGTGGTCCGGGACCTCGGCGCCGCGGCCCCGGAAGGCGAGGAGCCAGAGCCGGGTGGCGTAGGCGGCGGTGAGGACGGCGGCGAGCAGTCCGGCGACGAGTACGGTCCAGCCCGCGGCGGACGGGGCGACGTGCCGCTCCCCGAGCGCGGTGTGCTCGGCGGCGACGAGGACGGCTTCCTTGGAGAAGAAGCCGGCGAACGGCGGGATGGCGGCGAGCGCGAGCAGGGCGACGGTCATCGTCCAGTAGGCGTCCGGGATGCGCTTGGCCAGGCCGCCCATGCGTGACATGGCGGCCAGTGAGTTGGTTCCGGCGGCGTGGATGACGACGCCCGCCGCGAGGAAGAGGACGGCCTTGAACGCGCCGTGGGACAGGAGGTGGAAGACGGCGGCGGCGCGGTCGCCGACGGCGAGGGCCCCGGCCATGTAGCCGAGCTGGCCGATCGTCGAGTAGGCGAGGACGCGTTTGATGTCGTCCTGGGCGAGTGCGGCGAGCCCGGAGCCGATCATCGTGATCGCCGCCATCACGGAGAGGACGACGAGGGCGGCGCCGGACTGGGCGAAGACGGGGAGGAGCCGGGCCACGAAGTAGATGCCGGCGGCGACCATCGTCGCGGCGTGGATCAGCGCGGAGACCGGGGTGGGACCGGCCATCGCATCGGGCAGCCAGGTATGCAGGGGGAACTGCGCGGACTTGCCGGCGACGCCCGCGAGGAGCAGCAGGGCGATGAGTGTGGGGTGGTCGAGGCCGCCGCTCGCGACGGCGCCCAGGACGCGGGTGATGCGGAACGAGCCGGTGTCGGCGGCTAGCGCGAACAGTCCGATCAGGAAGGGGACGTCGCCGAGCTTGGTGACCAGGAAGGCCTTGAGGGAGGCGGCGCGGGCTTCGGGCGTCTCCCAGTAGTGGCCGACGAGGAAGTACGAGCAGATGCCCATGATCTCCCAGCCGACCAGGAGCACCATCAGGTCGCCGGAGTAGACGACGAGCAGCATCGCGGAGGTGAAGAGGGAGACGAGGGCGGCGTAGGAGGGGTAGCGGGGGTCGTCGCGCAGGTAGGCGGTCGAGTAGATCTGCACGCACGTGGCGACGAGCCCGACCAGCACGGCGACGAGGGCGGCGAAGCCGTCCAGGTGCAGGGCGAGGTCGATCGGGACCGAACCGGTGGGGGTGAGCCGGGTCGCCGCGTCGATGGCCCCGTCGCCGCCCTGGCGGAGGGCGACGACGACGGCCAGGCCGAAGGCGGCGAGGGTCGGCAGTACAGCGAGGGGGCGTACGAAGCCGGGGGCGGTGCGTCCGGTGAGCAGACCGGCCGCGGCGCCGAGGAACGGGAGGAGGGGGACGAGGACGGCGAGGGTCGTGGTGGTCACCTGGTGGCCTCTGCCTTCTTTGCCTTCCCTGCCGGAGCAGTGTCCTGGTCTTCGGTGGCGCGCCGCGTGCCGCTTCCGTCGGCCCCGTCGGCCCCGTCGTCGGGGAGCGCTTCGGCCGCGTCGGTCTCGGCGGTGTCGCGGAGCCGGTCGATGTCCGAGGTTCCGCGATTGCGGTACACGGCGAGGACGACGGCCAGGCCGATGCCGATCTCCGCCGCCGCGATCGCGATGGTGAAGAGGGTGAGGCCCTGGCCGGCGTGGAGGGTGTCGCGGAGCCAGACGTCAAAAGCGACGAGGTTGAGGTTGACGGCGTTGAGCATCAGCTCGACGGACATCAGGACCAGGATCGCGTTCCGGCGGGCGAGCACCCCGTAGAGCCCGGTGCAGAAGAGGAGGGCGGCGAGCACGGCGGGATAGGCGAGGTGCATCAGCTCTGCTCCTTGCCGTGCTTGCGGGACAGGACGACGGCGCCGACGAGGGCGGCGAGCAGCAGGACGGAGAGTGCCTCGAACGGCAGCACCCAGTGCCGGAAGAGGAACGCGCCGGTCACTTCGGTGGAGCCCCGGGCCGGGCCGTCGAGGTCGATCCAGGTGGCGCGGAAGGCGTCGACGACGACCCAGACGAGGGTGCCCGCGGACGCAGCGGCGACGCCGAGGGCCGCCCAGCGGTTGCCGGAGTCGACGTCCGGGGAGCGGCCGATCGGGGCCTTGGTGAGCATCAGTCCGAAGAGGAGGAGAACGACCACGGAACCGACGTAGATCAGTACCTGCACCCAGGCGATGAACTCGGCGGTGAGCAGGAGGTACTCGACGGCGAGCCCGCCGAGCGCCACGACCAGCCAGAGGGCCGCGTGCACGAGCTGCTTGGTCGTGACGGTGATGAGGGCGGCGCCGAGGGTGGCGATGCCGACGAGCACGAAGACGATCTCGACGCCGGTCGGGGAGAGGAACCCGGACGGAGCGGACTGGGCGGTCTGTACGGCCTGGGCGGCCTGCGCGAGAGGGGCGGACTGATCGAACCGGGTGAGGTGGGCGAGTTCAGTGGAGTGGGCGACGTGGGCCGCTACGGCTGCGAGTGTCACTCCTCCCCCTCTTCCTTCTCCGCCCTCTCGGGCCTGTCCGTCTTCTCGGTCGTCCCTGCCGCGGTCGTTCCCGGCTCGGCGGTCTGCTGGGCCTGCTGGGCCTCTTTGGCTCGCTGGGCTTCGAGTTTCTCCGCCGTCTTGCGCGCGGCGGCGATCTCCTTCGGCTCCTCGGCGCCCGGGTCGAGCGCGGGCGGTTCGGGCACCGTCCACATCCACTCGCGGAGCTTGTCGCGCTCATGAGTGAGTTCGCGGATGTCCGTCTCGGCGTACTCGAACTCCGGCGACCAGAACAGTGCGTCGAAGGGGCACACCTCGATGCAGATGCCGCAGTACATGCAGAGCGAGAAGTCGATCGCGAAGCGGTCGAGCACATTGCGGCTGCGCTCGCGTCCCCCCGGGGCGGCGGCCGGCACCGTCTCCTTGTGGGAGTCGATGTAGATGCACCAGTCCGGGCACTCGCGGGCACAGAGCATGCAGACCGTGCAGTTCTCCTCGAACAGCCCGATGACGCCGCGGGACCGGGGCGGGAGTTCGGGCTGGACGTCCGGGTACTGCGCGGTGACGGTCTTCCGTGTCATCGTCCGCAGGGTCACGGCCAGTCCCTTGGCCAGGCCGGAGCCGGGAATACGGGACCGGGCGGGCGGGGAGGGGTCGGGCCGGTGGGGCGGGTGGGACGCGGCCATCAGTTGATCGCCACCTTCACGATGCCGGTGAGCGCGATCTGCGCGAGAGCGAGCGGGATGAGCGTGGTCCAGGCGAGCTTCTGGAGCTGGTCCTCGCGGAGTCGGGGGTAGCTGACCCGCAGCCAGATCACGACGAAGGCGAGAATCGCGGTCTTGACGAGCGTCCACACCCAGCCGAATCCGTCGGCGCCGAACGGGCCGTGCCAGCCGCCGAGGAAGAGAACGGTGGTCAGGCCGCACAGCACCACGATGCCAGCGTATTCGGCGAGCAGGAACAGTGCGAAGCGCAGCCCGGTGTACTCGGTGTACGCGCCGAAGATGATCTCCGAGTCGGCGATCGGCATGTCGAACGGCGGACGCTGGAGTTCGGCGAGCCCGGCCACGAAGAAGACCAGCGCACCGACGATCTGCCAGGGCAGCCACCACCACTCGAAGGCGTCGAGGATGCCGGTGAGCGAGACGGTTCCGGCCGCCATCGCCACGGAGGCGGCGGCCAGCAGCATCGGCAGCTCGTACGCGAGGAGCTGGGCGGCCGTGCGCAGCCCTCCGAGGAGCGAGAACTTGTTGGCCGACGCCCAGCCGGCCATCAGTGAGCCGAGCACGCCGACACCCATCACGGCGAGCACGAAGAAGACGCCCGCGTCGACCACCTGCCCGACCGCTCCGTCGCCCGGCCCGATCGGGATGGCGACGAGTACGAGCAGGTACGGGAGCAGCGCGACGGCCGGGGCCAGCTGGAAGACTCGGCGGTCGGCCTCGGCCGGGACCACGTCCTCCTTCTGCGCGAACTTCACGCCGTCCGCGACGAGCTGAGCCCAGCCGTGGAAGCCACCGGCGTACATGGGTCCGAGGCGGCCCTGCATATGGGCCATCACCTTGTGCTCGGTCTGCCCCACGACGAGGGGGAGAACCATGAACGCGACGAAGACGATGACGAGCCGGAGGGCGACGTCGAGCACGTCGTTCACGCGGGATCGCCTCCGTGGGAGCGGTCGTCGGTCCGGGGCCGATCGGGGTTCCGGGGCTGGTCGGGAGCCAGGGGCTGGTCGGGAGCCAGGGGCTGGTCGGGAGCCAGGGGCTGGTCGGGAGCCGGGGGCTGGTCGGGAGCCGGGGGCTGGTCGGGGGTTTCGGCGGGTTCGGACGTCTTGGCCGGTCGAGCCGTTTCGGACCGTTCTTCAGGCGCCTTGGCACCGTCCGCATCGGCCTCGACCGGTTCGGGGCCGGTGCCGAATGCCGGGCGGGCGTGGTGCCAGGGGGCATCGCCGCTTCCGGTCTTCGCATCCGTTCCGGTCGCTCCCGTTCCGGTCGCTTCCGGTTCGGTTTTCCCGGCTCCGGTTTTTCCCGGTTCGGTCGTTCCCGGTTCGGTCGTTCCCGGTTCGGTTTTCCCGGCTCCGGTTTTTCCCGGTTCGGTCGTTCCCGGTTCGGTCGTTCCCGGTTCGGCGGCGGCGCGGCGCTGGCCGGCCGAGCCCTGGGCGGCGGTGCGGGTGCGGCGCGGCGGTACCGGAGCGGCCCCTTCGGCCGTGGCCGGTGCGGACGGTGCCGTGGCCGGTGCGGACGGTGCCGCGGCCGCCTGCTGCTGGCCGGCCGATCCCTGGCTCGCGCTGCGGGTACGACGCACCGGGCGGTCGCCCGCCGCGCGCGCGGTTCGGGCGGGACGGGACGGGGCGGGCGGGAGCTGGCCCTTCAGGGGCCCCCACTCATTCGGGTCGGGAACGCCCGGCGGCAGCATCGTGCGCCGCTTCGGTCCGCCGTGCTCCGACTCACCCGGCTCCTTCGCGCCGGGCCACGCCTTCGCGACGCGTGCCGCCAGTACGAAGTC
The DNA here is from genome assembly GCF_043083325.1 of Streptomyces sp. NPDC014734. Lineage (NCBI taxonomy): Bacteria > Bacillati > Actinomycetota > Actinomycetes > Kitasatosporales > Streptomycetaceae > Streptomyces > Streptomyces sp. NPDC014734. The sequence goes on along the minus strand of NZ_JBIBYN010000006.1, from coordinate 65,914 downwards.
CTTGCGCAGCGGGTGGCCCTCGAAGCCCTTGGGCAGCAGCAAGGGCACCAGATGGGGGTGGCCCTCGAAGCCGATGCCGAACATCTCGTGCGTCTCGCGCTCGTGCCAGGCGGCGCCCGCGTAGACGTGGACGGCGGTGGGGAGGGCGGCGGCGTCGTGCGGAACGGTCGTCCGGACAAGGAGGCGCCGGACCCTGCCCTCGGCAGGGGCCGCGACATGGGCGCAGACCCGGAAGCCGGTGCCCGGCTCGTCGACCGCGCTCAGCCAGTCGAAGAAGGTGCAGCCCAGCCGGTCGCGGGCCGTTTCGAGCGCGGTGATCCAGGAGGTGGCGGGAACGTCGACGGTCAGCAGGTCGTACGCGTACTCGGCCGTCGCGCCCTCGCCGAAGAGTTCGGCGGCGGCGTCCGGCAGCCGGTCGTAGGCCTCGGAGGCGTCGGAGACGTCGGAGACGTGCGCGGACCGCCCGCGCTCGTCCTGTCCGCTGCCGTCCGGCCGCAGGCCGTCGTACCCGCCGCCGTCCGGTTCCCGGCCGTCCGGGGCCGGGGCCGCGTTGCCGCGGTCTTCCGTTCCGGTCACTTCTGTTCCTCCCCCGGAACCGGCGGGGCGGCGACCAGGCCGCTGCGCAGCGCGTCGGTGGAGGGCCGCGCGTCACCGCCGGTCGCGTACCGCTCGCCCAGCGACTCGCGGGCGATCTTCTCCTGGAGTTTGAGGATGCCCTGGAGCAGCGCCTCGGGCCGGGGCGGGCAGCCCGGTACGTAGACGTCGACCGGAATGATCTGGTCGACCCCCTTCGTCACGGAGTAGGAGTCCCAGTACGGACCGCCGCAGTTGGAGCAGGCGCCGAACGAGATGACGTACTTGGGCTCGGGCATCTGCTCGTACAGCCGTTTCACGGCAGGAGCCATCTTGTCCGTCACCGTGCCGGAGACGATCATGAGGTCGGCCTGGCGGGGGCCGGGGGCGAACGGGATCACGCCGAGCCGGATGAAGTCGTGCCGGGCCATGGAGGCGGCGATGAACTCGATGGCGCAGCAGGCGAGCCCGAAGTTGAAGACCCAGAGGCTGTAGCGGCGGCCCCAGTTGAGGATCACCTTCATCGGCTCGGGAGCGAGGCGCGAGAGCACCCCGAGCCGCTTGGGCTCCGGCAGGAACGTCGGAACGTGCCGCGGTTCGGTGGTTCCGGTCCCGGAGGCCGACTCGGCACCCGCACCGGGCCGGTGCTCGGGGGGCGGCGGGCTCGTCACGTCCATTCGAGGACGCCCTTCTTCCATGCGTAGAGCAGTCCTACGGCCAGGAAACCGAGGAAGATGAACATCTCCACCAGGGTCGTCGCCCCGTATCCCGGCGCGGCGAAGACGGTCGCCCACGGGAACAGGAAGATCGAGTCGACGGCGAAGATCACGTACAGGAAGGCGTAGACGTAATAGCGGACCTGGGTATGTGCCCATCCTTCACCCACCGGGTCCACGCCGCACTCGTACGTCAGGAGCTTCTCCGGCGTCGGAACCACGGGACGCAGCAGTCGGCCGGCCCCGAAGGCCACGGCGACGAACAGCACGCCGATCACGGCGAGCAGTCCGATCACCGCGTATCCGTGGAAGTAGTCCGACGCGAGAACGGTCGGTTCCGGCAGGTCCGCCACGTCCGCCCCCCTCGTTCCCTCGAAACCGTTTCGGCGATGTGTGTACGCGGATGTTGTACGCACGGGAGTCTAGGCCCTGTTAAAGGGAGGGTAAGCAGTCGCGTCGGACAACAGTGGGGTTATCCCTACTTCACCCCACCCATGAGCCCCATGGCATGTACGGGCCGCACCCGGCAGGCTGGACGCATGACCATGAGCCCGTCTGTACCCGTCGACGACATGCCACCACCCGCCCGCCTCGCTCTCGACCGGTGGACGTGGAAGGAACTCGCCCACCTCCTGGCGAACCTCCCCATGGCCATCGTCGGGTTTCTTTACACGGTGTTCATGATCGGTATCGGTGTGGCGCTCACGGTCACGGTGGTCGGGCTGCCCCTGCTCGCCATCGGTCTGCACGGGGAACGGCTGGTCGGCCGGGTCGAGCGGGGCCGGGCGCGGTCGATGCTGGGCGTGCGGATCGACGAGCCCAGCCCGATGGTGCTCGCCCGCGCGGAACAGGGGTTCTTCCCGTGGCTCTGGTCGAGTCTCAAGGACCCGGTGGGCTGGCGGACCGCGCTGTACTCCTTCGTCCGGCTGCCGTGGGGCGTGCTCACGTTCGGCGTGATGGCCGTCTCCTTCTTCGTGCTGTGGCCGGTGCTCCCCTTCATCGCGCGGGTGCTCGGAAACGTCGACCGGGCGATGGTGCGCGGGCTGCTCGCGCCGTCCGACGAGTTGGAGCGCCGGATCGCCGAGCTGGAGTCGGACCGCGGGGTGGTCGTGGACACCGCCGCCGCCGACCTGCGCCGCATCGAACGCGACCTCCACGACGGCGCGCAGGCCCGCCTCGTCGCCCTCGCCATGGGCCTGGGCCTGGCCAAGGAGAAGCTCACCGACGACCCCGAGGCCGCCGCCCGCATGGTCGACGAGGCCCACGGCGAAGTGAAGGTCGCCCTCCAGGAACTCCGCGACCTCGCCCGCGGCATCCACCCCGCCGTCCTCACCGACCGCGGACTCGACGCCGCACTCTCCGCCATCGCCTCCCGCTGCACCGTCCCCGTCACGGTGACGGTGGATCTTCCCGCGCGTCCGGCGGAGGCGATCGAGGGGATCGCGTACTTCACGGTGTCCGAGCTGCTGCAGAACGTCAGCAAGCACAGCGCCGCCCGCTCCGCGACCGTCGACGTCTGGCGGACCGCCGACCGGCTCATGCTCCAGGTCACCGACAACGGACGCGGCGGCGCGCGGATGGACGGCGGCACGGGCATGGCCGGGCTGGCCGAACGGCTCGGTGCCGTCGACGGGCTGTTCGTCCTCGACTCGCCCGCGGGCGGCCCGACGACGGTCACCGCGGAGCTGCCCTGGCGGGACCGGGGCCAGAATCCCGATTCCGGCCGGGACCGGGGGGACCGCGGCCGGGTCCGCACGTCGCCCGCCGAGCGTTCCTGAGCCTGTCGGTTGGCCTTCGACCGGAAAGCGGACGCGGCGTGATGCGTGCGGTTCCAGGGCGCCGGAATGGCCCGGTGGCGGAGTTGCTCGGTCATGTCGGCAGCGCCGGAAGCGTGCGTGCCAGGACGTGGCCGCCGGGTCGGAGGCCACCCGACAGGCTCTGGGCCGGCCGGACCGCCCCGGACCTGCCGCAGGCCCCGACCCACGCGGACGCGCCGCCGGATGCCCCTCGACGCCGCGATGCCGCTCGACGCCGTGAGTCCGCTCGACGCCGTCGGGCGGCATCGGACACCGTCGCGCGCCCGGCGGTGGAGCCGTGCCCGGACCGGGACGGCCGCGCCCGACAGCGGAGCCACCACCCGGACCGGGGTGGGGAAAACCCCCCGCCCAGGAGGGATACCGCCCTCATGGTGAGTGATCCCCCGACCCGACATCCTTGGATTACGGCCGGAGAGCCGCCGCGGCCACCACTCGGCCCGGCGACCACCCGGCCCGTCGGCCCCATCCCGTAACACAGCACCCCAGCACCGCAGCACCCCAGCGCCCCAAGCACCCCAAGCACCTCGGCGAGAAGAACCGAACGTCGCCGAGAAGAACCCGGAAGAAACGGACACCACCCCATGGCCACGGCATACGGACCGGACACGCGGGACCACCAGCGGTCCCCGGGCGCCGGTTTCGGGGGCCACCCCCCGGTGAAGCACTTCCTTCCCGCCGGGTTGCGCGCGCCCTTCGAGGGCAGGACCTGGCGCGAGTTCGGCTATCTGCAACTGAGCCTGGTGATCAGCCCGGTCCTGTTCGCGCTGGCGATCAGCCTGACGACCGCGGGCCTGGGCATGCTGATCACCTTCCTCGGGGTCCCGGTCCTGGCCGGCTCGCTGGCGATGTGCCGCGGCTTCGGCGCGTTCGAGCGGGCCCGGGCGCGCGGGCTGCTGCACCTGGACGTGGCGGCCCCGGACCCGGTGCGCGGCCGGACCGGCGGCGCGATGTCCTGGATGGGTGCGGTCCTCAAGAACGGAGCTGCCTGGCGACACCTGCTCTACTCGCTGCTGCACTTCCCGTGGGCGATGTTCTCCGGTGTCGTCTCCCTGGTCTTCTGGGCGACCGGCTGGCCCCTCCTCACCTATCCGCTGTGGCAGTGGGTGTTCCCGACGTGGGTGGGGTCCGGCGGCATCCAGCTGTACGGCGACGACCACCACCGGATCTACCTCGACTCCCCCTTCGAACTTGCCGCGACCAGCGTGTGCGGCCTGGCCCTGGTCCTGTTCACGCCGTGGCTCATCCGCGGTCTGACGAGCGTGGACCGGCTGATGGTGGCGGGGCTGCTCGGCCCGTCCCGGCTGGCCACCCGCGTGATCGAGCTGGAGTCGGACCGCGGGGTGGTCGTGGACACCGCCGCCGCCGACCTGCGCCGCATCGAACGCGACCTCCACGACGGCGCGCAGGCCCGCCTCGTCGCCCTCGCCATGGATCTCGGTCTGGCCAAGGAGAAGCTCACCGACGACCCCGAGGCCGCCGCCCGCATGGTCGACGAGGCCCACGGCGAAGTGAAGGTCGCCCTCCAGGAACTCCGCGACCTCGCCCGCGGCATCCACCCCGCCGTCCTCACCGACCGCGGACTCGACGCCGCACTCTCCGCCATCGCCTCCCGCTGCACCGTCCCCGTCGTCGTCGAGGTCGACCTGGCGAGCCGGCCCGCCCAGGCGATCGAGGGGATCGCGTACTTCACGGTGTCCGAGCTGCTGCAGAACGTCAGCAAGCACAGCGCCGCCCGCTCCGCGACCGTCGACGTCTGGCGGACCGCCGACCGGCTCATGCTCCAGGTCACCGACAACGGACGCGGCGGCGCCGACGCCTCCTCGGGCAGCGGTCTGGCCGGCCTGGCGGAGCGCCTGAACGCGGTGGACGGAGTGCTCGTCGTGGACTCGCCGGCCGGCGGTCCCACCCGGATCACGGCCGAGCTGCCCTGGCGTGGCTGATTCTCTCCGTCCGTCCGGCCTTCCCGCCGTCGTCCCGCCGTCCGTCCCGCCTTCCCTCCGGGGTCCTTCCGTCCGCGGCGCCGCGGACGGAAGGACCCCGCGACCGCGGCGGGCCCGTACCCGTTTCCCCGCGTTTCCCCGCGCACGCGCACGGCGCCGAGGCACGGCCCCGGCGCCGCGGCCCTTCGCATCCCGTGCTCCCGGCCGCCGCACAGGCTCGAAATCAAGCCTGTGCGGCGGCCGGGAGCACGAAATCGCGAATACTGGGATGCTGGACGTCGTACGGGCAGGACCAGCGGACAGCGAATGAGCAGTGGGGGAACACAGCGTCATGGTGGAGGACAGGGTGCGTGTCGTCATCGCCGAGGATTCGGTACTGCTCCGGGAGGGACTCACCCGGCTGCTGACCGATCTCGGGCATGACGTCGTGGCGGGCGTGGGCGACGCCGAGGCGCTGATCAAGACGGTGCACGATCTCGCCGGCCAGGACGCGCTGCCCGATGTGGTGGTCGCCGACGTGCGGATGCCGCCGACCCACACCGACGAGGGCGTCCGCGCGGCGGTACGGCTGCGCAAGGAATACCCGGACATCGGGGTACTGGTCCTTTCGCAGTACGTGGAGGAGCAGTACGCGACCGAACTGCTGGCCGGTTCCAGCCGTGGTGTCGGCTACCTGCTGAAGGACCGGGTCGCCGAGGTCCGGGAATTCGTGGACGCGGTGGTCCGGGTGGCGCAGGGCGGCACGGCCCTGGACCCGGAGGTGGTGGCGCAGCTGCTGGGCCGCAGCCGCAAGCAGGACGTCCTGGCCGGGCTGACGCCGCGCGAGCGGGAGGTCCTCGGCCTGATGGCGGAGGGGCGGACGAACTCCGCGGTGGCCAGGCAGCTCGTGGTGAGCGACGGCGCCGTGGAGAAGCACGTCAGCAACATCTTCCTGAAGCTGGGACTGTCCCCCAGCGAGGGGGACCACCGCCGGGTCCTCGCGGTGCTGACCTACCTGAACTCCTGAGGAACTGACACGCTGTCAGATGACTGACGGCACGGCGACCGGCCGCCGCGGGCACCCCTCGGCGGCCGTCCCTCCGACCGGCTCCTCGACCGGGTCACGACCGGATTTCGCGGCAGGGCCGGGGCCGAGGTCCTACAACCAAAGAATGAACGCGCAGTGTCTTCGTCGAACGGCTGGGGGCTCGCAAAACATGACAAACCGGTATCGAAGTGCGTCTCAAAACAGCGTCCACCATGTGATCGGTCCGGGGGAGGCGACCCTTACCGACGTAGGGTGGGCCCCGGGACCGCCGGTCGGCCGGCCGGTCCCGAACCGCCGCCCCGAGGGAGGTCCAGTTCAGTGAGCCAGGTCAGTAGCCCAGCCGAACAGGCCGATGAGGCCGGTGAGTCGCTCGTCGGGGGACAGCGTGCTCCGGGTGCCGATCGCACGGGCACGAGCGAGAAGGAGATCCGCCGCCTGGACCGGGTGATCATCCGGTTCGCGGGTGACTCCGGTGACGGCATGCAGCTCACGGGGGACCGGTTCACTTCGGAGACGGCTTCGTTCGGGAACGATCTGTCGACGCTGCCGAACTTCCCCGCCGAGATCCGCGCCCCCGCAGGCACCCTGCCGGGGGTTTCGTCGTTCCAGCTTCACTTCGCCGACCACGACATCCTCACCCCCGGCGACGCCCCCGACGTACTGGTCGCGATGAACCCGGCCGCGCTGCGGGCGAACATCGGCGACGTACCGCGCGGCGCCGAAATCATCGTGAACACCGACGAGTTCACCAAACGACCGATGGCGAAGGTCGGCTACACCACCAGTCCGCTGGAGGACGGGTCCCTGGAGGCCTACAGCGTCCACCCGGTGCCGCTGACGACGCTCACGATCGAGGCGCTGAAGGAGTTCGGGCTCTCCCGCAAGGAGGCCGAGCGCTCGAAGAACATGTTCGCGCTCGGGCTGCTCTCCTGGATGTACCACCGCCCGACCGAGGGCACCGAGGCGTTCCTGCGCACGAAGTTCGCGAAGAAGCCTCAGATCGCCGAGGCGAACGTGGCGGCGTTCCGTGCCGGGTGGAACTTCGGCGAGACGACGGAGGACTTCGCCGTCTCCTACGAGGTGGCACCCGCCTCGCAGGCGTTCCCGACGGGGACGTACCGCAACATCTCCGGAAACCTCGCGCTGTCCTACGGGCTGATCGCCGCGTCCCGGCAGGCGGACCTCCCGCTCTACCTGGGCTCGTACCCGATCACCCCGGCCTCCGACATCCTGCACGAACTGTCCCGGCACAAGAACTTCGGCGTGCGCACCTTCCAGGCCGAGGACGAGATCGCCGGAATCGGTGCGGCGCTGGGCGCGGCGTTCGGGGGCTCGCTCGCGGTGACGACGACGTCGGGCCCCGGGGTGGCGCTGAAGTCGGAGACGATCGGGCTGGCGGTCTCGCTGGAGCTGCCACTGGTCGTCGTCGACATCCAGCGCGGCGGCCCGTCGACGGGGCTGCCGACCAAGACCGAGCAGGCCGATCTGCTCCAGGCGATGTACGGGCGCAACGGCGAGGCCCCGGTGCCGGTGGTGGCTCCCAGGACCCCGGCGGACTGTTTCGACGCGGCCCTGGACGCCGCCCGGATCGCCCTCACCTACCGCACCCCGGTGTTCCTGCTCTCCGACGGCTACCTGGCCAACGGTTCCGAACCGTGGAAGATCCCGGAGACCGGCGAGCTGCCCGATCTGCGCGTCCGGTTCGCCACCGGCCCCAACCACGAACTCGCCGACGGCACCGAGGTGTTCTGGCCCTACAAGCGCGACCCGCAGACCCTGGCCCGCCCCTGGGCCGTCCCCGGCACCCCCGGCCTCGAACACCGCATCGGCGGTATCGAGAAGCAGGACGGCAGCGGCAACATCTCCTACGACCCGGCCAACCACGACCTCATGGTCCGCACCCGCCAGGCCAAGATCGACGGCATCGAGGTGCCGGACGTGGAGGTCGACGACCCGGCCGGGGCCCGGACCCTCGTTCTGGGCTGGGGCTCCACCTACGGCCCGATCACCGCGGCCGTACGCCGGCTGCGCGCCGCGGGGCGCCCCATCGCCCAGGCCCACCTGCGCCACCTCAATCCCTTCCCGAAGAACCTCGGCGACGTGCTGAAGAGCTACGAGAAGGTGGTCGTACCCGAGATGAACCTCGGTCAGCTCGCCACCCTGATCCGGGCCAGGTACCTCGTGGACGCACACAGCTACAACCAGGTCAACGGAATGCCGTTCAAGGCCGAACAGCTCGCGACGGCTCTTGAGGAGGCCATCGATGCCTGACACCAACGAACTCCTCCACCTGGTGCCCCGGGCCGAGGCCAAGCAGTCGATGAAGGACTTCAAGTCCGACCAGGAAGTGCGCTGGTGCCCCGGCTGCGGCGACTACGCGGTCCTCGCCGCCGTGCAGGGCTTCATGCCGGAGCTGGGTCTGGCGAAGGAGAACATCGTCTTCGTCTCCGGCATCGGCTGCTCGTCCCGCTTCCCGTACTACATGAACACCTTCGGGATGCACTCCATCCACGGCCGCGCCCCCGCCATCGCCACCGGGCTGGCCACCTCCCGCCGCGATCTGTCGGTCTGGGTCGTCACCGGTGACGGCGACGCGCTGTCCATCGGCGGCAACCACCTCATCCACGCCCTGCGCCGCAACGTCAACCTCAAGATCCTCCTCTTCAACAACCGGATCTACGGACTCACCAAGGGGCAGTACTCCCCCACCTCCGAATCCGGAAAGATCACCAAGTCGACGCCGATGGGGTCGCTCGACGCCCCCTTCAACCCGGTGTCCCTCGCCATCGGCGCGGAGGCGTCCTTCGTCGCCCGCACCATCGACTCCGACCGCAAGCACCTCACCAGCGTGCTGCGGGCGGCGGCCGACCACCCCGGTACCGCCCTCGTCGAGATCTACCAGAACTGCAACATCTTCAACGACGGCGCCTTCGAGGCCCTCAAGGACAAGGACCGGGCCCAGGACGCGGTGATCCGCCTCGAACACGGCAGGCCGATCCTGTTCGGCACCGACGACTCCAGGGGCGTCGTCCGCGACCCCGCCACCGGCGACCTGGAGATCGTCACCGTCACCGAGGACAACAGGGCGCGGATCCTCGTTCACGACGCGCACGCCACGTCACCGACGACGGCCTTCGCGCTGTCCCGGCTCGCCGACCCCGACACCCTGCACCAGACCCCCATCGGGGTGCTGCGCAGTGTGGAGCGGCCGGTCTACGACACGCAGATGGCCGAACAGCTCGACACCGCCGTCGAACGGAACGGCAAGGGCGATCTCGCCGCCCTGCTCGCGGGCAACGACACCTGGACGGTCGTCGGCTGACGGAGGCCCCCGAACACCTCACGACCGCCGGACGGGCTGAATTTCGGCCCGTCCGGCGCCGTGCGGGCCGGTGGACGGGTGGTCGGCCGCGCACCATGTGGCCATGGCCCTGGACCGTCCCGTGTATCGCATCAAGCGGCATCTGCTCGGCAGACCACTCACCACCGAGCGCATCGGCGAGCAGAAGCTGAACAACCGGACGGCGCTCGGGGTGCTCGCCTCCGACTGCATCAGCTCGTCCGCGTACGGCTCCGAGGAGATGCTCCGGGTCCTCGTGCCGGTCGTCGGTGCCGCCGCGTTCACCCTGCTCATGCCGGTGACCGGCGCGATCCTGTTCGTCCTGGTGCTGCTGACGCTCTGTTACAGCGACGTCGTGATGATCTACACCCGGGCGGGCGGGTCGTACGTCGTCGCCCGGGAGAACTTCGGCCCCGACGTGGCGCAGGTCGCCGCCGTGGCGCTGCTCGTCGACTACATCGTCACGGTGGCCGTGCAGACCTCGGCCGGTACCAACGCCCTGATCTCGCTCGCCCATCTGGTGGGCAACGGCTTCACCGGGCTGGACCACCTCCAGCTCCCGGTGTCGGTCGTCGTGATCGTGCTGCTGATGTACGGGAATCTGCGCGGGGTCCGCGAGGCGGGCCGGGCCTTCGCGCTGCCCGCCTACCTCTTCATGGCGGCGGTGGGCCTGATCCTGGTCGCCGCCGGGGTCCGTTGGCTGCTGGGCGAGCTGCCGCACGCCGATCTGCACGCCGAGGGGGTGGTGCCGCTCGGCACCCCGGGCAACGGCTGGCTCTACGGCGCCTCGCTCTTCATCGTGCTGCGCTCGTTCGCCAACGGCGGCTCGTCGCTGACCGGGCTCGAAGCGATCTCCAACGGCATCTCCACGTTCCGTGAACCCCAGGGCCGCAACGCGCGGCGCACCCTCATCGCCATGAGCGCGGTGCTCGGCGTCCTGGTGCTGGGGGTCTCCGCGCTGGCGCACTTGACCCACGCCGTCCCGTACAAGGACGGAACCCCGACCGTCATCGCGCAGGAGGCGCACCTCGCGTTCGGCGGCGGCCCGCTCGGCACCGCCGGGCTGGTCTTCGTGCAGCTGGCGACCGCGCTGGTGCTGTACACCGGTGCCAACACCCCGTTCACCGGCTTCCCGTACCTCGCCAGTTTCGTCGCCCAGGACAGGTTCCTGCCCCGGCAGCTGACCCGGCGCGGGCACCGGCTGGCGTTCTCCAACGGCATCATCGCGCTGACCGTGGTCTCGCTGGCGCTGCTGCTGGTGACCGGCGCCAGTGTGGACCGGCTGGTGGCGTTGTACGCGATCGGTGTGTTCACCGCGTTCACCATGGCCGGGGCCGGTCTGACCGCGTACCACCTGCGCCGCCGCGAACCGCACCGCAGGCTGAAGATCGCGGTCAACGGGCTCGCCGCGTTCATCTCGGCCGCCGTCGTGCTGATCTTCGCGGTCACCAAGTTCACCGAGGGCGCCTGGCTGGTCGTGGTGATCTTCCCGCTCGGGGTGTGGGCCCTGATGCGGATCAACCGCGAGTACCGGCACGAGGCTGCCGCGTTGCGGGGCATCCAGGCCCCGGGGGCCGACCGGGAGCTTTTCCGCCGTCACCTGGTCCTCGTCCTCGTCGAGACGCTGGACCTGGCGACGCTCAAGGCCCTGCGGTACGCCCATGAGCTGCGACCGGACGAGATCCGGGCGGTGCACTTCGCGATCGACGAGGCGTACGGCAGGCGGCTTGCCTCCCGCTGGGGGGCGACGGCCGCCACCTCCGTGCCGCTGGAGCTGGTGGCGTGCCCCGACCGGCGGCTGCGGCACGCGATGATGCAGCTCGCCGCCCGGGCCACGGCGGACGGGGACACCTGGCTGACGGTGCTGGTGCCGCGGCGGACGTACCGCAACGTGCTCGGGAAGCTGCTGCACCGGGGCACCGGCGAGCAGCTGGCGAAGACACTTGCACGACTGCCGCATGTGGCGGTGACGATCCTGCCGTTCGACGTCTCGCACGCACTGCGGGAGCTGGAGGAGGGGGAAGCGCCGCAGCCGGACTGACCGCCCCGCGCCGACCGCCCGGGACCGCCCTCAGGCCTCGCCGGCCTTCTGCCGGTCGTAGGTCTCGCGCGCCGCCCGCACCACGTCCAGGCGCCGCTCCGTCCAGCGGGCCAGCGCCCATACCTGCTCGGCGGCCTCCCGGCCCAGCGCGGTGAGCGAGTAGTCCACCCGCGGCGGGATGACCGGTGCCGCGTCCCGGTGCACGAAACCGTCGCGCTCCAGCGTCCGGAGGGTCTGGGCCAGCATCTTCTCGCTGACGCCGCCGACCTCGCGGCGCAGTTCGCTGAAGCGGTACGAGCGTTCCAGCAGCGCGGCGAGGACCAGCACGCCCCAGCGGCTGGTGACGTGTTCGAGCACCAGCCGGGAGGGGCACATCGGGCGGTTCACGTCGGGCTTCCGGTCCGCCTCGGAGGCACGGGCCGCCTCGGAGGCACGGGCCGGGGCGGACGCCGGGTTCGCGCCGGACGCGCGGTTCACACCAGGCATGTGCTTCACATCGGGCGTGTGCTTCACATCGGGCGTGTGCCTCACATCGGGCGTGTGCCTCACATCGGATGCGTGAGACGCATCCGGCATCGGAGACACGTCGGACGTGCGGTCGTCGGGTCTGCGGTCCGGGGCACTCACGCTCATGCCAGTACCTTACTTCAAAGTGGGTACTTTCCCATGGTTAGTACCCACCCTAGGGTGAGTATCAAGCCCGAACGAGGACCAGCGCCACCCGAATGAGGAGACCCCCATGAGCATCGTCGTCACCGGAGCCACCGGAGCTCTCGGCCGGCTCGTCGTCGACAAGCTTCTCGCCACCGTCCCCGCCGACGGGATCGCCGCCGTCGTCCGCGACGAGGCGAAGGCCGCCCCGCTCGCCGCCCGCGGCGTCGAGATCCGCGTCGCCGACTACGACCGCCCCGAGTCCCTCAAGGGCGCCTTCCGGGCCGGTGACCGCGTTCTGCTCGTCTCCGGCAGCGAGGTGGGCCGACGCGTCCCGCAGCACACCGCCGTCATCGACGCGGCCAAGGAGGCGGGCGTGGCGCAGCTCGCGTACACCGGCATCCTCGGCGGACCCGACGCCGACTTCGAGCTGGCCGCCGAGCACAAGGTCACCGAGCGGCTGATCCTCGACTCCGGGCTGCCGCACACCTTCCTGCGCAACGGCTGGTACACCGAGAACTACACCGCCAACCTCGGCCCCGTCCTGGAGCACGGCGCCGTCGTCGCCAATGCCGGTGACGGCCGGGTCGCCTCCGCCAGCAGGGCCGACTACGCCGCCGCGGCGGTCGCCGTACTGACCGGCGAGGGCCACATCGGGGCGGCGTACGAGCTGAGCGGCGACATCGCCTGGTCGCTCGCGGAGTACGCGGCCGAGATCGCCAAGGCCGCCGGCAGGGACATCGAGTACCGGAACGTCCCGGCCGCCGCGCACCAGGAGATCCTGGTCGGCGCCGGCGTGCCCGAGCCGTTCGCCGCGATCCTTGTCGACGTGGACGCGGCGATCGAACGCGGTCTGCTCGCCGGTACGAGCGGCGACCTGGCCCGGCTGATCGGCCGGCCCACGACGCCGCTCGCCGAGACGGTGGCCGCGGCGGTGGCGGCCACCGGGGCCTGACCACCGCCCCTCCGGCCTCCCGGGCCCCCGGAAACCCGGGCGTCCCCTGTCATGACCGTATGACGATACGGCCATGACAGGGGACGTCGGGCGGGGATACCGTCGTGCCGTCGACACCGTGGTCGGCACACACGCCGGGAGGGGCCCGTGAAGGGGACGAATGATCAACGGGCCGGACTGCTCTCCGGTGTCGCGGCCTACGGAATGTGGGGCGTCGTCCCCCTGTTCTGGCCGCTGCTCAAGCCGGCCGGGTCGGTCGAGATCCTCGCCCACCGCATGGTCTGGTCCCTCGGTGTCGTCGCCATCGCCCTGCTGGTGCTGCGCCGCTGGTCCTGGATCGGTGAGCTGATACGGCAGCCGAGGAAGCTCGGGCTGATATCGGTCGCCGCGGCCGTGATCACGGTCAACTGGGGTCTGTACATCTGGTCCGTGAACAACGGCCACGTCGTCGAGGCGTCGCTCGGCTACTTCATCAATCCGCTGGTCACCATCGCCATGGGCGTCCTGCTGCTCGGCGAACGGCTGCGCCCCGCACAGTGGGTGGCGGTCGGCACCGGTGTCGCGGCGGTGCTCGTGCTGGCGATCGGCTACGGGCGGCCGCCGTGGATCTCGCTGGCGCTGGCGTTCTCCTTCGCGACCTACGGCCTGGCGAAGAAGAAGGTCGCCATGGGCGGCCTGGAATCGCTCACCGCCGAGACCGCCGTGCTGTTCCTGCCCGCCCTCGGCTATCTGCTGTGGCTGGGCGCGCGCTCCACGTCGACCTTCGGCTCCGAGGGTCTCGGCCATGCGGCGCTGCTCGCCTCGACGGGCGTGGTGACGGCCATCCCGCTCGTCCTGTTCGGGGCGGCGGCGATCCGGGTGCCGCTGTCCACACTGGGCCTGCTCCAGTACCTGGCCCCGGTCTTCCAGTTCATTCTGGGCATCGTGTACTTCCACGAGGAGATGCCGCCCGAGCGGTGGGCCGGATTCGCCCTGGTGTGGCTGGCGCTCACCCTGTTGACCTGGGACGCGTTCCGGACGGTACGACGAGCGCGGGCGCAGATGCGGGCCGGTACGGCGCGGGCGGCGACGCGTTCCACCGCTCCAACACCGCCGGCCGGGGATTCCGCCACGGCCCCCGCGTCCCGGGACACGGCTCCGGCATCCCCGGAGGCCACGACCACACCTTAAAAGTTACCTGGTTGCATTTTTAACTCGGTTGCGTTTTGCTGGGTCTCCCACGGAACCACGACCGAGGAGTCCGCATGCCCGCGAGCACGCCCGCCACCCAGGTACTGATCATCGGCTCGGGTCCGACCGGCCTGACCCTGGCCTGCGACCTGGCCCGCCGTTCCGTCGCCGTACGGATCATCGACAAGTCCCCGGAGTTCCCGCGCAGCTCGCGGGCCAAGGGCCCCAACGCCCGCTCCCTGGAGGTACTGGAGGACCTGGGGGTGGCGGACCGGGTGCTGGCCACGGGCTCGGCGTCACTGCCCATGCGCAAGTACCGCGGCGGGCTGCCGATCGCCGACACCGACCCGTACGAGGCCGCGCACCCCGCATCGGACACCCCGTACACCCGCATGCGGCTGATCGCCCAGTGGGCGCTGGAGAAGATCCTCCGCGACCGCCTCGCGGAGTACGGCGTCCACGTCGAACTCGGCGCGGAGGCGACCGGGCTGACGCAGCACGCCGACTCGGTGGACGTCGCGCTCGCGGACGGCCGGAGCATCGCGGCGCGGTACGTGGTGGGCTGCGACGGCGCCCACAGTCCGGTGCGCAAGCTGCTCGGCGTCACCTTCGAGGGCAGTACGGCCGAGGAACAGATGATGGTCTGCGGGGACGTCGTGGTGGACGGCCTCGACCGGGGCTTCTGGCACCAGTGGTTCGACGAGGACGGAGCCGTGATGCTGTGCCCGATCCCGGGCACGCGATCGGGCTGGTGGTTCCAGGCGAGCCCGGAGCAGGACGCGGCGGGGAACCCCGTACCGCCCTCGCCGGAGAGCTTCCGGCGCCTCTTCGCCCGGCACACCGGATTGCCCGGCGACCGCCTGTCCCGGGCGGAACTGCTGTCCACGTACCGGGTCAACGAGCGCATGGCCGACCGCTACCGGGTGGGCCGGGTCCTGCTGGCCGGGGACGCCGCGCACGTGCATGCCATCGCGGGCGGGCTGGGCATGAACACCGGCATCCAGGACGCCCACAACCTGGGCTGGAAGCTCGCGCTGACCGCCACCGGACGGGCGGCCGAGGGCCTGCTGGACACCTACGAGGAGGAGCGGCTGCCCGTCGCGGCCCGGACTCTGGGCCTCGCGGCCGAGCGGCTGCGGATCACCCTCGACGCGATCAAGGAGCCGGGTGGTGGCCTGGACTCGGCGGTCAGCACGGAGACCAGCGGACTGGGCGTCGGCTACCGCTGGAGCACGCTCGCCCGTGACACCCGCCGGGACGCGCGTTCCCGCGTCGGCACGGCTCCCGGCCCGCGCGCCGGTGACCGGGCCCCGGACGCCACCTGCCGGGACGCCGCGACCGGCGCGCCGGCCCGCCTGTTCGAGGTGTTCGCCGGACCGCACTTCACCCTGCTGGGCTTCGGGCCGGGCACCACGGACGCGCTGCGCGCGGCGGAGGCCGAACACGGCGACGTGCTGCGGGCGTTCGCGGTGGGCACGGGGGCGCGGCACGGGCTGTCGGACCCGGCGGGCCGGGCCCGCGCGGCCTACGGCATCACCGACGACGCGCTGGTCCTGGTCCGCCCGGACAACCACGTGGGCCTGATCGCACCGGCCGGTGACGGGCGGGCCGTCGGGGACTACCTGAACGACCTCGTCGGCACGGCCCCGGCCACCGGCACGGCTCCCGCTACCGGAACGACTCCGGCCGTCGACACGGCTCCCGCCGTCTGAGCGCCTCGCCGGAAGAAGGCCGTTACTGCATTCCGCACAGCGCGCGTACGGCATTCAGGCGGGCTTGGGGTCCGTCACGGTGAGGCAGCCCGAACCTACCAACCGTTTATATTCTTCTGACATGCCATGAGCCGAACCACGCGCGTGCCCGGAAGCATCGCCCGCCTGTTCCTGCGCACCACCATCGCGACCCTGTCCACCCTGTCGTTCGTCGTCTGCGAGGCCTCACCCACGGCCCACGCGGACGGCGGCGGTGTGCAGCGGGCCCGCCTCTCCTCCGGTCCCGACTCCTCCGGTCCCGATCGTGGCACGTCCGGCCCGACCTGGCCGATGTCCCACCTCCGGGAGACACGCTTCCGACCGCAGGCCGGAAGCATGTCCTGATCCGTCCCGCATCGGCGAGCGGCCCCGGGCGGATGCCGTGGTCCAGTACGAGACCCGTCCCGTGCCGTGCCGACGGTCGAGCACCCCTTGAGTGTCCGCTCAGTCGGCGGCGGTGTGCCGGGCGCGGTGGGCCCGGACCTTGTGGAGGTTCCCGCAGCGTTCCATGGCGCACCACCGCCGCCGACCGGGGCGCGAGGTGTCGACGAAGAGCAGCGCGCACCTGTCCGAGCCGCACTCGCGGACGCGGTCGGCGTACGGCCCGGTGAACAGTTCCACGGCGTCCCGCGCCACGGTCGACAGCAGGGCCGTCCCGGTGGCACCCGGGGCCCACGAGAATCCGCCGGACGCGGCGTCGACCCGGGGGACGAGCGGCGGTTCGGCCGCCACCGCGTTGACCACGCCGAGGGGGCCCGGAGCGAGCGGACGGTCGTGCGCACGGGCCTGGGCCAGATCCCACAGAGCGGCGCGCAGTTCGTGCGCCCGGCGCAGTTCCGCCGCGCTCACCTCCAGGGACAGCCCACCGGGCAGCCTGCACTCCCCCGCCCATCGCACCAGGTCGGCCGGGGTGTGCAGCACCTCGTACGCGGCGTACCGCTCGCTCCCGCCGGTGGGCAGCAACTCCAGGCACAGGGCTCCGGGATCGAAGCGGTAGGGGCGGCCCTCCTGCGTGTGGAGGGTCAGCCCCGGCGCTTCCCTTGCGGGCTCAATCATGTAACCATTATAAATGGTTTCCATGACTCTGCACTGGAAAGTCGTCATCGACTCGACCGACCCTCACGCGCAGGCCGCCTTCTGGGCCGAGGCCCTCGGCTACCTCGTCGAGGACAACAGCGCACTGCCCGAGCGGTTGATCGGGGCCGGGGCGGTACCGGAGGCGGCGACCGTCCTGGTGGACGGCCGTCGCGCCTGGCGGGACCTCGCCGCGGCCCGGCATCCCGACGACCCCTTCGAGGAGGAGAGCGGGACGGGCCTCGGACGGCGCCTGCTGTTCCAGCGCGTGCCGGAGGCCAAGACCGTCAAGAACCGTCTCCACCTGGACGTGCACGCGGGACCGGGTCGACGTGACGCGGAGGTGACCAGGCTGGAGGGCCTGGGCGCGAAGGTGTTGCGCGAGGTCGAACAGCCGGGCGGCACCTGGTCGGTCCTTGCCGATCCCGAGGGCAACGAGTTCTGCGTGCATTAGCGGCCCCGGGGGAAACCGGGCCCCGCGACCGGGCGCGACGGGAGGGCCGCCAGGACCGGCCGAGGCCCTGCCGCCCCCGGGGAGAGCGACAGGGCCTGCGGTCCCGGGCCCCGCCCGGCTCAGCCCTTCACCACGTCCTGCGGATACCAGCGCAGTTCCACGGTGTTGCCGTCCGGGTCCCGGACGTACACCGACTGCGCGGTGCCCCGGGCGCCGGAGCGGTCGACCGGGCCCTCCAGCACGGTGAAGACGCCCGAGTCGATGACCTGCCGCCAGTCCAGCGGTTCGACGACCAGGCAGATGTGGTCGACGTTCGACGCGGTGCGCGGGCCGCCCAGCAGATCGATGATCGTGGTCGGGCTGACCCGCGCCGAGGGGAACGGGAAGGTACCGGCCCGCCACTCCTCGACCTTCATCGGTTCCAGGCCGAGCAGCCCGCAGTAGAACTCCAGGGAGCGCTCGACGTCCTGCACGTTGAGCACCAGGTGGTCGAAGTCCTTGACCTTTACTCTCACGGCACAACCTTTCTGCCATTCACATGGGGATTCGACCGGCGTATGGGTCCGGCCCGGCCCGATCCAGCCCATTCCATCCCGTTTCATCGCATTTTCTTTGGGTTCCGGTCCGGTCCGGTCCGGTCCGTTCCGTTCCGGTTCAGGAGGCCTCGGCGGCCGACGCGGCCGGGGGCCAGGGGACCCCGGCCAGCAGCGGCAGGATCTGCTCCTCCTCGCCGTCCAGATGCGCGTTCAACTCCTGGGACATCCTGTTCAGTTCCGCACGGAAGCGTTCGGGGTCCGCGCCGCCCAGGTCGGCGAGGAGTGCGACGAGTTCGCCCTGGATGCGCGCGACGGTGCGGTGTTCGTCGGCGAGCCGGGCGAACGTGTCGGCAAGGTGCGGGTGATGGCGGGCGATTCCCGGGAACAGGTGCGCGTCCTCGCTCATGTGGTGGAACTCCAGGGACTGGCAGAACGCGAGGCAGCGCTGGCGGATCCGCAGCCCCAGTCCCGGCACCGGGGGCGCACCGGGGCCCCGATGGGCCGCCCGGGCGGCGAAGTGGGCATCGACCTCCGCCTCCACCTGGGCCAACTGGCCCCGGAGCCAGGTGTGCACCTCCATGAGCTTGTCGGCGAGGCTGTTCACCTCGGCGGGGGCCTCCCAGCCCTCGGGCTCGGCGCGCTCCAGCACCACGACCGGCAACGGACGGGCGGTCCTGGCCTGGTAGTCGGCGTATCCGGGCGCCGCGGCCACGGCATGCGCGAAGAGCCGTTCGCGCCGTGTCCCCTCGGCGGGGACGGCGAGGGCCTGGAACGTACGGGTGCCGACCTCCACCCGTACCACCGGGTGGGCGAGGAGGTTGTGGTACCAGGCGGGATGGGCCGGGGCGCCCATGTTGGAGCCGACGACAAGCAACGCGTCGCCGTGCCGGACGTAGCCGAGCGGGGTGGTGGTCTCCTTCCCCGACCGCGCGCCGGTGGTGGTCAGCAGGAGGAGGTCACCGCCCTCGAAGGGGCCGCCGACCTCTCCCCCGTTGGCGCGGAACTCCTCGATGACGGACGTGTTGAACGATGTGGGCATGCGGATCTGTCTCTCCGTAAAGCACGGTGGAAGCGCGGTGTGAGCGCGGTGGAGGCCTCGACGGCTGCGGGAACGGCTGGTCGCGAGTCGCGCGCGGCGGCGCATGTCGGGCACGAGTGCCCGGAGGGCACGGGACGCCGCGCGATCGATGCGTCGGGTCAGAAGCAGGGCGCGGAGTATGAACTCATGACGGGTCCCCGGGTGAAGGGTGTTCGCCCGGTCGTCGGCCGGCCCACTGCTCTTTGGCCGACGTCACGCGACACCTCCGCCATTACACGCAGCCGACCGCCGGCTGTCAACGCGAGCGTCCCGGCACCTCCGCGCAACCGTGCCGGCCGCGCGTCCTCAACGTCAGCCGCGCGGGGACACGGGTGCCGTCCCCCGCCGCGCCCCGGGCGGAACCGTTCGGGCCTCCCTCACGGTCGCCTCCGGCGCGCCCAGCGCGCGCAGCACCTGCGCGACCAGCGCCGCCACTTCCTCCTCGTTCTGCACCGGCTTGCGCAGCAGATGGCGGTAGTACACCGGGCCGTACAGCATCTCCACGGCCAGCGGAAGATCGGCGTCCGGTGGGATCTGGCCCTGTTCCTGGGCGCGCCGCAGGCGGCCGACCGCCTCCGCGAAACGCGGGTCGACCAGCTTCGTCCTCACCGTCTCCGCGAGCACGTCGTCGTGATGGACCTCGGAGAGTATCCCGGCGTAGGCGGGGCCGAACGGCGGCGTGGACAGCAGCCGTACCGCGCCCATCACATTCGCCCGGAGGTCTGCGGCGATGTCCCCGGTGTCGACGAACGGTGTGCTGCCGACCAGCCCGTCCGTGAACGCCTCCAGGAGCACCGCGCTCTTCGCGGGCCACCAGCGGTAGATGGTCTTCTTGCTGACGCCCGCTCTGGCCGCGATCGCCTCGATGGTGACACGGCCGTACCCCTTCTCCGTGCACAGTTCGAGCGCGGCTTCCAGGGTCGCCCGCCGTGATCTCTCGCTGCGGCGCAGTGAACTCGGCGATGTGATCATTCCGTGAGCATAGGGGCGTTCGGACCCACCCTTGTTGACAGCCCGTCGCCATAAGTCGAACAATGCTGAGGCGGAAACGGAACGTGCCGTGTCGCATCGTTCCCGTTGTTCGCACCGTTCGTGCCGTTCGTGCCGCGACGAGCCGATCGGGGGACGGCTTGCCCGGCCGACGGTGCGCGGGCGGTGCCCCGTACCACCGGCCGCTCCCTCGCACGGGCGTCGCGCCGTGGCTCAGGACGTGATGTCCTTCGTGGTGAACCGGGCCCAGGCGGCCGAGCCGAACACCACCGCGTACAGGCCCTGCAGCCCCAGGTTCCTCACCAGTTCGTCCCAGTACACCGGCTCGCGCAGCAGGTCCGCGTAGGACATCCAGTAGTGCGGGAAGAGGTACGGGTGGACCGCGCTCAGCTGCGGAATCGTGTCCACGATCTGAACCGTGATCAGCAGGCCGACGCTCGCCGCCATGGCCGCGATCCCGCTCGTGGTGAGGGTCGAGACGAACAGCCCGATCGCCGCGAAGCCGATCAGCGATGCCGCGACCACCACCGCGATCAGCCCTGCCCTCGCCAGCCCCTCGCCGAAGCCGATCCTGGTCCCCGAGATGGTGGTGACGTCCCCGACCGGGAAGAGCATCGCCCCCGCGGCGAGCGCCGACAGGGCCACGACCAGGGTCGCCGCCAGGCAGAACGTGAGGACGGACGCGTACTTCGTCAGCAGCAGCCGACCCCGGCCCGCCGGGGCGACCAGCAGGTAGCGCAGGGTGCCCGCGTTGGCCTCGCCCGCGATCGAGTCGCCCGCGACGACGCCGACGGCCATCGGCAGGAAGACCGGGAGCGTCACGGCGAGGGCCGCGAAGACCAGGAACAGACCGTTGCCGGTGATCTGGGAGAGGAACGCGGGGCCCTGGCCACCGCCCGGACCGGGCGAGGAGCCGTGGTTCGTCTCGATCCGCACCGCGATCCCGATCAGGACCGGAACGGCGGCAAGTACCCCGAGCAGGGCGAGGGTGCGCCATCGGCGGAAGGTGATGGTCAGCTCGGAACGGAGGATGCCGAAGGTCCACGCCGGGCCACGCGCCCTGTCGCTCCCGTCGCCCCCGCCCGCCGCCTTGGCCCCGTGCGTCCCGTCGCCCCCGTCGGCCCCGTCGGCCCTGGCTGCCCCGTCCGTCCGGTCGGCCCCGTCCGTCCCGCTCACCGCGTCCACTCCACTCGTATCACCCGTTTCATCCGTTCCGCCCGCTCCGGTACGTGCGATGTCAGTCCGCGACATCGAATCCCTCCCCGGTGAGGGCGACGAACGCGTCCTCCAGCGAGGCCCGTTCGACGCCGAAGGACCGCAGGCGCACCCCGGCGCGCACCAGCGCCGCGCTGAGGTCGGCGAGTTCCACGCCGGCGGCCGGGGCGTCGGCGCTCACCCGGTCGCCGTCCGCCGCGACGCCGAGGACGCCGAGCCCCGTCAGGACCCGGACGGCCTCGCCGGGGTCGGGGGTCGTGACGGCAAGCCGGCCGCGGGCGCCCGCCGCGAGTTCGGCGACCGGCCCCTGGACGATCAACCGGCCCGCGGCCATCACCGCGGCGTGCGTGCAGACCTGCTCGATCTCGTCGAGGAGGTGGGAGGAGAGGAAGACGGTGGTGCCGTCCGCCGCCAGTTCCCGGACCAGGGTGCGGATCTCCCGCATCCCCTGCGGGTCCAGGCCGTTGGTCGGCTCGTCGAGCACGAGCAGGCGGCGCGGCCGGAGCAGGGCCGCCGCGAGGCCGAGGCGCTGTTTCATGCCGAGCGAGTACGCCCTTGCCCTCCGGCCGGCCGCCGCGGCGAGCCCGACCCGGTCCAGGGCCTGTCCGACCCGGGCCCGGCGGGTGCGCGGGTCGGCGGTCGGGTCGGCGGAGTCGAACCGCAGCAGGTTGTCCCGGCCGCTCAGGAAGCCGTACAGCGCCGGTCCCTCGATCAGCGCGCCGACCTGCGGGAGCACGGAACGGGCCGCGCCCGGCATGGCGCGTCCGAGCACCCGCGCGGTGCCGGACGTCGGCTCGATCAGGCCCATCAGCATCCGGATCGTCGTGGTCTTGCCGGAGCCGTTGGGGCCGAGGAACCCGAAGACGCTGCCGGCCGGTACGGCGAGGTCGAGGCCGTCGACGGCGGGCCGGCCGGCGCCGTAACGCTTGGTCAGGCCCCGTGTCTCGATCACCGGGCCGGGCGCGTCCACCGCGCCCGGCCCGGCGGCGGTCCCGGGCTCTGTCATGAGTGGCTCCCTGAGTCGGGGCGGACCCCGGTCCGGGTCGGACCGGGGCCCGGCGGAACGTGTCCGGACGGACATGATCGGACGGAGTGTCCGTCCGGGCGTGATCGGACGGGCGCGATCGGACGAACGTGATCGGACCGGCCCGGCAGGGCCTCGTCAGGCGGCCCCGGCTGAACACGGCCGGACGCCCCCTGCGGAACATGGCCGACGGGCCCGGCCCGCGGCCCGTCGGCCGGGCCGCAACGGCCCGCCCCGCCGTACGGAGGGTACGGCGGGGCGGGTGGACGGTGCGGCGGGGCGAACGCGCCGCGCCCCGGCGTCAGGAGGCGTTGTCGGCGGCCTTGACCAGGCTCTCCGGCGTGACGGCACCGACGTAGACCTTGCCGCTGTCGGTCATCAGCGCGTTGACCAGGCGGGTCTTGAAGACCGTGCCCGAGCCGAACTTCCCGGTGACCTTGTCGCCCAGCGCGTCCAGGAACTGCTGCGCCTCGGCAGGTACCTCGCCGGACGCCTTCGAGGGGAGCCCGGCGCCGCCCGGAACGGTGATCTCGGCGATCGCGTTCCAGCCCTCGCCGATGACCTTCGTGTCCTTGGCCCCGTCGGCGCCCTTGCCCCCGGCACCCGGCTCACCGACGCCCGGGAAGATCCCCAGACCCTCCGGACCGCCGGACTTGTGCTGCTGCGCCTTCGCGTCGTCGGCCTCGGTCACCTGGGCGCCCTTGGGCGGGGTGAACGTGAACGAGGAGGCGGCGGGCTTCGCGAAGTCGACCTTGGTGAACCCGGCGTCGACGACGGCCTTGCCGCCACCGCTCGGCAGCAGGGTGAACTTCAGCGGCACACCGTTCTTCGCGTCGACCGCGACCGTGACCGAGGCGACGGTGGAGCCCGCCTGCTTCGGCTTGACGACCAGCTTGTACGCGTCGCGTCCGGCGACCCGCGCCGTGCCGTCGACCGTCACCGAGGTGGTGGGGCCCGCGGCCTTCAGGAACTGCTCGGCGAGCGCCTTCGGCGTGGTCGGCACGGAGTCGGGAACCGGCGCCGAGCTGCCGTTCCTCTTCGCCCCGGCGCGGTCGTCCGTGGCGTGGTACGCCTGGTTGCTGCCGCTGTCGTACGCCCAGACCTCGGCACCGTCGCGGATCAGGCTGTACTCCGCCGCGTCGTCCAGGACGGAGAGCCGCTGCCGGTCGGGGCCGTCGGTGGCGATCCGCAGGGTGTGCGTGCCCGATGCCAGCTCCGTCAGCTTCGTCTGCGGGTCGGCGCTCGATCCGCCCTCGCCGCCACCGGGGCCGCCGCCCTTCACGAACGCGTCGGCGAGACCGCCGAAGGACGGGAGGCCGAGGTCCGTGCTGATCCGCACGGTTCCGGAGAGCTGCTGGGTGTCGGAAGCGGCGATCTTCTCGATGAGCTGCTGTGCGGTGATCTTCGGCAGATCGGGGTCACCGGTGCTCGCGAGCGCCGGGACGAGCCCGATCGTCGCCGCCGCCACCCCCGCCACCGCGACCGGGACGGCGTACCGCGCCGCCTTCCGGCGGGCGGCGGCGCCCTTGGTGCCGCCGTCGGTCGCTGTGCTGTCGTTCGGTGCCATATCTGTGCCCTACCTCCGTGGTCGGCGGCTTCCGTCCGGGATGCACTCGTCCACTCCGTGCCGCCATTCTCACCTGGTTCGTTCAGGAGCGGATGTGCTCCATCCGACCAAATCGGCGGCGCGAAGACGTCACCCGAGGGGAGCAACCGCGCCTACCCCTCCGGGATGACACCGGTGGCGCGTCCCTCCCCCGACCCGTAGGGGCACCATGCGGCCGAGGTCTGACGGAGCGCGTTTCCGGCGGCGTTCAGCCCGCGCGATGCACCACCGCGTCGCACATCTCCTCCAGCGCGGCCTTCGCGTACCCCCCGGGCAGCGGGGCCAGCGTCCGGCGCGCCGCCTCGGCGTACCGGACGGTGTCCCGGCGGGCCTGCTCCAGCGCCGGATGGGCGCGGAGCCTGCGCAGCGCCTCGGCGTGCCGGGCGTCGTCGGTGAGGTCGCCGTCGAGGAGGGCGACGAGCTCCAGGTCCTCCGGCCGTCCCTCGGCCGCCGCCCGCGCCCGCAGGTGGAGCACCGGGAGGGTGGGAATGCCCTCGCGCAGGTCGGTACCGGGGGTCTTGCCGGACTCGTGGGAGTCGGAGGCGATGTCGAGCACGTCGTCGGCGAGCTGGAAGGCGACGCCGAGCCGCTCCCCGTACTGGGTGAGGATGTCGACGGCGGCCTCGTCCGCACCGGCCATCAGCGCGCCGAACCGGCAGGCCACCGCGATCAACGAGCCGGTCTTGCCGCTCAGTACGTCGAGGTAGTGCTCCACCGGGTCGCGGTCGTCGGGGCCCGCGGTCTCCAGGATCTGCCCGGTGACCAGCCGTTCGAACGCCTCCGCCTGGATGCGTACGGCCTCCGGACCGAGGTCGGCCAGTATGTGCGAGGCACGGGCGAAGAGGAAGTCCCCGGTCAGCACGGCCAGCGAGTTGCCCCAGCGGCTGTTGGCGCTCTCGACGCCCCGGCGCACGTCGGCCTCGTCCATCACGTCGTCGTGGTAGAGCGTCGCGAGATGGGTCAGCTCGACGACGACGGCCGCGGGCACGATGCCCGGCGCGTACGGATCGCCGAACCGGGCGGACAGTATGGCCAGCAGTGGCCGGAAACGCTTGCC
Source organism: Streptomyces sp. NPDC014734 (assembly GCF_043083325.1). Classification (NCBI taxonomy): domain Bacteria; kingdom Bacillati; phylum Actinomycetota; class Actinomycetes; order Kitasatosporales; family Streptomycetaceae; genus Streptomyces; species Streptomyces sp. NPDC014734. The sequence goes on along the minus strand of NZ_JBIBYN010000006.1, from coordinate 40,899 downwards.
CCCGGCGCGCACCAGATGCTGTGCGGCCTCCGTGATGAAGGGCACGCCGCTCTTGGTGGCATCGAGCAGCCCGGACTCGACAGCAGCCAAACCGGCCTGGACATCGGCCTCAAGAGCGCGGTCCCGCACGCTCAGTCCGAACGGCCCGACGACGGTCACGAGGGGATCTCCTGTCTGCTGACGATCACACGGTTTGTCGATGTGTCGCTGTCATCACTCAAGTCAGCGTATCCGGTCCCCTTTGGATCACCGTGGGCGCCTTCCCGCCACCGCCGGTATGTTCGAGATCAGCTCATACGATCAGGAGTCATCCTTTTGTCCCACACGGCCACCGACACCCAACCGACCCAGCCCCCGCCCGGCGACGACCACGCCTTTTTCGGCCAGCCACGGGGTTTGATGACACTGTCCGGCCTGGAGGTCTGGGAACGGTTCTCGTTCCTGGGCATGCAGGCGATCCTGGTCCTCTACTTCGCCGATACCGTCGCCCGCGGCGGCATGGGCATGGAGGCGGGCACCGCGGCGTCCGTCTCGGCCGCCTACGGCACCCTTGTCTACCTGGTCTCCGTGGCCGGGGGCTGGCTTGCCGACCGGATCCTCGGCTCGTACCGGGCCGTCCTGTACGGCGGGATCCTCATCGCCTGCGGGCACTACGCCATGGCGGTGCCCACCGACGCCATGACCTGGACCGGCCTCGGCCTGATCAGCGCCGGGACCGGGTTGCTCAAGCCCAATGTGGCGTCCATGGTCGGCAAGCTCTACCGCACCGACGACGAGCGGCGCGACGCCGGATTCGCCCTCTACTACATGGGCATCAACATCGGCGCGTTCCTCGGACCGCTGGTCACCGGCTGGCTCGGCGACCACGCGAGCTGGCACTGGGGCTTCTCCGCCGCCGCCTTCGGCATGACCCTCGGCCTGATCCAGTACGTCCTGGGCCGACGTCACCTGGCCGGGCGAAAGCACAGCGCCGAATTCGCGCTGGCGCCGGAGCCGATGCGGCGCGCCGTGCGGCTCGTCGTCGCCGGTGCGGTCGTGGTGGCCGCCGCGGCCACCGCGCTGGCCCTGTCCGGATGGCTCACCATGGGCCGGTTCGTCGACGTCCTCACCCTCGTCTCGGTGATCGCGCCGGTCGTCTACTTCGTGGTGATGTTCCGCAGCCGCCAGGTCACCGCCGAGGAACGCGGCCGACTGCGCCCGTACGTGGTGCTGTTCCTGGCCTCGGTCGTCTTCAACTTCATCCTCTTCCAGGCGTACTCGACGATGATGCTGCTCGCGTCGACCAACGCCCGTACCGAGATCTTCGGCTTCCACTTCCCGGCGAGCTGGTACGCCTCCGCGCTCGGCGCCTTCGAGGTCGCGCTCGCCCCCGTGGTGGCGACCGTCTGGGCCCGGATGGGACCGCGTCAGCCGCACGCCTCCAACAAGATCGCGATCGGGGTGATCCTCGGTGGGCTCTCCTTCCTGCTGATGGTGCTGCCGACCTCCGGGCACTCGGGCGACACGTACAAGATGGCCGCCTGGTGGATCGTCGGCTCGTACCTGCTGCTCGGCCTCGGCGACATCCTGCTGGAGACCTCCGGCATGTCGGCGTCCACCAAGCTCGCGCCGAAGGCGTTCGCCGGCCAGACGATGGCGCTCTGGTTCCTCTCGCTGGCCCTCGCCAACGGCATTCAGGCCCAGGTCGTGAAGCTCTACGGCGAGGTCTCCAACCCCGCCTACTTCGGCGTCAACGGCGCGATCGCGGTGGTGGCCGGTGTTGCCGTCATCGCCGCCGCCCCCTGGCTCAGACGCACCATGCACCCCGTCCACTGAGGTACCGCCATGCACATCCGCACCACGTTTCCGTACGAGACCACCCATGAGGACGTCCGCATCCCGCTGCCGGACGGAACCCTGCTGTACGCCCGGATCTGGCGGCCGGTCACCGACGAACCGGTGCCCGCGCTCCTCGAATACCTGCCGTACCGGCTGACCGACTGGACCGCCCCGCGCGACTGGCAGCGCCACCCCTGGTACGCGGGCCACGGCTACGCCTCCGTCCGGGTGGACGTGCGCGGCCACGGCAACAGCGAGGGAATGCCGGGCGACGAGTACGACGCCACGGAACTCGCCGACGGCGTCGCCGTCGTCCACTGGCTGGCCCGACAGGAGTGGTGCTCGGGCCGGGTCGGCATGTTCGGCATCTCCTGGGGCGGCTTCAACTCGCTCCAGATCGCCGCCCTCGCCCCCGAGCCGCTGAAGGCGATCGTCACCGTCTGCTCGACCGACGACCGCTACGACAACGACGTCCACTACATGGGCGGCTCCGTCCTCGGCGTCGACATGCACGCCTGGGCGGCCACCATGCTGGCCTTCGCCTCCCGGCCGCCGGACCCGGCCCAGGTCGGCGCGGACTGGAAGGACATGTGGCTGGAGCGGCTGGAGAAGGTCGAACCGTTCATCCACACCTGGCTGGCGCACCAGACCCGAGACGACTACTGGAAGCACGGCAGCGTCTGCGAGGACTACTCGGCGATCCGGGCGAACGTGCTCGCGGTCGGCGGCTGGCACGACCCGTACCGCGACACCGTGCTGCGGCTCGTCGAGCACCTGCCGCCGGACCGGGTGCGCGGACTGATCGGCCCCTGGTCGCACCAGTACCCGGACCGCGGCCTGCCGCCCGGACCGGCGATCGGCTTCCTCCAGGAGACGCTGCGCTGGTGGGACCAGCACCTCAAGGACGAGGACACCGGCATCATGGCCGAGCCGCTGCTGCGGTCCTGGATCAGCGAGTCGCACCGGCCCGCGACGGTGTACGAGACGCTGCCCGGCCGCTGGGTCGGCGACACCGCCTGGCCGTCCCCGAACGTCTCGACCGTCGCCTACGCCCTCCAGGGCGGCCCGCAGATCGTCGACTCGCCGCAGCAGACCGGCGTGGACGCCGGGCGCTTCTTCCCGTTCGGCAACGACGCCGACCTGCCGCCCGACCAGCGCGACGAGGACGCCAAGTCGGTCTGTTTCGAGTTCCCGGTCGAGGACACGCCGATCGAGATCCTCGGACGGCCCCGGGTGAGGCTGCGGCTGCGCATGGACGTACCGCGCGGCCAGGCCGTCGCCCGGCTCTGCGACGTCGCACCGGACGGTTCCTCCACCCTCGTCACCCGCGGCGCGCTCAACCTCTCCGCCCGGCACGGCCGCGACCGCGCCGTGGACTGGCCGGTGGGCGCGACCGAGGAGGTGACCTTCGAACTGAACGGCATCGGGCACACCTTCCCGCCCGGCCACCGGATCAGGCTCGCGGTCTCCTCCGCGTACTGGCCGTGGATCTGGCCGCAGCCGGGGTCGGTGGGCTTCACCCTGGACGCCGACGGGAGCTTCGTCGAACTCCCGGTGCGCCGCCCCACCGAGGACCCGGGGATCCGGTTCGAGGAACCGGAGCAGTCGCCGCCGCTCGGCGTCGTCCACCCGGTGTCGCTGGACGAACAACGGCCCGAGCGGCTGGTGGTCCGTGACGTCGCCAAGGGCGAATGGCGACTGGAGGTCGACCCGCGCTACGGCGGCACCCGCGTCTACCCGGACGGCCTGGAATTCACCGAGGACGCCCTGGAGACGTACACCGTCCAGCAGGACGACCCGCTCTCCGCCCGCACCCGCTCCGACTGGACGATCAGGCTCCACCGGCCGGAGATGGCGTGGGACGTGCAGATCGAGACCCGTTCCCAGATCGGCGCGGACGACACCGACTTCATCACCTCCGACGAGGTGGTCTGCCGGGACGGCGGCGAGGTCGTCTTCCACCGCACCTGGGAGAAGCGGATCCCGCGCACGGCCGGCTGAGCACGGTTGCGAGCCTGTCGGGTGACGTCCGCCCGGCCGGAGGTCACCCGACGGGCTCTTGCCCAACCGGGGAGCAATGGGGGAGCAGGCTCGCCCTGTTGCTCCCCGGCTCGTCGGCCGCTGTGCCCCACACCCCGGGCACAGTGGAACCTTCCGGGCATCGGGGGCAGTTGAGACACTCCCCGTCGGTACGGTCGCCGACGTAACGTGTCCCCCAAGCGACCTGGAAAGCGAGGCGGCAACACATGCCCGAGCAGAGCAGCCCGCTCGATCCGGCCGAGGGCGATCCCTTCGGCCCGCACAACCTTCCGTACGGTGTGTTCTCCACCCCCGACCGCCCCGAGGACCGCCGGGTCGGCGTCCGCATCGGCGACCACGTACTGGACGCCGGGGCCGCCGCGCACGCGCTCGGCTCGCCCTACGCGCGGCTGCTCGACCGGCCGGACCTGACCGAGCTGCTGGCCGCCGGCCGCACCGCCTGGCGGGACGTCCGACGTGCGCTGACCTCATGGGTGACGGTCCCGGCACACCGCCCGGACATCGAACCGCTGCTCCACCCAGTCGATTCCGTCACGCTCCACCTGCCGTACCGGGTCGCCGATTACGTCGACTTCTACGCGAGCGAGCACCACGCCACCAACGTCGGGAAGATCTTCCGGCCGAACGGCGATGCGCTGACCCCCAACTGGAAGCATCTGCCGATCGGTTACCACGGCCGCTCCGGCACGGTCGTCGTCTCCGGCACCGACGTGGTGCGCCCGTCCGGACAGCGCAAGGCGCCCGGCGACGCCGCGCCGGTCTTCGGCCCATCGGTCAAGCTCGACATCGAGGCCGAGGTCGGCTTCGTCGTCGGCGTCGGTTCCGAGCACGGCCGCCCGGTCCCGCTCACCGACTTCCGCGAGCACGTCTTCGGGCTCTCGCTGCTCAACGACTGGTCGGCGCGGGACATCCAGGCCTGGGAGTACGTCCCGCTCGGCCCGTTCCTCGGCAAGTCCTTCGCCACCTCCGTGTCGGCGTGGGTGACCCCGCTGGAGGCCCTGGAGGCCGCCTGGACCGCGCCGCCCGCCCGCGACTTCCCGCTCCTGCCCTATCTGGAGGACGGCGACGAGGAGCAGGGCGGCGGACTTGACCTGCGGATCTCCGTCGCGATCAACGGACAGCCGGTCGCCGAGCCACCGTTCGCCACCATGTACTGGACGCCCGCCCAGATGCTGGCCCAGATGACGGTGAACGGCGCCTCGCTGCGCACCGGCGACCTGTACGGCTCCGGCACGGTCAGCGGCGCCGAACAGGGCCAGCGCGGTTCGCTGCTGGAGCTGACCTGGAACGGCGGCGAGCCGCTGGAGCTGGCCGACGGCAAGCGGGCCTTCCTGGAGGACGGCGACACCGTGACGATGACGGCCTGGGCCCCGGGCCCGGACGGCACCCGGGTCGGGCTCGGCGAAGTGACGGGGCGCATCGTCCCGTCCGTCTGACGCCTCGCGTCCGTCCCTTCCGCGCGGCTCCCGCCGCGCGGCCCTCGACGTTGACGGCCGTGTCCCCGAGGGGCGCGGCCGTCAGCGGCTCCCGATGGGTTCGCCTGTTCGCGCGAGTCCGAACCGGTTCCGGGTCGATACGCTGGACAGATCGGCGCGACTCCGTGCATGTGAGCACTGATGGGCGTCGAACCCGGGACCGAGGAACCGAGGTGGGGGGTTCCGCCCGTGGGCGGCTGGACCGCCGACCGTTTCCGGTCGACCTGGACTCAACGACATCACCCCGCGCCGCCGGGCGGCGGCCCCGGAATAGCCCCGGCGCCGCCGTTCCACCCCCGCCCCGCACCACCCGTCGTGAGGCCCCCGCTCTCCGCACGGGGGGGGCTCACTCGAACTCGGGCGGAGGCTCCTCGTCCCAGCCGAACCCCGGATCGTCGTCCGGGGCGGCCGACGGGGCCGACGCCCGCGCGGCCGGAACAGGGGCGTCCGGGACGGCCTTGCCCCGTACCGCGGCAGAGCCGGCACGCCCCGCCCCCACCGCTGGTGCCGCACCGGGCGCCGCCGCCCCGGAACCGGCCTCGACCAGCGCCTCCTGCCGCGTTTCCGCCTGCGCGTCTCCCGACTCGTCGGCCGCACCGGCGAACTCCGCCAGCACCTCCAGCACACCCTCCCCGTACGTCGCCAGCTTCTTCTCTCCGAGGCCGCTGATCCCGCCCAGCGCGGACACCGAGTCCGGCCGCACCGCGGCGATCTCGCGCAGCGTCGCGTCGTGGAAGATGACGTACGCCGGAACGCCCTGCTCCTTCGCCTGCGCACCGCGCCAGGCCCGCAGTGCCTCGAAGACCGGCACCGCCTCGGGCGTCAGCTCCGCGACGGCCGTGGAGGACTTCGCCTTGCGTTCGCCCTTCGTGGAGCGCGAGGCGGGCTTCGCCGTCTCCTTGCGCAACAGCACCTCGCGCTGCCGCTGGAGCACCGCGCCGCTGTCCTCGGTCAGCACCAGCGTGCCGTACTCGCCCTCCACCGCGAGCAGCCCCTGGGCGAGCAACTGCCTCACGACTCCGCGCCATTCGGCCTCGGACAGCTCCTCGCCGATCCCGAAGACCGAGAGCTGGTCGTGGTCGAACTGGATGATCTTCGCGGTCTTGCGGCCGAGCAGGATGTCGATGATCTGGCCCGCGCCGAACTTCTGCCCGCGCTCCCTCTTCAGCCGCACCACCGTCGACAGCAGCTTCTGGGCGGCGACCGTGCCGTCCCAGGTCTCGGGCGGGGTGAGGCAGGTGTCGCAGTTGCCGCACGCCTCGGCGGTCGGGTCCTGGCCGAAGTACTTCAGGAGCTGGCCGCGACGGCACCGGGCGGTCTCGCACAGCGCCAGCATCGAGTCGAGGTGGGAGGCGGCACGGCGGCGGAACGCCTCGTCGCCCTCGCCGCCCTGGATGAGCTTGCGCTGCTGGACGACATCCTGGAGCCCGTACGCCATCCAGGCGGTGGACGGCTGCCCGTCACGGCCCGCGCGGCCGGTCTCCTGGTAGTAGCCCTCGACCGATTTCGGCAGGTCGAGGTGGGCGACGAAGCGGACGTCCGGCTTGTCGATGCCCATGCCGAAGGCGATCGTCGCGACGACGACCAGGCCCTCCTCGCGGAGGAACCGGGACTGGTGGGCGGCACGGGTGCCCGCGTCCAGTCCCGCGTGGTACGGCACGGCCTCGATGCCGTTGCGGCAGAGGTACTCGGCGGTCTTCTCCGTCGAATTGCGCGAGAGGCAGTAGATGATGCCCGCGTCCCCGGCGTGCTCCTCCTTCAGGAAGGAGAGCAGTTGCTTCTTCGGGTCCGCCTTGGGCACGATCCGGTACTGGATGTTCGGCCTGTCGAAACTGGCGACGAAGTGCTTGGCGTCGGGCATGCCCAGACGCTGGGTGATCTCCTCGTGCGTGGCGTTCGTCGCCGTTGCCGTCAGGGCGATGCGCGGCACGTCGGGCCAGCGCTCGCCGAGGACCGAGAGGGCGAGGTAGTCGGGGCGGAAGTCGTGGCCCCACTGGGCGACGCAGTGCGCCTCGTCGATCGCGAAGACGGAGATCTCGCCCCGGGCGAGCAGGCCGAGCGTGGAGTCCAGCCGCAGCCGCTCCGGGGCCAGGTACAGCACGTCGAGCTCGCCCGCGAGGAACTGCGCCTCCATGGAGCGGCGCTCGTCGAAGTCCTGCGTGGAGTTGACGAAGCCGGCCCGGACCCCGAGCGCGCGCAACGCGTCGACCTGGTCCTGCATGAGGGCGATCAGGGGCGAGACGACGACGCCCGTGCCGGAGCGGACCAGGGCCGGGATCTGGTAGCAGAGGGACTTGCCGCCACCGGTCGGCATGAGCACGACGGCGTCGCCGCCGGCCACCACGTGGTCGACGATCGCTTCCTGCTCGCCGCGGAACGATTCGTATCCGAACACCCGGTGCAGGGTCTGCCGTGCGTCGCTCTCGGTCACTTCCATGGTCCCGCCCGTCGTGCTCGTGCCGCCTGGTTCCCCGGTGCCGTCCGTGGCCCGTCCCGTCACCGCTCCCCTGCCACCTTAGGGTCTGGGTACGACAACGCCGGACGGGCTTGACTTACCGAGCCCGTCCGGCGCCGTTGCCGCGGTGCGTGCGCACCGCCGCGTGCGGATGCGTGTGCGCTACCTCACGAAGATCCCCGCCTGACCGGCCAGGTCCAGGAAGTACTGCGGGGCCAGGCCCAGCACCAGTGTGACCGCGACACCGACGGCGATCGTGGTCATCGTCAGCGGGGACGGGACGGCGACCGTCGGGCCGTCCGCCTTCGGCTCGCTGAAGAACATCAGCACGATGACCCGGATGTAGAAGAACGCGGCGATCGCCGACGAGATCACACCGACCACGACCAGCCCGCCCGCACCGCCGTCGGCCGCGGCCTTGAAGACGGCGAACTTCCCGGAGAACCCGGAGGTCAGCGGGATACCGGCGAAGGCGAGCAGGAACACCGCGAAGACCGCCGCGACCAGCGGCGAGCGCCTGCCGAGCCCGGCCCACTTCGACAGGTGCGTCGCCTCTCCGCCCGCGTCGCGCACCAGGGTGACGACGGCGAACGCGCCGACCGTCACGAAGGAGTACGCGCCCAGGTAGAAGAGGACCGACGAGATGCCGTCCGGGGTGGCCGCGATGACACCGGCGAGGATGAACCCGGCGTGCGCGATCGAGGAGTAGGCGAGCAGTCGCTTGATGTCGGTCTGGGTGATGGCGACGATCGCCCCGCCCAGCATGGTGACGATCGCGATGCCCCACATGACCGGACGCCAGTCCCAGGTGAGACCCGGCAGCACCACGTACAGCAGGCGCAGCAGCGCGCCGAACGCGGCGACCTTGGTGGCGGCGGCCATGAAGCCGGTGACCGGGGTCGGGGCGCCCTGGTAGACGTCCGGGGTCCACATGTGGAACGGGACGGCGCCGACCTTGAAGAGCAGCCCGGTCAGGATCATCGCGCCGCCGATCAGCAGCAGCGCGTCGTTGCCCATGGTGGCGGCGAGCGCCGGGTCGATCTTGGTGACGGAGCCGTCGACGACGCTCGCGATCGTGGCGTACGACATGGAGCCCGCGTACCCGTACAGCAGGGCGATGCCGAAGAGCAGGAACGCCGAGGAGAAGGCGCCGAGCAGGAAGTACTTCACCGCGGCCTCCTGCGACATCAGCCGCTTGCGGCGGGCGACGGCACAGAGCAGGTACAGCGGGAGGGAGAAGACCTCCAGGGCCACGAAGAGCGTCAGCAGGTCGTTGGCGGCGGGGAAGACCAGCATGCCCGCGATGGAGAAGAGGACCAGCGGGAAGACCTCGGTGGTGGTGAACCCGGCCCGGACCGCGGCCTTCTCGCTGTCGCTGCCGGGCACCGAGGCGGCCTGCGCGGCGAAGGAGTCGACGTTGTTGCCGTGCGAGGCGGGGTCGAGCCGACGTTCGGCGAAGGTGAAGACGGCGACCAGCGAGGTCAGCAGGATGGTGCCCTGCAGGAACAGCGTCGGGCCGTCGATCGCGATGGCACCCATCGCCGCGATGTGCGCCTTGGTGGTGCCGTACCCCCCGGCCGCGAGGCCGACGATCGCCGCGAACGCGGCGGCGAGGGCGACGACGGTCAGGAAGACCTGCGTGTAGTAGCGGGACCGGCGCGGCACGAACGCCTCGACGAGCACGCCCACCACGGCCGCGCCGATCACGATGAGGACCGGCATGAGCTGGGTGTACTCGATGACCGGGGCCTTGAATTTCTCGGCCGGGGCGGCCGAGGTCACCCCGCCCGCCATTGCCCACAGGCTGTGGACAGCTGTTGCGCTCACTTGGCGGCCTCCACCTCAGGCTGGGGGTCCTTCTTCTGGACGTCCGACATGGTGTGCTGCACCGCCGGATTGACGATCTCGGTCAGCGGCTTCGGGTAGACCCCCAGGAAGAGCAGCATCGCGATCAGCGGGAGGACCACGGCCAGCTCGCGGACCTTGAGGTCCGGCATGCCCCGGACCTCGGCCTTCACCGGGCCGGTCATCGTCCGCTGGTAGAGGACGAGGACGTACAGCGCGGCGAGCACGATGCCGGTGGTGGCGATGATGCCCGCCGCCGGGTACGCGCTGAACGCGCCGACCAGGACCAGGAACTCGCTGACGAACGGGGCGAGCCCGGGCAGCGACAGGGTGGCGAGACCGCCGATCAGGAAGGTGCCGGCCAGGATCGGGGCCACCTTCTGCACCCCGCCGTAGTCGGCGATGAGCCGCGAGCCGCGCCGGGTGATCAGGAAGCCCGCCACCAGCATCAGCGCGGCGGTCGAGATCCCGTGGTTGACCATGTACAGCGTGGCGCCGGACTGGCCCTGGCTGGTCATCGCGAAGATGCCCAGCACGATGAAGCCGAAGTGCGAGATCGACGCGTAGGCGATCAGGCGCTTGATGTCGCGCTGGCCGACGGCGAGCAGCGCCCCGTAGACGATGCTGATCAGGGCCAGGACGACGATCACCGGCGTCGCCCACTTGCTGGCCTCCGGGAAGAGCTGGAGGCAGAAGCGGAGCATCGCGAAGGTGCCGACCTTGTCGACGACCGCGGTGATCAGGACGGCGACCGGGGAGGTCGCCTCGCCCATGGCGTTGGGCAGCCAGGTGTGCAGGGGCCACAGCGGGGCCTTCACCGCGAAGGCGAAGAAGAACCCGAGGAACAGCCAGCGCTCGGTGCTCGTCGCCATGGAGAGCGAGCCGCTGGCGCGGGCCTCGGCGATCTCGGAGAGCGAGAACGTCCCCGCGACCACGTACAGCCCGATCACGGCGGCCAGCATGACCAGGCCGCCGGCCAGGTTGTAGAGGAGGAACTTCACCGCGGCGTAGGAGCGCTGCGCCGCCGCGTTCTCGTCGCCGCCGTCCGCCGCGGACACGGAGGAGGCGGCCCGGTCCCCGAAGCCGCCGATGAGGAAGTACATCGGGATGAGCATGGCTTCGAACAGGACGTAGAAGAGGAAGACGTCGGTGGCCTCGAAGGAGAGGATCACCATCGCCTCGGTCATCAGCATCAGGGCGAAGAAGCCCTGGGTGGGCCGCCAGCGGCGGCTCTTGTTCTCCAGGGGGTCGGCGTCGTGCCAGCCCGCCAGGATGATGAAGGGCAGCAGCAGGGCGGTGAGCGCCATGAGCGCGACCCCGATGCCATCGACGCCCAGTTCGTAGCGGACGCCGAAGTCCTTGATCCAGGCGTGCGACTCGGTGAGCTGGTAGCGCGGGCCGCCGGGCTCGAACCTGGCGAGCGCGACGCCCGCCAGGACGAGTGTCGCCAGCGAGAACACCAGCGCCGTCCATTTGGCGGCGGTGCGCCGGGCGGCCGGGACGGCGGCGGTGGCGACCGCGCCGATCGCCGGGAGCGCCGCCGTCGCTGTCAGGAGGGGAAAGGACATGTGATCAGACCGCCCTCATCAGCAGGGTCGCGGCGATGACGATCGCCGTACCGCCGAACATCGAGACCGCGTAGGAGCGGGCGTAGCCGTTCTGCAGCTTGCGCAGTCGGCCGGAGAGCCCGCCCATCGTGGCGGCCGTGCCGTTGACGACCCCGTCGACCAGGGTGTGATCGACGTACACCAGGGAGCGGGTGAGGTGTTCGCCGCCGCGGACCAGGACCACGTGGTTGAAGTCGTCCTGGAGGAGGTCGCGGCGGGCGGCCCGGGTGAGCAGCGAGCCGCGCGGGGCGGTGACCGGAACGGGCTTGCGTCCGTACATCGCCCAGGCGATGGCGACCCCGACGACGAGGACCACCATGGTGGCGGCCGTGACGGTGGTGGCGCTGACCGGGGCGTGTCCGTGGCTGTGTCCGGTGACCGGCTCCAGCCAGTTCAGGAAGCGGTCGCCGACGGAGAAGAGGCCGCCCGCGAAGACCGAGCCGAAGGCCAGGATGATCATGGGGATGGTCATCGACTTCGGGGACTCGTGCGGGTGCGGCTCGTTGCCGTCCGCGTCGGGCTGCCAGCGCTTCTCGCCGAAGAAGGTCATCAGCATCACCCGCGTCATGTAGAACGCGGTGATCGCGGCGCCCAGCAGGGCGACCGAGCCGAGGATCCAGCCCTCGGTGCCGCCCTTGGCGAAGGCAGCCTCGATGATCTTGTCCTTGGAGAAGAAGCCGGACAGGCCGGGGAAGCCGATGATGGCCAGATAGCCGAGGCCGAAGGTGATGAAGGTGACCGGCATGTACTTCCTGAGGCCGCCGTACTTCCGCATGTCGACCTCGTCGTTCATGCCGTGCATGACCGAACCGGCGCCGAGGAAGAGCCCGGCCTTGAAGAAGCCGTGCGTCACCAGGTGCATGATCGCGAAGACGTAGCCGATCGGGCCCAGCCCGGCGGCGAGGATCATGTAGCCGATCTGCGACATCGTCGACCCGGCGAGTGCCTTCTTGATGTCGTCCTTCGCGCAACCGACGATCGCACCGAACAGGAGCGTGACCGCGCCGACGATCACCACGACCAGTTGCGCGTCCGGCGCGGCGTCGAAGATCGCGCCGGACCGGACGATGAGGTAGACGCCCGCGGTCACCATGGTCGCGGCGTGGATAAGGGCCGAGACCGGGGTCGGGCCCTCCATCGCGTCACCGAGCCAGGACTGCAGCGGAACCTGGGCCGACTTGCCGCAGGCGGCGAGCAGCAGCATCAGGCCGATCGCCGTCAGCTTGCCCTCGCCCGTGTCCCCGGTCGACGCCAGCACCGGCCCGAAGGCGAAGGTGCCGAACGTGGTGAACATCAGCATGATGGCGATCGACAGGCCCATGTCGCCGACCCGGTTGACCAGGAACGCCTTCTTCGCGGCGGTGGCCGCGCTCGGCTTGTGCTGCCAGAAGCCGATCAGCAGGTACGACGCCAGTCCGACGCCTTCCCAGCCCGCGTACAGCAACAGGTAGTTGTCGGCGAGGACCAGCAGCAGCATCGCCGCGAGGAACAGGTTCAGATAGCCGAAGAAGCGGCGACGGCGTTCGTCGTGCTCCATGTAGCCGATCGAGTAGATGTGGATCAGGGTGCCCACGCCGGTGATCAGCAGCACGAACGTCATCGACAACTGGTCGAGCTGGAAGGCCACGTCGGCCCGGAATCCCTCGACCGGGACCCAGCTGAACAGCTTCTGGTGCAGCGCCCGGTCGTCCGCGCCCCGCCCCAGCATGTCGAGGAAGAGCACCGCACCGACGACGAACGACGCGGCGGCGAGCAGGGTGCCGATCCAGTGTCCGGAGCGGTCGAGCCGTCGGCCACCGCAGAGCAGGACCGCCGCTCCGAGCATTGGCGCCGCGACGAGCAGCGCAATCAGGTTCTCCACGATTCAACGTCCCCTTACAGCTTCATCAGGCCGGCGTCGTCGACCGAGGCCGAGTGGCGGGAACGGAACACCGACACGATGATCGCGAGCCCCACCACGACCTCCGCGGCGGCGACGACCATCGTGAAGAACGCGATGATCTGGCCGTCGAGGTTGCCGTGCATCCGGGAGAAGGTCACGAACGCGAGGTTGCAGGCGTTGAGCATCAGCTCCACGCACATGAACAGGACGATCGCGTTCCGCCGGATCAGCACCCCGGCCGCGCCGATGGTGAACAACAGGGCCGCGAGATAGAGGTAGTTGACCGGATTCACTTGGCGACCTCCTCTTCTTCGTTGTCGCGGCCGAGCCGCTCCTCGGAGCGCTGCTCCAGCGCCCGGAGCTGCTCCAGGGCTTCGCCCGACACGTCACGGACCTGGCCGCGTTCGCGCAGCGTCGGCATGACGGTGAGCTCGGACGGGGTGCCGTCCGGGAGCAGACCGGGGATGTCCACCGCGTTGTGCCGGGCGTAGACGCCGGGGGCGGGCAGCGGCGGCAACTGGCTGCCGCGCACCCGCGCCTCGGACAACTCCCGCTGGGTGCGGGAGCGTTCGGTGCGCTCGCGGTGGGTGAGCACCATCGCGCCGACCGTCGCGGTGATCAGCAGGGCGCCGGTGATCTCGAAGGCGAAGACGTACTTGGTGAAGATGAGGCTCGCCAGCCCCTCGACGTTCCCGCCGTGCTGGGCGTTGGCGACGCCGAGCCCGTTGAAGCTGTTCAGCGAGGCGTTGCCGATGCCCGCGATCAGCAGGACGCCGAAGCCGAGACCGCAGCCCGCGGCCAGCCAGCGCTGGCCCCTGAGGGTCTCCTTCAGCGAGTCGGCGGCCGTGACGCCGACGAGCATGACGACGAAGAGGAACAGCATCATGATCGCGCCGGTGTAGACGACGATCTGGACGATGCCGAGGAAGTAGGCGCCGTTGGCCAGATAGAACACCGCCAGGACGATCATGGTCCCGGCGAGGCTCAGCGCGCTGTGCACGGCTCTTTTCATCAGGACGGTGGACAGCGCGCCGAGTACGGCGACGATGCCCAGGATCCAGAACTGGACGGCCTCCCCGGTCGAGGTCTGGGAGGCCGCCGCGGCCAGGGCGGTCATGCGCCCACCCCCTGCGCCGGACCGTTGTTCTCGTGGCGCTCGTGCGTGTCGTCCGACGGCTTCTCGCCCTTGGAGACGGCTACCTGACGCTCCGTACCGGGCGCGGCCTCGGTGACCAGACCCCGGTAGTAGTCCTGTTCGTCCATCCCGGGGTAGATCGCGTGCGGGGAGTCGACCATGCCCTCCTCCAGGCCCGCGAGCAGCTCGTCCTTGGTGTAGATGAGGCTCTCGCGGGTGGTGTTGGCGAGCTCGAACTCGTTGGTCATCGTGAGCGCCCGGGTCGGGCACGCCTCGATGCACAGTCCGCACAGGATGCAGCGGGCGTAGTTGATCTGGTAGACGCGACCGTAGCGCTCACCCGGGGAGTAGCGCTCCTCGTCGGTGTTGTCCGCGCCCTCCACGTAGATGGCGTCCGCCGGACAGGCCCAGGCGCACAGCTCGCAGCCGACGCACTTCTCCAGCCCGTCCGGGTGACGGTTGAGCTGATGCCGGCCGTGGAAGCGCGGCGCCGTCACCTTCTGCGTTTCCGGATACTGCTCCGTCAGACGCTTCTTGAACATGGCCTTGAAGGTCACGCCGAAGCCGGCGACGGGGTTCTGGAACTTCTCTCCTGAGGGCTCCTTCGACTCAGACACCGTCAGCCTCCTTTCCGTCACTCGAATTTCCGTCACTCACCGTGTCCGACCCGCCACTGACAACGAGTTGTCGCTCGCCCCGCGGCCTGCGGCGCGGCACCGGCGGCAGGGTCTGTCCGGGCAGTGGCGGCACCGGGAACCCGCCCGCCATCGGATCGAACTCCGGCTCCGGACCCGCCGCCTCCGCTTCTGCCCGGCCCTTCTTGTCGCGGAAGACGTCAACGACGAAGGAGAGCAGCAGGATCGCGATCACGGCCCCGGCCACGTACAGGACGATCCGGGAGAAGTCGTAGCCCTCGTTGCTCAGCGCCCGCACGGTGGCGACCATCATCAGCCAGACCACGGAGACCGGGATCAGGACCTTCCAGCCGAGCTTCATCAGCTGGTCGTAGCGGACGCGGGGAAGCGTGCCGCGCAGCCAGATGAAGAAGAACAGCAGCAACTGGACCTTGAGGACGAACCAGAGCATCGGCCACCAGCCGTGGTTCGCGCCCTCCCAGAAGGTGCTGATCGGCCAGGGGGCCCGCCAGCCGCCCAGGAACAGGGTGGTGGCGACCGCGGAGACGGTCACCATGTTCACGTACTCGGCGAGCATGAACATCGCGAACTTGATCGACGAGTACTCGGTGTTGAACCCGCCGACCAGGTCGCCCTCGGACTCCGGCATGTCGAACGGGGCCCGGTTGGTCTCCCCGACCATCGTGACGATGTAGATGATGAAGGACACCGGCAGCAGCAGGATGAACCAGCGGTCCTGCTGCGCCTCCACGATCTGCGACGTCGACATCGACCCGGAGTAGAGGAAGACCGAGGCGAACGCGGCACCCATCGCGATCTCGTAGCTGATCATCTGGGCGCAGGAGCGCAGCCCGCCCAGGAGCGGGTACGTCGACCCGGACGACCAGCCCGCCAGCACGATGCCGTAGATCCCGACCGAGGCCACCGCGAGGATGTACAGCATCGCGATCGGCAGGTCGGTGAGCTGCATCGTCGTCCGGTGCCCGAAGATCGAGACCTCGTTGCCGGACGGGCCGAACGGGATCACGGCGATCGCCATGAACGCCGGGATGGCGGCGACGATCGGCGCGAGCACGTACACGACCTTGTCGGCGCGCTTGACGACGAGGTCTTCCTTCAGCATCAGCTTCACGCCGTCGGCGAGCGACTGGAGCATGCCCCAGGGCCCGTTCCGGTTGGGGCCGATGCGCAGCTGCATCCAGGCGACGACCTTGCGCTCCCACACGATGGAGAACAGCACGGTCACCATCAGGAACGCGAAGCAGAACACCGCCTTGATGACCACCAGCCACCACGGGTCGGTGCCGAACATCGACAGGTCCTCGGCGGCGAGCACGGCATCGCGCGGTGCCGCGGCCAGTTGAGCGAAGGCTGTCACGCCCCCACCTCCGGTGTGATGTCGTCAGTGCCCGGTGCTACGGGGCCGATCCGGACCAGGCCGCCGGGCCGGGCGCCGGTGTCGGCCGGGACGCCCCGCCCGACGGAGTTCAGCGGCACCCAGACCACCCGGTCCGGCATGTCGGTGATCTTCAACGGGAGTTCGACGGCGCCCGCCGGGCCGGTGACGGCCAGCAGGTCGCCGTCCTTGACGCCGGTCTCGGCGGCGGTGGCGGCGGACAGCCGGGCGACCGCGGCGTGCCGGGTGCCGGCCAGCGCGTCGTCGCCCTCCTGGAGCCGCCCCAGGTCGAGCAGCATCCGGTGCCCGGCCAGGACCGCCTCGCCGTCGCCCGGCCGGGGCAGCGGCTGCGCCGGCTCGTTCGGGTCGTCGGCGTGCGCGCCGGTCCAGCCGCCGAGCCTGTCGAGTTCGCGGCGCACGGACCTCAGGTCCGGCAGTGCGAAACGGGCGGGCCCGTCGGCGTCGGTGGCACCGGCCAGCGCGTCGGCGAGCATGTGCAGCACCCGCGCGTCGGTCGGGGCGAGCGTCCGGGTCATCTGCTCGGGCTTCAGCGCCGCCTCGAACATCCGGGCCCGGCCCTCCCAGTTGAGGAAGGTCCCGGACTTCTCGGCCGCCGCGGCGACCGGCAGGACCACGTCGGCCCGCTCGGTGACCTCGCTGGGCCGCAGCTCCAGCGAGACCAGGAATCCGACCCGGTCCAGGGCCTCCAGGGCCCGCGCCGGGTCCGGCAGATCGGCCGGCTCGACCCCGGCGACGAGCAGTGCGCCGAGTTCGCCGGTGGCCGCCGCCTCCAGGATCTGGCCGGTGTCGCGGCCGAAGCGGGAGGGGAGTTCGGCGATGCCCCAGACGGACGCCACCTCGTCCCTGGCCCGCGGGTCGGTCGCCGGACGGCCGCCGGGCAGCAGCGACGGGAGCGCGCCCGCCTCCACCGCGCCGCGCTCTCCGGCCCGGCGCGGGATCCACACCAGCGCCGCCCCGGTCGCGGTCGCCGTCCGCACCGCGGCGGTCAGCCCGCCCGGTACGGAGGCCAGCCGCTCGCCGACCACGATCACGGAGCCGTCGCCGCGCAGCGCCTCGGCCGCCGCGGCGCCGTCGCCGTCGAGTCCGACGCCGCCCGCGATGGCGTCCAGCCACTCGGTCTCGGTGCCGGGGGCGGCGGGAAGCAGGGTGCCGCCCGCCTTCGTGAGGCCGCGGGTGGCGTGCGAGGCGATGGCGTAGGTGCGCTGTCCGTGCTTGCGGTTGGCCTTGCGCAGCCGCAGGAAGACGCCGGGCGCCTCCTCCTCGGACTCGAACCCGGCCAGCAGCACCGTCGGGGCCTTCTCCAACGAGGTGTAGGTGACACCCGATCCGTCCAGGTCCCTTCCGCGCCCGGCGACGCGGGCGGCAAGGAAGTCGGCCTCCTCACCGCTGTGCGCGCGGGCCCGGAAGTCGACGTCGTTGGTGTCCAGCACGACCCGGGCGAACTTGCCGTACGCGTACGCGTCCTCGACGGTCAGCCGACCGCCGGCCAGGACGCCGGCCCGGCCGCGCGCGGCGGCGAGTCCGGTGGCCGCGGCGGCCAGGGCCTCGGGCCAGCTCGCCGGTTCCAGAACGCCGTCCGCGTTCCGCACCAGCGGCGTGGTCAGCCGGTCGCGCTGCTGCGCGTAGCGGAACGCGAAGCGGCCCTTGTCGCAGATCCACTCCTCGTTGACCTCGGGGTCGTCGGCGGCGAGCCGCCGCATGACCTTGCCGCGCCGGTGGTCGGTGCGGGTGGCGCAGCCGCCCGCGCAGTGCTCGCACACCGACGGCGACGACACCAGGTCGAAGGGGCGGGAGCGGAACCGGTACGCGGCCGAGGTGAGTGCCCCGACCGGGCAGATCTGGATGGTGTTCCCGGAGAAGTACGACTCGAACGGGTCGCCCTCGCCGGTGCCGACCTGCTGGAGCGCGCCGCGCTCGATCAGCTCGATCATCGGGTCGCCCGCCACCTGGTTGGAGAACCGGGTGCAGCGCGCGCAGAGCACACAGCGCTCGCGGTCCAGCAGTACCTGGGCGGAGATCGGTACGGGCTTCTCGTAGGTCCGCTTCTTCCCGTCGAAGCGGGAGTCGGCGCCGCCGTGCGACATCGCCTGGTTCTGCAGCGGGCACTCGCCGCCCTTGTCGCAGACCGGGCAGTCCAGCGGGTGGTTGATGAGCAGCAGCTCCATCACACCCTTCTGGGCCTTCTCGGCGACGGGCGAGCTGAGCTGCGACTTGACGACCATGCCGTCGGTGCAGGTGATGGTGCAGGACGCCATCGGCTTGCGCTGGCCCTCGACCTCGACGATGCACTGGCGGCAGGCGCCGGCCGGGTCGAGGAGCGGGTGGTCGCAGAAGCGCGGGATCTCGATGCCGAGGAGTTCGGCGGCCCGGATGACCAGGGTGCCCTTGGGCACGCTGATCTCGATGCCGTCGATGGTCAGCGTGACGAGGTCCTCGGGCGGGACGGCCGCCTCGCCTCCTCCGGAGGGCGCACTCGTGGTGACGGTCATGCGTTCACCCCCTGGTGAGCGTTCTTGTCGTCGGCCCAGGCGGTCGACCTGGCGGGATCGAAGGGGCAGCCCCTGCCCGTGATGTGCTGCTCGTACTCCGCGCGGAAGTACTTCAGCGAGGAGAAGATCGGTGAGGCGGCGCCGTCGCCGAGGGCGCAGAAGGACTTGCCGTTGATGTTGTCGGCGATGTCGTTCAGCTTGTCGAGGTCGGCCATCTCCCCCTTGCCGGCCTCGATGTCGCGGAGGAGCTGGACGAGCCAGTACGTGCCCTCGCGGCAGGGGGTGCACTTGCCGCAGGACTCGTGGGCGTAGAACTCGGTCCAGCGGGTGACGGCGCGCACGACGCAGGTGGTCTCGTCGAAGCACTGGAGCGCCTTGGTGCCGAGCATGGATCCGGCGGCGCCGACGCCCTCGTAGTCGAGCGGGACGTCGAGGTGTTCGTCGGTGAACATCGGGGTGGAGGAGCCGCCCGGGGTCCAGAACTTCAGCCGGTGCCCGGGGCGCATGCCGCCGCTCATGTCGAGCAGTTGGCGCAGCGTGATGCCGAGCGGGGCCTCGTACTGGCCGGGGCTCGCGACGTGTCCGCTGAGCGAGTACAGCGTGAAGCCCGGGGACTTCTCGCTGCCCATGGACGTGAACCAGTCCTTGCCCTTGTTCAGGATCGCGGGAACCGAGGCGATGGACTCGACGTTGTTCACCACGGTGGGGCAGGCGTACAGACCGGCGACCGCGGGGAAGGGGGGGCGCAGCCGGGGCTGGCCGCGTCGCCCTTCGAGCGAGTCGAGCAGTGCGGTCTCCTCACCGCAGATGTACGCGCCCGCGCCCGCGTGCACGGTGAGTTCCACGTCGAGCCCGGAGCCCAGGATGTTCGTGCCGAGCAGGCCCGCCTCGTACGCCTCGCGCACTGCCTCGTGCAGCCGTCGCAGCACGGGGACGACCTCGCCGCGCAGGTAGATGAAGGCGTGCGCGGAGCGGATCGCGTAGCAGGCGATCACGATGCCCTCGACGAGGGAGTGCGGGTTGGCGAAGAGGAGCGGGATGTCCTTGCAGGTCCCGGGCTCCGACTCGTCGGCGTTGACGACGAGGTAGTGCGGTTTGCCGTCGCCCTGCGGGATGAACTGCCACTTCATCCCGGTGGGGAAGCCGGCGCCGCCGCGTCCGCGCAGACCGGATGCCTTGACGTAGGCGATGAGGTCGTCCGGGGCCATGGCGAGAGCCTTGCGCAGGCCCTCGTACCCGCCGTGGCGGCGGTAGGTGTCCAGGGTCCAGGAGCGCGGTTCGTCCCAGAACGCGGAGAGGACGGGGGCGAGCAGCTTCTCGGGGTCGCCCCCGTTGCCGCCGCCGTTGTCGCCGATCTCGGTGGTCAACGTCATCACGCTCCCTCCTCGGCTGCGGGGCCCGCCGGGTGGTCCGGGTCGGAGGCGGAGGTCCGCTGCGGTGCGTCGTGGGAGCTGAGGTGCTCGGACGGCGACGGGTCGTGCGGCTGCTCCCCGCGCGGGTTCGCGCCGCGCGGGGCGACGACGCGCGGGTGCGGTTCCTCGCCCTTGGCGAGCCGGAGGCCGACCAGCGAGGCGGGGCCCGCGCCGCCGGAGGCCTCGACGGCGCCGGGGCGTTCGTCGGGGAAGCCGGCCAGGATGCGGGCGGTCTCCTTGTACGTGCACAGCGGGGCGCCGCGGGTAGGTTCGACGGTGCGTCCGGCGATCAGGTCGTCGACCAGGCGGGTCGCGCTCTCGGGCGTCTGGTTGTCGAAGAACTCCCAGTTGACCATCACCACGGGGGCGAAGTCGCAGGCGGCGTTGCACTCGATGTGTTCGAGGGTGATCTTCCCGTCCTCGGTCGTCTCGTCGTTGCCGACGCCGAGGTGCTCCTTGAGCCGGTCGAAGATCGCGTCGCCGCCCATCACCGCGCACAGGGTGTTGGTGCAGACGCCGACCTGGTAGTCACCGCTCGGCCCGCGCCGGTACATGGTGTAGAAGGTGGCGACGGCGGTGACCTCGGCGGTGGTGAGGTCGAGCATGTCGGCGCAGAACGCCATGCCGGTGCGGGAGACGAAGCCCTCCTCGGCCTGCACCAGGTGCAGCAGCGGCAGCAGTGCGGACCGGCTGCCGGGGTAGCGGGCGATCACCTCCTTCGCGTCCGCTTCGAGCCTGGCTCGCACCTCGGCCGGGTAGGCGGGGGCGGGGAGCTGCGGCATCCCCAGACTGACTTCCTGTCGTGCTTCGGTCACCGGTCGACGCCTCCCATCACGGGGTCGATGGACGCGACGGCGACGATGACGTCGGCGACCTGGCCGCCCTCGCACATCGCCGCCATGGCCTGGAGGTTGGTGAAGGACGGGTCGCGGAAGTGGACCCGGTAGGGGCGGGTGCCGCCGTCGGAGACGACGTGCACGCCGAGCTCGCCCTTGGGCGATTCGACGGCGGTGTACACCTGGCCGGGCGGGACCCGGAACCCCTCGGTCACCAGCTTGAAGTGGTGGATCAGGGCCTCCATCGAGGTGCCCATGATCTTCTTGATGTGGTCGAGCGAGTTGCCGAGCCCGTCCGGGCCGAGCGCGAGCTGCGCGGGCCAGGCGATCTTCTTGTCGGCGACCATCACCGGGCCGGGGGCGAGCCGGTCGATGCACTGCTCGATGATCCGCAGCGACTGGCGCATCTCCTCCAGCCGGACGAGGAATCGGCCGTAGGCGTCGCAGCTGTCGGCGGTGGGGACGTCGAACTCGTAGTTCTCGTATCCGCAGTAGGGGTCCGTCTTGCGCAGGTCGTGCGGGAGTCCGGCGGAGCGCAGGATCGGCCCGGTGGCGCCCAGCGCCACGCAGCCGGTCAGGTCGAGGTAGCCGACGTCCTGCATGCGGGCCTTGAAGATGGGGTTGCCGGTGGCGAGCTTGTCGTACTCCGGCAGGTTCTTCTTCATGGTCTTCACGAACGCGCGCAGCTGGTCGATCGCGCCGGGCGGCAGGTCCTGGGCGAGTCCGCCGGGCCGGACGAACGCGTGGTTCATCCGCAGGCCGGTGATCAGCTCGAACAGGTCGAGGACGAGTTCGCGGTCACGGAACCCGTAGATCATGATCGTGGTGGCGCCGAGCTCCATGCCTCCGGTGGCGATGCACACCAGGTGCGAGGAGAGCCGGTTCAGTTCCATCAGGAGCACGCGCAGGACGGTGGCCCGGTCGGGGATCTGGTCCTCGATGCCGAGGAGCTTCTCGACGCCGAGGCAGTACGCCGTCTCGTTGAAGAACGGCGTCAGGTAGTCCATGCGCGTCACGAAGGTGGTGCCCTGGGTCCAGCTCCGGTATTCGAGGTTCTTCTCGATGCCGGTGTGGAGGTAGCCGATGCCGCAGCGGGCCTCGGTGACGGTCTCGCCGTCGATCTCCAGGATCAGCCGCAGCACCCCGTGCGTGGACGGGTGCTGGGGGCCCATGTTGACGATGATGCGCTCGTCGTCTGACGTGACCGCGGACTCGACGACCTCGTCCCAGTCGCCGCCGGTGACTGTATATACAGTCCCCTCGGTCGTGGCGCGAGGTGTTGCAGGGGGAGTGGTCATCAGGAGTACGACCTCCGCTGGTCCGGAGCCGGGATCTGGGCGCCCTTGTACTCGACGGCGATGCCGCCGAGCGGGTAGTCCTTGCGCTGCGGGAAGCCCTGCCAGTCGTCCGGCATCATGATCCGGGTGAGGGCGGGGTGACCGTCGAAGACGAGCCCGAAGAAGTCGTATGCCTCGCGCTCGTGCCAGTCGTTGGTCGGGTAGACCGCGACGAGCGACGGAAGGTGCGGATCGTCGTCCGGGGCCGACACCTCCAGGCGGATCAGCCTGCCGTGGGTGAGCGAGCGCAGGTGGTAGACCGCGTGCAGCTCGCGGCCCTTGTCGCCGGGGAAGTGGACCGCGCTGACCCCGGTGCAGAGCTCGAAGCGCAGGGCCGGGTCGTCGCGCAGCGTCCGGGCCACCCGGACCAGGTGCTCGCGGGCGATGTGGAAGGTGAGCTCGCCGCGGTCGACGACGGTCTTCTCGATGGCGTTCCCGGGGAGCAGGTCCTGTTCCTCCAGGGCCCCCTCCAGCTCGTCGGCCACCTCGTCGAACCAGCCGCCGTACGGGCGGGACGTGGCGCCGGGCAGGGCCACGGTGCGGACGAGGCCGCCGTAGCCGGAGGTGTCGCCGCCGTTGTCGGCGCCGAACATGCCCCTGCGTACGCCGATGACCTCGCCGCCCTCGTCGCGCGGCGCGGGCAGGCCGTTGTCGCCCTGCGCGTCGTGGACGTGGTTCTCGCTCATCGCAGCAGCCCCTTCATCTCGATCAGGGGCAGGGCCTTGAGCGCGGCCTGCTCCGCCTCGCGGGCGGCCTCCTCCGCGTTGACCCCGAGCTTGGTGTTCTGGATCTTCTGGTGGAGCTTGAGGATCGCGTCCATCAGCATCTCGGGCCGCGGCGGGCAGCCCGGCAAATAAATATCAACCGGGACAATATGATCGACACCCTGAACAATGGCGTAGTTATTGAACATCCCGCCCGATGAGGCGCAAACCCCCATGGAGATCACCCACTTGGGGTTGGGCATCTGGTCGTAGACCTGCCGCAGGACGGGCGCCATCTTCTGGCTGACCCGCCCCGCCACGATCATCAGATCCGCCTGGCGCGGCGATCCGCGGAAGACCTCCATCCCGAAACGGGCAAGGTCGTAGCGCCCCGCACCGGTCGTCATCATCTCGATGGCGCAGCAGGCGAGGCCGAACGTGGCCGGGAAGACGGAGGATTTCCGTACCCAGCCGGCGGCCTGCTCGACGGTGGTCAGCACGAAGCCGCTGGGCAGCTTCTCTTCGAGTCCCATGGTGTGCCCCTCAGCCCCTCAGTCCCATTCCAGGCCGCCGCGACGCCATACGTACGCGTAGGCGACGAAGACGGTGAGCACGAAGAGCAGCATCTCCACGAGCCCGAAGATCCCCAGCGCGTCGAAGGTGACCGCCCAGGGATAGAGGAAGACGATCTCGATGTCGAAGACGATGAAGAGCATCGCCGTCAGGTAGTACTTGATGGGGAAGCGGCCGCCTCCGGCCGGAGTGGGGGTGGGTTCGATCCCGCACTCGTACGCTTCGAGCTTTGCCCGGTTGTACCGCTTGGGGCCGATAAGCGTGGCCATGACCACGGAGAAGATCGCAAACCCTGCCCCGAGGGCGCCGAGCACGAGGATGGGCGCGTAGGCATTCACGCTCCTCGCTCCTTCCAGTCGTCCTTGACCGTTGGACCGCATCGGGCGATTCGGCTCGCCGCCCCACCAAGATCGTGCACATGTGAGGCAGTTCACAAGCCCGACTGCCCCGCATCCTATGCCCGCCGTCCTGTGATCTGCGACACGGGGTAGTAGACGGAGTTTGTGATCTCCACCACCCGACGAACGATCATGAAGCCGGATGGGGGTCGATCTTTTCACGCAAAGCGGCAGAGCCGTCACGAGATGTGACATCTGATGCTGTTATCGCTGGTCAAAGTGCGTTTCCAATAACAATGGAACGCCTCTACACGCAAATTGGCAATGGACGGCGATGCGTGATATGTGCATTCACCCGCACCGGGGTCGTCGGACCCCCGGCCCGGACCGCCGGGGCTCACCCTCGCGCGGGGGCGCGCGTCGGGCGAAGCGGACTGTGCGCGCATTCACGATCTTCCGGACGGGCGACCCGCCCGCCGGGATCACAGCCGTCGGCGCCCGCGCTCCCCCGCGCCGGTCCACGCGTCGCCCGCATCCCCGGGTCGCCCGTGCGCACCACCCGCACGCCTCGCCCGCGTACCCCATTCGTGTACGCACTCCCATGAACCACCCGCAACCGCTCACACCCGACATGCGTTCCGTGACCTGCGTCACTCGACGACCACCCCCATGAAAGCGGGCTTGGCCATCAGTGCGAACGGATGGTAAGTGGCGGGCAATTCGGACTAATTGGCGAAAGTCCGTGATCACAGCGGTGATCAGGTGTGCCCGTTATGCCCGTTACGGCGTCAATAAGGCCCGCCGGAAAGCGGATTCACAGATTCCGAACGTAACTGTGTCGCAACACACGTTTCTTGATGGGAGGCCGCGAGCCCTGATAGCGCTAGTACCCATGTCCCACACCGCTCACATACCCAGCCACCGGAAGCCCCGCCGAAGCGCTCCGAAGACAGCGCTGCGCGCCGGAGTTGCCGGTGGCGTCCTCAGCACCATCGCGGTCGCCGGCGCTGCCGGACCGGCTCAGGCCGAGCCGGTGACCCAGACCATCGAGATGCCCACCATCACCGAGGGCCTCTCCACCGCCGTCGCCGCGTCCGCCCAGGCGACGGCTCAGGTCGCCGAGGACCTGCAGACGCAGGCACAGCAGGATGCCGCCGCGACCACCGCCGCCAAGGCCGCCAAGAAGGCCAAGGCCGAGGCGGTCCGCAAGGCCGAGGCCAAGGAGAAGGCCGAGGCCGCCGCCAGGGCGAAGGCCGAGACCGCACTGCGCGCCTCGCGCACCCAGGTCCGTACGACGCTCAGCGCGACCTCCGGCTCCACCGCGGGCGCCTCCTCGTACGCGTCCACGTCCTCCTCCTCTTCTTCCTCGTCGCACGCGACCGGCACCGCCGCGTCCATCCTCGCCTTCGTGAAGGCCCAGGTCGGCGACGCGTACGTGCCCGGCGGCACCGGCCCCAACTCGTGGGACTGCTCGGGCCTGGTCCAGGCGGCGTTCCGCTCGGTCAACGTCGACCTGCCGCGCGTCTCGCAGGCCCAGTCCACCGCGGGCACCCAGGTCTCCCTGAACAACCTTCAGCCCGGCGACATCCTGTACTGGGGCAGCGCCGGCAGCGCCTACCACGTCGCGGTGTACGTGGGCGGCGGCGAGTTCGTCGGCGCGCAGAACTCCCGCACCGGTGTGGTGCAGCGCCCGCTCTCCTACGACCCGCCGTCGGGCGCGGTCCGCGTTCTCTGATTCACAAGCGCGCCGGACAGGTGCGCGAGCACGTCGACGACGTGCCGTGAAGACGGCGAAGGGCCGTCGCTCCCCCGCTCGGGAGCGGCGGCCCTTCGCCATGCCGACGGCCCGGCCGGTTCCCCTCTCCGTCCGTCGTCCGACGGCCCGAGAATGTGCACACCTTGGGCACGGGAGGGAAATTGCCGGTGTCCATGTCTTGCTTCGCTCATTGTTTCCGGTCGCCCGCAACAGGTACCACGGCCGACGAATTCCTTCACCGTCCATCAGCTCGGTCCAGGTGAATGCCTGTCGGCGGCAGGCATTCCAAGAAATCCACGGAGAGCGTCGGGGACCGGCGGCCGGGACGTCCGCCTGAAGAACCATTTCGCCGGTCGGGAACGGAATCACGCGATGGGAAATTCGGCATGCCCGGCCTGTCCCGAACGGGCTGGACCGAGTACCGCAAGAACCCCATACGGACGGGCGCTTCGCCCTCACCGGAAAACTGCTGCCACCGTCCGGCCCCTGAGATCCGCCCGGTCCGGTCGGACGGGGAAACCTGGTGAGGTCCGGTGGGAGCCGGGTGGGGGCCGGTGGAACCGGGTGGGGGAAACCCCACCACGGCTGCGGTGCTGACCCCCCATGGAATTCGGGTGCCCTCTTTACTGTCCGTGCCGGCCGTTGACGACACGATGATTACATGCAGCCGACGCATGCTCATTCGCCCAGTCGTGGTCGCGACTCATTCATAGACATCATCAGAGCGCTCTGCGTGCTGGCCGTGATTTCCCAGCACTGGCTCATGCCGGTTCTGGCCTATGACAACGGTCAATTGAGCACCGGAAACGCTCTCGCAAGTCCTGGGTGGTGGATTGTCACCTGGCTGACCCAGGTCATGCCCATGGTGTTCTTCGCCGGTGGGGCCGCCAATTTCTTTTCGTTCCGGTCGGTGACGTCGGTGCGCGACTGGCTCCGGAGCAGAATCGCGCGCCTCCTGGTTCCGGTCGTGCCGCTGGCTGCCGTATGGCTGCTCCTGCCGCATGTGCTGATCGCTGGAGGTGTGCCTCAGCAGCCGGTATTGATGGCGGGCAAGATCGCCGGGCAGCTTCTCTGGTTCCTCGCCGTCTATGTGCTGGTGGTCGCCGTCACGCCGGTCATGTACGCGTTGTACCGCCGGTACGGATGGCGCGTGATCGGGGTCCTCGCCGTCTGTGCCCTGGTCGTCGACGTGCTGCGTTTCGAGGTCAGCCCCGCGATCGGTTTCCTGAACGCCCTCTTCGTCTGGCTGGCGGCCCACCAGTTCGGCTTCCACTACGCCGACGGCTCCCTGAACATGCGGAGCCGGTGGGCGTCGTCGGGTCTGGCCGTCGTCGGCTTCGGGCTCACCGCGGCAGCCGTGTTCTTCGGGCCCTATCCGTCGTCCATGATCGGAATGCCCGGCGCCCCCGTCTCCAACATGAGCCCTCCGACGGCGCTGATGGTGTCGTTGACGATCGGCCAGCTCGGACTGTGGCTGACGCTCAAGCCCGTGCTGACGCGACTCGCCGCGCGTCCGGGCGTCGCCGCTGTCCTGCGGTGGTGCGGGGCCCGCTTCATGACCCTGTATCTCTGGCACATGCCGGCCCTCGTGGTGACCGCGGGAATCTTCGTGGTCGGGCTCGGGCTCGCCACTCCGACGCCCGGCAGCCCGATGTGGTTCGCCGTGATCCCGGTGTGGGTCTCAGTCGCCGGGGCGTCCCTGGTGTGCCTCACCAAGATCTTCGGCAGGTTCGAGACCCGTCGTGGTTCCGGCGAGTCGTCGGACACGAGCCTCGGCAGGGTCGTTCTCGCGGCCGTGCTCTCCGCCGGCGGGCTCCTCGGGCTCGCCGCACAGGGGTTCATCTCCCCCGGGAACTCCCTGGGGCCGGTGCTCTCGGTGCTGCTGGTGGTGGCGGGGCTGCTCATCGTGCGGGCGAGGAGCACCGTGCGGGAGGCGGGGCCTGTTCGGGAGGCGGCCATGCCGAAATCCGCCGGCGCGCGCCGCTCCCGCACCGTGCCCGTTCAGGTGGCGGTGCGCCGTGAAGGCGCCCGCGCCCTGGCGGCGAAGACAGCGGCCAACGGCCTCACGCCTTGAGCCCGTCCGCGTCACGCAGTCCGTGGCGCACCGTCCGTCGTCCGCGCAGTCGGTGTTCGTCGTCCGGGGCTCCTGCCCGTGCCGGAGCTCCGGGAGCGGGAGAGCCGCCCGGCGCCTCATGCCCCGCCGGACGGGTCTCCCCCGGCGCCGTCGGGTGCGAGGTGCTGTCGGACCAGACCGACCAGACCGTCGACGAGAGGGCCCGGCTCGACGGACGGGTCGAGCGACCGCTGGAGCAGGTAGCCGTCGATCGCCGCCGTGAGGGTGACCGCGACGACGAGCGGACGCGTGACGCCGCGGGCCGCGAACCAGTCGCACAGCACCTGCCGGAACTCGGCGAGCAAGCGGGCGGTCTCGGCGCGCAGTTGGTCGTCCCGGCCCGCCGCGACGAGGGACTCGTACAGCAACAGCAGTTCCGGGTCACGTGGATCGTTGGCCGACAGCGCGCGAAGCATGACCTCGACGGCCACGACCGGATCCGGCTCCTCCAGGGCTTCGCCGACCCGGTCGAGGAAGAACGTCCGGATCTTCCTCAGGGCGGCGATGCGCCGGAGTTCGCCGATGCTTCCCACGTGGTAGTGGATCACACCGGTGTTGACGCCCGCGCGCTCCGCGACCCGTCGGCTGCTCACATCGCCCCAGCCCAACTCGGGGATGAGCGAGGCGGTGGCCTCGATGAGCCTTTCGCGCGTATCCGTCCGGCGCGAGGGATTCGCGGACTCGCTGTTCACAGTCGCATTCCTTGGATCGAGATGACCACGTTCACACCGGCCGAGGCCAGTGCGATCGCTTCGAGGACCAGCAGTTGCACCGGCAGGGCATCGGGCACGACGGGGAAGACCGCGCCGAGATCGGCCGCGAAGACCGCAATGTAGCCGAGGCTCAGCACCAGCGCCGCCACGAATGCCCAGTGCTGGTCCGCCATGGCGAACCCTGCCACCACGAAGCTGGCGAGGCCGAGCGAGGTCAGATACACGTTGAAGGCGTTGAACTGCCATCGGGGCAGCGGGGAGAAGTCCCGCGTGTCGATCAGCTTCCCCGGAACCATGGGAATCAGCAGGAGCGCCTCCCAGACCAGGAGCGCCGCCGTCACCGTCGCCAGCAGTGATTGATTCATTACACCCTCCGTCGCCGCCGCGAGAACCGGCAGCCGTCCAGAACCGGTGGCTGCCGGGAATCGACAGCCATTGATTTGGACGATAGTCCTGGACGACCGTCCAAATCAACACGGGCCCACACCCCCTCACGCCGTGCCGACGGGACGTCGCACCGCCGGACAGGACGACATGGAGCAGGAATACACCGGGGCAAGGTTGCCGCCCGAGCCTCATGCGTCCGGGTGGACCGGACCCTCGGCGGCACGCAAGACTGTGCGGCAATCAGAGGAAGGTGACATGCCACCGAGGGACAACCCCACCGCACGACAGATCCGGCTGGGCTGCGAGTTGAGGAAGCTGCGCGAGCAGGCCGGCATGACCGCGCGCGAGGCCGCCGGACTGATCTCCACCGATCAGGCCAAGATCAGCCACATAGAGGCCGGCCGCATCGGCGTCGGCGAGGAACGCATCCGCCGTCTGGCCAGCTTCTACTCCTGCGACGACACCGCACTGGTCGACGCGCTGTGCGCCATATCGCGGGAGCACCGGGGTCAGTTCTGGTGGGACGGCTACCGCGGCGTACTGGCGCCCGGGTTCCTGAACATCGCGGAGCTGGAGCACCACGCCCGGTACATGCGCTGCCTCCAGTCGGTGACGATGCCCGGCCTGCTCCAGATCCGGGAGTACGCCCGGGCCCTCTTCGAGGGCGTCTTCCCCAAGCTGTCCGAGGACGAGGTGGAAGCGCGGGTCGAGCACCGGATGCTCAGGCAGGACGTGCTGAACCGCGCGGAACCGCCGAAGTTCGACGTCGTCATCCATGAGGCCGGGCTGCGCATGAGGCCGGGGGGCCGCAAGGTCGCACGGGCCCAGCTGGAACGACTCCTGGAGGAGACGGAACGCCCGGCCGTGACCGTACGCGTGATCCCGTTCGCCGCCGAGCAGTTCGTCGATGTGACGCAGACCGTGCTGTACGCGGGCGGGGTCGTGCCTCAACTGGACACCGTCCACATCGACGCCCCGTTCAGGGGTGTCCACCTCGATGCCGTGGCCGATCTGAACCGGTACCGCATGCAGCTCGACTTCGCGGAGGAGGTCGGTCTCGATCCCGCCGAGTCCCGGAGCTTCATTCACCACATCGCACGCGACCTGTGATAATCCGTGACATGGACACTGAGACCAACTGGCAGAAGTCGTCGTTCTCCGGCGGCGGAGAGCAGTGCGTCGAGGTCGCACGCCATGCCGAGGGGATCCTGTTGCGGGAGAGCGACGAACCGCGCGTGATCACCCGCACGAGCCGCGAACTGTTCGCGACGTTCGTCCGGAGTGTCAAGGCGGGCGAATTCGACCAGGTCATTCGATAGCACGCGCCGCTGTCACTCGTACGAGCCCCTGTCCGGTCCGGCCAGGGGCTCGTGCTCGTTCAGGAAAAGAATGCACCGGCGCAAGGTTGATCCAGTCACATCCGTGACACTTCGCGTCCCGTGCGTCATCGCCCCGACGGCGCAATACATCCCGCCGCACCTGGCTCCACCCCCACTCGCGTCGCTCCTCCGCCACCCGGGCTCGAAGCCTCGGCACCCCGCGCTCGGACGGTCCGCCATGCGTGCGGCTCCCCGGCAGTCACGGGCGGCTCGACACCCACAGGCCGCTCGCCCCGTGCCGCTGCCGAACCGTTCCCCCGCACGCCACCCCGCAGCGCGGGAATAACCATGGGTTAGGCTCACCGGGGCGCAGCGAGGGGCCTCGGCCCGGACTCGGGCCCGGAGCCAGGATCCCGTGCCGGTCGTCGTACCGAGATCGCCATCGGCCCGGCCCCGTCCCGTCCCGCCCTGAGCAGCGACCCCCGGAGAAACCCGGTGCAGCGGAACCGGAAGAAGCTGTTCAGGAGTCGGCCCGTCGGGCCGGGATGTGAGGCCGCCCGTGCGGGACTACTTGCTGATGCTGTTCATCACGGCTGCGGTGACCCATCTCCTGACCGGACCGGTCCGCAAGTTCGCCATCGCGATCGGAGCGGTACCGGAGATCCGGGCACGTGACGTCCACCGCGAGCCGACTCCGCGCCTCGGGGGCATCGCCATGTTCGGCGGGCTGCTGGCCGGGTACCTGGTGGCATCGCACCTCCCGCATCTGGAGGAGATCTTCACCCAGAGCTCGACACCCCGGGCACTGCTGTCCGGGGCCGCGCTGATCTGGCTGCTGGGGGTGCTCGACGACAAATGGGAGCTCGACTCGCTGGTCAAGCTCGGCGGGCAGTTGCTGGCCGCCGGGGTGATGGCGTTCCAGGGGCTGACGATCCTCTGGCTGCCGGTACCGGGCACCGACGGGTTCTACCTCGCCGACTGGCAGGGCACTCTGCTGACCGTGGGACTGATCGTCTTCACGATCAACGCGGTGAACTTCGTCGACGGGCTCGACGGACTCGCCGCCGGGACGGTGGGCATCGCGGCGACGGCGTTCTTCCTGTACGCGTACCGGCTCTGGTACGGCTACGGCATCGAGGCCGCCGCCTCCACCACGCTCGTCTCCGCGATCCTCGCGGGCATGTGCCTCGGCTTCCTGGTGCACAATTCGCACCCGGCCCGCATCTTCATGGGCGACTCCGGGTCCATGCTGCTCGGGCTGCTCATCGCGGGCTGCGCGGTCTCCGTCACGGGCGAGGTCGATCCGGGCCTGTTCAACCGGCCCGTCGACGGCACCTCGGGAACGGCCGCGATGGTTCCGGTCTACATCCCGTTGCTGCTGCCGCTGTCGGTGATCGCGCTGCCCGTCGCGGATCTCCTGCTCGCGGTCGTCAGGCGCACCTGGAACGGGAAGTCTCCGTTCGCCGCCGACAAGGGGCACCTCCACCACCGGCTGCTCCAGCTCGGGCACTCGCACCGGCGGGCCGTGCTGCTCATGTACTTCTGGTCGACGCTGATCTCGTTCGGGGTCGTGGCGTATTCGGCGCGGGGTGCCAAGTCCTGGATCCTGTACGGGGTCGCGATCGTCTGCGGGCTGGGGCTGATCCTGCTGCTCCAGCCCCGCTACGACTTCGCCATCACCGATGTGCTGGCCCGGATGCGGCTGATGCGGCCCCGGACCGAGGGACGTGTGGTCGCCACCGGCGGGCAGTGCGCCGAGGAGGACGCTGCGGCCGAGCGGCGCCCCCACGCGGACGCCGGGCAGCGGTCGTAGGCCGCGCCCCGGCCGCTCCGGTCAGCCCGGTCAGCCCGGTCGCTTCGGTCGCCGCGGTCACTTCGGTCGCCACGGTGGCCGGGCACCGTCCGGACGGCGGCCGACCGGGGTCCGCGGGCGGCGCCCCGAGTCCCGGGAACCCGGGGAGAACCCCGAGCAGGCGTCGGGGCTCGTCCCGGGGTCTCCCAGGGTGATTCCTGATCGTCAACGCCTGCCTCCCGTCGGAGAGTTGGGGACGTTCGCCGCCCCCTTCCCACTGGAGCAGTCCCATGCGCAGCCGCCTCGCCCCCGCGCTCGTCGCCGCCGCCCTCCTCGCGGGCGCGGCCCTGCCCGCGGCAGCGGCCGGGCCGCCCCCGGCCGCCGCACGCACCACGCCCCCCGCGAGTGTCGCGGCCTCCGCGCGCCCGTCCGCGCAGGACATCGTCGACTCGCTGCCGAGAACGGTCTACGCGGGCGCGCTGATCAGGCGGGACGGTGTCGGCGCGGCCATGGGGCCGGTCGTCCCCGACGCCCATTTCAGGATCGGCAGCACCACCAAGATCTTCACGCAGACCGTCGTCCTCCAGCTCGTGGCCGAGCGGCGGATCGGGCTGGACGCCCCCGTCCGCGCCTATCTGCCCACGCTCGTGCCCGCCGCGTACGAGCGGGTCACCGTGCGGCATCTCCTCGACCACACCAGCGGCTTTCCGCGGCCCGCCCGGACCCCGGGTCCCGACGACGGTGCGGGCTGGTGGCTGCGGTCGGTGACCCCGGCCGGTTTGCTGAGCGCGTCGTTCGCCGCGACGGACCCGCTGCGGACGCCGCCCGAGCCGGGCTCCGTACAGCAGTACAACGGGCTCAACGCGTTCGCTCTCGGGCTGATCGTCGAGAAGGCCACCGGCCATTCCTTCGCCCATGAGCTCCGGCAGCGCGTCATCCTGCCGCTGGGTCTCCGTCACACGAGCCTGCCCGCTGCCGACGACCCGGCCATTCCCTCGCCCCACGCCCGGGTGTACGTCGGCGGGGACGACGTCACCGAGCAGAGCCCGTACCCGTGGGCCGAGGGCGGCATGATCTCCACCGCCGCCGACCTGGACCGCTTCCTCACCGCTCTGTTCCGGGGCAGGCTGCTGCCGCCCGCCCAGCAGAAGCTTGTCTTCGCGGTGCCCCACGACGCGTCCAGCGCCCCGACCAACACCAGTTGCCCCGGCGGGGAGCCCTGCTTCAGTGTCGGCGGGCTGATGCGGTACGAGCTGCCGGACGGCCGGACCGCCTGGGGCAAGACGGGATCGCGGCCCGGCTGGGACAACGGGTTCTTCGCCACCGAGGACCTGGAGCACCGGGTGGTCTACTCGCTGAACCCCACCGGGGCCGACTCCGGAATCACGCACATACGGCGGATCGTCGTCGACTCGCTCACGGACTGAACGCCGTCGGTACCGGCCGGCGCGGGGCCGGACGACGGGGCCGGACGGCGCGGGGCCGGACGACGGGGCCGGCCCCGCGCCCCGGGGAGCGGTTCCTCAGGAGGGCGAGTCGGTCCGGTGCGCCGTCGAGAAGCGCGTCACCTTCCCGATCACGTCCTCGCTGTAGAGACGGAGCGCCTGCTGCACCGCGAACTGTGCCATGTACGCGCGGAACGCGTCCGGCGGCTCCTCCGCCAGCCGCAGCATCCGGCGGTTCGTCACCACCGCCGGGCTGTCGAGCCGCTCCGCCGCCGTCTCCACCGCCCGGTCCATGTCGGCGCTCTCCACCACCTCGTCGACGAAGAGCCGGGCGTCCGGTTCCGTCGCCCGGATCCGCCGTCCCCACAGCACGATCTGCCGGGAGATCCGGGCCCCCGCCGACTGCTGGAGGCGGAAGTTGGAGACGCCGGGGATAATGCCCTCCTGCGCGGCCGGCAGGCTGAGGAACGCGTCGGACGCCGCGATCACCCGGTCGAAGACGTGCAGCAACTGCGCCCCGCCGCCGATGGCGAAGGTGTCCACGGCGGCCACCCACGGCTTGACCACCGTCGGGGAGTGCCACGCCCCCGCGTGATCGGCCATCAGCCCCCGCGAGATCTTCGCGATGTACCCGAGTTCGCGGCGCAGCAGGAAGTCGACAAGGGAGATCTCGCCCGCGTGCAGGGCCTTGAGGTTGATCCCGGCGCTGAACACGCGACGGCCCCGGTAGCGCGGGTGCGTCATCTCGCCGCCCCGGAGCACACCCACCCCCACGTCCGGGTCGAGCAGCACCAGGTCGACGGCGGTCTCCATGTCGTCGACCTGCCGGTTGTCCTCGGCGTTGAGGCTGTCCTCGCGGCACATGGTCAGGTACGCGGCCGAGCCGCGACGTTCGACCCGCACCGAACCCAGGTCCGCCGTTCCGGTGCGCCGGAACTCCGCCAGGTCCGCCAGCGCGCGTTCCGTCGGCCGCAGCATCGAGTCCATCAGGTGCGGTCCCGCCACCGGGGACTCCAGGAGCCGCGAGAACAGCAGTCCCTGGTCGATCTCCCGGCCTTCCTTCAGCCCCTGGGCCCGGCCGCGTTCGACGGCCATCTGCTCCGCCGTCGGCACCAGGCCGGGGAAGGCGAGGGCCGCCCCGTCGGCGAGGACCGCGAGCCGGGGGCGGCGGGTGCGCCCGTCCGTCAGCTCGTCGTACACCGCGTCGGCGTGCGCGGCCAGGAAACGGGCGCGCAGCTCCCGGGCCGTGTTCTTCGCGGCGGTCGCCGCCTCCCGCTGCCCGGGCGAGCGGTCGGCGGGTTCGGGCAGCGCGGCAAGGATCTCGTCCGCCTCCGTCGCCGCGGCGAGCAGGGCCTTGCGCGCGGTCGACAGCTCGCCGTCGACGTCCTCGTACGCGTCGGCCATCAGACCCCGGCCTCCCGCTCCGTGCCCTCGGCCCGCTCGCGCTCGCGCCGCAGCGAACGGTCGCACGCCGACAGGTGGCTGCCCAGCGCGTCCTCGAAGCTGTTGCTCGTCGCGTCGATCAGCAGCCTTCGGCGCACCGCGAGTTCGGGTCCGGGGAACGCGGCAAGCAGCTCCGCAGCCGTCTTCACCGAGGCCTCGCGCCGGTCGTCGGCGACGACCTCGTCGAGCAGGTTCAGTTCCAGGGCCTCGACCGCGGCCAGGGGCGTCCCGAACAGCACAGCGCGCCGCACCCGGGCCGCCCCCGCGTGGCTGGCGAGCCGGAACACCGCCATGCCGGGCCACACCCCGTCCGGCCGCACGTGCAGCCGCAGCACCGTGTCCGGGGTGGCGATCCGGTAGTCGGCGGCCAGCAGGACGTCCAGCGCGACGCCGCCGCACTCGCCCTCGGCCAGCGCGAGCGTGGGTGCGCCGAGACGTTCCATGCGGCGCAGTGCCCGCTCCCACTTGCTCACCAGGTGTACGTCGACCCCGTCACCCCGCAGGTCCCGGTCGGCGGCCCCGCCGGTCAGGCGCAGGACGCCCACGGCGCGGTCCCCGGCTGCCTCCAGCCGGTCGCAGAAGGCGTCCAGGTCGGCGACGAGGGCCGGGGACAGGGCGCGCGCGGTGTCGACGCGCAGCTCGGGGCCGTCGAGCGGCCCGTCGACGGGATGATCCGTACCGGCCGTGGTGGCCGTCGCAGTCCGTGCGGACAATGCCTTGCCTCTCCGTGTGTGATGCGTGATGTGACATGCGTGAACCACGAGGTGCGATGCGTGGGGTGACGCTGACATGTGTGATGCGGCGCGGGGGCCGGGTGCCGGCCCCCCGGCGCCGGCTCACCAGCGGACCAGCGCCGTCTCGATCGTCGAGCCCGGACCCATCGTCATCAGCACCCCGTACTCACCCGGCCGGACGAGGCCCTCGTCGAGCAGCCGTTGGTACGAGAACAGGAAGGAACCGCTGGAGAGGTTGCCGTACTCGCGCAGCACCTCGGTGGTGTGCCGGACGTCGTAGCGGGTCAGGCCGAGGTTCACCATCACCGACTCCACGACCTTCTTGCCGCCGGAGTGCACCAGCCAGTGGCCGATGTCGCTGCGGCGCAGCCCCGTGCCGTCGAGGAGCTTGTCCACCACGGTCTCCACGCGCCCGCCGACCACGTACGGGATGTCACGGTCGAGGAAGAAACTGAAGAGGTTGGCGTCGTCGTCCCAGTCGTAGCGCATCGCGCCGATCGCCTCGGGGATGATGCCGCTCGTGAACTTGAGGATGTCCGGGCCGTGTTCGCCCCCAGGCCCGGGCGTCTCCTCGCCGCCGACCACACAGATCGCCGCCGCGCCGTCCCCGAAGAGGCTGTTGACCACGGCGGTGCGCATCGTGCCGTCGAAGACGTACGCGGCGGAGCACACCTCGATGCACACCATCAGGGCAAGTTCGCCGGGGTGTGCGTGGGCCCAGCCGGACACCGCGTTCAGGGCGTTGAGGCCCGCGTTGCAGCCCATGCCGACGACGTCGAGGCGGCTGCAGTGGGTGTCGATGCCGAGTTCTCGGATCAGGTGCGCGCTGAAGCCCGGCGTCATGAACCCGGTGGTGGTCACGCAGGTCAGGTAGCGGATGTCGGAGAGTTCGCGGTTCGCGTGCTTGAGGGCCGCCTGCACGGCCTGCGCACCCATGGCGATGCCCTCGGCCCGGTGCTTGGCGAGGAGTTGTCCCTGCACCTCCTGGGCGCGGCTGCCGTCGGGGCGCTTCGACGGGAGGGTCAGGAAGCGCCGCTCGATGGCGCTGTTCAGGAAGACGGACCGGATGCGACGGTCCTCGATGTCGAAGGTGTCGAGCAGTTCCTGTTGCGTGTACGAGTTCGGCGGGGTGGCCGTGCCGACCCCGGTGATCCGGGAGATGGGCGACCGCGTCAGCGGAATCGCGCCCGCCGTGCGCAGGGCGCCGGGGTTGGGGAGGCGGAGTGCGGTAGTCACCGGTACGTCCACCCCCAGCTCCGACGGGCGCTCCTGATGAGCTCCTTGACCTGTTCCTCAGCCAACGTCGTTCACCTCGTTCCGTAGAGTCGTTCCAATGGCTCGCAGGGCATGGCTCTTGACGATCTCGAAGTGGCCCCGGGATACCTGATGAACAGTCACTTCGCCTGTGAGGTAGGGCTTCCAGGATGCCGATGGCGACGGGCCCGGCCGGTCGGGCTCGGCCGCGTCGAAGACCAGTGTCCGGGCGCGCACGGGGCGCGGGCGGTGCGCGACGGCCGCGACGAGGTTCTCGTGGGCGACGCGCGGCAGCCGCTCCAGGACCCGGTCCGGCAGGTCGGCGAGCGGGTGGTCCGCGGGCAGCGCGCCGCGCAGCGCGTCGGCGGAGGGGAACGCGGCGGTGCCGGCCGGCCACTCGGCGGCGCCGTCCAGGGCCACGTACACCGCCTCCGGCACACCGGGCGGCGGTCCGTCGGGGCCGCCCGCCGGGGCGTCCACGAGCGCCAGGAGGGCCACCGTCTCTCCCAGGTCCTCCAGTTCGGCGGCCAGGTGCTGCGCGACGATCCCGCCCAGCGACCAGCCCACCAGGACATAGGGGCCGCTCGGCCGGAGCGCGCGCAGCCGCTCCAGGTGGGCCGCCGCGATCAGCGGCACGTCGAGCGCCGCCACCTCGCCCGGTCCGTCCAGGCGCGGGTCCTGCA
Source organism: Streptomyces sp. NPDC014734 (assembly GCF_043083325.1). Lineage (NCBI taxonomy): Bacteria > Bacillati > Actinomycetota > Actinomycetes > Kitasatosporales > Streptomycetaceae > Streptomyces > Streptomyces sp. NPDC014734. Next base: position 3,262 of record NZ_JBIBYN010000006.1, on the reverse strand, counting down.
GCGCGTGCACCGGGTGCTCCCGCGGCAGGTGGGCGAGCAGCGAGGAGTACGCCCAGCCGAGCCCGCTCGCGGGCGGCAGCAGGAACACGGGGCACCCGGCTCCTCCGGCGCGGAGGGTCAGGACCGGGCCGACGCCGTCGCCGGTACCGGTGGTCCCGGTGGCGGTGGCGGACGCCGCCGTGTCGAGCGCCCGCTCCAGGAGTTCCACGGTCGGCGCCTCGAACACGGTGCTCACCCGCAGTTCCACGCCCAGCGTCTCGCGGACGCGGCCCACCAGCCGGATCGCGAGCAGCGAGTGCCCGCCGAGGTCGAAGAATCCGTCGCCGGCCCCGACCTCGGACACCCCGAGCACCTCGGCGAACAGCGCGCACAGCGCCTTCTGGCGCTCCGTCGTGGGGGCGCGCCCGCGCCCGGCGGGGGTCCGGTCGGGCTCGGGCAGCGCGGCGCCGTCCAGTTTGCCGTTCGCGTTCACCGGCAGTGCGTCCAGTTCCACCAGGTGCGGCGGCACCATGTGGCCGGGCAGTCGGGCCGAGAGGTGGTCGCGCAGGGTGGCCGCGTCCACCGTGCCCGGGGCCGTGCCGACGAAGTAGCCGACGAGGCCCTGTCCGCCGGAGCGGTCCGGGCGGGCGACCACCGCGGCCCGCGCGACGTCCGGGTGCGCGGTGAGGGCGGCCTCGATCTCGCCCGGTTCCACCCGGAAGCCGCGGATCTTGAGCTGGAAGTCGTCGCGCCCCAGGTACTCCAGGACACCGTGCCGCGTCCAGCGCACCCGGTCGCCCGTGCGGTACATGCGCGACCCGGGCGGGCCGAACGGGTCCGCCACGAACCGTGCCGCCGTGAGGCCCGGCCGCCCCAGGTAGCCCCGCGCCACCCCGGAGCCCGCGATGTACAGGTCGCCCGCCGTGCCCGGTGCCACCGGTCCCATTGCCGCGTCGAGCACGTACACCGCGGTGTTGGGGAGCGGGCGGCCGATCGGCACCGTGCGGGCGGCGGCGACCGGCACGTCCAGGAGCGTGGAGTAGACGGTGGTCTCGGTGGGCCCGTACTGGTTGACCACGACCGCGGCGAGCGCGGCCATGTCCCGGGCCAGGTCGGCCGGCAGCGCCTCGCCCGCGGTGATCATGCGCAGCCCGCGCAGGGCGTCGGGCACCTCGGCGACCAGCACGCGCCACAGGCTCGGCGTGGCCTGGAGCACGGTCACCCGGTGGCGGTGCAGCAGCTCGGCCAGCACGGCGGGGTCGCGCGCCGCGTCGCGCGGGGCGAGCACCATGCGGGCACCGGAGACCAGTGGCAGGTACAGCTCGGTCACCGCGATGTCGAAGGCGATCGTGGTGACCGCCGCGATCCGGTCGTCGGGCCCCACGCCGTGGTGGTCGCGCTGCGCGAGCACCAGGTTGAGCATGTTGCCGTGGGTGACGACCACTCCCTTGGGGCGGCCCGTGGAACCCGAGGTGTAGATGACGTACGCGGCGGCGTCGGGCGGCACCGGGCCGCCCCGCTCCTCGTCGGACAGGGGGGCGGGCGACCCGGCCGCGATCCGGTCGGCCGTCGCCGCCTCGTCCGGGCACACGACCGGGCAGGTGGCGGGCACGGACCGCGCCGTCTCCGACTCCGTGAGCAGCAGCGCCGGATCCGCGTCGGCCAGCACTGCGGACAGGCGCTCGGCCGGGTGCGCGGTGTCCAGCGGCAGGTACGCGGCGCCGGTCTTCAGGACGGCGAGCAGCGCGACGACCATCCGCTCCGAACGCGGCAGCGCCACGGCGATCAGCCGTTCGGGCCCCGCGCCCAGCCCTCGCAGGTGTCTGGCCAACCGGTTGGACGCCAGGTCGAGTTGACGGTATGTCAGTGCCGTGCTCCCGAACACCACGGCCGGCGCGTCCGGGGTGCGGGCCGCGTGGTCCTCGAATGTGCGGGCGACCGAGACGGCGGTGACGGGGCGCGCGGTGTCGTTCCAGTCGACGAGCAGTCGCCGCCGCTCGTCCGCGTCCAGCACGTCGAGGTCGTCGATCCGGGCCTCGGGGTGGGCCGCCACCTGTCGCAGCACACGCTCCAGGCGGCGCGCCAGCGCCTGCGCGGTGTCCCGGTCGAACAGGTCGGAGCCGTATTCGACGAATCCGTCAAGGCCGGCGGCCCCGCCGTCCTCGCCCCAGCACTCGCCCAGGAAGAAGGAGAGGTCGAACTTGGCGATGTCCGCGCGCCCCGGCTCGGGGCGGCAGGCGAACCCGGCGAGCTCGAAGTCCGCGATGCCGCCGCTCTGCATGGACAGGTACACCTGGAAGAGGGGGTGGTGGGCGAGGGAGCGGGTGGGGGAGAGTTCTTCGACGAGGCGTTCGAAGGGCAGGTCCTGGTGGTCGTAGGCGGCCAGGTCGGTGGTTCGGGTGCGGTCGACGAGTTCGGTGAAGGTGGGGTTGCCGGAGGTGTCGTTGCGCAGGACGAGGGTGTTGACGAAGAAGCCGATGAGTTCTTCGAGTGCGGCGTCGTCGCGTCCGGCGACGACGGTGCCCAGGGGGATGTCGGTGCCCGCGCCGAGCCGGGTGAGCAGGGCGGCGACGGCCGCCTGCACCACCATGAACACCGAGGCGCCGCGTTCGCGGGCCACCGCGCGCAGCCGCGTGTGCACCTCGCCGTCGAGCCGCACGGGCACGCTGCCGCCCCGGTAGGAGGCGCGGGCGGGCCGGGGCCGGTCCGTGGGCAGTACGAGCTCCTGCGGCAGCCCGTCCAGGACCCGCCGCCAGTGGGCGAGCCGACGCGGCCCCTCGACGTCGAGGAGTTCGTGCTGCCACAGGGTGTAATCGGCGTACTGGATCTCCAGCGGCTCCCAGTCCGGGGCGTGTCCGGCGAGCCGCGCGGTGTAGGCGGTGGACAGGTCGGCCGAGAGCGGGGCCATCGACCAGCCGTCGGCCGCGATGTGGTGCACCACCGTCACCAGTACCGACTCGTCCGGCCCCGGCTCCACCACGCGCACCCGCAGCGGCACTTCGCGGGCCAGGTCGAAGTGGTGCCCGGTCGCCTCGGCGACCCGTTCGGCCACCTCGTCGGGCGTGCAGGGCACGAACTCCACCGGTGCGTCGGCGCGGGCCAGGATGCGCTGGACCGGCTCGCCCGCCACTTCCGCGTACACGGTCCGCAGGACCTCGTGCCGGGCGACGACGTCCTGTACCGCCGCCGTGAACGCCTCGGGCTCCAGCGTCCCCGCGACCCGTGTCACCACCGGGATGTTGTACGTCGCCGACGGGCCGTCGAGCCGGTACAGGAACCACAG